>LSKF01000053.1 GCA_001556995.1 Erythrobacteraceae bacterium CCH12-C2
GCCCCGACCCGCCCCCGCGCGTCACGCGCACGCTGCCCAGCGTCTCGGGCGCGATGGCGGACAGGGGGATATAGCCGAAGAAGGGGTCCGCTACCGGCACCCCATCGAGCAGCACCAGTGCGCGGCTGGTGGCATTCCCGCCAATCGCCCGCAGGGTGACCCCTTGCGCGCTCGGGTTCGATGAACGGCTGTCAGAGCGACGGAACTGCTGGAAGCCCGCGACGCCGCGCAGCACGTCCTCGATCCGGCCCGAGGGGCTGGCGATGATCACATCGCGTTCGAGCGTGGTGGTGGCGTAGATCCCGGAGGACAAAGCCGGATCAAGCCCTCGTCCGGTGACGATGATCTCGCGGGCTGGCTCATCCTCTTTGCGCACAGGCTCGTCCTGCGCTGCGAGCGGGGCAGCGGCGGCGATGGCGAGCAGGCAGGCGGACAGGCGGAGCATCTGTTTCATGGCCGAGCGCCTAGCGCCTCAGGTGCGGCGCGTCATCCCAAACTCAGTTGCAGATTGCCATTCAAGACTCGCTTTTGCGCGGGGGCTGTGATTACATTGGTGTCAACAAGGGAAGAGAGACCCATCATGCTTGCCACACCGCCAGATTTTGACGTGCTGATCGTGGGGGCCGGGATTTCCGGCATCGGCATGGCCGCGCACATGCATATGAAGGCGCCGCATCACAGCTATGCGATCGTCGAACGGCGCGACAATCTCGGCGGGACGTGGGATCTGTTCCGCTATCCCGGCATCCGCTCGGACAGCGACATGCATACGCTTGGCTTTGATTTCGAACCGTGGCGCCACGAAAAGAGCATCGCTGATGCGCCCGCGATCCTCGAATATCTCGACCGGATCGTTGATGAGCGCGGCATCCGCCAGCACATCCGCTTCGGCCACAAGGTGGTGAGCGCCGATTTCCGCCACGATGACGCGCGCTGGCATGTCGAGCTGGAAAGGGCCGATGGCTCGCGCACCCACATGACTGCGAATTTCCTGTATCTGGGCGCAGGCTATTACGATTACGACGAGCCCTATGATCCCGGCTTCGACTTCGGCGAGTTCGAAGGTCAGGTGATCCACCCGCAATTCTGGCCCGATAACCTCGATTACGCGGGCAAGAACGTGGTGGTGATCGGATCGGGCGCGACGGCGGTCACCATCGTGCCGTCGATGGCGCACAAGGCGGCGCACGTCACCATGCTCCAACGCACGCCGACCTGGATGTTCGCGCGCCCCGCCAAGGATGCTGTGGCGAATTTCCTGCGGACGATCCTGCCTGAAAATCTCGCCTACCGGATCACCCGCTGGAAAAACATCAAGTTCCAGGACATTGCCTTCAAGACCGCGCGCGAAAAGCCGGAAAAGGTGAAGGCAACACTCCACAAGAAGATCGAAGAGGCGCTGGGCCCGGATTTCGACAAGGCGAGCTTCACGCCGCCCTACAACCCGTGGGACCAGCGGCTGTGTCTGGTGCCGGATCACGACCTGTTCACCGCGATGAAGGCCGGCAAGGCCAGCGTCGTCACCGGCCATATCGCCAAGTTCGAAAAGGGCGGCGTGCGCCTGACCGATGGCCAGTTCCTCCCCGCCGACATTGTGGTGACGGCAACCGGCCTGAAAATGGCGGTGGCGGGCAAGATCGACGTGCGCGTGGACGGCGAACCGGTGAAGTTCAACGAGCGGTTCTATTACAAGGGCTGCATGTTCTCGAACCTGCCTAACCTTGCGGTGGTGTTCGGTTATTTGAACGCCAGCTGGACCCTGCGCGCCGACATCAATTCGGATTATGTCTGCCGCGTGCTGGAACACATGAGAAAGACCGGCTCAACCATCGCCACCCCCGTGCTGACGCCCGAAGGCGAGGCGGCCATTGTCGAGGATGACATCTTCGATTTCTCCTCCGGCTATATCCAGCGCGGCAAGCATATCATGCCAAGGAATTCGGTGAGCTATCCCTGGCGGCTCAATCAGGAATATGTCGTCGATCGCAAGCGGATGAAGGATGATCCGCTGACCGACGGCATCCTGACCTTTTCCAATGCGGGCGCCAATGCGCAGCGCGGCGAGGAACAGCTGGAGGCGGCGGAGTAAGGGCGCAAGTGGGCGAGGAATCTCTTCCGATTACGCCCCGCTTCGCCTAACCATTTCCCATGACCTCTCCCGACAAGATCTGGACCGCCGGGCTTATCGTCATCGGCGATGAAATCCTTTCCGGCCGCACGCAGGACAAGAACATCGCGCAGGTGGCAAGCTGGCTGCAAGTGCAGGGCATTCGCCTCGCCGAAGTGCGCGTTGTGCCCGATGTCGAGGCGCGCATCGTCGAGGCGGTCAACGCACTCAGTGCTGCCTATGATTACCTCTTCACCACTGGCGGGATCGGGCCGACGCATGACGACATCACCGTCGATGCGGTTGCCGCCGCGCTCGGCGTGCCGGTCGTGATCCATCCCGAAGCGCGCGCGCTGTTGGAACGCTATTACGAAACCCGCGGAGGCCTTAATGAAGGGCGCCTCAGGATGGCGCGGGTGCCCGAGGGTTCGGAGCTGATCCCCAACCGCATGTCGGGCGCGCCGGGTATCCGCCGCGGCAACCTGTTCCTGATGGCGGGCGTGCCACACATCACCGCAGGCATGCTCGATGCGCTCACCGGCCAGCTCGAAGGCGGCGCGCCGCTGCTGTCCGAGACCATCGGCTGCTGGGTCGCCGAGAGCGAGGTTGCCGACCTGCTGCGCACCACCGAAGCCGCCCATGCCACCTGCCAGATCGGCTCCTACCCCTTCTTCCGCGAAGGGCGAGTGGGCGCGAATTTCGTGGTCCGGTCGGTCAGTGCAGACGATTTGAAGGCTTGCTGCGATAGCCTGGTGGCGGGGCTCGTGGCGGGCGGACACGCGCCCACCCTCGGCGGCATCTGACCCTTCCCGGCAAGCCAAGAGACACCATCACCTCGCCTTAACCCTTTGGCGCTAGAGCCGTGATGGTCATGACCCGCGTGTTCATTACCATCGACACCGAGTATTCTTCGGGGCTTTATAATGGGCCATCGGCGGCTGACCGCGCTGAAAACTTCGCGCGGTCCATCGCCTGCCTCACGCCAGACGGCCCGGCGGGGATCACCCACAAGCTCGAATTGCTGAACCGATACGGGCAGAGAGCGGTGTTCTTCGTTGACCCGATGCCCGCGCTGGTGTGGGGCGTCGCGGCGATCGAGGACATTGTCGCGCCGATCCTTGAAGCCGGGCAGGACGTGCAGCTGCATTGCCACACCGAATGGCTCGCCTTGGCGGGCAGCGCCAACCCGCTCGCTTCAGGGCGCACAGGCAAGAACATCGCCGACTTCCCGTTCGAGGAGCAATGCGAGCTGCTCAGCTTTGCCCGGGACACCCTGATCGCTGCCGGCGCCCCTGCGCCGATCGCGTTCCGGGCGGGCAATTATGGCGCCAATGACGATACCTTGCGCGCGCTGGCACAGATCGGCATCGCCTATGATTCGAGCCATTGCCCGGCGATCAGCGATGGCGTCTGCCGCATCAGCCTTGGCCCGGATGACCGCGATCCGGTCGGGCATATGGGGGTGATCGAGGTACCCGCAGGCAGCATCGGCGCGGTCGGCGGAGGTCAGCGTCATGCCCAGATCACCGCGCTGACTCTGGCGGAAATGCTCGCCGCGATCCGCCACGCGCGCGATATTGGCCGCAGCAGCTTCACGCTGGTGAGCCACTCGTTCGAACTGATCAACCGCCGTAAGCTGGCGGTCAACCGGATCGTGCGCAGCCGCTTTGGCAGCCTGATCCGCACGCTAGCAATGATGCGCGGGGTCGAGACTGGGTGCTATGCCCGCACTCCGCCGACCGTGAGACTGACAGGGCGCGACCACGAACCTCTGCCTGCAAGCGCGATCCGCACCGGGCAGCGGCTGGCCGAGCAATTCGTCTCCAACACGCTCTTCGGCGCGCTTTAGCGCGGGGAGGGGCCGATGGGGCAGATCGCGTCGATTGACTTTACCGCTGGATCGCGCCGGTTGCTCGCGGTGCCGCGCCAACTCAATGACTGGAGCTTTTCGCTCGCCGAGATCCTCACCGGCGCGCTGCCCGTTGCCCCCTCGCCGGGCCGCGACGGGGTGCGGGTGCTCTCGGCCCCGACTGCGCGGCTGGCTGAGGTCGTGGCGGAATATCCGGGCTACCTCGCCGGAGGGCGTCAGGATTACCGCCGCCACTACATCGACATGCGCCAGAGCTTTGCCGATTACATGGCGCAGTTTTCAGGCAAGACCCGTTCAACCCTGCGCCGCAAGGTCAAGAAGCTGGCGGAGGAGGTGGGCGGATACACCGTCAGCGAACATCGAACCCCCGCCGAGATCGAGGCCTTCCTTGCCGCAGCGCTTCCGCTGTCGGCCAAGACCTATCAGGCGCGGCTGCTGGGGGCGGGCTTGCCTGATGGGCCCGACGCGCGCCGGGCGATGCTGGCGGCGGCCGAAGCGGACCAGATGCGCGCGTTCCTGCTCCACGCGGGCCGAGAAGCGGTGGCCTATCTCGCGCTCCCGGTGGCGGGCGAGACGCTCGTGTACGCGCATCTCGGCTATGATCCAGCCTTCGCGCGGCTCTCCCCCGGAACAGTGCTCCAGATGGACGCGCTCGAACGGCTGTTTGCCGAACAGCGTTACCGCTGGTTCGATTTCACAGAGGGCGATGGGGCGCACAAGGAGCTGTTCGGCACGGGCCATGCCGCCTGCTCAACGCTTGTGCTGCTGGAGCCGACGCTGGCGAACCGCACCCTGCTCGGCGCGCGGGCCGGATTTGATGCCAGCGTCGCGCAGGCCAAGGCCCTTGCCGAGCGGTCAGGGGCGCTGGGGCGGCTCCGGACGCTTCTGCGGACCTGAGGCGGCCTGCTCCGCCGCGCGCAGCGTCGCCAAGCGGCGATTGTTGATCTGCGCGCGCACGCCCACCACCACACCATTGCGCCCTGACGCGGGCCCGCCGCTGAGCGAACCATAGCGCAGGGCAATATACAGCCAGACCGCGACGATCACGCCCAGCACAATTCCGGCCGCGATACCAAGCCGCAGATCATAATTCAGGATCAAGCCGAAAGCGGCGAGCGCGCAGGCGCTGACGATCCACTTGGGATCGCGCCACGCGCCACCATTATCGTTCGAAACGGGCATTGACGACCTCTTGATGAATGCGCGCAGCCTGGGGGAGGAGGGCGCTGCGCCGCTCCTATCAAGATGGTGCGCACGAGCGGAAAAGCAAGTGGTGCCAATGACGTACGACGCAGGAAAAAGGGGCCGGAAGCGCATCGCCCCCGGCCCCTGATTTTCTCATGTCCGCCCGCTGGTGCAGGCGCGGCGGATTTACGCGCCTTCGACTTCCGACAGGTCGACCTTCAGGCCCGGACCCATCGACGAGGTCACGGTGACCTTGCGGACATACTTGCCCTTGGCGCCGCTCGGCTTGGACTTCACCACGGCCTCGGTCAGCGCCTTGAAGTTCGCCTTCAGCGCGTCATCCGAGAAGCTCAGCTTGCCGATACCGGAGTGGATGATGCCCTGCTTTTCCACGCGGAACTCGACCTGACCGGCCTTCGCGTCCTTCACCGCCTGAGCGACGTTGGGGGTCACGGTGCCCAGCTTCGGGTTCGGCATCAGGCCCTTGGGGCCGAGGATCTTGCCCAGACGGCCGACCACACCCATCATGTCGGGCGAGGCGATGACGCGGTCATAATCGAGGTTACCCGCCATCATGTCTTCCATCAGGTCTTCCGCGCCGACTTTGTCAGCCCCGGCAGCCAGCGCCTTGTCGGCATTGTCGCCGCGCGCGAACACCGCGACGCGCACGTCCTTGCCGGTGCCCGAGGGCAGCGACACCATGCCGCGCACCATCTGATCAGCGTGACGCGGATCGACGCCGAGGTTCATGGCGACTTCGACAGTCTCGTCGAACTTGCCCTTGAACTGGCGCAGCGTGGCGAGCGCTTCTTCAACGGTGTAGAGCTTTTCGCGGTCGAGGCTGGCCAGCACCTTGGCCTTCTTGGTGATCTTGGTCATGTGCTTAGCCCTCCACCACTTCGAAGCCCATCGAGCGGGCGCTACCGGCGATGATCTTCATCGCCTGATCAATGTCGTTTGCGTTGAGATCGACCATCTTGGCTTCGGCGATCTCGCGGATCTGCGAGCTCTTGATGGTGCCAGCCGAAATCTTGCCCGGCTCCTTCGAGCCCGACTTGAGGTTCGCGGCCTTCTTGATGAAGTAGGTCGCGGGCGCGGTCTTGGTGACGAAGGTGAACGAGCGATCGCCGTAAACCGTGATCACGGTCGGGATCGGCATACCCTTTTCCATTTCCTGCGTGGCGGCGTTGAACGCCTTGCAGAATTCCATGATGTTCACGCCGCGCTGACCCAGCGCAGGGCCGATCGGCGGCGAGGGGGTGGCAGAGCCCGCGGGCACCTGCAGCTTGATATAGCCTTCAATTTTCTTGGCCATGGGCCATACTCCTGTCGCACTGTTGCCGCGCTGTTTCCAAGGCGGCTCATGTTAAGCGGTCCAGCGCCCCGGCCAGTGCACGGCCCGGGCTCCCGCACGGAATCGCTTGAGCCCTGAGGCCAGCGAAGGCGCGCGGTTAGGCGGATGGCCGGGAAAAATCAACCGAAACCGACAGGCGCTGGCTGAACGGGTGGTGAGAGGGCCGCTAATGCGCTTGCGGCGAAAAGCAGCCGTTCTGCAAGCGACCCCTTACTGGACATGAGGCTTGCCGACCTAGGACTGATCCTATAGGCCGTTGTATTGTAAAGCTTCCTCGGGGAATTTTGCAAACGTTTGGGTGATGTCAAAGGGAGGTAGATCAATGGGCGTGCTGTTGCTCCTGGGCATTCTGGTCATTGCATCGCAACCATCTGAGCCTACCGACCTCCAGATAGACCCCGTGATTGGCGCAAATGAGCAGCCGATCATTGTCAGTGGTGAGAGGGAAGGTAGCGCGGAGGGGCAGCGCACCGTGGTGGTCGGCTCGAGGATTGCTCGCTAACCGATTTTGCAAGCAGGCGCCATTGCCAGCAACACGCCGGTCGCCGCGCTTTCAGTCACTTCCGGGGTTGACCCACTGAGTGTTCAAAACCGGGTCAACAAACGTAAGGTCAGCCAATGCCGCAGTGATGATCCTGCCATCGGGAAGGAGGCAGCTTGCCTGCTGGTCGATGCGGAGACTGCCTTGCAGCGCAACGATAGCACGTCGGCCATCTCGTTTTATCGCCATCTGAATGCCTCTAGCCAGTTTTCCGCAGTCGAACGTTTGGTTGCAGCCGAGAAGCTATTCGCACTTGGGCAAACGACAGCCGATGCCGGCCTGCGGGAAGAGGCTCTGCTCCGTATGCTATCCACAACGGCATTGCCCGAAGTAGAAGCCCAAAGCGCTCGGCGCAGCCTTGTCAATCTTGCGCTAGACCGGGGTAATGCTGCGCTTGCGATCACCCGGCTCCGCGAGGTTGTCGCTCAAGATGCCAATGATGCGCAGAGCATGGCCAATCTTGCAATCTTGCTGCGGCAGGAAAACCTTGAAGGTGCGTCCGAGAGCATGATGCAGGCGATTCAAATCAAAAGAGTAAGGGGCGAGCCCATCCCTGCGGGCTGGGCCGACTTTGTCGCCGCCATTCGCTGAACCGGGAGGCGGGAAAACACCAAAACTGCCATTCAGCAAACGGCCTCAAAGCGGCCACTCCCCTCCTTCGTCGCCCCGTGCTTGACACGGGGCTTGGCTACTTCTGCGGCGGGTCGGCTTGAAACCACTGATCCCACAGATCGCGCCAATCGGGATTATCCTCCTCAATCAGGGCGAACTTCCATTCGCGCCGCCACTTCTTGACCAGCTTTTCGCGGGCAATCGCGCCCTCGATCGTTGCGTGGCGCTCGACATAAACCAGACGCCGCTTGCCGAAGTCGCGGACATGCTGCGAGCCTTGCCCTTCGCGGTGCTGATGGACGCGGCGAATGGCATCGGCGGTCACACCGACATACATCCCGCCGCGAAAGCGGTTCGCCATGATGTAAAGCCATCCGCCTTGCGCCATGCTCCGATTATCACCGCAAGAGCGCGGAAAGAAAAGCCAAGCCCCGTGTCAAGCACGGGGCGACGGTAAGGTTGGATTTTTTGCCGCCCCCGAAAGGCGGGGTGACATCAGGACCGCTCATCCACGACGCGCGGGGCCCGCAGGCCCTTGGTGCGGCTGGTGAGGTGGAATTGGTGGCACAGCGCGCACTTGTAGGTGCGTAAAGGTGCCTCAGCCCGCAAGGCCGCCGCATCCGCCTCCGCGCGGGAGGCGTAGCGGCGCTTGCGCTGGCAGATGCCGGGGCGGGTTTTTACTTGGCGAGCTCCACATGCTCGAAATCGAGCTCGACCGGGGTGCCGCGGCCGAAGATCGAGACGCTGACCTTGACCTTGGCCTTGTCGAAATCGAGTTCCTCGACGATCCCGTTGAAGCTCGCGAACGGGCCTTCGAGCACCTTGACCGAATCCCCGATCTCGTAATCGACGCTGATGTCGCGCTTGGGGGTCGCCTGCGCTTCGGCCACGCCGCCGAAATAGCGAGCGGCTTCTTTCTCGCTGATCGGCTGCGGCTTGTTGCCCGAGCCGAGGAAGCCGGTCACCTTCGGCGTGTTCTTCACGAGGTGATAGACATCATCGGTCATGTTGAGCTTGGCCAGCACGTAGCCGGGCATGAACTTGCGTTCGACCTGCACCTTCTTGCCGCGCTTTACTTCGGTGATGGTTTCGGTGGGAACTTGCACTTCCTCGACGCCTTCGCTGAGGCCGAGCCGCTCGGCTTCGGAAATGATCGCGTCGCGCACCTTGTTCTCGAAACCGGAATAGGCGTGAATGATGTACCAGCGAGCCATGGGAAATCCTTGAGAATGGGTTGGGTTGAACGAGGGCACGCAGCCCCGCAGCCCTATTGCAGCAGGCCGATCACAGCGCGCACGATCATGCCGAACGTGCTGTCGATGGCGAGGAAGAACAGCGAGAGGATGAGCATGAAGATGAACACGAAGATCGCCGTGCGCACCGTCTCGTCGCGAGTCGGCCAGACGATCTTGCTCGTCTCGGCGCGCACCTGATTGACGAAGTCGCCAACCGAGGTCTTGCGCTTGGGTTCTTCGCCGCCGGCTTTTGGGGCGCTCTTCTGCTCGGCCATGTCAGCCCTGTTCCTTCGCAATGTGCTTCACGTCTTTCCCAACCGGCTTTCAGGTAGGGGGCCGCGCCGCCCGGGACAAGGTCACCGGAGGGGCTGGATTTTCTGTCGATGTCGGAAAAGACGATGGGGGCTTTACGCCGGGCGACGGGCAAATGCAAGATTGCTTGGAAGGCGGGGGCGGCGATTGCGGCCCCGGCCCGCGGGAGATCAGCGCTGCTGGAACAGGCGCGCGAGCAGGCCGGGCTGTTGCATCGGCTGCAGCGGGCCATGGATCGCACGGCCGCGCGCCGGATCGCGGGTCGGGCGGGGGCTGACCCATTGATCAGGGCGCGAGGAACGGAAGGTGTAGGCGCTCATCTTCGGATCTCCTGTGCTGACGATCACTCAGTTCGTCGACAGGAATACACGCTTCGGCTTACGGTAGGGTGAACGGAGGGCTAGGGATTGGGGTCAGGAACGAAGCCAAAGCACCGGAGCCGCGGTCATCCCGCTTCGGTCAGTTCCTTAATGCGGGTAAGGATAGCCTGGCTGTGCTTGAAGATGTCTGTTGGCCCAACGACGCTGACGCGGGTTTCTTCTTTGCCCAGAAACGTGCCAAGATAGCGGGCCTTCGGACTGTTAAACCACAGACGCGCAATCGTTTTCCGATTATTGTCATCGAGCAAAATCGCGCAGTAGCTCTTCGAATCCCGCATTGTGACCCTCTCAATATCAACACTTTGAGCGGCGATTGCGCGGATGATATTGAACCCCATCATCTCATCTTCGGTCGTCTCAACAACGTCAGTTCCATCATCTTGACTTGAGACTTGAGCAGCTTCCGGAGGCTCGGTGACCGACAGAGCCGAGGTGAGCCGATCATTTACGCCATCTCGGATCAATGTTTGGAATGAATTGATGATAAGCGACTTAAAGGTCTCCTTTACTGCCGCTGTCATCATGCCCCCGTGGACACGCTTTCCGATCAGCCTTACGAGTTCGTCCGTGGGGTCAGCGAATTCATTCTGAAGTTCCTGATGAACGAGCGACTGCAATTTGAGCTTACTCGCCTCTTTGACGATCTGGTCAATGTCAAAGGTTCCTTTTGCAAATCCCGCCAGCGTCCGGATGTCTTGTTTTTTGACAGCCTCAAGATCAAGAACAAAAAAGGGCTTGTTGTCCATGACATTGGGAACCTCAACGTCAGAAAAGAACTTGTAGACCACTCCATTCGTAAGGACAGCAACCCGAGATGCTGTAACTGAAAAATACCTAAATAGCTGTGACGCGTGGTTTATGTTCAGGTCAGAGTTGGCAGGCTTACACTCAATAAGCATCTCGACTTTGTCGCCATTACAAATCGCGTAATCGACCTTCTCACCTTTCTTGGTCCCAACGTCGCAAGTGAACTCAGGCACGACCTCTGCCGGGTTGAAGACATTGTATCCGAGAGACTGAAGAAATGGCATGACCAGCGCCGTCTTCGCGGCCTCTTCGGTCAGCAAAATATCCTTGTGATCTTTAACTTTTTTCGAAAGCTCAGCGACCGCCGTTTCCAAGTCCATGATATGCCCCTGCCAAAGTTTGAATGGCAGATTACCGCGAAGTTACTGAGAGACAAGCGAGTTTCCTATCCCTGCCTAATATCTGACAAAGCAATGCCTAGCACGCATCGAGCGCTGGGATGACAAGCGAGCCGACTCAGACAGGAAATGGCAGGGGTGACAGGATTCGAACCCGTGGCCCTCGGTTTTGGAGACCGATGCTCTACCAGCTGAGCTACACCCCTGCAGCGCGTTGGAGCGCAGGCCTTTATCGGAGGCGCGGGGGATAGGCAATCCTCTTTGCCGCCTGTATTGTGCAGCGCAACCATGCACGCGCCGATCCGCCCTCCGATCCCGGTTGAAACCCTGCTGCTTGCCTATCGCAGCGGGATCTTCCCGATGGCCGACCGGCGCGACGATGCGGAGGTGTTCTGGGTTGAACCGCGCGAGCGGGCGATCATTCCGCTCGATGGCCTGCATGTCTCGAAGAGCTTGCGCAAGGTGCTGCGCGCGGACCGCTTTACGGTCACGGTCGACCGTGCTTTCGAAGCCGTGATCCGCGCTTGCGCCGAACCGCGCCCCGATCATCCCGAAACCTGGATCAGCGAGCGGATCGTGCAGAGCTATATTGGCCTCCAGCGGGCTGGCCACGCGCATTCCGTTGAATGCTGGACGATGGTCCCAGGCGGGCATCTGCAGCTCGTGGGCGGGCTTTACGGCGTCTCGTTCGACCGGGTGTTCTGCGGCGAGAGCATGTTCAGCCGGGTGCCCGATGCCAGCAAGGTCGCGCTCACATGGCTGGTCGCGATGCTGCGAAAGGCGGGCTTTGCGCTGCTCGATTGCCAGTTCATGACCGAGCATCTTCGCTCGATGGGCGCGACCGAGTTGTCGCAGGCGGATTACCGGGGCCTCGTGGCGAAAGCGCATGGCCAGCCGCGCACCAGTCTTGGCACGACCTGGCGCAGCTTCAGCGAGGGCGGTGCCTATGCGTCAGGCGTGGCGGCGGGAGCTGGCGCAGGGGCCGCGCTCGGGGCGGGCGTCGGCGTAGCCGCTGGGCGAGGCGCAGGCGCGCCCGAAGGCGAAGCCGAGGGCGCTGCCGGGCCTTCCTCGCCCGGGAAGCGCATCGTGCAATCCTTGACCCAGACGTCGTAGATCGGGTGCTCGACCACATTGAGGCTCGGCGATTCCTTGAACAGCCAGCCCGAGAACACGCGCTTGTGCTGGTTCTGCCCGCGCTCGCGGATGTCGACCTGAACGAAAGCGCCGGTCTCCTGCGGCAGTTCCCAAGGCGCGGTGCGCTCGCATGATGACAGGCGAATGATCACCGGGCCGATCTCGCGGGCTTCGCCGGGCTTCAGCTTGATCTCTTGCGAGACATTGTTGCGCTTGTTGAGCAGGCCCAGCACCGCGACCCGTTCCGCGAGCGGGGTCGCGCCATAATCCTTGGCTGGGGCAGCGGTGCGGGCCGCGGGCACGGGCTGGTCAAGCGGGACTTTGACGGTCTCAGGCTCCGCCGCGCCATCGCAGGCGGACAGCACGAGCGCCATGGCGAGCGGCCCAGCAACCGATAAGGCAAGGCGGATACGCCGCACGCTCCGCCTCAGCTGTCCGCGCTGCCGGGAGTCCACGCCTCGTAATCGCCGACCGCGCGCGCCCGCTTGCCCCCGCGTTCGAGCGCGCCTTGCGGGAAATAGGCCTGCGCGGTGCCGGTGGCGTTGGGGGTGTAATCCACCTCCCACACCTTGGGCGGAGGCAGGTGGCTTTCAGGCACGTCGTCATAGGTGCCATGCAGCCAGCCGTGCCATTCGGCGGGCACGCGGCTCGCGTCATTGGCGCCGTTATAGATTACCCAGCGCTTTTCGCGGGCGGTGTAGGAGCCAGTGTTGGGGGCGCTCGCCTTCGGCTTCGCGCGGTAATATTTGTTACCCGCGCCGTCCGTGCCGACGTGCTCACCGCCCGCGCGGCTCGCCCACAATTGCGTACCGAGCGTCGCGCCGTCCCACCAGGTGAAGATTTTTCCGAGAATTCCCATGGCTGCGCCGCCTAGCGGATTACACTGTAAGCGCCAAGGTGGAAGATGCGATCGGGCGCGCGAAAGCAGGGCTACACCCGCTCAAGCGGTTGAAATGGCGGGGCGGGCAGCTGGGCGGCAATGCCATCGCCCGGGCGCACCCAGCCCCCCGTCAGGACGACGGCCATGATCCCCGACTTGCGAACCACGGTCCCACTGGGACGACGCTCAAGCACTGCCTGCAACAGGCCGCGCTGAAAGGCATCGATCTGCGCGCATGGGTTGCGCAAACCTGTGACCTGCAATCGCACGGTCTCGCCGATAATCAGCACCGTATCGCGCGGCAGGCCAAGCAGATCGATCCCTCTGGTGGTGATGTTCTCGCCAAGCTCACCCGCCCCAACCCGGAAGCCCATCGCGGCAACCTCATCGAACAACTCGCTATGGATGAGATGCACCTGCCGCAAATTGGGCTGCGAAGGGTCCGCTCTGACACGAGACCGGTGCTTGACCGTCGCTCCGCCATGCGCGTCGCCAGCGACCCCGAAACCCGCGATGATCTCAATCTCGGGCACGGATAGCTTGGCGAAGTTGTGCCCCGGATCGCGGGCCACGGCGATGACACGCGGGGACACGAAGGAAAATCCTATTGCGGCAAGCGGTAGATCACCCGGTCCCCCGGCACGATTCTCAGCTCCTTGGCCCGCCCCGCCCGCAGTTCGAGCACTGCGCTGGCAAGACCCGACGAGGGGATCGAATCGAGCGAGTAGGGCACCGTGCCGGCCGCGATATTGGTGATCCGTCCGTCTGGCCCGATGAAGATGATGTCGAGCGAGAGCGGTGTGTTCTTCATCCAGAAGCTGCGCGGCTCAGGCACGTCGGAGGGGAAGATCATCCCTTCGTTATCGCCCAGCTCTGTGCGGAACATCAGCCCGCGCGATTGCGCCTGCGGACTCGCGGCGAGTTCGACCCGGAACGGCAAGCGCTTGTCGCCGCGCATCACCACCAGATCGATCACCTCGAGCCCCGAGACCGGGTGCCGTGCCGAGGCCGCCGGCTGCACCGGAGCGGGGGGCGCCTGGGTCTGCGCGCTCGCCCCCTCGCCGGGCGAGCAGGCGGCCAAGCCTGTGACCATGAGCGCCGCGGTTGCCAGCATCCACCTTACCATGTGCGTTCGATCCCTTCCTCGTCGTCAGCGGCCTCGCCGAGCCATTGGTCCACATCCTCCGGCCCGCGCGCGGCGAGGATGAAGCGGACGTGTTCATAATGGTGGCCTGCGCGCAGCATTGCTGCAACGGCTTTTTCGTGGGCCTTGCGCGCGGCGAGGGGATCGGCGCTCGCGGTGTCGGCCCGCGCCCATGGGCCAAGCCGCCGCTTTTGCGCCATCAGCGCGGCGGCGCGGCGGCTGGCGGCCTCGCCCGGGGCATGCGCTCGGCGCACATCATCATCGACCCCGGCGTGACGCAGCGCCTCATCCACCCGCCGCCCGCCATAGCCCCGCGCCCCCAGATCACGTGCGCGCATCCGGGCATAGGCATCGTCATCGACATAGCCCAATTCCACCAAGCGCCCGACCAGCGCGGAAACATCAGGCTGAAGCGTGCGGCCGTCCGCATCTTCGGCCAGCCCGCGTTCCCTGATCTTGCGCAAAAGGTAAGCTTCAAGCCGCGCGCCAGTGGTGGCAAAACGGGCGGCATAATGCAGCGCCAAATCGCGCAAAGTGGTATCGGTCAGCGGAGGCTTGGCCCGCTTCTCGCCCCGGCGTTTGCGCGCAGGGTCCGGTCCGGTTTCACTACCGGGAGATGACGAATTCGCTTTACCTGAAACCATTTCGCCTTATTCGTGCCACTTTCCTTATCAAATGCGGAACATTGAAGGGTGCCGGACTATGCCCGGCTCACAAGGGTTATGCCAGAGCGCGCGAGATCGGGTCCTCAACCGCGCTGCAATTGACGGGTATCGCTATAAAAATGACCGACGCCGTTTTGACGCCGACGCCGAATGATTGCGACCTGCCGCGAATCCGCGCGCAATTTGCAACCTTTAACGAGGCGATCGATTATGCTGCGCGCAGCAAGAAGGGCCTCAATTTTCACGACATGCGCGGCGAATTGACGCGGGTCTACCCCTATTCGGCGATGCGCGAAGATGCGCTGACGATGGCGCGGCGATTGGTCGCGGCCGGGATCGGCAAGCAGGACCGGGTCGCGCTGATCGCCGAGACGGGGCCGGATTTTGCCGCGCTGTTCTGCGCCTGCATCTATGTGGGCGCCTGGCCGGTGCCGCTGCCCTTGCCGACCACCTTCGGCGGCAAGGAGAATTTCATCGATCAGCTGGCGATCCAGCTCCAGAGCTGCGATCCCAGGATCCTGCTCTATCCCGGCGAGATCAGCGAGATGGCCGAGGCGGCTGCGGCGCGCCAGGGCTGCGCGGCGACCAGCTGGCAGGATTTCGGCCAGCGCCCCGCACCCGAATGCGAGCTTCCCCAGGCCAGCCCCGACGACATCTGCTACCTGCAATATTCGAGCGGTTCGACCCGTTTCCCGACCGGCGTCGCGGTCACCCACCGGGCGCTGCTGCACAACCTTTACGGCCATGCCGTGTCGATGAACCTTGGCAGCAATGACCGCTGCGTCAGCTGGCTGCCGTGGTATCACGACATGGGGCTGGTCGGCTGCTTCCTGTCGCTGATCGCCAACCAGTTCTCGGCCGATTACCTCAAGCCCGATGCCTTTGCGCGTCGGCCGCTGGCGTGGCTCGACATGATCACCCGCAATCCGGGCAACTCGATCTCCTATTCCCCCACTTTCGGCTATGACATCTGCGCGCGCCGAATCTCGAGCCTGAGCCACGTGGCGGATCGCTTCGACCTGTCGCGCTGGCGCATCGCAGGCAATGGCGCGGACATGATCCGTCCGGATGTGATGCAGAACTTCGTCAACGCCTTTGCGCCCGCCGGGTTCAAGGCGTCGTCATTCACCCCGTCCTATGGCCTTGCCGAAGCGGTGCTGGCGGTAACCGTGATGCCGCCGGGCGAAGGAATCCGGGTCGAACTCGTCGAGGAAGAGCGCCTGTCCGGCGCCCCGCGCGACATCTCGCGCCCGGCACGCTATCGCGCGATCGTCAATTGCGGCAAGCCGCTGCCTGACATGGAAGTGGCGATCCGGGGCGAGGACGGCCACCCCCGCGCGGACCACCAGATCGGCAAGGTGTGGTGCCGCGGCCCATCGGTGATGCACTCCTATTTCCGCAACCCCGAGGCCACCGATGACTGTCTGGTCGATGGCTGGCTCGACACAGGCGACATGGGCTACACCGCCAATGGCTATCTGTTCATCGTCGGCCGGGCGAAGGACATGATCATCATCAACGGCAAGAACCACTGGCCGCAGGATATCGAGTGGGCGGTGGAGCAGCTGCCCGGCTTCAACCATGGCGACATTGCCGCCTTCGCGATTGTGATGGAGAATGGCGAGGAGGCCCCAGCGGTGCTGGTGCATTGCCGCGTCTCCGATCCGATCGAACGCCTGCGCCTGCGCGAACAGATCGCCGACAAGGTGCGCTCGGTCACCGGCATGAGCTGCATCGTCGAACTGGTGCCGCCCAAGACCTTGCCGCGCACCTCCTCAGGCAAGCTCAGCCGCGCCAAGGCGAAGAAGCTCTATCTGGCAGGCGAGATCGTGCCGATCAGCCTCGCGGCCTAGGCGTTAAGCCCCCTCATCCGCCCAGCTTGCACGCAGTGGGCCAGCGCCGGGGCGCAGCATGACCTCGGCCCCGGCCTTGCGCAGCGCCTCCGCAGCCGCCTCGGCCTCGGTCGCATCACCTGTCAGCACCACGCCGCGATCCAGCCGCGCCGCTGCCCAGCCGATCACCGCCAGCGACTGTGCGCCCTGCGCGTCGGGGCCATCGTCATCGAACGGAATAGCCTCCGGCAGCGCGCCGCCCGGCGGGATGAGTTCGATCGACCAGTCGGGCTCGCTCGCCGCGATCCGCGCCTCCAGCGCGCGATAGGTCGCTAGGTTCGCACCCGGCAGCCGCTTGGCCCGCACCAGCGCGCGGCGGCGGTTGCGGTCGATCAGCACCTCGCTCGGTTCAACCCCCGCCGCAAGCGACAGCCGGGTGGCGAGTTGCTGCATCCGCACCGCAGTCGCCGATTCCTCGGCGGCGCGGGTGGCGGAAAGCTGCGCGCGCTGCGCCGCGCTCGCGCCGGTCTCGGTCTGGGACTGCGTCAGCGTCAGTTCAACCGGCTTGCCGAGCCGCTCGACTAGACGCCGGGCGATAGCGGTCTCGGCGTCAGGGCGGATAACGGGCGTGAACACGATGGCGCTGACATCGAGCGGGCTGGCGGCAAAATCGATCTCCAACGCATCCAGCTGCGCAGGCCGCGCGAAGGTTTCGCGCAGTTCATCGCGCACGATCCGCTGGGCATTGGTTTCCCACGCGATCTGCTGGAGCGAAAAGCCCAGCGGCACTGCCAAGGCGAGAAACACGGCCAGCACGGCAAAGCTCTGCGCCTGCGACTGGCCCTTGGTCAGCCGCGCCCGAAAGCCGTAAAGCCGCGCCAAGCCGAAAGCGGTCAGCGCGATGGTCAGGAAATTGGTCACAAACAGCAGCAGCGCGCCGGAAAACACCGTCCAGTTGAGCGTTGCAAGGCCGAACCCCACCACCGCCAGCGGCGGCATCAATGCAGTGGCGATCGCAACGCCGACAATCGCGCCTTCCTTGCCCCGGATCATCGCATAGGCCCCGGCGAGCGCCGAGAACAGCGCCACGAACAAATCAAACAGATTGGGCCGGGTGCGCGACGCAATTTCAGACGTCACAGTCTGGATCGGCGACGGGAAAACCAGCAGCGCGCACAAGAGCACCGCCATCACGCTGCCAATCGCCAACGTGCGAAAGGCCTGTTTCAACCAATCCCAATCACCAATCGCCAGCGCAAAGCCCAGCCCCATGATCGGGCCCATCAGCGGCGAGAGCAGCATCGCCCCGATCACCACCGCCGGCGAGGACAAAAGCAGGCCGAGGATCGCAATGCCCCCGCTCATCGCGGTCATGAACAGGAAATGCTGCGACAGCGCGCTTTCCTCGCGGCGACGCTCGATCACTTCGGTGTGATCGATTTCGCCGGTGACATGCGCGATCCACCATTGCCGCAGGCTGGCCAGCACCCACGGCAGGTTCGCAGTCGGCGCGGTGGCCTCGGAAGGTGTGGTCATCGCTGCGCCCCCTGTTCAAACCTTCAGTCCCAGCAGCGATAGCCCGCCGAAGCGGGGCTTGCCAAGCAAAGCGCATCGCGGGCCCTCGGCGCGATGGACGCGAGACGCCTTTCTGGCATACGATACGCCCACGCTTGAAAGGCGTGTTTTAGATCACTAATACAGTGAAGATCGGACGCGCGCGGTGGCCCGTCCCAAAGGGAGCAGAATTGGCATGAGCACCGAAACCCAGACGGCGACAGCAACACCGTTCTCGCTCACCCCGCCCGATCCCGTGCCGCAGGTCGCGCCGGAACAGGCGGTGGGGCTGGTGCCGGTCACCACCGAGCAGAAGTCCAAGCTCGACACCAAGGTCGATGCCTTCGTCAACGAGCTGGTGATGGTCGATGCCAATTCGCCGCAGTTCGGGGAAAAGGTCGATCAGATCACCCGCATGGGTCAAGAACAGATCCGCGCCGCCTCCGCCATGTCGAACCGTTTCCTCGATCGCCCGGTGCGCGCGATGGATGCTGATGGCTCGGTCGGCAAGGATCTGGCCGAATTGCGCCGCACGGTCGAAGACCTTGATCCGGGCCGCAAGGGCAAGCTGTCGGCCCCGCGCAAGCTGCTGGGCATTATCCCCTTCGGCAATAAGCTGAAGAATTACTTCGACAGCTACACCTCCGCGCAGGGGCATATCTCGGAAATCCTCAAGCGGCTCGAAAGCGGCAAGAAGGAGCTGCACCTCGATAACGCCGCGATCGATACCGAGCGCCAGAAGCTGTGGGCGGCGATGGGTGAGCTCGAACAGATGATCCACATCGCCAAGACGCTCGACGAGCGGCTGGAGGCGAAAGCGCTGGAGCTCGACAACTCTGATCCGGCCAAGGCCAAGGCGCTGCGGGAAAGCGCGCTGTTCTATGTCCGTCAGCGCACGCAGGATTTGCTGACGCAGATGGCGGTGAGCGTGCAGGGCTATCTTGCGCTTGACCTCGTGAAGAAGAACAACGTCGAACTGGTCAAGGGCGTCGACCGCGCATCGACCACCACCGTGGGCGCGCTGCGCACCGCGGTGACCGTGGCGCAGGCGATGACCAATCAGCGGCTGGTGCTGGGGCAGATCACCGCGCTCAACAAGACCACCAGCGACATCATCGATTCGACGAGCACGCTGCTGCGCGAACAGACCGCACAGATCCACGAACAGGCCGCCGCCAGCACGATCCCGCTGGAGACGCTGCAACGCGCTTTTCAGAACATCTATGACACGATGGACGAGGTCGACAATTTCAAGGTGCGCGCGCTGGAATCGATGAAGCAAACGGTCAATGTGCTCACCAGCGAGGTCGAGAAGTCCAAGGGCTACATCGCCCGCGCTGAGGGCCAGTCACAGGCGCAGGCCAAGGTCGCCTCGCAAACCCCGTCGCTGCTGGCACTGGATAAGTAATGGTCGATAGCACCCGCGAGAGCGACCGCATCCTGCGTGAGGCGAAGCAAAGCCTCGCGGTGCAGCGCGATGGCGGCACACACCGGCCGGGGCCGCGCAGCATCGGCCGGGGTTCGGCAGCGGCCAAGCGCAAGGCGTGGATATTGCGGCTACGCAACCTCGCGATTGCGGTGGCGACGATCTGGATCGGAGCGGGGATTGCCGGCGCGATCCTCGACGGGATCGGGTTCTGGGGCGTGATGGCGGTGGTCATCAGCACGGCGATCGCGGTCGGCGTGTTCTCAAGCTTCCCGAAGGTCAAGACCCCCAAGCGCGCCGAGCTCAAGCTCGGCAACCCGCAGCAGATGGTCGCGCGCACCGAGCTGTGGCTCGAAGCCCAGCGCCCCGCCCTGCCCCCGGCGGCACAGGCGATCATCGACCAGTTGGGCACGCAGCTCGACGCGCTCGGGTTGCAACTGGCGAATGTCGCCGCCGATCATCCAGCAATGGACGAAGTGCGCGAGCTGGTGGGGGAGTACATCCCCGAAACCATCGACAATTACCGCAAGATCCCGGCCGCGCTGCGCAGCGAAGAGCATGCCGGCAAGACCGCCGATGAGCGTCTGACCGAGAGCCTGTCGAAGCTGTCGGGCGAGATTGACCGTGTCACCCGGCGGCTGGCCGAAGGCGCGCTTGACGATCTGGCGATCAAGAGCCGCTATCTCGAATACCGCTATGGCGGCGCAGCGGCGCTCGAAGACGCGGGGATGCCCGATACCGGGGTGCCGCTCCCCGATTTTTCGGCGATCCCCACCAAGCAGGAGCGTTGAGCCATGCGTGTGACCCTGCCCCATGATCTCACCAAGGAAGAGGTGCGCCGCCGGATGCTGAAGCACGCGGACGAGATCGGCGGCTTCTTCCCTCCCGGTCTCGCCAAGGTCAGCACCGATTGGCCGGACGAAGACCGCATGAGCATCACCGCGGTCGTGATGGGCCAGACCATCCCCGGCGGCGTCGAGGTGCGCGATAACGACGTGGTGATCGAAATGGACCTGCCCTTGCTCTTCTCGGTGATGAGGGGCCCGCTCGAAGCCGCGGTAAAGAAAGAAGGCGGGCGGCTCCTCGCGCCCTGACAAATCCGCTCCGATACGGAGCAATCGCGCCTAACGGCGTTTGCTAAGCCCCCCTGTTTGTGTCATTATTATCGGACAGATTTTAGCGCCTAATTTGCCTTACGCTCGGGATCGCGCGGCAGAACGGCTCTGCGGCCGATTCGGGCGGAAAGGATGGGGGCATGGCGCCTGCCAGTGATGCAGCGGTTGGGGCCGCAGACCTGCGGGTTCACCTGCGCGCCGCGACCATGGCCGCGCATGACCTGCTCGATGCCGCAATGCAGGCGGCGAGCGGGTGGCAAAGCCGGGATGATTACGCCCGGTTTCTGGCGCTCCAGCACGCGGCCCGGGTGCCGCTTGAGGCTTGGCTGGCCGCCAACGCATCGGAGGGTCTGCACCCGCCGCCGCAAACCGGGCTGCTGGCCGCTGACTTGGTTGCGCTCGGCCACCCCCTCCCCGCGCCAGCCCCGCCCTTCCATCTGTCCAGCCGCCAAGCAGGCACTGCCCTCGGGGCTGCTTGGGTGCTGGCGGGATCGGCGCTCGGCAACCGGGCGATTGCCAAGGCAGTCACCCGGATCGGCGGGGGCCGCTGGCCCACCGCGTTCCTTGGCGACGGGGCGATGATGGCCTTTTGGCAGCGCCTGCGCACCCGGATCGAGCGCCCCGCTTCCCCTGCCGAAGCCGAAGGCGCAGCCGAGGCCGCCGCAGCCGTCTTCACCCATTTCCTCGCCGTCGCCGAACACGCCAAGACCGCGCCCGAAAGCGTCCCCGCGTGAACCTCCACCAGCGCCCCGACAGCCTGACCGCCGATAACCTCACGGAATGTGACCGCGAGGCGATCCACCACATCGCTGCGATCCAGAGCTTCGGCGGGCTGATCGCTTGCGACCGTGACGGGCGCGTGGCCCATGCCTCAGCCAATGTCGCAGAGTGGCTGGGGCTCGCCGAAGTCCCCGCCCCCGGCACGCCGCTCGATACCATCCTCGCGCCTGCCGCCCATGCCACCCTCACCGCCGCGCTCGCGCAGCCCACCGGGGTCGACACGCTCGAACGCCGCTTCGGGATTGATCTCACCGGCACCGGCACCCTGTTCGACTGCGCGGTGCACACAGCCTGCGGGCTCGCCATCATCGAGTTCGAACCCCACGCCCGCAACGATTTTGCCGACCATGTCAGCCTGATCGTGCCTGTCATTGCCCAGCTCGAACAGACCACCAGCGTTGCCGGCCTGTGCAATACCGCCGCGCGGCTGGTGCGGCAGATGATGGGCTATGACCGGGTGATGATCTACCGCTTCCACCCCGATGACAGCGGGGAAGTGATCGCGGAAGATCGCCACGACGCGCTCGAACCCTATCTCGGCCTGCGCTACCCCGCGGCTGACATCCCCCGGCAGGCGCGCGAGCTGTTCCGCCGCAACCGCTTCCGCATCATCGCCGACATGAACTCCGAAGCCGTGCCGATCATCCCGGCGCTTGGCCCAGACGATACCCCGCTCGACCTGTCCATGAGCATGCTACGGTCGCACTCCAAGATGCACCTCGCGTACATGCGCAACATGGGTGTGGGCGCGTCGCTCGCCATCGCGATCGTGCGGCATGATCGGCTGTGGGGAATGATCTCCTGCCACCACCGCGAAGCGCGCCTGCCGCCCTATTCGCTGCGCACAGTGGCGGAACTGCTGAGCCAGACGTTCTCGCTGATGCTCGACCGGATTCTGGTAGCGCAGGCCGAGGCTTTGCGCGAGCGGGCGCGCCAGCTCAACGACCGGCTGCTGCTGCGTGTGGCGGGCGGAGTGAGCTTGGCAGACAGCCTGCCGATGATCGAGGAATTGCTGAGTGAGGCGGTGCCGCATGACGGCATTTCGTTGCTCGCCGATGGCGAATACCGCGCCAGCGGGGCCGCGCCGGACGAGGCCGAATTTGGCCGCATCGCCCCGCTGCTCGCCAGCACCATGAGCGGCGCAACCCATGCCACCACGCGGCTCGCCGATCAGGTGCCTGAAGCGGGCGCCTTCGCCGCGCGGGCCACAGGCGCACTGGCGCTTCCGCTGACCCGTGGTACGCGCGATGTGCTGGTGCTGTGGCGCCGCCCCGCGCTGCGCACCATCACCTGGGCGGGCAACCCCGAAAAAGCCGCCGCCGCCCCCGGCGAGCTCCTCCAGCCCCGCGCCAGCTTTGCCGCGTGGGCCCAGACCATGCGCGGTCACAGCGAAGAATGGACGCCCGAAGAATGCGAGATCGCCGCGCGCCTGCGCCGCACGCTGATCGAGGTGATCCTGCGGATGAGCGAAGACCTCACCCGCGAACGCGCCCGCGCTGCGGAAAAGCAGGACCTGCTGATCGCCGAACTCAACCACCGGGTGCGCAACATCCTCGGCCTGATCCGCGCGCTGGTCTCGCAGTCGCAGGCCGAGGCGCTGAGCGTGCCGGGATTTGCCGCGATCCTTGGCGGGCGGATTGCGGCGCTGGCGGCAGCGCACGACAATATCACCGCGAAGAACTGGGGCCCGGCCAGCCTCGCGCGGCTGATCGCAGCGGAACTCGCGCCCTATGGCGGGGCAGACACAGCGCGCTTCCGGCTGGTGGGTGAGGACGTGCTGGTCACGCCTGAGGCTTACACGATCCTCGCGCTGGTGGTGCATGAACTGGCGACCAATTCGGCCAAATATGGCAGTCTCTCGGCTCGCGCCGGAACCGTGACGGTCAGCCTCGCGCGCACGGCCTTTGGCGATCTCGCGATCAGCTGGCGCGAGGTCGGCGGCCCGCCAGTGACAGCGCCCGCGCGGCAGGGCTTCGGCTCGACCATCATCACCCGCTCGATCCCGCATGATCTGCAAGGCACCGCCGAGGTGCGGTTCAAGCTGGCGGGGCTGGAGGCGGATTTTGTTCTGCCCGCGCGCTACATTGCCGGGGCAGAGCCGGGCGCAACCAGCGCGCCCGCAGCGCCGCTGCACCCGCGTGCCAGTGCGCAGCCGCCTGCCGATCAACCCGCCAAGGTGCTGGTGGTGGAAGACAGCATTATCATTGCGCTCGACACCGAGGAGAACCTCAAGCGGCTCGGTGTTGCCGAGGTGCGGATCGAAAGCAGCGTCACCGAGGCCTTGGCCGCGATTGCCGACAGCCCGCCCGATTTCGCGATCATCGATTTCAATCTGGGCGGCGAGAGCTCCGAGCCCATCGCCGCGGCGCTGCGCAAGGCTGGGGTGCGCTTCGTGCTGGCGACCGGCTATGCCGAGGGAGCGGGCGGCTTCGAACGGCTCGGCGCGCAGGCGGTGCTGCGCAAGCCCTATGGCATGACCGAGATCGAGCGACTGTTGGTGGGGGCGTGAGACTTACGCCGCGCGCGTCAGCAAGGTCACTTGTGCGGCGCTGAAATCGAGGCTGTCGACGCTGTCCGCCACCAGACATTCCCCGGCCTCGGCCCGCGCCGAACCGTCCTTCACTGCGACCACACCCGCCAAAGGCAAGGCCAGCAAGGCCCCCGGGTAGGCAGCGAGCGTCGCGGCATCCGGGACGCCTTCAACGCGGTCGAGCCGGAAATGGGGCCCATCGACCAACACGGACCCCTCAGCAATCGTGCGGCGATGCTCAGCGCCATAGGGCACGCCCTCGGCCACTGCCAACGCCCGCTCCAGATGCAATTCGCGCGGGCGGCCGTAGTCGTAGAGGCGGAAGGTGGTGTCGCTGGCCTGCTGCACCTCGACCAGCGACAGGCCCGGGCCGATGGCATGGACCGTGCCCGCGGGCAGGTAGAACAGATCGCCGGGCTGCGCCGGGTGCCAGGTCAGCAGCGACTCGATGGTGCCGTCCAGCGCCGCCGCCGCGATCTCCGCCGCCGTCACCTCACGCTCAAAACCGATCGCCAACCGCGCGTCAGGCTCGGCGTCGAGCACCAGCCAGCACTCCTCCTTGCCCGCCTCATCGGGCAGGGCATTGGCGTCGGAGGGGTGGACCTGCACCGAGAGCTTTTCTGAGGTAAAGAGGTATTTGACCAGCACCTGTGGCACCTCGGGCGGGGGCTCAAACCAGATCTCGCCGATCCGCTGACCGGCAGGCGCAGCGAAGGGCGCGGGCAGGACGTCGCGGCCCCAGACCTTGTCGACCATCCGGGTGGGCAAGCGGCGAGCGGTCATTGGTTCACCGCCCCCGGCAGCTTACCCACGGCCTGTGCGCCCTCCCTGGTAGTTACCAACACCTCGTCCCCCGCAACAATGATGCAGACATCCGCAAGACCGACCGCCGAGATACGCGGACCATCACTCATGGCGAAGACACCATTGCAGGCAGCAAAGTCAACCGTCCCGCGCGCCACATTGCCCGCGCTGTCGGCGCTGTCAGCCAGCGCGTCGGCGAGCGCGGCCCAGTTGCCGATGTCGGACCAGCCCATGTCGGCGGGCACCATGGCGGCGCGCTGGGTGTTTTCCATCACCGCATAGTCGATCGAATCCCCCGCGATGGCAGCAAAGGGTGCTGCGGCGGGGTGAAAGCGTGCGCCGTCCGCGTGTCCACCCGCAACGGCCTCCTGCACCAGCGCCGCCATTGCGGGGCGATAGGCCGCCAGTTCGGCCAGCAGGTGCCCGGCGCGGAAAGCGAAGATGCCGCCGTTCCAGCTATATTCGCCGCTGGCGAGATAGGCCTCGGCCCGGGCACGGTCGGGCTTTTCGACGAATGCGCGGATTGCATAGCCGCCCGCCAGCGGCTCGCCCCGGCGCAGATAGCCATAGCCGGTCTCGGGCCGATCAGCGGCGATGCCGAAGCTGACGAGATAATCCTCACGCGCCAGCGCGGCGGCGGCCAGCGCGGCCGCACGGAAAGCGGCGCTATCGGCGATGTGGTGGTCGCTCGGGCATACCAGCATCACCGCATCTTCAGGTAGCAGTGCCGCGGCAAGCGCGATCGCCGGGGCGGTGTTCTTGGCCGCAGGCTCGATCACCAGCCGCGCGCCGGGAGTATCGCCCAATTGTGCGGTGATGAGGTCGGCATGGGCCGCGCCAGCCACCACCATCGGCGCGGCAAAGCGATCATCCCCCGCCACTCGGCGCACCGCCTGCTCGAACAGCGTTTCATCGCTCACCAGCGGCAGAAAGGGCTTGGGCATCGCCGTGCGGCTGACCGGCCACAGCCGTGTCCCGCTGCCGCCACACAGGATTACCGGGTAAATCGCAGTCACAAGCATATCTCTCGGTTTGGGTGAGGCTATATCAGGAGCCTGATGGGAAACGAGCCCCAACGATCAGTAATGCCCGCCTTCTGCGCGGCGGCGGCAGCAAGGCTCAGAACCATTGCTGGCGCCAATAGAAGGGGGCCGCGACCGGATTGCCATTGGCGTCCATCGCCGGACGAAAGCCGAGCCTCATTTCGACCAACTGGCATGTGATGCGATCGGCCTCGGGATCGGGGCTGGGGCGATAGACACTGCAATCGCGCGCACGGCCATCGGTGCCGACGATTACTCGGACGATCACCTGCGTGCCCCGGCGCGCGGCGCGACCGCCCTCGGGCACCGGAAAATCGCGGGCATTGTCGATGCTGCCCGAGATATGGACCGGTTTGGAAACCGTCACGCCCCCGCCGCCGCGCCCTTCATTGCCGCTGCCGGTGCCGAGCCCCGACCCTGCCGCACCCGTACCCGCACCGGCTGCCGCCGCGCCCGATTCGGTTGCGGAGCCTGTTGACGTGGCGCGGGGGCGCTGGGGGTCGTCACGCAAGGGGACCGCGCTGGAGGGGCGCGAGACAGGCTGGGCCACAGCCGCCCTACCCGGGTCACCCTGCGCCCCTTCATCCGGTTCGGAGCGATTATCGGGAGGCGGCGGATCAGGCGGCGCGGTGATGGTCACGGTGAAGGCGGACATCACCTCATCCTCGACCGCCCTCGTCATATCAGGCGCAAGCGCGCGGGCGAGACCATAAAGCGCAGCGAGGTGCAGCAGCACAATGCCGATAATCAGCGGCCAGCTTGGCCGGTTCCGCTTGATCCCAAATCCCGTACCGCCTGCCATGGATAAAAGTCCGTGCCCCGAATGCTCCATTCTGGAAGCGGTTTCGCCTGAAGCGGCCGCGCCTCACGCTATAGCATGTCAGCAAACCTTTGCGATGGAGCGTGGGATCGATCGCGGCCTAGATCATGATGCGGGCAACGGGACCAAATCCCCGATGCCGGATGCCTTGCTGACGCAATTGGCGAAAGCGCGGGGCGCAGCCGCGTGCGCCGTTGCAGGGCAGCGCGCTCTGCAGCCGGCACGGCCAGCACAGCGTGGCCGATAATGTCGGAAAGCAAGGTCCTGATTGGCTCTCGCCGGATTGACTGGCAAAGCGTGTATGCCGCGATCCTTGGCGGCTTGGCCTATCTGGCGCTGGCCTGCCTCAGCCTCGTGATCTCCCGCGCGGGCGATGTCGTCAGCACGATCTGGCTGCCCAATGCCTGCGCCGTGGCCTTCCTGTTACGCGTCAGACTGCGCAATGAATGGCCCTTTCTGATCGCCGTCCTGTGCGCCAGTCTTGCGGCCAATGTCACCGTAATGCTGCCGCAGCATGTTTCGCTGCTCTTCTCCTTCGCCAACGTCATCGAGATCGGCGTTGTCCTCGCGATCACGCGCAGGGCGGTCGGCTGGGAGCCTGACATGCAGCGCTTGCCCGATCTAGCTCATGTGGTCTGGGCCGGTGGGCTGGTTGGCCCGCTGGTGTCCGCCTGTCTGATCGCGCCCGTCACCGGCACCACCCTTGGCCAAGTGCACACGGCAACGACCACATGGTTTCTCACCGACAGCATGGCGATGGTATTGATCGTCCCCACGGCGCTGTTGCTGATCGACATGTTCACTGGCCGCGCTCCTGCGATGATGGTGCGGCCGGTGGAAGGCGCAGTGCTGCTGTTTGGCGGGATGATCTGCGCCTTTCTGGTCTTCGATCAGGCGCGCTATCCGCTGATGTTCCTGATCCAGCCGATCACGCTGCTCCACGCCTTCCGGCTGGGCAGCGTGGGCACGGCGATGCACGTGGGGGGGGTGGCGATCGTGGCTGGCGCGATGACCTGGGCGGGGCTCGGGCCGATTGCTGCTGCCAGCGATGGGGGCATTGCGCAATTGCATCTGCTTCAGGCCTTCATCGCGGCTAACTTCCTCACCGGCTTGCCCGTGGCGGCCATCCTTGCCGGCCGCGACCGGATCATGGCCGAGCTTGAGGCGGGCAAGCGGCAACTCGATCTGCTCGCTGATAACATCACCGATGCGGTGCTGCGGTTCGATCTTGAGGGCGTGTGTACCTATGCCTCGCCTTCGGTGCGCGAGGTGTTGGGCGCGGCGCCGGAGACGTTCATTGGCAAGCCGGCAGAGGCCCGGCTCCACCCCGAAGCGCACCAACGCGCAACGGAGGCGATGGAGCGATTGATCACGGGCAAGAGCGAGAAGGAGCGCGTCACCTATCGCCGTTTGGGCGACGCCCGCGATGGCACGCCTGTCTTCCTCGAAGCGGATGCCGCGATGGTGCGCAATCCGAATACGTGGGAGGCGGAGGGCATCGTGGTGGCAACCCGCGACGTGACCGAGCGAGTCGAGCTTGAGCTGCTGCTCACCCGCGCGCGGCGCCATGCGGAAAATGCGGCGCGGGCCAAATCCGAATTTCTCGCAAACATGAGCCACGAGATCCGCACCCCGATGAACGGGATGCTGGGTTTTGCGGAACTGCTGTTGCAAGGCGATCTTGCCCAGGATCAGCGCCGTTATGCCGATATGATCGTGCGTTCGGGCCGATCGATGATGATGCTGCTCAACGACGTGCTCGATCTGAGCAAGATCGAAAGCGGCCAGTTTGCGATTGACCCGGCACCCGTCGATCTGCACGCCACGCTGGCCGAATGCGCTGCCCTCCATCAGATCAGCGCCGAAAAGAAGGGCCTCACACTCGAGTTTGAGCACCCTTGCCGCAATGCGCCGGATCGGGCGAAGGGCGCGGCCCAGCATCCATGGGTGCTGACCGACGGTCTGCGGCTGCGGCAGATCGTGCTCAACCTGATCGGCAATGCGGTCAAGTTCACACAAGCCGGACACATCCGGCTAAGCTACGCGGTGACCGGGGACGAGGTGTGCATTTCCGTTTGTGATAGCGGGATCGGCATTAGCCCGTCCCGGCTGGAAACCATCTTCGAACCCTTCACGCAGGGCGAAGCGGATACGGATCGCCGGTTCGGCGGCACCGGGCTTGGCCTGTCGATCAGTCGGCAATTGGCGCGGCTGCTGGGCGGGCGGGTTGAGGTTGAGAGCACGCCCGACATCGGCTCGTGCTTCACGCTGAAACTTCCGGCCATGCTGGTCGCTCCGGAACAGCCTTCCCCGGAGCCGGAACCGCTGCTCCCGGTTGACCTCCCCCGGGCCTCACGCATCCTGCTGGCCGAAGATCACGACATCAATCTGCTGCTGATGACAGAGATGCTGGAGCGCTGCGGGCAAGACGTGGCGGTGGCGCAAGACGGCAACGAGGCGATCGCAATGGTGATCGAAGCGATCATGCGCGGGCGCCCCTTCGATCTGATCCTGATGGATGTCCAGATGCCGGATTGCGATGGCTACACCGCAGCCCGCGCGATCCGGGCGGAAGGGATCGGGCCCGACCTGCTGCCGATCATCGCCCTCACTGCCAATGCCTTTCCCGAGGATATCGCCGCTGCGCGGTCCGCCGGGATGCAGGCGCATCTGGCCAAGCCCATCGCGCTGGCCAACCTCGCGCGCGCTTTACAACGCTGGTTGCCGACCCGGATCATCGAAGCGACATCGTCAGCAGCTTCACCCAACATGCGCGACCGGGTCTCGGCGCTGGCCATGTCGCCCCGCCTGGTGGCGCGCTGGCAGGAGCGTCGGCACGAGGCGATCGAAGCGGTGCGTTCAGCATGGGGAGGCGACGTGACGGCAGGGACAACCGCGCCCACCACCTCGCGTGAGCAGCTGATCACGCTGGTGCACAAGCTGGCCGGGACGGCGGCCCTGTTCGGCGAACCCGACCTTGGTGATTGCGCCGCCGCGCTGGAATATGCGCTTACGCAGGGGGAGAGCACCACCGCGGTTGAGGCTTTGGCGAACGACCTGCTGATGCTGGCCGATGGTCTGGCCTTTGCCCGAGGCACCATAGAGCGCCGCGCTGCCGACCGGTGATCGCAGCTTGGCTGACCCTAAGCGCACCCCAAACCAACCACCCTTTGGCCATAGGAAAAGGGCGGCCCGTTGCCGGACCGCCCCTTCCTTGTTTCAGCGATAGCGACGCGATCAGAAGGTCACGCGGACCCCGAAACGCACGCCCCACAGCGAACCATTGATGTTGGTCGCTTCCACCGGTGCGGCAAATCCGCCGGCGCTGCGGTTCTCGTAGAGATACTGCGCGCAGGGCTGCGCCACCGAAGCAACGCTCGCGGCATTGCCCGGGGTGGTCAGGCAGCGCACGTTCACGATAGGGGCGGTGTACGGGAAGCCAACCTGACGGATGGTGCCAAGGTCCTTGTCGATGAAGTTGAGGACGTTTTCCATTTCCGCCGAGAACTCGATCTTCCCGCCGAGCGGCAGCGGAACCTGCTGACGGATCGAGAGGTCAAGCTTGTGCACCCAAGGCGCGCGAGCGATGTTCTTCGGGGCAACTTCACCCTGATACTGCGCCAGTTCCGAATTCTGGACGAAGCGCTGGAAGCCGGCAAAGTCAAAGCCCGGTGCGTAGAGAACCCGCGGGTCAGCCGTCGCGCTGCTGACATTGGGCACGTAGAGCAAACCGCGCTCGTTACGGCCGGTCACCCCGAGCACGCTCGAACGGGCCGAGCCTGCAGCCTGATCGGCGAAGGTGTAGCTGTAACGCTGACCCGAGCGAGCATTGTAGAAGAACTCGACGCGGGTGATGTTGTCGCCGAACAGCTCAGCGTCATACCCGGCCACCAGGCGGAACTGGTGATCGCGCAGATAGTTCGAGATGCCCTGCGCCGCAAAGTTCGGGTCGCCCACGGCAGTGTTCTGATAATTCGAGAACGCCACCGACGACGTGCCCGGGTTCTGATCATTGGCTTCGCTGTAGGTGTAGGCACCATTCAGGAAGAAGCCGTTGGTGAACCGCTTGTTGAACCGGGCGACCGCGGCGAAGCTGTCACCGTAATCGGAGTTGGTGAGCAGCACGTCGGTGTTCACCCCGGTCTGACCGGCGAGGATGTTGTAACGGGTGCGGCCGTCCGGCAGAACGCCGTTCGGCACCGAACGCAGATCGGTCCACTCGAGCGCATCACGAACCTTCGAATAGATCACGTCGACGCCGAAGTTCCAGCCATCGCCAAGGAAGCCGAGATTGGCTTCATAGTCGACCGAACCCGAGAAGCGCCACTGCGACAGCGGCTCGAAGTTCGGGTCGAGCGCGTTGGTCGGCGAAGCGGCGGTGCCCGTGGTGCGGATCGCATCGATCAGCGACTGCGGAATGCCGGTGCCGCCCGAAACGTCGTTCAGGGTCGCCGCGCCGATGGCGTTCTGCTGGGCCGCCGAAAGGCCGGAAATGCCCGAAACGGTGAAGGTGTCCTGCGCCGGGGTGGCACCCGGAACACGGCGCACCTGCACACGGCCCAGCGTCGGGCCGGGGTTCGAATAGTTGTTCGAAATCCACACATTGGGGTTGCCGCCACCGAAGATCCCGGCCGAGCCGCGGACCGTCAGACGATCAGTCGCCTGCCAGTTGAGGCCGAAGCGCGGCTGGAACAGGTCACGACCATTGAGGGTCGCGGTGTTCGGGAAGCCAAACCGACCGAGGAAATCCTGGTTGAAGAACGGCTCGTCCGGCGTGTCGAACAGGTCGTAGCGCATCCCCGCCACGATGGTCAGGGTGTCGGTCACGTCGATCGTGTCCATGATCCCGAAGGTCCAGCTGTTGTTCTGGAAATCGGCGGTCACAGTTTCGATGCCGCCGCGCAGCGGCACGGCGATGTCGACTTCGTTGGCGCGGCGAGCCTGGAGGTCGCTGATACCGTCGAAGTACCAAGCCCCCGAAACGCGCTGTGCGAACAAGTTGCGGATGTCTTGCGTGCGGCGCTCGGCGATCAACTTGACGGAGTGGTTGTTGAGCTTGAGCGTCGCGGCAAATTCGAAGTTCAGGCTCTGGCTGTCGAGCTCATTGGCCTGACGGCTGATGTCAGGGCCGAACTGGAGACGGCGGATGCCGCCCGGGCAAGCCAGCGGCGGAGCCGACGGATTGTCGGCAAGGCAGACCTGGAACTGACCAAAGTCGCGGTTGCCGCCGACCGGCACCTGGAGGCGCACATAATCAGCATAGGACACGCGCAGCTGAGTCGAGAAGCTGTCCGACCACTGGTTGTTGGACTGGATCGACCCGAAATGGTTAACCGCGCCCTGCGTGTAGTTGTTCGACAGCAGGCTGAAGGTCGGGTTGTTGGCATTGATCTGGCCCACGCCGGTCTGACCAGCCAGCAGTGCGCTTTCGTTCCAGATGTAGGTACCGGTCAGGCGGTGACCGTCGGCAATGTTCCAGTCGAGCTTCACAACCAGCTTGTCATCGCTTTCGACGATCGAGTCGGCGACGCCGAGCGTGTCGAAGTTATAGACCGAATCGGCGATGCCGCTGATCTGCGTGATCTGCGCATCGGTGATGCCGAGCTGCGAAGGATCGACGTCCGAGGGCACGGTGTCACGGGTGCGTTCATAGGTGACCGCGAAGAACAGCTTGTCCTTGATGATCGGGCCGGTCACCTGCGCCGCATAAATCTGCGATTCAAACGAACCGACGCGGATCAAGTTGTCGGCCCGGTCGCCGCGCAGGCTGTCGTCCTGATAGTAAGCGCTGCCGAGGAAGGTGAAGCGGTTGCCGCCCGACTTGAGCTGGGCGTTGATCGCGCCGCCCTGGAAGAAGCCTTGCTGAATGTCGACCGGCGCGATTTCCACGGCGAATTCGCCGATCGCATCGAGCGGCACGGGGCCGCGCGCCGAGACGAGACCGCCGGACTCGAGGCCGAAGGGATCGCCGAAAGCGACGCCGTCAACGGTGAAGCGGTTATAGCGGTTGTTCTGTCCGGCAATGCTGATCGCGTTGCCATTGGTCGCATCCAGGTTCACCAGCGGGTTGCGGGCTGCGAGGTTACGGATGTCGCGGTTGACGTTGGCGATACCGAGAATGTCGCGCGCGCTCAAAACCGTGGCAGCACCCGTGGCGAGCGAAATGGCCGACTTTTGACGTGCGCCCGAAACCACGATGGTCTTACCGGCTTCGGCCAGCTGCACGCTGATACGCTGAGCCTGACCCGCGGTCAGGAACCCGATTTCCTGCTCGGCTGCTTCAAAACCATCCGCGCTGACGCTGACAGTGAAAGGGCCGCCCAGACGCAGACCGGCGGCATTGAAGCCCCCGCTCGCATCGGTGGTCTGGGTCGAGCGTGTGCCCGACGGAACGTGCGTCACGACAACCGTTGCGCCTGCGATGGCGTTGCCATTTTCGTCGGTCACCGAACCGCGCACCGAAGACGTGGTTTCCTGCGCGAAAGCCGGAGTCGCAATCGTGGTGGTCGCGGCGAGGCTGACGATGCTCGCGGCAAGGAAATACTTAAGCTTCATAAATGGAGCCCCTGATAGCAATGGAGAGGAGGTAACGCTGGCGGCTCTAAGCCGGAACGCTTGCGCCAAAGCGACAGTTCTGTGACGATTTGATGAAACGGTTTGGGCACGCGCGGGCGCCGCGCGCGTAAAATCCTGCGGGAGCCGCCACTAACACGCGGAATTCCGCCACTTCCGGGCGATGTGTTGCATCACCGCAACGGCGCGAGCGTTTTTGCAATCAGCGCGTTAGCCGCGCCAACCGCGCCTCAGGCGAGGTTAATCTCGCGCAGGCGTTGCATCAGGAAATCATGCGCAGTGATCGGCGCGGGCGGCGGGTTGGCAGCGCCGTCGTCGATGCATTCCGGGAGCGGCTCGATCAGGAAATCGGGCCGGAAATGCAGGAAGAACGGCATCGAATAGCGCGCCCGATGGGCCGCTTCCCCGCGCGGGTTCACCACCCGGTGCGTGGTCGAGCGCAAGCGCCCGTTGGTCTGGCGTTCGAGCATGTCGCCGACATTGATCACCAGCGCGCCCTTGACCGCCGGAATCGGCAGCCACTCGCCCTGCTTGGTGAGGAGTTCGAGCCCGGCTTCCTCGGCCCCGAGCAGCAGGGTAATGGTGTTGATATCGCCATGCGCCGCAGCGCGAATCGCGCCTTCGGGCGCGTCGGGGCCAAGCGGCGGATAATGCAGCAGCCGCATCACCGAATTGCCGTCTTCGACGCTGGCTGCGAAGAAATCACGCGGGCGGCCAAGATGGAGCGCAATCGCCTCAAGTACGCGCGCGCCCGCCTGTTCAAAGGCGGCAAACAGCGCGCTCATCGTGTCGCGGAAACCGTCGACCTCGGTGGGCCAGACATTGGGGGCCATGAATTGGCTGAGCGGGTGGCCCTCAGGCAAATCACGCCCGACGTGCCAGAATTCCTTGAGGTCGAACACCTCGGCGTCCTTGGCCTTTTCGGTGCCGAACGGGGTGTAGCCGCGCGCGCCGCCGCCACCTTCGATCTTGTAGGCGCGCTTGACCGCGTCCGGCAGCGCGAAGAACGCCTTGGAGACCCGCTCGGCCTCGTCGATAAGATCTTGCGGAATGCCGTGGTCGCGCACCACGGCAAAGCCATATTCGCCAAAGCTGCGCCCCAGTTCATCGGCGATGGTTTCAAGCGGTTGCGCGAGCGAGACGCTCGCAATGTCATGGGCGATCGTGGTCATATGCGCGCCCTTACACCCGCCCCCCGGCTCCTGCCAAGCGTTTCAAAGCGGCAGGAACAGGCTCGCCAGCGCCGCGCTCATCAGGTTGGCGAGGCTACCGGCTGCCAGCGCTTTCAGCCCCAGCCGCGCGATCACCGGGCGCTGATTCGGCGCCAGACCGCCGGTCACCGCCATCTGGATCGCGATCGAGGAGAAATTGGCAAAGCCGCACAGGGCAAAGGTAATGATCGCCCGGCTCCGCTCGGTCAGCTCTCCCGCCTGCATCGCGCCCAGATCGATGAAGGCAACAAATTCATTGAGCACGATCTTGGTGCCAAACAGGCCGCCCGCAATCCGCGCTTGTTCCCAATCGGAAATTCCGATCAGAAACATCACCGGGGCAAAGACGTAACCGAGCAACTGCTGGAAGCTGAGGCCCGAAAGCCACGCGGAAGCCTCGGGCGAAAGCGGCACGCCGACCTGCCCGGCGATATTCGCGATGCCGCCGCCGATCCCCGCCAGCATCCCGTTAGCGAGCGCCACCAGCGCCACAAACACCATCACCATCGCCCCCACCGCGACCGCCAGCTTGACGCCGGTCTGGGTGCCTTGCGCAGCGGCCTCGATGATGTTGGCGGGACGCTGACCTTCCTCGAAGGTTTCAGCCGCGCTGACTTCGTCAGCCTTGCCGCTTTCAACCATCGCTGCCGGGCCAACCGCGCTGATCCGGGCCTGAGGCAGTTCCACCTCCTGCCCGTTCTCGTCATACATCACCACCCGCGTGGCCTCGGTCAGGGCGTTCTTGCGTCCCCGCGCCTTGGCCACGGCGGCGACACCAATCGCATCATCGCGCCCCGCCAGGGCGGAAGTGTCATCCGGCATGATGATTTTGGCCATCAGAATCCCGCCGGGTGCCGACATGAAGGCCGCCGCCAGCAGGAATGGCACCGCTTCTTCGCCGATGAAGCTGGCATAGGCGGCAAGGATCGTGCCCGCCACACCCGCCATGCCAACGCTCATCAGCGTGAACAGCCCGGAAGGGGCCAAGGCCGCAAGATAGGGGCGCACCACCAGCGGGCTTTCCGACTGGCCAACGAATATGTTTGCTGCCGCGCCCAAGGCCTCGACCTTGCTGATGCCCGTGATCCAGCCGATCGCTCCGCCGACCCAGCGGACCAAGCGCTGCATGATCCCGAGATGATAGAGGATCGAGACAATCGCGGCAAAGAACACGATCACCGGCAGCGCGGCGATGACGAAGGTGTTGGCGAAGGGATTGTTTTCCATCGGCCCGAACACGCTGGTGATGCCGACCTTCGAAAAGTCGAGCAGCGCGATCACCCCTTGCGAAAGGCCGCCGATCACCGCGACCCCAGCATCGGTGCGCAGCACAATCAGGGCAGTCAGGGCTTGCAACGCAAAGGCTGACCCCACCACGCGCAGGTTGATCCTCCGCTTACCCGAAGACAGTGCAAAGGCGATGGCCAGAATGGCGGCGACCCCGCCCAGGCTCAGCAGAATGGACGTGATACTCTCGTTCACGGCAGCAAGTGGCCCTTCATCTGGCTGGAAAAGCTGTGACCCCTCTCGCGCGCAAGATCAGGCTTGGCACGAACAAGCGTTAGGCGTGGCAGTTTGCACTGTCAGTTGCAAGCGGGGAGCGGGGCCGCCTTGCGCAAAACTTGCATGTGACCCGGTGACAGACAGTTTTGCCGCGCTTTCCTTTTGGTATCGCGCTGGCTAGCAAGCAGATGATGGACCAAAACGATCCCGCCGCGCAGGCCCCTGATGCGACCGCCAACATGCCGCTGGGCGTGTTCGTTTTTACCCTGCTTTACGGCGGGATGACCGTGCTGGCGGGGGTGCTGGCGTTCAAGCAGGTGCAACTGTGGCCCACCAGCCTTGCCGTGGAGAGCGGGATCTTCCCTTTCCTCATGCTGGTGGTGATTTCCAGCACACTATCTCAGCTCTACGGGCGGGCGATGGCGCAGCGGATCGTGTGGTGGGGGTTCCTGCCCCTCGGACTTTCGGCGCTGCTGTTGTGGCTGGTGCTGGCGCTGCCCGCCTCGTCCGAAATGGTCGCCTTTCGTCCCGATGATCTCGCCGCCTTCGAGCGGGTGCATCGGTCGACCTGGCGGGTGTGGATGGCGGGGCCAGCATCCTACATCACCTCGCTCTTGCTCAACATCTGGATTTTTGACCGGTTGCGCGGCACGGGCAGCGAGACGACCATCGGCCTGATGGTGCGCGGCGCGATCGCTTCGGCGCTGTCCCAAGCGGTCGATTCGGTGATCTTCATCACCCTCGCCTTCTATGGCGAGTTCGACATCACCGATCTGATGATCGGCCAGGTGCTCGCCAAGGTGGTGCTGAGCCTCGTGCTGGTGCCGTTCCTGATCACCGGCGGAGTCAGGGCAGCCCAGTGGCTGGATCGGAAGAAGGAAGGCTGAAGCAGCCCCCACCGCCTAAACGGCAGCCTCCAACCTCTGCCAAACAAGCACGGAGAGGCTGATCCATGTCGTGAACATCACGATGTAGGGCCAGCGGCGCGGCCAGAGCCTAGCCACCAGCAAGGTCGCAGCCGCCGTGCCGCCAAGCGCGAGCAAGGCCGCACTGGCGACGGGCGCGCCGGTGCCGGTCAGCGCCGCATGGATCGCGATGTTCGCCCATTGCGCCGGAAGCAGCGCCAGCAGCAAACCCGGCAAGGCGCTCGGATCGGCCAAGGCGGTCAACACCACGGCGGCCTCTCCCCCGACCACCGCAACCGCGATCCACCAACCGCGCTCGGCTGCCGAGCGCGCAAACAGGGCGCCGCGCGCGGCAAAGCTGATGCTGGCGATGACAAGGGCAACAAGGGCAGAGGCGGGATCAGGCAGGGCCGCCATGCCGAGCGCTCGTGCGAACAGCATCAGGCCAACGCCATCGATCAGAGCAACCAGCACCCCGATCCGAAGACTCCCGGCAACAGCGGCGGAGATCATTCCCGCCCCCATCATCCCGGCCGCGATAATTGGCCCGGCGGCCAGCGCATCGCCAGCAATCAGCAACGCGGCTACTGGAGCCACGCTTCCGACCAACACAGCCGCCAGCCATCCGGACAATCGCCAGCGCGTGGGTAGATCCTCGTTCGCAACCGTCATGTGCCGGTCAGTGGTCGACGCAAGGCGAAATGTCGAGGTGTCGGGAGCGGCAAGCGGCCGCAAGGGCCACAGATGTCGTATCGCGGATGCGGCTGCGCAAACCCAAATGGTGGACCCGTCGGGGCTCGAACCCGAGACCTACAGATTAAAAGTCCGTTGCTCTACCAACTGAGCTACGGGTCCACACTGGGGCTTTGGCGCGGCGCTTTGGCGCGAAGGGCGCTCACCTAGGCATGGGGCGCGGGCGGGTCAAGCGGGCATGGTGGTGGGCGATGGTCAAACCGCTCGCCGGATCGCGCCAGTCGGGGGCGATCGCACGCGCGGGGGTAAGCACGAAGGCGCGCTGCGCGAAGGCCGGGTGGGGGATGGTGAGGCCAGCGCTGATCCAGCGCCCGCCGCTCCACAGCACAAGATCAAGGTCCAGCACCCGATCCCCCCAGCGCTGCCCGCGCCGCCGCCCGAATTCGCGCTCCATCCGCTTGAGCGCCGCCAGCAGCGAGGGCGGGGCAAGCTCGCTTTCCAGTACCAGTGCGGCATTGGCAAAGCGGCGCTGCGCCGCGCCCATCGGCGGGGTCGCGATCACAGGCGAGCGCGCGGTGATGGTGCCGAGCGCGGCGCATTCCTCCATGGCCGCGCGCACCACGCCTACGGGCGGGCCGAAGACATGGTGCCGCCGGTTGCTGCCCAGCGCGATCAGATAGGTGCTGCTCAAATGTCCTGCGCAATCCGCCCGTAAAGCTGCGGGCGGCGGTCGCGGAAGAAGCCCATGCCGGCCCGGTGAGTCGCCGCGCGGGCGAGGTCGAGCCTTGCCACCAGCACCCCGGTTTCAGACGCGCCATACGCGGCGGTGAGGTCGCCCCACTCATCGCTGATGAAGGAATGGCCGTAGAACCGCTGTCCGCCTTCGGTGCCGATGCGGTTGGCGGCCACCACCGGCATGCAATTCGACACCGCATGGCCGATCATCGCGCGCCGCCACATACGGCTGGTGTCGAGATCGGGGTCGTAGGGTTCGGAGCCGATCGCGGTCGGATACATCAGCAATTCCGCGCCCAGCAGCGCCATCACCCGCGCGCATTCCGGATACCACTGATCCCAGCAAATCCCGACGCCGACCTTGACGCTGGCCCCGCCCTCACCCGGCACATCCCACACCTTGAAGCCATCATTACCGGGGCGGAAATAGTATTTTTCCTCATAGCCCGGCCCATCGGGGATGTGGCTCTTGCGGTAGGTGCCTTGCACCCCGCCATCGGGGCCAATCATCGCTAGGGTGTTGTAATAGTGGTGCCCGTCCCGCTCGAAGAAGCTGGTGGGGATGGTCACCTTGAGCTTAGCGGCGAGCGCCTGCATCGCGATCACGCTGGGATGCTCGAGCGTCGGGTGGGCGAGCGCGAACAGCGCTTCGTCCTCCTCGCGGCAGAAATAGGGGCCGCTGAACAATTCAGGCGGCAGGATTAGCTGCGCACCACGCGCCGCCGCTTCCTCTACTAGAGCCGAGACGGCGGCGATATTGGCGGCTTCGTCCTCGGACCCGAGAGGAAGCTGAAGGGCGGCGACGGTGATTGCGGTCATGCCGCCGCCCTTAGCGACTTATTTGGCTTTCTTGAACAGCAGAGTCATCCGGTCGCTTTCACCCAGACCCTTCAGGTCCTCACGCTTGGTGGCGAGCGTTGGGGGCATTTCCCACACGCCTTCGGGGTGATTGGCAGGATCCTTGGCGTTGGCGTTGACTTCGCTGGAAGCGACCAGCTCAAAGCCATTGAGGCGCATGAAATCGATCACGTCCTGCTGCTTGAGATAGCCTTTCGAGCCATCGGTATAGGCATAGGGCGCATCCGCCTTGGCGCGGTGCTGGACGATGCCGATCAACCCGTCATCCTTGAGCAAAGTGCGCATCGCCCGGATCTCGGTATCGGCGATGCCGGCGCGCGTGATGTTGTGCATCGCGCGGAACACCAGAATGCGATCAAACGTGCCCTTGTGCTCGGCCGCCTTGTCGAGCGTGATGCCGCTGAACTTTTCCGCCGGGAGGCCAGTATAGCCCGCCACCTCTGCGCCAAAGCCCGCCGCCTGATCACGGATGCGCTGCTGGCGCGCCGGATCAGGGGTGGCAGTCAGCGGGTTGGTGTATAGTCCGACCAGCTGGCCCTCGCCCCCCAGGTAATGGCCGAGCAGGCGCGAATACCATCCGCCGCCCGGCGCATATTCGCCGACCTTCATTTCCGGGCCGACATGGAAGAAGGCGAGGGTTTCAACCGGGTGGCGGTGCACATCGCGCACGCGGTCTTCGGCGCGGCTCGGGTGGTTGATCGCAGCGGACAGCTGCTCGCCGTGCATCTTGAGGAAGTGGGCGGTGTCCTTGATGTGCGCCTCATCGACGCCGCTGGCGTGATGATCGGCCAGCACCGGCGCGGCCAGAGCAAGACCGCTCGCGGCGGCGAGGGCAAGGATAATCTTGTTCATGATGTGTAACTCTCCCGGGAAAGTGAAAGAACCTGCCGTGCGGATGGTGGCAATTGCAGGCGTCGGCCCTATCTTTGGCACAGACCAACGGAGATTTCGAGTGAGCAATATGGAAACGGCAATTGTCGCAGGCGGCTGCTTCTGGTGCACCGAAGCGGTGTTCCGCGATGTGGTGGGCGTGACGCAGGTGGAAAGCGGCTATATCGGCGGCACCAAGGCGAACCCGACCTACAAGGAAGTGTGCACCGGCACGACCGGCCATGCCGAGGGCATCCGGGTGACGTTTGATCCGGCGGTGATCAGCCTGCCCGAGATTTTCGACGTGTTCCTCGGCACCCATGATCCGACGCAGCTCAACCGTCAGGGGGGCGACATCGGGACGCAATATCGCAGCGCGATCTTCCCCCTGTCGGACGAACAAAGCGCCGAAGCCCGCGCCGCGATCCACCGCTGGAACGCCGAAAACGGCAAGCAGGCGGTGACCACGATCGAGGGCCTCGAAGGCGGGGTGCAGACCGCGGCGTGGTATCCGGCCGAGGATTACCATCAGGAATACTGGGATGGCGAAGGCCAGCGCAATCCCTATTGCCTCGCGGTGATCCCGCCCAAGCTGATGAAGCTGCGCAAGTCGTTTCAGAAGTATGTGAAGGCGTGAGTTAGAAACATTCTCGCCTCCCCGGCCCGCGAGCCGGGGCCCCGCTATCTTTTGCTCCGAGGGAAGAAAGCGGGGTCCCGGGTCAAGCCCGGGAAGACGGGTTAAGGCCTAGCTCTTCACCCACCGCCCTACGAAAAACCCGTCGAGCCCGCCGTGATCGGCGAGCATCCCCGGGTGGGTGCGCAGCCAGCCCTCGCTTGTGGGCGTGAGGCCCGCGGGCAGGTCTGCGGCGGTGATCGGCATAGGCGCGAGGCCGCATTCTGCGTCGATCCACGCTGCCTGCGCCTCGCCCTCCTCCACCTCAAGCGAGCACACCGCATAGACCAGCACCCCGCCGGGGTTCAGCCATTCCGCCGCCTTCGCCGCGAGGCCGCGTTGCAATTCGACCATCTCGGCAATCTGGCGCGCGCCTATGCGGTGGAGCACATCGGGATGGCGGCGGCAGGTGCCGGTCGCGGTGCAGGGCGCGTCGATCAGGATCGCGTCGAAGCGGTGCTTGGGCTCCCACGTGAGCGCATCGGCGCGCACGGGCGAGGCTTTTAATCCGGTGCGCTTGAGGTTGTCCTTGAGGAGGTCAAGCCGCCGCTTCGACATGTCGAGCGCGGTCACTTTCCAGCCCGCGGCGGCCAGCTGCATGGTCTTGCCTCCCGGCGCGGCGCACAGGTCGAGCACTGAGCGGCCCTCACCCGGCCCCAGCAATCGCGCGGGGATCTGTGCGGCGAGATCCTGCACCCACCAATCGCCCGCCTTGAAATCCGCCAGACTCTCCACCGCCGCGCCGCGCGGCAGCCGGACATGGCCGGGCGCGAGCGTGACCCCGCCCATCGCGACCGCGCGGGTGGCGGTCTCGCCCGCATCCTTGAGCGCCAGATCAAGCTCGGGCGGGAAAGCCAGCCCCGGCGCGATGGCGGCGGCCTTGTCGGCGCCCCAGCGGGCGACGACGGGTTCGGGCAGGGTGGGCACATCGGGTAGGCGCGCCGCGCCGGGTTTTACTAGCGCCGAAAACACCCCATGTGCCAACCGGCGCGGTCCTCCTGCGAGCAGCGGCAGACCGGTGGCGATCACCGCATGGGGCGGCGTGTCGAGCCGGAGCGCCTGCGCCAGCATGATCCGCAGCACCATCCGCGCCTTGGCGTCCTCGGGCAGGTTTTGCGCAGTCGCGCTGTCGATCAGGGCGTCAAGATCTGTGAGCCAGCGCAGGGTCTCTCCCGCAATCGCCTTGGCCAGCGCGCGGTCGGGCGCCTTGCGGATGTCGCTGAGCGCGGCGCCCTCGGCTTGTTCGAGCGTTTCGCCCCGCCGGAACACGGCATCGAGCAGGCGGAGCGCGGCGCGGCGCACGGGGAGTCCGGGAGGGAGTGCCATGAGCGCGCCCCTACCCCCGCTTGAAACCAAGCGCCAGCCTGCGCATTTGATCAGCATGACCAAGCAAAAGTCCGAAGCCGCCAAGCAGTTCAAAAAGCCCGCCCACTGGACCAACGACCCGGTGCCCACTCCCAAGCAAACCGACCCGCTCGAAGGCGAGCCCAAGCCGCTGTCCCCCACCCGCTACGGCGATTGGGAGAAGGACGGGATCGCCTGGGATTTTTGAGGGTAGACGGGGCGCGCGCCATGCCCGACCCGTTGTGGCATCATCGTTTGGTCATTGCCGAGTCATGTCGGCCTCAGTGATGTTTCACGTGGAACATCAGAGCGGAACAAACGTGACGCGCAAACCATCCTTGGGTTGCGGGATCGGCCAATCCTGCCATTCGGGGTTGTAACCCGCCGCCGCCTCGATCCGGTAGCGCTGTAGCAATTGCGCCATCAGGATCTTGATCTGCATATAGGCAAAGTGGAGGCCGAGGCACATATGCGCACCTCCGCCAAACGGCACCCAGGCATATTTGTGCCGCGCCTTCACCTTTTCGGGCGTGAAGCGCATGGGATCGAAGATGAAGGGGTTGTCCCAATACTCCTCCGAATGGTGGGTCCAGTAGATGTTGATCCCGACCATCGTACCCGCCGGAATGCGGTACCCGCCAAACTCGAATTCGCGCAGCGCCCGGCGCGGCATCGAGGGCACGGGGGGCACCATCCGCAGCGATTCCTTGAACGCCATTTCCGTGAGTTCGAGCTTCGGCAGGTCGTCGTAATCAAGCGGGCGGGGATTGCCATCGCCGTCGGGGCCGCCGGTGACCGCGAAAATCTCCTCGCGCAGCTTCTCCTGCCATGCGGGGTTGGTGGCGAGGTGATAGATCAGCGAGGTGGCAGACGAGGTGATAGTGTCGTGCGCCGCCATCATCAGGAAGTTCATGTGATCGACCACCTCGTCGACCGGCAACAGCGAGCCGTCCTCGCGGGTCGCGGTGGCGAATTGGCTGAACATGTCCTGCCCGCCCCCTTCCGCGCGGCGCCGCAGGGTTTCGCGGGTGAAGTATTCGACGAGGAAGGCCCGACCATCGACGCCCTTCTTCATCTTGGTGAAGGGCAGCGGACGGCGCACCGGCGCGACCGAGGCCTGCACCATGTCGACGAAGGCCACGTTGATCTTGTCGGCTTCCGGCCCCCACGGCAGGCCGATGAAGCTGTCGGCGGCGAGATCGAGGGTGAGCTTCTTGATGTCAGGATAGAACAGGCGCGGCCCGGCCCAGCCCGCGACTTCGCGGGCGATGCCGCGGTTCAATGCGCCCGAATAGTGCCGCATCGGTTCCGGCTTGAACGCGATCGAGAGCGCGCGGCGGTCGATCCGGTGATGCTCGAAATCCATCAGCATCAGGCCCCGCGGGAAGAGCTGGTCGAGCACGGGGCCCCAGCCCTGTTCGCTAGAAAAGATCTTGTCCTTGTTGAAGAGCAACAGCTCGTTCGCCTCGGCCCCGATCAGCGCCACCTGCCAGCCGCCAAAGGCGCGGTTCTTGTAGACCTTGCCGTGGGTCTTGATCATCCGCGCGGCAAAGGCGTGGGGATCGGCCAGCATGGTGAAGGTATTGCCAACCACCGGCCAACCTGCTTCGCCGGGGATGTGGGCAAGATCGGCGTCGCTCAGCCGCATCTCGCTCCAGTGTCGGGGCGCATCGGCAGGGGCGATGTCAAAAGTACGCGGGGCTTCGGCAAGGGTGGCCATGGGGGTCTCGGAGCTCCGTATCAGGTTCGATTTCGCAACTGACCTTGATGTAAATAAACTCTGCCCTCAAATCCACCCCGAAAGCTCGCGGCGCAGCATCGCCTCGATCATCGCAAGGCCGTGGTCCGAGGTGTTGAGGCAATCGAGCACGGCGTAATCCTCGCCCCCATGCTCGATGAATTCGTCACGCCCTTCGAGCGCCAGTTCCTCCAGCGTCTCGACGCAGTCGGCGGAAAAGCCGGGGGCGGCGACCACCAGCCGCTTGGTGCCCTTGTCGCCCTCGGCCATCAGGGTCGCGTCGGTCGAGGGTTCGAGCCACGCTGCCGGGCCAAAGCGCGACTGGAAGGTGGTCTCGAACCGCACCCCTTCAAACTCGGGTCGCAGCGCCAGCCGTTCGCGCAGCAGCCGCGCGGTTTTCTGGCAGTGGCAGTGATAGGGATCGCCCTTCTCCAGCGTCTGCTGCGGCATCCCGTGGAAGCTGAGCAGCATCACTTCAGGCTTGAAGCTGAGGGCCTGCGCCTGCCGGGTCAGATCATCGGCGAGCGCATCGAGGTAATTAGGATGATCATGATAGGGCGGCACGAACCGCAAGGTCGGTTGCCAGCGCATCTTGCCGAGCACGCGGGCGATCTCGTCGAACACCGTCGCAGTCGTCGCAGCGCAATATTGCGGATACATCGGCGCGATCAGGATGCGGTCGCACCCTTCCGCCATCAGCGCCTTCAAGCGGCTTTCGATCGAGGGATTGCCGTAACGCATCGCCCAATCGACCACGACCTTCTCGCCGAACCGCCCCACCATCGCCTCGGCCTGACGCGCCGTTATGTCGGCCAGCGGCGAACCTCGCTCCGTCCAGATCTTCTGATAGGCTTTGGCGCTCTTTTGCGGGCGAGTGTTGAGGATAATCCCGCGCAGGATCAGCTGCCACGCGATCGGCGGGATCTCCACCACGCGCGTGTCGGACAGGAACTGCTTGAGATAGCGCTTCACCGAATCGGGGTCAGGCCCGTCAGGCGTGCCAAGGTTGATCAGCAAGACGCCGATAAAGCCGCTTTTAACAGGGGGGTGGTCGCCCGGAAGGCGCTGGGTCTGCCAGGTCATCGCCGTCCCAACGGTCGGCAGGCGTTTCGTTTCCGGGCAAAGTGGATCGCCCGGACGGGATGCAGCAATTTTGTCCGGGTCATATGCCGTCCGAAAGTAAGGGCAGTCGTCTGAGCCGCAAGCCTGTAGCCGAAAACAGCGCATTGGCAATTGCGGGCGGCGCGACCACCGCGCCTAGCTCACCGGGGTCGGCGGGCGGGGCTTCGCTGGCAAGGAATTCGATGCGCATCTCGGGGCAATCGGCTAGGGCCGGCAGGCCAAGCCCTGCGTAATCAGAGACTTCGGGCACACCAGCACGCAGCTTGATGACATTGCCCAGCGCGGTGCCGATCCCGAAAACAAGGCCCCCTTCGATCTGCTGGCGGGCGATATCGTGATTGATGATGCGTCCGATGTCAGCCGCCACCGAAAGCCGGGTGACCCTCACCCCGCCCTCGCTCTGGCGGGCGGTGGCGACGCAGGCGATGCGAGCGGCCTCGGGGCCCTCGCCGATCCGGGCGCAGGCGAGGCCTTGCCCGCTCTGGTTGACCCCGCCGTCCCACCCGGCAAGCTGCGCCGCGCGCTGCAGGCACGCCGCCAGCCGGACATCCTGACCGAGCATCGCCATGCGGAAGGACAGCGGCTCACGCTCGAACTTAGCGGCAATTTCGTCGATGAAGCTCTCGATGGCGAAGGTGGTCGGCCCATAGGCATTGCCGCGCACCCGGCCCACCGGGAGGCCGATGTTGACCGGCACGTGCTCCACCAGCAGGCCCGGCAATTGATAGGGCGGCACGCCGCCTTCGCAGGCGAGCGGGTCGGGCTTGCCTTCAGTGTCGCGGATCGCTGCCATGCTGGTGACATTGCCGAACAGACGCTGGCCGAATTCCACCGCCGCTGGCGGCGTCGCGATACGGACGCGCAGCGCGTCAATTGCGCCGTCGCCCGCCTTGGACAGCTGCGCGCCGATCAGGATCGCAGCCGGAGCGCGCGGGCGGCCGCGGATGATCTCGTCCCGGCGCGACCAGGTCAGCTGGACCGGGCGACCCAGCTCGCGCGCGATCTGCGCGATCTCGATGGCATGGTCGTGCTCCAGCCGCGCATCGAAACTGCCCCCGGCGGGCATCGGATAGAGCGCAACCTGCTCGGTCGCGATCCCGATCGCGCGGGCGGCGGCGATGCGCGCCTGTTCGGGCGCCTGGCTTGCCATCCACAAATCGAGTCGCCCGTCGATGAAGCGCGCCGCAGCGGTCGCGGTCTCTAGCGGGGCGGCATAGGCAGGCTCGATTTCGTACTGGCGGCCCATGTCGACCCTGGCCATGGCGTCGCGGCCAAACCCGGTTTCAGCGATCGTGAAAGCCTTACCACCTTTGAGCACTGTATCGAGCCGGGCGAAGATTTCGTTGGAATTTACAGGTGAGGACGTTTTGAACTGGGGCCTCATCGCCTCGAGCGCCGCGTCCGCGCTCCACCATGTGTCGGCGGCGGCTGCCAGCCAGCGCTTGCTCTTGACGATGCCGACCAGCCCCTTGATCCCGGCGGCACCATCGCGGTTGAAACCGACGAGCTCCGAGCCGTCGGCTGGGCCATGACGGATCGCGGCAAAGACCATGCCGGGCAGCCTGACATCACCTGCAAAGCGGTAGCTCCCATCAACCTTGGAGGGCAGATCGAGCCGGGGGCATGCGGGGGTTTCTTCGGCATCAGCGGAAAGCGGTGCTTCGCGCGGGGGTTCGGGGCGCAGGGCCGGGGGATCAGGCGGGCTCCACCCCAAGGCACCTTCGGCGAGTTCGCCAAAGGTGGCGCGGTTTTCGCCGTGGGTCACGAACCCGCCTGCGACCTCGCACGCCTCCCAGCCCACACCCCAGCGCGATGCGGCCTCCTGCGCCAGCATCGCGCGCGCTGCCGCCGCAGCTTCGCGGCAGGGCAGCTCGTATGCAGCGATCGACGTGCCATCGGCTGTGGCCGCAAAGCGCTGAGCTCCCGCGAAACGCTCGGCCATCATCGCATCGGTCGCCGCCGAGAGGCCCGCAAAATTGGGGTCCCACAAGGCGATCCACTTCTTGGCGAGCGGCACATTGCCGTAAGCGCCCGAAACCGGTGCGGGCTCGACCGCGATCTGCCGCCAGTCAGCCCCCAATTCATAGGCGACGATCTGCGCGAGAAGGGTGGTGATGCCCTGCCCCATCTCCAGCTGCGGGACCGCGACGGTGACCACGCCGTCGGTCGCGACCTTGAGCCATGCGCCGAAGACCTGCTCACCTGTGGCCGCCACCAATGGCGTGCGATAGGTGCGGGGCAGCAGCCACCAGGCGACCAGCAGGCCTCCACCCGCCGCTGTGCCGACCAGCAATCCGCGCCGCGAAACCCGCATCGCTCAGACCGTCCCGGTATCGAGCCAGCGCGCCAGCCTCGCGGCAATCGCCACGAATGGGGCAGCAGCCTCATCATCGCCCGCAGCAGGCGGCTCGCCCTTGTCGCCCGCGATCCGGGTCGTGAGGGTGAGCGGCACCCGGCCGAGGAAGGGGATGTCGAGCGCGGCGGCGAATTTCTCGACCCCGCCTTGTCCGAAGGGATCGCTAATCTCCCCGCAATGCGGGCAGGCATAGCCCGCCATGTTCTCGACGAGACCGATGATCGGCACCTCGCCCTGCTCGAACAATTGGCCCGCCCGCGCCGCATCAATCAGCGCCAAGTCCTGCGGGGTCGAGACCAGCACCGCGCCATCAGGGCGGTGGGCCGAAAGCATCGAAAGCTGCACATCGCCGGTGCCGGGTGGCAGGTCGATCAGCAGCAGATCGGTCTCGCCCCATTCGGCATCCGCCAGCTGCGACAAAGCCTTGCCCGTCATCGGCCCGCGCCACGCCAGCGCCTTGCCGGGGGCGACGATGTGCCCCATCGACAGCACCTTGACGCCGTATGGGCTGTCAATTGCGATCAACTGCTTGCCATCCTGCGTGGCGCCGGGCTTGATCCCCTCGGTCTTGAGCAGCTTGGGCTGCGAGGGGCCGTAGATATCGCCATCAATCACCCCGACCCGGCGGCCCATCCGGGCGAGCGCGACAGCGAGATTGGTGGTGAGGGTCGATTTGCCGACCCCGCCCTTGCCCGATCCGACCGCGATCAACCGGCGGCGGCGGCGTTCGCCGGTCAGCGCGATGCGCACTTCATCGATCGCCGCAAGCGGAGTCAGAGCAGCGGTGATCGCGCTTTCGAGTTCGGCGCGGGCCGCATCGGACAGATCGCCCGCCTCGGCAACGATGATCGCGCGGCCCGAAACGATCCGGGCGGAGCGCAGTCGGTGATTGATTTCAGGCGTCAATGCAGCGCGGATCAGGGCCTCTTCGGCAGCCGGTTCGCGCGGGGGATTGGGTGAATTGCTCATGGCGCCACGCCTCTACCATCAAATTCACGCAGCCAACCCCTGTTTTTCGCCGGATTGCGTGCTTATAACCGAGTTATGCAAAGATCAGACGGTTGGAGAGAACGACTTGGCGTGGCCGCACGCGGCCTTGCCATGGCTGGCAAGAATAACCCTTGGGGAGGCTCCGGGAAGGGTAACGAACCCGCTGGGGACGGCCCGAGTGGCGACCGTGGCGGCAGCGATGGTCCGCGCAATCCGTGGCTGCCCGGCGGCGGCGAGCCCGGCAAGCGGCGCTCGGCCAGCATCGAAGACATCTTCAAGAGCCGTGGCCCCGAAGGCCCGCGCCGCGTCGGCGGCGGCCCCGGTGGCCCATCGTTCCGCCTGCCTGAACGTCCCGGCGGTAAGAGCTGGGTGCCGGTGATCCTTGGTGCGGTCGCGCTGATCTGGTTTGCCGCGACCAGCTTCCACTTTGTCCAGCCGGGTGAGCAGGCCGTGGTGAACTGGCTTGGCGGGAAATATTCCGACACGCTCGATTCCGGTACCAACATCACGGCGCCCTGGCCGATCCAGATCGTCGAAAAGGAAAACGTGACGCAGATCCGGTCGGAGGAAATCCCCGGAACCAGCACCGAAAAGCTGATCCTGACGGCGGATCAGAACCTGGTCGATCTGTCCTACGTGATCCGCTGGAATATCTCGGACCTGACCCTGTACAAGTTCCAGCTCGCCGATCCGCGCAACGCCTTGCTCGAAATCGGCGAAGCGGCGATGCGCGCGGCGGTCGCCAAACAGCGGCTCGATGTGGTTCTGACCGGCGAGGGTCGGGCCGAGATCGAACAGGACGTGCGCATGGCGATGCAGGCGCGGCTCGATGCCTATAGGTCAGGCATCACCGTCCAAGGGATCGAAGTCAACAAGACCGATCCGCCAGCGCGGGTGGAAGAAGCGTTCAAGGACGTCTCCTCGGCCCAACAGGACGCCGATGCCGCGATTAACCGTTCACGCGCGGTCGCGCAGCAGGTGCTGGCCCGCGCGCAGGGTGATGCGAGCGAGTTCAACAATATCTACGAAGAATACCGCCTCGCCCCCGAAGTGACACGTCGGCGGCTCTATTACGAGACCATGGAGGCCGTGCTGTCGCGCACCGACAAGACCATTGTCGAATCCGGCAATGTGACCCCGTACCTGCCGCTGCCGGAGCTCAAGCGCCGTGCGGCTACCCCGGCGCAGCCTGCGCGCCCGCAGGGAGAATGATGCGATGACCAGTGTTTTGCAGAACTACAAGCTTGCCATCATCGCCGCAGTCGCCGCGATCGTGGCGCTCTTGTCGAGCGTCGTGATCGTCCCTGAAACCCATCAAGGCGTGGTGATCTTCACTGGGAAACCGGTGCGCGTTTTCAACAAGTTCAAGCCCGATGTGCCTTATGGCCAGACCGGCGCGGGGATCCAGTTCCGGATCCCGTTTGCGGAACAGGTGCGCATGGTTGACCGCCGGGTGCTCGATCTCGACATGGAGCGCACGCAGGTGCTCTCCAATGATCAGCAGCGCCTGCAGGTCGATGCCTATGCCCGCTATCGCATCATCGATCCGGTCAAGATGGTCGAGCGCGCCGGGACGGAGCGTCAGCTTGAGGCGCAGTTGCTCCCGATCCTGACCTCGGTGCTGCGGCAGGAGCTGGGGCGGCGACCGTTTTCGTCGCTGATCAATGCCGAACGCGGCACCGCCATGGCCAACGTCACCCGCACGCTTGATGCACAGGCGCGCAACTATGGCGCGCAGGTGCTCGATGTGCGGATCAAGACGGCTGACTTGCCCGAAGGTCGCCCGCTCGACGCCGCCTTCACCCGGATGCAGACCGACCGCGAGGAAGAGGCTGCAACGATCCGTGCCGCCGGCCAACGCGATGCGCAGATCATCCAGGCTGAGGCGCAAGCGGAAGCTGCCCGTATTTATGCCGATGCTTATGGAAAAGACCCGCAGTTCTACGACTTCTACCGTGCGATGCAGAGCTACCGCCAGACCTTCCTGAGCGGGGAGGGTCAGAGTTCATTGGTGTTGTCAGACGACAGCGAGTATTTCCGCCAGTTCAAGGGCAAGCCCTAAGGCGTTCGACCAACGGCTGCCGAGGGCCGTCGAATGCGTGCCCGTGTTCAATTGGCGTTCAGGGCTGAGAAGCGCATTTGTGATGCGACAACCAGTCCACCGGGCTGGCCCCGTCAACGGTTTGCGGAACGCGCAGGAAGGCCTGCGCATTCCACCACAAGGATAAGGACCAAGAGGACGTGAACAAAGTGCGCTATGTATACGGATTGTCGAGCGCGCTGCTGGTGGGCGGCGCGGCTGTTTCGCTGATCACCGGCTCGCCGTTGGGCGCGCAGGTGGCGCAGAATGATGGTGCTGTGATGAGCCGGGTGGTTCCGGTCACAGGCGCACCGGCCAGCTTCGCCGACCTGACCGAGCAGCTCCAGCCAGCAGTGGTCAATATCGCCACGCGCCAGCGGGTCGAGGTCGCCAATAATCCCTTTGCCGGCACGCCCTTCGCCGAGCTGTTCAACCGCCGTCAGGGCGGCGATGCGGAGCCGCAAACCCGTGAAGCGCAATCGCTGGGCTCGGGCTTCATCATCTCGGCGGATGGTTACATTGTGACCAACAACCACGTGATTAATCCGCCTGACAGCCGCGCGAAGCTCGAATCGATCACCGTCACCACGACCGACGGCACCGAATACGAAGCCGAACTAGTGGGGGCCGATGCCGCATCCGACCTCGCGGTTCTGAAGATCAAGGGAACGCGGCCTTTCCCGTTCGTCGCCTTCGGGGATTCGAGCAAGGCCCGCCCGGGTGACTGGGTGGTGGCGATCGGCAACCCCTTTGGCCTTAGCGGCACCGTGACCAGCGGGATCATCTCGGCGGTCTATCGCAACACCGGTCAGGGCGGCCCCTATGACCGGTTTATCCAGACTGATGCGAGCATAAATCGCGGCAATTCGGGCGGTCCACTGTTCGACATGCGCGGCAATGTGATCGGCATCAACAACGCGATCTTCTCGCCTTCGGGCGGCAGTGTCGGGATCGGGTTTGCGATCCCGGCAGAGATCGCTGCGCCGATCGTCGAGAAGCTGCGTGCGGGCCAGGAAATCCAGCGCGGCTATCTGGGTGTTGTGCTCCAGCCGATTGACGAGGACATCGCCGCCTCGCTCGGCCTGCCCAAGCGGCGCGGAGAACTGGTGCAATCGCTGCCCGACACCAACAGCCCGGCGTCCCTTGCAGGCATCAAGCCCGGCGACATCGTTACCAAGGTCAATGGCAAGGACGTGACCGCCGATCAGACCGTGTCATTCCTCGTCGCCAATCTCGCACCGGGCACCCGGGTGCCGGTCGAAATTTTGCGCGAAGGCAAGCGGATTCCGATTAACGTCACCCTCGGCAAACGCCCGACCGAAGATGAGCTGCGCCAGCAGGCACAGACCTTCGATCCCGATGCCGAAGAACCGATGGCACCCGGCACCTCGGACCAGACCATCGAGCAGAAGCTTGGCATGCAGGTCATGCCCTTGAGTGAGGCGATTGCCCGCTCAATCGGAGTGCCGGCCGATACCCAGGGCGTGGTGATTGCCGCGGTCGATCCGAACTCCGATGCCGCACGCCGCGGCCTGCGCCGGGGGGATATCGTCCTTTCCGCCAATTATCAGACCGTCGCAACGGTCGAAGCGCTGCTCGCTCAGGTCAATGCCGCTGTTGCTGAAAAGCGCGAGGCGATCCTGCTGCGTGTCCAACGCCGCACCGCACCGCCGCAATTCGTGCCTGTCCGCCTTCGGTGATCGCCTTTTAAGGCAAACGAAAGGGGCGCTCGGACAGTATCCGGGCGCCCCTTTTCATTTGTCAGTTCTCAGGAGGTTTGGGCCCCGGCTGCTGCGGTGGAGGACGGCGCGGGGGTTGCGGCAGCTTGCCGCCCGTCGCTTCCTCCAGAAAATCCTGGCTCGCCGCAGCAGGCGGTCCCTGCGGACGCCGTTCGCCCTCGACGCCGAACGGGCTCGGCTCTTCCGGGCGCCGCGCCGGCTCAACCAGATTGCCCTGTTCGTCGATGTAGTAATAGTCCTCCGGCTCACCTAGCAGCGCCTCGTCATCGGGTTCCAGCTGCCATTCGGGCAATTCGAGGGTCACGTCGAATTCCTCGACCGGGCGATCCTTGACCGCATAGCGCATGAAGGCGGCAAAGGCCTGCGCCGGCGCGCGTCCGCCCTGCAGGCCAGGGACCGGCTTGGCGTCATCGCGGCCCATCCACACGCCGGTGGTGATCCCGCTCGAAAAGCCGATGAACCAGCCATCCTTGTTCGACGTTGTGGTGCCGGTCTTGCCCGCCACCGGCCGCCCAATCTGCGCTGCACGTCCTGTGCCGGTCTGCACCGCCGCCTGCAGGAGATCGGTGATCCCGGCAGAGACATAATCGGGCACCAGCTTGTTCTCCTGCGGAGCTTCCCGGCGATACAGTACCTCGCCGCTCGCGCCCGTCACCTTGGTGATACCATAGGGTTCGATATTGGTGCCCCGCGCGGATATGGCGGCAAAGGCGCGAGTCATCTCGATCACCCTCACTTCCGACGAACCCAGCACCATCGACGGGACCGTGGTAACCTCGGATTCGACCCCGAATCGCTTGGCCATCGACGCGACGGTACCAAACCCGACCTCATTGCCAAGCTGCGCCGCAACCGTGTTGATCGAATAGGCAAAGGCGGTGCGCAGATCGGTTTCGCCGATATTCTGCCCGTTGGAATTGCGCGGGCTCCATCCCTCGATCGTTACGGGGGTGTCGACCACGGCATCCTCGGGCTTGTACCCGGCCTCTAGCGCCGCGAGGTACACGAACAGCTTCCACGCCGATCCCGGCTGCCGCATCGCGGTGGTGGCGCGGTTGAAGTTGCTCGCGACGTAATCCGTGCCCCCCACCAGCGCGAGGATCGCGCCGTCGCGGTCCAGGCTGACCAGCGCGCCCTGCGCGTTCTTGGGCGTGTTAGCTTCGATCGCGGCAGTCGCAGCGCGCTGCATCCCGATGTCGAGCGTGGTCCACACCTCGATCGGCTCAAAGGTCTCGGGCAGGATGATATCAAGCTGCGGCAGCACCCAATCGGTGAAATAGCGCACTGAATTCTGCCCGGCGGGCTCCTTCAGTTGCACCGCGCTCACATCAACCTCGGCCTGATCGGCGGTGATATAGCCCTGCTCGCGCATCAACCGCAGCACCACCGTGGCGCGGTCGACTGCGGCCTGGGTGTCGGCTGTGGGAGAATAGCGGCTCGGCGCCTTCACCAGCCCGGCGATAATCGCGGCCTCGCCAACGCTCAGTTCCGTTGCAGGGTGGCTGAAGAATTTGCGGCTGGCCGAATCAATCCCATAAGCGCCCCCGCCGAAATAGACCTTGTTGAGATAGAGAGCGAGGATCTCCTCCTTGGAGAATTTCCATTCTAGCGCCATCGCCAGCACCGCTTCGCGCGCCTTGCGGTCGAGCGAGCGGTTGTTGTTGAGAAACAGGTTGCGGGCCAGCTGCTGGGTTATCGTCGAGGTGCCGCCCAGCCGGGCGCGCGATCCTGTCACCCCTTCGACGAGAGCGCCCGTCAGGCGCACGGGATCAACCCCGAAATGCGATTGGAAGCGCTTGTCTTCGACCGCGATCATCGCGTTGCGCATATTTTCGGGGATTTCGTCGTAATCGAGCCATTCGCCAAAACTGGGGCCGATTTCCACCAGCTCGCGCCCGTCGCGCGCACGGATGACGATGGTCTGGCCCGGCTGGGTGGCCTGCAAGGTCGCGTAGCCCGGCAGCGAATTGGCGGCAAAGCCGACCGCAAAAGCGAGGAACACCAGCGCCAACACCGCCAGCGCCCCGCCCCACACCATCAACCGCTTGACCCAGCGCCACAGGCGCGAGGGCGGCTTGGCCCCGTGGCCGTTGCCCGGCGGAGCGGCGGATCGCTGCGCCGCCGCACGGCGCTGGCCCCGCGCGCCCTTATTCTGCAACCGCTCACCGCGTTTCGACATTAACCTGTGCCCAATTGATCCTCGCCGATCAGTGACGAGGGTTGCGCGCTTTGCATAGGCAAGTTGTAACCGGGGGTGAACCCGGACACCCGGCCTCTCCCCCGGCAAATGCGGGTGTTCGGTTCAATTATCAGCCGGAGTGAAGACCAGCGCGGCGGAATTGATGCAATACCTGAGGCCGCCCTGTTCGGGCGGACCATCGGGAAACACATGCCCCAGATGCCCGCCGCACTTGCCGCAGCGCACTTCGGTGCGGACCATGCCGTAGGTGGTGTCCCGGTGTTCCTCGATCACCTCGTTATCGGCAGGCTTGGTGAAGGCGGGCCAGCCGCAGCCGCTGTTGTACTTGGCGGTCGAATAGAACAGCTGCGTCCCGCAAGCCGCGCAGTGGTATTCGCCCTCGTCGTAGAACTTGTCGTATTCGCCGGTGAAGGCGCGCTCGGTGCCCGCCTCGCGCAGGATGTGGTACTGCATCGGGGAGAGCTTTGCGCGCCATTCGGCGTCGGTCAGGCTGCGGGGGTCGTCGGTCATGGGGATACCTCTCTCGTTGGTGGCAATATCGGATTGTCGCAGACAATCCGCAAGCGCGGCTGCGCGCCCGCAGCGATGCGGCCGTCAGGTCGCGTGAGCGAGGATTTCGCGCGCCGGATGGCGTGCGGAACACAAGCACTCCGCGAGAATGGCATTTCGCCAGGCGAGCGGCTTTCGTTACCTAACCATCCAGCAGCGCATAATGCGCAGGCGGCTTGATCGTCTCCATCCGCTCGGTGAGCAGTGGGCGAAAGCTCGGGCGGCTCTTGAACACGGCATACCAGCCGCGCGATTGCTCGTGCCCCGACCAATCGATCCCGCCGAGGTAATCCGCGACCGAAATCTGCGCTGCTGCCGCCAGATCAGCGAGGCTCATGGTCGAACCCGCCACCCAGGGGCGATTGTCGATCAGCCAGTCGAGATAGTCGAGATGGCCATGGGCGAGCTTCATGGCACCCCGCAGCGCGCCGCTATCGGGCGGCTGGCGCAGGATGCGCTTCTTCATCCGTTCCGACAGCAAGGGCGCGGTGACGTCGTTGTAGAAATTCTCATCGAACAGCGCCACCAATCGGCGGATCTCGGCGCGCTGCGTGGCGGTGCCATTGATCATCGGCATCCGGTCAACCGTCTCCTCGAAATACTCCGCGATCGCCCGGCTATCGGGGATGACGATCTGCTTTTCGGGATTGACGATCACCGGGGTGCGCCCGGCGGGGTTCAGGTTGAAGAACATGTCCGAGGCCGCCCACGGGTCTTCGCGGATCAGATCGAAGGGGATGTTCTTTTCGCTCAGCAGCAGCCGGATCTTGCGGCTGAACGGGCAGAGCGGGAATTGATGGAGTTGCCACATGGTGTTGTGGCTCATGCCGCAAATCGCTGGGCAAATCCATGGGGCTGCCCCGGTAACCGGGGACGAATTAGATCCGGGCGGCTTCCAGCATCAGCAGGCAAGACGGCATGACCTTGCCGACCTCTCCTGAAGCGGTGAGCGCCTCGGCTTCCTTGCTGGCGAGCTGCGCGATCCCGGCGCGGTCGAGCCCGCTGGCATCCATCAATTGCGCCATCGCCCGGACGAAGAACTCCCGCCCACGGGTGCCCAAGGCCGGCCATTGCTGCGCCGCGCGGTCGCCATTGGCCTGCCCGTTGGCGACGAGCGCAAAGGCCGCCGCACAGCGGAGCAGCGCGCGGTTCTCATGCGACAGCGGGGTTGGCACGGCGGGGGCAGCCTGAAGCGCGAGCGCGGCGGCGAGGAGCGTGGTGAGCATGCCCCCTCCTATGGCCTGCAACCTGAACGTCGCGCTACCGAAAACCGCATTGCGGGGCGACACGATCCGTCCTAATCCGCAACCCGTCTTTAGAGAGGAGACCCATTTCCATGTTCAGTCACATAATGGTCGGCACGAATGATTTTGACCGTGCCAAGGCGTTCTATGACGCCGTTCTCGCCACGCTTGGCGCGGGGCCAGGGATGATCAACGTCGCCGCCACCGGGCACAAGCGCGCCTTCTGGATGCACAATGGCGGCATGTTCGGCATCAGCGAGCCAATCAATGACAAGGAAGCAACCTGCTCCAACGGCTCGACCATCGGCTTTGCTTGCGATTCGCTCGAGCAGGTGCAGGCCTTCCACGATGCCGCCGTCGCTGCCGGTGGCAAGTCGATCGAAGACCCGCCGGGGCCGCGCGTCACCGCCGGGATGGGCACGCTGAACCTCGGTTATGTGCTGGATCTGGACGGCCACAAGCTGTGCATGCTGAACAGGGCTTGATCTGAAGGGGTCACTGGCGTGACACCTCAGACCCCCCACCCCTCCTCCCCACCCGGCCACCATAGCATGATGGTATCATTGGTGGCCGGGTGGGGAGG
>LSKF01000054.1 GCA_001556995.1 Erythrobacteraceae bacterium CCH12-C2
ATCCCCCAACTGGGTGACGCCGCGCGGCCGTGCCCCATGTTTGCAACAGAGCCCCGCCGAGCTCCAGCGTCACCCGCTTCAAGGTGTTCGCGCCCGAAGCGGCAATCGCCTTGCCGGTCGCGGTCGATCCGGTGAAGCCGACTTTGGCGACGTCCGGGTGCGTGGTGAGATAGGGGCCGAGGTCGTTGGCATCGGTGATGATGTTGACCACGCCTGCAGGGAAGATGTCGCGGCACAATTCGCCCAGCCGCAGCGCGGTGACGGGCGTGGTGGGGGCGGGCTTCAGCACGATGGCATTGCCCGCCAGCACCGCCGGGCCGATCTTCCAGCAGGCGACCAGCAGCGGGAAATTCCACGCGATGATCCCCACGATCACGCCCAGGGGGCGGTGCTGGACGGCGATGTAACCGGCCTCGTCGTCCTGGATCACCCGGTCGGGCAGTTCGAGGGTGGCATAGTGGCGCAGATAGCCCTCGGTCCAGGCGACCTCGCCCATCGCTTCGGGGAGCGGCTTGCCCTGTTCCTGCGTGATCAGCCGGGCAAGCTCCTCGCCATGCGCCGCGACCGCATCGGCGAGCGCGACGAGCTTCGCCTGCCGATCGGGAAAGGGCACCGCCGACCACCCCGGCACCGCCGCCTTGGCCGCCCCGATGGCCGCATCGGCATCGGCCTTAGAGGCGTGGGGAACGCTGGCGAAGGGCGCGCCGGTTGCCGGGTTGATCACATCGAGGCTCGCGCTCCCTTCCACCAGCTCGCCGCCGATCAGCATCCTGTAGCCGCTCATCCTGCTCTCTCCCTCAGCGCTTATTTTCTCAGAACGTCGTCCCCACCGTCACGCCATAGGTGCGCGGCGCGGCGACATGGTTGTAATCGAACCCGAACCCGGCCAGCAGATCGACCCGCGAGGTGAAGTAGAATTCGTTGGTCAGGTTCTTCCCCCAGATCGAGGCATTGAAGCGGCCATTGGCGCTCTCCCAGCGGATGAAGCCGGACAGCAGCGCGTAGCCCTTCTGCTCGAGCCGCGGGGTGTTGACCACATCGAAGAACTGGCTGGCGGTATAGGCCAGGTCGACCGTGCCGCTGAATGTGCCTGCATCGCCTTCGTAGAACGTCGCATCGATCCCCGCCGAGGCGGTCAGCGCCGGGGCGTTGGTGAGGTCGTTGCCCGCGACATTCGCGCCGCTCACCGTGCCGCGCTCGATCTGCGCGTCGAGCACGCCGATGCTGCCGCGCAGGGTGATCGCGTCCGAAGGCCGCGCGGTCAGCTCCGCCTCGCCGCCCCAGATGCGCGAGCGCGGGATGTTGAGCAGGGTCTGCGCGAAGGTCGCCGGGTCAACGTTGATGAACTGCTGGTTGCGGTACTTGTAGTAGAACGCGGCAAGGTTGAGCGTCACCGCGCGGTCTGCGAACTGGTTCTTCGCGCCCAGTTCAAAGGAATCGACCTCTTCCGCCTCAGCTACGTTCAGCTCCGAGGGGTCGAAGAAGGCCTGCGCGTTGAAGCTCGGCGCGCGGAAGCCGCGGCTGTAGGTGGCGTAAATGAGGTTGTCGGGGGCGACCTGGAAATCGACCCCGATCTTGCCTGACAGGTTGCTGATCGCGTAGCTCAGCGGCTGCGCCGGGGTCGGGATGGTCACCCCGAGCACCGCGCCCGAAGGCCCGATCTGCTGGGCGATGAAATTCGGCTGGCGGCCGGTATCGCGGGTGAAGCGCAGGCCGCCTTTGAGGGCCACCGTTTCACTCAGCTCGAAGCTCATGTCGGTGTAGATCGCGAAGCTCTTCTTGATCTGGTCGAAGCTGTTGCCGAACTGGCAGGCCTCGCCCGCTGTCGTCGCGGCGCAATCGGCGTCGTTGACCACCCCGTTGCCATCGACATCGCCGCCCGAGGCGACATCCTGCGCAATCAGGAAGGTCGATGCGTTGAACACCTTCTCGCGGTTGTAATAGGCCCCGAGAATGAAGTTGAACGGCCCGTCGAAATCGCTGGTCAGGCGCAGGTCCTGCGCGATCTGGTTGGCGCGGGCGGAATAGGGGATTTCCAGCAGCGCGATGCCCTGACCGTCCGTATCCTCGATGAAGTTGAGGTTGCCCTTGTCCCACGATGTGATGCTGGTGAGCGCAAGCGTATCGCTCAAGTCGATATTCGCAGTCAGCGCCAGCGAATAGGTCCGCGCGCGGCGCCGTGAGGTTTCGTTGCTGGCGATCTGGCGTTCGGAAAGCCCCGGCCGGTTGACCGCCTCGGGCTGCGCGAAGATCCCGTAATTGCGCGGGTTCTGGTAGCTGGTCGAGCCGCGTAGAGTGATGTCGACGGTGTCCGACGGTTCGAAATAAAGCGCCGCGCGCAGGCCATATTCGCGCACGCTGGCAAGATCGGGCTGGCCCGGCAGTACGTTCTCGAACCAGCCGTCGGCGCGGGCGAAGGTGCCTGCCACGCGCAAGGCCGCGTTCTCGCCCAGCGGGGTGTTGACCGCACCGTTGACATCGATCCGGTCGTAATTGCCGTAGCCGAGGTTGAAGTAGCCTTCGGTCTGTCCGAGCTTGGGCGCGCGGCTGATGAGGTTGACCGCGCCGCCGGTGGTGTTCTTGCCGTAAAGCGTCCCCTGCGGCCCGCGCAGCACCTCGACCCGGTCGAGGTCGAACAGCGCAATCCCCAGCAGCGCAAAATTGCCCTTGTAGACTTCGTCATAATAGGTCGCGACCGGGCCGGACTGATTGAGGCTGAAGTCATTGAGCGACACGCCCCGCAGCGCGAAGATCGGGGTGTTTTCGCCCACGGTCGAGGTCAGCTGGAGGTTGGGCACCTTGGTGACCAGCTCGTCGATCTGGGTGGTGCGGCCCTTCTCCAGCGCATCCCCGCCGACCGCCGAGACGGAAATTGCCACGTCCTGAAGGTTCTCCGAGCGCTTGTTGGCGGTGACGATGATCTCGCCCGCCTGCGCGCCCGCTTCCTCCTGCGCGGCGGCAACGGTCGCGAAGCACGCCGCAAGGGCTACGCTGGAAAGGAAACTCGCCCTCAAGGCCGGCTTGTGCATGTCATTACCCCCTTCTGTAAGCGTTCAATTGCGCCGCTCATTGTCCCCGATGGCGGCGATGAGACTGGCCCTGGTCGCCGCGCGCTCCAAGCGGAGCGGCTGGCGGCGAAGTTGTGCGACTTCGGACGCCGAATAGGGCTGGAAATCGGCGGGCATATTGCTGCGGTCGAAGCGCTGGAGCGTCCAGTTGAGCAGTTGGGCGAGACGGGCATCATTGAGATCTACCGACGCCACACCCGGCTGTCAACACCGGGATAAAAACGGGCCAGGCACCGGTTTAAAAAGGGGCCAGTTG
>LSKF01000055.1 GCA_001556995.1 Erythrobacteraceae bacterium CCH12-C2
GCCCACCCCTTCCCCCCTTCACCGAAGAAACTGCACGCGAGAAAGTGCGCCTTGCCGAAGATGGCTGGAACAGCCGTGACCCGGCCAAGGTCGCACTCGCCTATACCGAGGACACCATGTGGCGAAACCGCGCGGAATTCCAGCGTGGCCGAGCCGAAGTCGCGGCCTTCCTGACCCGCAAATGGGCAAAGGAGCTCGATTACCGGCTGATCAAGGAGCTCTGGGCCTTCACCGGCAATCGTATCGCGGTGCGCTATGCCTATGAATATCACGATGACAGCGGCAACTGGTTCCGGGCCTATGGCAACGAGAACTGGGAGTTTGCCGAGGATGGCCTGATGCATCGCCGCCATGCCAGCATCAACGAGCACCCGATCCGCGAGGAAGACCGCAAGTTCCGCTGGCCGCTGGGCCGCCGACCCGACGATCACCCCGGGCTGAGCGACTTGGGGCTATGACCATGACGCGGATTGCTCACGAGGGCACCGCAGACTTCAAGGCGGAAAAGATGGCGGCTGACCGGCCGGCGCTGGGCGATTTGTATGCCGGCGGGTGAGGAGCCTACGCGGTGCAGGCGCCGATCCCATGAAAGGGACCGCCCTGGCGAGCCACTGGAATGCGGCGCTTTATCCCTTTACCGACAGGCTCGCTTTCTCAGGAAAGGCTGTCACTGCTGCGCTTCAACTTGCAGCGGCAGCCACCCATTTCTCGGCAGCGCCCGACAAATGACCCGTCTTGACGAAGATCAGGCAGCCGTCGGTGCTGAAAGGGGTATGCTCTGAACCGTGCGGGCTGCGCAGCCACGTTCCGGCCGGATAGGCGCCATGCTCGTCCTCGAAGGTGCCTTCGAGGACGAGGATTTCCTCACCGCCCACGTGGCGATGCGCGTTGAACCGCGTGCCCGGCTGCCAGCGCACCAGCGCGACGTGCTCGCCCTCGAATTCGTGTAGGGGAAGCACCGTGAGGCCCGGCACAAGTCCGGGCTGAAAGCCATCAGGATCCGGACGCACGACCTTCTGCGCGGTGTCGCGTGGGTCGAACTGATGCAACTTGACAAAAATCGTGCAGCCCTCCCTGCTGTGCGGCGTGTGGCTGCTGCCAATCGGATTGCGGACATAGGTGCCAGCGGGATAATCGCTGTGCTCGTCGGAAAACACGCCCTCAAGCACCAGAAACTCCTCCCCGCCGCCATGGGTATGGGCCGAGAAATACGAATCGGGCGCATAACGGACGAGCGAGGTCGCGCGAGCGACCTCCCCGCCGATCCGGTCGAGCATCTGCCGTTCAACCCCCGGCATGGGCGAAGCGACCCATTCGGTATCGCCGGGGCGGATCACCACCCGCTGATCGAAATCGGCATTGATGCGCATTGAACCTTACTCCTTCCCGTTCCGGCCAGCCATGATGCCGCCTTAAGCTGCGATGGATTTCGCCGCATCGGCAAGCTTGGCAGGATCGCGCGCGGCGACGAGCCCCATGCCAGATGATCCGCCGATAATAAGCGTGGCTTTGTCCATGGCATTGTCCTTTCGAGACTGCCAGTCGCTGAGGCCGCCAAGCGGACACCGCGCCCGCCCTGTTCGATCACGGGGATTGAGCCCGTGAAACGCCGGGCGGCCTTGTAAGCCGACCAACGCGGACTTGGATGACTTCGTCGCCTGCTACTAGGAGTTGATCGAGTGACACAAGCTCGACCTCGAGATATTTTGGCCGAAGGATGATAGCCTCGAAAACTTCGAAACCCTGCCAGAACCCGACGAGCTTGGTGCTGCAGTAGAATGATCAACTCGACCGTGCCGTCTGGCAGAGCGAATGCCACGGCAGCCATTGCGAAGCATCAAGAAGGCGGCAGTCCGACAACGGCTCACATCTTCGCAATCGGGTGCAGCCAAACAGGCGGAAACCCGCAGCTTTAGCCATCGACCGGGAGGACAGAATGGTAGCGGAGGAGGGACTTTTGGCTAACCGTTAAGCATATGACTTGAAGTTAAAAATTTAGACAATGGCCATTATGCTACCCCCTTGAATACCCCCACTCTTTAGCCATGCGGCAAGGTGATCAGAATTCTAGACGATCGGCCATTCGCGGACGATCAGCGGTTCCTCTCATTGTCCCGAAGTCCGCAAATAGTCCATTTGCCAAATAGCTGTTTCCAGACGTAGGAATGCCCACAGCTGCGGTCAGATCATTCACTCAGCATCGACTGCTCGCGAGGACAATCCTCGCAGCCATTGGCAGGAATGGATCGAAAGTTGAGGCTCCCGACTGGTTCACACAAGGATCGTGCGCTGCCTCATTTAGCCGCGCCTTCCGTCAAATTCGATAAAAATTCATGACCCTTCGAGTGACGTCGCTGAAATATAATAAATCTCATGCCGATCAGTTAGGATTCCTGGGTTTTCTGTTGCCGTCCCATGCCTGTCTTGGCCACACCTCCACATAATGCGCGAACACACCCTTCCGCCGCGACCTATGCCCTTCCGAAAGGACGTCTGACATGCCTCGTATCCTGATGATTGCCACATCCGCCGATCGCATGATCCCCGGTGATGAGCCCACTGGCGTGTGGCTCGAGGAACTGACCACGCCCTACTATGCCTTTCGCGATGCCGGTGCCGAAGTAACACTCGCCTCGATCACGGGCGGGCCGATCCCTGTCGATGCGCGGAGCCTCGGTCCGCGCGGCGAAAATGATGCCTCGGTTGAGCGCTATCTCGACGATCCAAAGCTCCAGGCCGAAGTGGCCACGACGCCCGCCTTTACCGCGGTCGATCCGTCAAGCTTTGATGCCGTGTTCTTGCCGGGCGGGCATGGCACCATGTTCGACTACCCGGAAAACCCGCAACTTGCGCAACTGATCGAACGGTTCGACCGCGAGGGCAAGGTCATTGCCGCCGTATGTCATGGTCCTGCGGGGCTGGTGGCGGCGCGCAAGCCTGACGGAACGCCGTTTGTCGCAGGTCGCCGGCTCGCCGCCTTCACTGATAGCGAGGAGCGCGCCGTCGGCCTCGACCAGGCCGTCCCCTTCCTGCTCGAAACCCGGCTTCGCGAGTTGGGTGCGCTGCACGAAGGGGCCGGCGATTGGGAGGCCTTTGCGGTGCGGGACCAAAGACTGGTGACGGGACAAAACCCCGCATCGGCAACCCGCACTGCGGCGCTGGTCATGGAAATCCTGAACGAAGGCGGAAGCTGATCGGTGGCACGGCCGAGGAGCGCCCGGGACGGTGCCTTAACCCATGCGGTCCCGCCGCCATCTGCCCGGCGTGTCTCCCATCAAGCGACGGAACGTCTGATTGAAGTGCGCCTGTGAGGCGAAGCCTGCGGCGAGTGCGACTTCAACCAACGGGATGGCGGGATCACCAAGCAGGTCGACTGCCCTCAGCGTCCGGCGCCAGATGACAAACTGGTAGGGTGTGCGCCCGGTTTCCCGCTTGAAACAGCGGATGAAATGGCACCGCGACATACCCGCTTCCGAAGCGATGTCGTCGACCCGCAGGGGGCCGTCGATGTTGCGCTCGATGAAGCTGATTGCACGGCGCAGGCGGACTGGTGCCATTGCCATCAGCCGCTCATCCGCACTCTTATGCGAATGGAACCTCGTCAGCACTTCGACCGACGAGCCTACTGTTTCGGCGTCACCGTAGTGCAACATGACTCGAGCCTCCTTGGAATTGTGAATGGCACGAAGACATTGCTAGAATGGCGGGCCGCCGACGGATTGCAGATTTCAAACCGTAGGCTGAAAATGTGTCCGGCCCGCTTTCCCGGGGCCACGTCAGGTCTGTGGGTTGGCGGCGAGCGTGCCAATAATTTGACCAAGCTCCTCCAGCTGTTCGTGCGTCCAGCCGACGCGCAAGGCGCAAAGGTACGCTTCATCCACCACGCGTTGATTGCCAGACTGCAATGCGCAGGCATAGGCAATCGCAGCATTGGTCCGTACTTCAAAGCTGCGTTTCTCGAGCGCAGCATCGATCTCTGCTCCAGTAAGCCCCGAGCTGCGGGCGTCACGCTCAAGTGCTGACAAAGTACGACTGCAGCCGCAGTCGCTCTTCAGGGCGAGCCTGACCTGAACCATGGTTCGGCTGGTGAGGGAATGAGTCATGTGCGCGAGTTCTCGGTTACAGGCCTGCCTCATCAGGCCTTGTCGGGCAGACAAGGCAGGCCACATGGCGTTTTGTCAGAAGTTGTAGCTGATCCCGAAAAGCGTCTGGTGACGCTCGTAATCGCCACCGTTGTTGCCGAAGTCGCTGTAGCGGTATTCGGCGCGGGCAGAGATCTTGTCGGTGATGGCGTATTCAACCCCGCCGCCGACCAGCCAGCCGTCGAGGTTCTCGCTATCGCGCAGGATACCGGTGCCGGTGTCGAGCGAGGTGCGAACACGGTTGTTGGCATAGCCGCCGCGGACATAGACCAGCGCCTTGTCGCTCACGAGATAACCGGCACGGGCGGTGAGGTCGAAGCTGTAGCGCGGGTCGATGGTGAGGTCATTTCCAGCCGAAGCCGTGCGGATACGGTCATCGACGGTGGCGGTGAAGCCGGCTTCGGCACCGATCACGACCTTTTCGGATAGCTTGTAGTTGTAGCCGGCATAGCCGCCGAGAACCAGGGCATCGCGGCTGGCTTCGGCATCGATCGCCTGGCTGTTGATGCTGGAATCGACTTCACCGCGATCCCAGCCAGCGGTCACGCCCACATAGGGACCGTCGAAAGTGTCGGCCTGAGCGGGCACCGCAAAGACGAAACCCGCGCCAAGAATGGCGAGCGGAAGCAAGGTGTTCTTCATCGATATTCTCCAATTCAAACCCCGAGGCGGGGACGAATTGGCAATAGATGCACCGGACATCGCCGATAATTCGGCTTTGATGGAATGGATTATTCCATCTTCCGAAATTGCCTCAGTTGAAAACGCGATTGGCGCGCAGGCGATCGCGCGCAAAATCGATGAAGGCGCGGACCTTGGCAGAGGCATTGCGCCCGTCCGGATGCACGATGTTGACCGGCAGCGGTGGCTGTTCGAAGTCCTCCAGGACAATCTGCAAGCGACCCTCGATTAGGTCAGGGCCGATCTGGTAGGACAGGGCCCGGGTCAGTCCCCAACCTGATCGCGCCGCGCCGATGGCGGCCTCGTTGGAATTCGAAAACAGCGCGGGCTTCACAGTGACGGCAATCTCGGCCTTGGCCCCGAAGCGCCATTCGAGTGACGTCCATGCACTGGTCGCAGCAATGATTCGATGGTCTGCCAGATCGCCGGGATGTTGTGGCAGTCCACGGGCTTCAATGTAGTCGGGCGCAGCACATATGACCCGTCTCACCGAGCCGACGCGAATTGCGCTGTAGCTTGAGTCTGGAAGGTGGCCGATCCGAATGGCGACATCGACGCCTTCATCGACCATGTTGACCACCCGATCCAGCAGCAGCATCCGCCCCGTCACCTGCGGATGGAGATCGAGAAACTCGGTCATCAGCGGCATAATGTAGATTTGGCCGAACAGCACTGACGATGTGACCGTCAGAACGCCGGTTGGTGTGGCGTAGGACCCGGCAGCGGCAGCCTCGGCTTCTTCAATCGCCGCAAGGATGTGGCGGCAATCTTCGAGATACCGCGCCCCCGCCTCAGTCAACTTGACGGCGCGGGTGGTGCGCGTGAGCAGGCGAGCGCCGATCAGGTCCTCAAGCGCGGCGACGGCGCGGGTGACGGCCGGAGGGCTCATGTGGAGCTGACGCGCGGCCTCGGCAAATCCTCCGGTTTCCGCGATCCTGACGAAGACACGCATCGCGTGGTATCGGTCCATAGCCCACCTCTCTGCTTCAATGCGAACCGTGATGCGGTACAATTGCGACGATCACAAGATGATCGTTTCAGCCAGTGCAACGCTTGCGCACTTTGAGAGTAACGATCCTCCTCGACATTCGCAGCGCACGACTGTCCTCAACCACAGTTTTGCTCAGACTGATCGCCCTTGGCCGTTCCACTTTTTGAAATACTGACTTGAGGCCTTTCCGCATTCTGTGTCCGCCGGGCCTAGTTTAGTTCGTCTCGCGTCGACCCTGAACGACAGCAACCCGGCAATCGAACCAAGGAAAGGTCAACGCCATGAAGCTCTATCACCACCCGCTCTCCGGCCATGCGCACCGCGCGCGTCTGTTTCTCTCACTCATCGGCGCACCGGTTGAGGTCATCGATGTCGATCTCGCCGCTGGGGCGCACAAGGCACCGGATTTCCTGGCGCTCAACCGTTTCGGCCAATTGCCGGTGCTGGTCGATGGCGACATCGTGATCGCGGCTTCGAGCGCGATCCTCGTCTATGCGGCGAAGAAGTTCGCCCGCACCGACTGGCTTCCCGAAGCCCCCGCTCAAGCGGCAGCGGTGCAGCGCTGGCTCTCGGTCGCGGCCGGTCAAATCGCCTTCGGCCCGGCGGCGGCACGGCTGGTCACTGTCTTCGGCGCGGGTTTCAACCCCGACGAAGTGATCGCCCGCGCGCACGGCGTGCTCAAGGTCATCGACGCTGAACTGGAAGGCCGTGACTGGATCATCGGTAGCGCCGCACCGACCATCGCCGACATCGCGCTCTACAGCTACATCGCCAACGCGCCGGAGGGAAATGTCGATCTGGCCTCCTACGCCAATGTCAATGCCTGGCTTGACCGGGTCGCCGCCCTCCCCGGCTTCGTCGCCTTCCAGCAGACTGAAATCGGGCTGCGCAAAGCCGCCTGACGCACCTTTGGGGGCGGATTGTCGCAAGGATGATCCGCCCCATTCAACCGACCAGGAGCCAATCGATGACCGCAACCGAACCACTCAATGCGCTCGCCCATCCGATCTGGCATCCGGGCGAGGTGGCGGTGCAGCAGCGGCTCGGTGTGGCCGAGCGCATGGCCAAGGCTGCGCCGCGGATCATTTTCGATCACATGCCCGATCAGCACCGGGACTTTTACACCTCGCTCCCCTTCATGATGATCGGCACGGTCGATCCGGCGGGCGATGTCTGGGCCTCGCTGGTGATGGGCAAGCCGGGCTTCATCCGCTCGCCCGATCCGCGCTCGCTCCTGATCGGCCACCGGCCCGATCAGAGTGACCCCGCGGCTACCGGCATCGCCGAAGGTGCCGCGATCGGCATGCTCGGCATCGAGCTGGCCAACCGGCGGCGCAACCGCATGAACGGGACCGTGCATGGCGTCAGCGCGGAAGGCTTTGCCGTCACCGTCGGCCATGCCTTCGGCAATTGCCCGCAATATATCCGGCTGCGGGACTTCGCCTTTGCGCGCGATCCGCAAGCACCTTTGACCATCGAGGCCGAGGAACTGCCCGCGCTCGATGACGCGGCGCGGGCGATGATCGCTGCGGCCGACACCTTCTTCGTCGCCTCTTACGTCGATCTCGATCATGAGCGGCAGGTCGACGTGTCGCATCGCGGCGGCAAGCCCGGCTTCGTGCGGATCGGTGACGACGGGCGCTTCACTATCCCGGACTTCGCCGGGAATCTGCACTACAACACCTTTGGCAATTTCGTCGCAAATCCGCGCGCTGGGCTGATCTTCATCGATTTTGCCACCGGCGACGTGCTGCAGCTGACGGGCGAACCCGCACTCGAATTCGAGGGCCCGGAGATCGAACATTTTCAGGGGGCAGAGCGCCAGTGGCATTTTACCCCGCGCCGGATCATCCGGCGCCGCGGCGCGCTGCCGCTGCGCTGGCAGGTCCAGTCGTCCGACTATGTCTCGCCCAACACCGCCATGACCGGATCGTGGGAAGACACCGCCGCGCGCATCGCTGCAAGCGAGCTGGCCGCGCGCTGGCGGCCCATGCGGATTGCGCGGATCGAGCAGGAAACGCCCGAGATCGCCTCCTTCACGCTCGAACCCGCGGATGGCGGCGCGATCGCGAACTACAAGGCTGGGCAACACCTGCCGGTGCGCGCCAGTATTGCGGGTGAGGCGGCACCGGTGGTGCGCACCTATACGCTGTCGAGCGCCCCATCGGACGGCACCTATCGCCTCAGCGTCAAGCGACAGGGATTGTTTTCCGGCCATCTCCACGGCCTCAGCGAAGGCAATGTGATTGAGGCGCGCGGGCCGGCGGGCGACTTCTTTATTGAAGGCCATGAGAAGCGCCCGGCGGTGCTGATTGCGGCCGGGGTCGGCATCACCCCGATGCTCGCCATGCTGCGCCAGATCGTGTTCGAGGGGCTGCGCACGCGCGGCACCCGGCCGACCTGGCTGGTCCACGCCGCGCGCAGCCGTGCCCTGCGGCCCTTCGATGGTGAGATCCGTTCGCTGGTCGAAAGGGCCAAGGGCGCGGTGCGTTTCGTCACCGTGCATGACGAACCCGATGCGGGCGAAATCGAGGGTGAGGACTTCACCTGGCAGGGCCGCTTTGCGGCGCCCGATCTCGCGCGGTTCCTGCCGTTTGGCGATTATGATTTCTACATGTGCGGCCCGCCCGGCTTCATGCAGGGGGTCTATGATGGGCTGCGCGATCTCAATGTTGCCGATAATCGCATCCATGCCGAGGCTTTCGGCCCGTCCTCGCTGACGCGACGTCCCGATCTGGGCGCGGACGCGCCCGAACCTGTCCCCGCAGCGACCGAGAGCGTGCCGGTGATCTTCGCCGCTTCGGCGAAGGAAGCGCGCTGGGAACCGGAGGGCGGCACCCTGCTCGAGCTCGCCGAGATGCGGGGCGTGAGTGCTCCCTTCAGCTGCCGCCGGGGCACCTGCGGCATGTGCGCGGCCAAGCTGCTCAAGGGCAAGGTTGCCTATTCCAACAAGCCCTCGGTCGCTGTGGCCGAAGGGGAAGTGCTGGTCTGCTCGGCGGTGCCCCACCGCGACAGCGGTCCGCTGGAGATCGATTTGTGAACTGGACCCTGATCACCCTGCCTGCGCCCGAAGAATTGGTCTGGGGCTATGTCCCACCCCCACGGGTGGATGGCGACAGCGGGCACCGTTGGCTCAGCCCGGCTCTTGCTGGACTTGTCCTAGCGGCGCTCCTCGGCCTGCGGTTGGCCGGGATCGATACCGAGAAGGTCGGGGAACGGCGCCTGCCGCTCGCAGGCCTGATCGAGCGGACCTGCGAAAGCCGCTGTTACGACCACCAGCCCCTGCCACCCGGCAGGGATCGTGCATGAAACCCAATTCCATCCAAGGACAGATACCCATGACAAAAAGAGTGCTCCTGCTTCTGGCCGACGGTTTCGAACCGCTTGAGGCGGCTGGCTTTACCGATGTGTTCGGCTGGGCTGCGATCGACGGCGATGAGCCGGTCGAACTGGTTTCGGCGGGGCTCACCTCGCCGCTCAAGGCGACCTTCGGCTTTTCGGTCATCCCCAACGCACTGGTATCCGAGCTTGAACTGGACAGCTTTGATGCGCTGGCGATCCCCGGCGGCTTCGACGGTGCCGGGTTCTACAAGGAGGCGCTGTCCGAACCTTTCCTTGACGTGATCCGCCACTTCGAGGCGCGCAGCCGTCCGGTGGCCTCGGTGTGTGTGGCTTCGCTGGCGCTGGGCGCGGCGGGGGTGATCAAGGGGCGCAAAGCGACGACCTATCACCAGGTGGGCGGCAAGCGGAAGGCGCAGCTGGAAGCGCACGGCGTGCTGTTTGTCGATCAGGCGGTGGTCGAGGATGGCGGCATGATCACCTCGACCGGCCCCGGCACCGCGATCGAAGTGGCGCTGAAGCTGCTCGAAAACCTCACCAGCCCCGCCAATGCCGCGCATATCCGCCAGCTCATGCGTGTGCCCCGACCCGATCCGGCCTGGCTGACGACGCCGCAGGTGGCCGCAGCATGAGCGTGCGGCCAGTCGACATCGCCTTCACGTCTTCGGTCAAGGCGGCGCAGGAGCGCAAGGGATCGCGCACGATCTACGAGGACATGGAAATGGGCCAGATGATCGACTCCCAGCTCGCCAGCTTCATCGAAGGTGTACGCAGCTTCTATCTCGCCACCGCCAGCGCTGACGGACAGCCCTACATCCAGCATCGCGGCGGCCCGCCGGGGTTCTTGAAGGTGACGGGCAAAACGAGCCTTGCCTTTGCCGATTTCAAGGGCAACCGCCAGTTCATCACCACCGGCAATCTCGCCGAGAACCCCAAGGCCTATATCTTCCTGATGGATTACTCCCAGCGCCAGCGGGTGAAGCTGTGGGGCCGGGCCGAGGTGATCGAAGGCGATGCCGCGCTGACCGCACAGTTGATGCCCCAAGGCTACCGCGCCCGGGCCGAACAGGTGATCCGCTTCGAGGTGACCGCGTGGGATATCAATTGCCCGCAGCACATCCCGCAGCTGTTCCCGGCCGATGCTGTGGCCACCGCTCTTGCCGAGCGCGATGCGCGAATTGCTGCCCTCGAAAGCGAATTTGCAGCATTCCGTAAGACGCAATGATCTCTTGCGGGTTATCTGCGTTCAGTCGACGAATGCGATGAGCTAGATGCAATCAGGATACGGGATCGATGCCCGATCCCGCCCCCGCCACATGGCGCCCGTCCCCCGAGCGGCGACCATGCAACCTGACCGGGCGGGGCCC
>LSKF01000006.1 GCA_001556995.1 Erythrobacteraceae bacterium CCH12-C2
GACAGGATAAGCTTCGCCTGCTGGCACAGATGCGCGCGACACTCGATGGTCGCAGTGATTCAGATGGCCCCGCGCTGGCGCTGCGCGAGGCGCTTGCGGACCGCGAGGTCCCGCTCACCCACGCGCACGACCTGCTGACGGCTTTCGAACGCGACGTCACCAAGCTGCGTACCGCTGACTGGGACGACCTGCTGGATTACTGCCGATATTCGGCGATGCCGGTCGGGCGGTTCATGCTCGACCTGCATGGCGAGGCGCGCGCTCTGTGGCCGCTGTCGGACGCTTTGTGTGCCGCGCTGCAGATCATCAACCACCTCCAGGACTGCGCCAAGGACCGGCGCGCTCTCGACCGGGTCTATCTTCCGCTCGATTGCCTCGCGCGCCACGGCACCTCGGCCGAAGCGCTCGACGCGCCCACCGCGAGTCCGGCGCTCCGAGCTGCAATCAGCGAACTTAGAAAAGACGCGGCGCTGCTGCTGGACAATGCTGCGGCATTCCCGACCGCGATTCGCGATCGGCGACTTGGGATGGAAGTGGCCATGATCGATGCTCTGGCGCGCAAGCTGCTCGAACTTTTGCAGCGGCGCGATCCACTGTCGCAGAATGTGCATCTCGGCAAGTTCGCGGCGGCCCGGATCGGGTTCGGCGCGGCGCTGCGCAGGCTGATGGTGGGGGCACGATGAACATCGCCGCCCAACACACACTCACCCCGGCCGGGCAAGCCGCTGGCAGCAGCTTCTACGCCGGGATGCGCGTCCTGCCGCGTCCGCGGCGCGAGGCGATGTATGCGATCTACGCCTTCTGCCGCGCGGTTGACGACATCGCTGACGATCAGGGGGGTGACCGCGCCGGCCGCGCCCGCGCGCTGGAGAGCTGGCGGGACGATATTGACGCGCTCTACGCTGGCAGGCCTGCCGGGCAGGCGGAACTGCTGCGCGAGGCGGTCGCGCATTTCGCGCTCGAGCAGGTCGATCTGCACGCGGTGATCGACGGGATGGCGATGGACGTGGCCGAGGATATCCGCTGGCCCGACAGGGCGACGCTCGATCTCTATTGCGACCGGGTCGCCTCGGCGGTCGGCCGCCTCTCGGTCAAGGCCTTCGGCATGGACAAGGAGCCAGGCGAGGCGCTGGCACATCATCTTGGCCGGGCGCTGCAACTGACCAACATCCTGCGCGACATTGACGAGGACGCTGCGATCGGCCGGGTTTATCTCCCGCGCGAGGCGCTCGCCGCCGCCGGGATCGCGCCGGAAACGCCTGAGCAGGTCGCAGCCCACCCTCGCATCGACACCGCGGCCCGCATCCTCGCTGCCGACGCACACCGTCACTTCGACGCCGCACGCGCACTCCTGTCAGGTCGGTTGCAGGGCCATCTGATAGCGCCGCGCCTGATGGAGGTCGCCTATGCCCGGCTGCTGCGGCAGATGGAGCGCGATGGCTGGACCGCGCCGCGCACCCGCCCGCGCACCAATAAGCTGCGGCTGATTCTCTCGGTCGTCTGGCTGAGCCTTTTCCATTGACGACGATAGCGCAAGTCCCGGTCGGTTGGGGCAAAGCCGGTGAGGTGCCTCAGGCGTGACGTCGGCGCGCACCGTCCACGTCATCGGCGCAGGGCTCGCCGGGCTGGCGGCTGCCGTCGAACTGACGCGGCGGGGTGCGCATGTCATTCTCCACGAGGCGGCCCCGCGCGCGGGCGGGCGCTGCCGGAGCTACTTCGACCAGACGCTGGGGCAGACGATCGACAATGGCAACCACTTCGTCTTCTCGGGCAATCAGGCAGTCGCGCGCTATTTGGGAGTGCTGGGCACCGCCGACCGACTCGAAGGTCCACCGCAAGCCGACTTCGCCTTTCATGACCTGAGAGACGGCTCGCGCTGGACGCTTTCGGTGAATGACAGTCCGCTCCCCTGGTGGGTGCTCGATCCGCGCCGGAGGACGCCGGGGACGAGGCTCGGGGAGCATATGGCTCTGGCGCGTCTCGCGCTGAGCCGGCAGGGTCCCGCGACGATCGCCGATCGGGTCGACAGCCAGGGGACATTCTGGGATCGGGTGGTCGATCCGATGATGCTCGCGGTACTCAACTGTCCGCCCGCAGAAGGTTCGGCGTGGCTGGCGGGGCGGTTCCTGCGCGAGTCTTTCGCCCGCGGCGGGCGTGCCTGCCGGACGATGGTGGCGGTGCCCAATCTTGATGCCGTGTTCGTCGATCCGGCGTTGACCTGGCTCACCACCCGGAACGTGAAAGTGCGGTTCGGCGCGCGGCTGCGCGGCCTCGTGACGGAGGGCGACCATGTCGTTGCGCTCGATTTCGGCGCAGGGGCAGAGGCGCTAGGCGGTGCCGCGGTGGTCCTCGCCGTGCCGCCATGGGTCGCAGGCGATCTCGTCGCAGGTCTGGTTGTGCCCGACAGGTTCTGCTCGATCCTCAACGCCCATTTCGCCTGCCCGCCGCCCGCTGGCGCGCGCCTGATCACGGCGCTGATCGGCGGGACCGCGCAATGGGTGGTGTGCCATCAGGGCCGCATCTCGGTGACGATCAGCGGAGCCGACGACATTATCGACGAGGATCGCGAGGGGCTCGCCGCGCGAATCTGGAAAGACATTGTCGCGACGCTCGAGTGCGATGACCCGATGCCGACGTGGCAGATCGTCAAGGAAAAGCGCGCCACCTTCGCCGCAACCCCGGATCAGGACGCCCGGCGCCCTGCCACCCGGACCCGCTGGCGCAACCTGTTCCTTGCTGGTGACTGGGTCCAGACCGGCTTGCCCGCCACAATCGAGGGCGCGCTCCGGTCGGGCGAGGCCGCGGCGCGACTGGCAGCCGCAAGCTGAGGGGGATGAGCACGCCATGATGAACACCGCAGTCCTCGACCGCGTCGATCTCGTCGAAACCGCAGACCGCGCGGCCGTCCGTGCCGCCGATGCCCTGTCCGATTTGCAGCGCGAGGATGGCCATTGGGTGTTCGAGCTCGAAGCCGATGCCACCATCCCGGCCGAATACATCCTGCTGCGTCACTATCTCGCCGAGCCGGTCGACGCGGTGCTGGAAGGCAAGATCGCGCGCTACCTGCGGCGCATCCAGTCCGATGTGCATGACGGCTGGCCGCTTTATCATGGCGGCGATTTCGATGTTTCGGCGACGATCAAGGCCTATTATGCGCTCAAGATGATCGGCGATCCTGTCGATGCCCCGCACATGGCCCGCGCGCGGGCGGCGGTGCTGGCGGCGGGCGGGGCGGAAACCTGCAACGTCTTCACCAAGATCCAGCTGGCGCTGTTCGGCGCCGGATCGTGGAAGGTGGTGCCGACCATGCCAGTCGAGCTGATCCTGCTGCCGAGATGGTTTCCGGTGCACCTGTCGAAGATGTCCTACTGGGCGCGCACGGTCATCGTGCCGCTGCTTGTGCTGGCGGCGAAGCGCCCGCTGGCGCGCAATCCCAAGGGTATTCTGGTCGACGAGCTATACTCTGGCCGCCCCGCGGCGCTCGGCACACAGGCGCCCGATGCCAAGCGGGTCTGGCGCGCCGCCTTTGGCGCGCTCGACGTGGTGCTGAAGGGGGCCGAGCCGCTGTGGCCGCAGCGGCTGCGAGCCAAGGCGATGCGGGCCTGTGTCGATTTCGTCGTCACCCGGCTGAACGGCGAGGACGGCCTTGGCGCGATCTATCCGGCGATGGCGAACAGCGTGATGATGTTCGATTGCCTCGGCTACCCCCCTGATCACCCACATCGCGCGATTGCCCGCGCAAGCATTGAGAAGCTGCTCGTGGTGGGAGAGGAGGAGGCCTATTGCCAGCCGTGCCTCTCCCCGGTGTGGGACACCGCGCTGGCGGCCCACGCGATGCTTGAGGCGGGCGGCGCGGCCAACGAGGCCCGTGCGCTGGCGGCGCTCGACTGGTTAAAGCCGCTTCAAGAACTTGAGGTCAGAGGCGATTGGGCGGACGTGAAGCCCGACGTCCGTCCCGGCGGCTGGGCGTTCCAGTACGCCAACCCGCATTACCCCGATCTCGACGATACCGCCGTGGTGGTGATGGCGATGGCGCGTATGCGGGGGCAAGCAGGCGACAGCTTCGAAGAGGCCATCGCGCGCGGCAAGGAATGGACCGTGGGTCTGCAAGCGCGCGATGGTGGCTGGGGCGCCTTTGATGCCGACAACAGCTATCACTACCTCAACAACATCCCCTTTGCCGATCACGGCGCGCTGCTCGATCCCCCCACGGCCGACGTCTCGGCGCGTTGCGTCTCGATGCTGGCGCAACTCGGCGAGCCTGCCGAGAGTCCGCGGATGCGCGCGGCGGTCGCCTACCTGACAGGAGAACAAGAGGTTGATGGTAGCTGGTTCGGGCGCTGGGGGGTCAACTACATCTACGGCACCTGGTCGGCGTTGTGCGCGCTGGGCGCGGCAAGCCTCGGCCCTGATCATCCCGCGATCCGCAAGGGCGCCGACTGGCTGCGCGCGATCCAGAACCCCGATGGCGGCTGGGGCGAGGACTGCCGCAGCTACGCGCTCGATTACAAGGGCTACACTCCGGCACCCTCGACCGCATCCCAGACCGCCTGGGCGCTGCTCGGGCTGATGGCGGCGGGCGCGGTGGACGAACCCGCGGTCGACCGGGGCATCGCCTGGCTTGCGCGCAACCAGCAAACGGACGGGTTGTGGGAGCAGGATGTCTACACTGGCGGCGGCTTTCCCCGCGTCTTTTACTTGCGCTATCACGGCTACCCCAAATACTTCCCGTTGTGGGCGATGGCGCGCTATCGCAATCTCAAGCGCAGCAACACGCGGCGGGTGGCTTGGGGAATGTAGGCAGACCCCCCTCGCTTGCCGGCGGCAGGGGATCAGACATGAGCAGGCTTATTGTCGTCACCGGCACACAGCGCGAGGCGGCGGTGCTTGACCAGAGGGATATGGCCGTGATTGCCGGGGGCGGCGAAGCCGAGGCCTTGCGCAGGCGACTGCACGCGGCTGCGCCCGGTGCCGAGGGCATCGTCAGTTTCGGCTTCGCCGGCGCGCTGGCTGACGGGTTGGCCATAGGCGACTGGATCGTCGGCACCAAGGTGACCGGTGCCATCTCGGCGGTTTGCGATCCGGCCTGGTCGGCCGCGTTGCTTCGGCAGTTGCCGGCGGCGCAAACCGGAGCAATCTATGCTGATGGCCGCCTCATCGGCGACGTTGCCGAGAAGCGGGCACTCGGGACCCGGCATGCCGCGCTAGGCGTGGACATGGAGAGCCACATCGCTGCCGAGGTCGCCGCCGAGCGCGCGCTGCCATTCGTGATCGCCCGCTGCATCTCCGACCCAGTCTCGCGCGCCTTGCCCCCGGCGATCGCGCTGGCGATGCGTCCCGACGGCTCGGTTGGCGCGCGCGCGATGGCGATTTCGCTCGCAACCCGCCCGGGGCAACTCGCCGACTTCGTCCGGGCAATTGGCGGGTTCATGCGAGCAATGGCCAGTCTGCGGGAAGGCGCACGTCATCTTGCTCTGGCGGAGGCGCTCCGCCCCCATAGCTGACGTGGTATGGTTTTCGGGCGGCGTGCGGTCCTTGCATAAAGCCAATAATCCGAAAGCCGCGACCAACCCGGTGGCAGAAGCTTTCGCCATGGGGTGGCCAAGTCTCACCACGCTTGTATGCCGAAAAACGGAGGGATCCGCCGGATGACGTCACGCATGCTTCAGGCGCGTCGCGCCCGTGCGTTCCCCGGCCCGAGCGCGTCCCTCATCATCCCCTTTGCTCCGTCGCACCTCCGTGCGAGGTACATTGCGCCGATCTTGCCCATGCTGGCTCCGTGCGCTGCTGCGCAGGCCGAGCCACAACATAACGCGGATCATTCCGCTACGCTCCACGTCGTCATTGAAAACGCCCGTAGCGCACACGGCAATATCCATGTCGATATTTGCCCGAGGGAAAATTTCCTGTCGAAATGCCCCTATTCCGCTGAGGCAAACGCGCGTACGGGCCGTGTCGAGGTGGTCGTTCACGGCGTTCCGCCGGGACGCTATGCCGCGCAGATCACGCATGACGAGAACGGAAACAAGAAGGTCGATCGCGGGTTTCTGGGAATTCCGCGCGAAGGGATTGGCTTTTCGAACAATGTCCGGGTGCGCTTTCACGCGCCGCGCTTTGCCGATGCGGCCTTCGATGTAACCGGTGGCACCCAGTCGATTGCGGTCAAACTGCAATACTTCGGCAAATCGGGCTCCTGAACAATGGGCAACCCCATTCACGCGATGGTGGCGCTCGGCACGCGGCGCCCGGTGGCGGTTGTCGTCTTCGCCGTTCTGGCGATGCTGGTAGCAGCGCTTTATGCTGCCACCCACTTCGCCCTCACCACCGACACCGGGGCACTGATTTCCCCGACTGTCGAGTGGCGAAAGCGGGAAGCGGAAGCCAATGCGGCGTTCCCGCAATTCACCGACGCTTCGTTGGTGGTGATCGATGCAACCACGCCTGAGGCTGCCGAACGCGCGGCGGCGATCCTTGTCGAGGCAATGGCCGCCGACACCGCCCATTTCCGTTCGGCGCGCCGACCCGACGGCGGCGGGTTCTTCGCGACCCACGGCCTGTTGTTCGGCAGCGAGGCCGAAGTGCGCGCGGCGACCTCCTCGCTGATCGAGGCACAACCCCTGCTCGGCCCGCTAGCTGCCGATCCATCGCTGCGCGGAATTGCGGGGGCACTCGACACGGTCCTTCTCGGGGTCGAGCGCGGCAACGCGAAGCTGGCGAGCCTCGACAAACCGCTCGGGCAGTTCGCTGACGCGGTCGAGGCAACCCTTGCGAGTCGTCCGGCGCAGTTCTCGTGGCAGCAGCTGATCGGGTCTGGTCCGGGCGGACTTGCCGCACCGACGCGGCGGCTGATCCTGTTCCAGCCGGTACTCGATTTCACCGCGCTCAAGCCCGGCCAAAAGGCTACCGAGGCTGTCCTCGCCGCTGCCAGTGCAGCCGGGCTCAACTTCGAACGCGGCGTCACCGTCAGGGTGACGGGCGCAGTCCCGTTGGCTGACGAGGAATTCTCCTCACTCGAGGAGAATATTGGCGTCGTCGGGCTGCTGATGGTGCTGGCAATGGTGGCAACCCTATGGTTTGCCGCGCGCTCCGCCGGGATCGTTGCAGCGATCGTGGTCACGATTCTCGCAGGACTGGTGACGACCACCGCCATCGGCCTGCTGGCTGTGGGCGAGTTGAACCTCATCTCGGTGGCGTTCATCCCGCTGTTCGTCGGACTCGGGGTCGATTTCGGAATCCAGATCGCCGTGCGCTTCAACGCCGAGCGCCACGCGGGTGCGGATCACGCCGCCGCGCTGAACAATGCCGCGCTGGCGCTTGGCGGCCCCCTTATGCTGGCGGCAGGCGCGGTGTTCCTAGGGTTCGGGGCGTTCCTGCCGACCGCCTATGTCGGCATCGCCGAACTGGGCATCATCTCGGGAATCGGCATGATCATCGCGCTGCTGTTCAGCGTCGTGCTGCTGCCCGCGCTGCTGATGCTGATCAAGCCGGGCCGCCCCCGCGCCGAGGTCGGATTCGCCCGCGCAGCGCCGATCGACCGTTTTCTTGAACGCCGTCGGGGTGCGGTGCTCTGGGCCTTCGGCCTTTCGATGGTCGCCAGCATCGCCTCGCTGCCGCTGGTCACTTTCGATTTCAACCCGTTCCACTTGCGCGATCCTGAAGCACCCGCAATGCGAACGCTCGCCGATCTGATGGGCGATCCCTTGCGCACCCCTAACACCATCGACGTCATCACTGCCGACGCGGACGCCGCAGCGGCCCTGTCCCGGCGGTTGGCGGCCTTGCCCGAAGTGGCACAGGTGATCACACGCGACAGCTTTATTCCCGGCGACCAATCGGCCAAGCTCGCGATCATTCAGGACGCGGCTCTGTTGCTCGATCTTTCGCTCAACCCGTTCGACATCGCCCCGCCTGCGAGCGATGCCGAGACGGTGGCGGCGCTCACCGCGACAGCGGCGAACCTGCGCGCGGCGGGCGGCGGGACAGATGGGCGCGAGGCACGGCGGTTGGCGGCGGCTTTCGAGCAATTGGCTGCGGCATCCCCGGCCATGCGCCAGAAGGTGGAGCAGGTGCTGGTCGAGCCGCTCAATGTGATGCTGAGCCAGGCCAGCGCTGCCCTCCAGGCAAGCGAAGTCAACCGCGACACCCTGCCGCCGGAAATCGCGCGCGATTGGATCGCGCCCGATGGCCGTGCGCGGGTTCAGGTCTTCCCCCGCGGAGACAGCAATGACAATCGCGTGCTCGAACGCTTCACACAAGCAGTGCAACAGGTCGCCCCCGGAGCGACCGGCCTGCCGGTATCGACTCAGGCGGCGGCGGGCACGATTGCGGGTGCTTTCGTGCAGGCCGGCGTGATCGCGCTGGCGCTGGTGAGCCTGCTGCTGTTCGCGGTGCTGCGCAATCTGCGCGAAGTGGCCTTCACGCTTGCCCCGGTCGCGCTCTCGGGTTTCCTGACGCTGGGCACCTCCGTTCTGATCGGCCAGCCGATCAATTTTGCCAATATCATCGCCTTCCCGTTGCTGTTCGGGGTGGGCGTTGCCTTCCACATCTACTTCGTGATGGCATGGAGGGCAGGCGCGCGCGATCTGCTTCAATCCAGCCTCGCTCGTGCGGTTCTGTTCAGCGCGCTTGCGACGGGGAGCGCGTTCGGCGCGCTGTGGATCTCGCAGCACCCAGGCACCGCAAGCATGGGCAAGATCCTGATGCTTTCGCTCGCCTGGACACTGGTCTGCGCGCTGATCTTTGAACCGGCCCTGCTCGGCCCGCCTGGGGCGACCAAACGGGGGGAATAGCCGACGCTTCGATCAGCTGTCGGCTGCGGCCTCCACAAGCAGCGGTGCGGGGGCATCCCTGTCCGGATCGGTCGGCATTGACTCGGCTGGCGTTCCTGTGCTGTCGACCGGATCGGGCGCCGGTTCGGTGGCTGGGTCTCCTGCGGACGCTTCCGAAGCAGGATCGGCCGGGTCGACCAGCGGGTCATCGAGCGGCGCAAGTTCGAGCGGCTTGCCGCGCGCATCGGCGATGGCAGCCTCCCGGCTCTGGAGATAGACCGACCGGAGCGTCGCATAGGGATCGGCGGCGCCGGCCAGCAGGGCCTGCAAATCCGCTTCGGCTTCGGCGCGCTTGTCGATGGTCGAGACCACTGTCCGGCTGAGCTGATAGTCGAGGCGGTTGAAGGGAAAGCCGACGCCAACCGGCAGGGTGAGCCCGTCGATCTGTCCGGCGAGGAGATCGCGCAAGGTGGTCGGCCCGATGAGCGGGAGGTAAAGATAGGGGCCTGGGCCGACGCCCCACCTGCCCAAGGTGTTACCGAACCCGTTGCTACGATAGGGGAGGTCCAGCTTCTTGGCGACATCGATGGTGCCGCCAAGGCCGACGGTCGAATTGATAGCGAACCGCCCCAGCGTCCGCACGGCGCGGCCCGGGCGCAGCTGGAGCAGATCGTTGACGAAGACAATCGGTTCGCTGAGGTTGCGAAGGAAGTTGCGCAAGCCCGAACGGACGGGCTTGGGGACGACCTTTTCATAAGCCTGCGCCACGGGCCGGAAGAAGCGGCGATCGATGCTGCTCTGGGTCTTGAAAAAGCCACGATTGGTACGCTCCCACGGATCGCCCGGAGTGGCCAGGTCGATTGGCGGAAGGGTTTCGCCCGCCGAGCTCGGCGCAAGCACGATCTCTTCTGCTGCTGGGGGCTCGAGCAGCGAGGCCGCTATGGGTGCAAGGGTCGGATCGGGAGGTCTTACCGCCAGCACGATCCGGTCGCCCGAGGGCACGTCTTCGCTCCATTGCAGCAGCGGTTCGATCCGAGGTTCAACCGGAGCAGCGGGCGGCGCGGGGAGCGCGAACGTCTCTTCCGCGATATCCGCCAATGCCTGGGCCCGCGCCGGAGCCCCGCCGGCGACGAGCGCGGCAAGAACAAGCGCCAAGCCCGAACCGAGGCGGATCGAACGCAACGATACCCCAGCGAAGTCCATATCAGCGCGCGGCCTTGTCGGCCGCCGCGTCGAGATGCGCGATCAGCGCCTTGGCACCCCCGCGTTTAACGATCGCGGCATAGTCCGAACGCCGGGTCGCAAGCTGGCTTACAGACCCGTTGAACAGGACGTCGACAATCTTCCAGCGCCCACCGCTTTGCCGCATCCGGTAGGCGATGACCACGGGGTCCTTGCCCTTGCGGCTTAGCGTGGTGCGCACAAGCGCGTCTCCGGCGCGGACATTGGGCTTGGTGTCGACGGTGATTGTCTCGCCATTCCACGAGGCGAAATTGCGGGCGTATTCGGCAACTGTCATGCGGCGGATCGCGTCGACAAGCGCGGTCTGGTCGGCAGCTGAGAACGTCGACCATGGCGGGCCGACGGCCAGTCGCGTTGTCAGAGGCAGATCGAAGCTCCGCTCGACAACAGGTCCGAGACGTGCCGCGCGCTGGGAGAACGTTATCGATGTGCCGGCCTTCATGCTGTCGAGGAGAGCATCGCTGAAGGTCTGGATGGCGGCCACCGCCGGGCGGGTGTCCGGTGCCTGCGCCATCGAAGGCTGGACCCATACAATCGCAGCCAACGGCATCGATATCGCACGATATTTCATGAGAGGCACGTCCGATGCAGTTAGTCTTTGATTTGACTTCAACGCTACAGAGTGCACCAAGGGCGTGCAAGTTGCCGCCCGGAGGGATTGTCTCTGTACAGCGCTTTTTGGCGATATTGGACAATATCGGCGTGCCGCGTCAGCCCAGATAGTAACAGTGCAAAAAACGTGACGCCGCCTCGTCTGCATGGCGTTCTGGTGACTGACCAAAATGCAGAATGGCGAATTTGAGGGATCGCGCCGAATGAAAGTAATTCTCGCACAGCCTCGCGGGTTTTGCGCAGGTGTCGTCCGCGCAATCGACATCGTCGAGCGGGCGATCGATCGCTATGGCGGGCCGGTCTATGTGCGTCACGAGATCGTGCACAACCGCCATGTCGTCGAAGCGCTCAAGGCCAAGGGTGCGGTGTTCGTCGATGAACTCGACGAAGTCCCGGAAGGCGCTCGCACCATCTTCAGCGCGCACGGTGTCGCTCGCGAAGTCGAGGCGAAAGCGAGAGAGCGCAACCTTCCGGTGCTTGATGCGACATGCCCGCTGGTGACCAAAGTCCATCTCCAGGGTCGGCGTTACGCCAGTGTCGGCCGCACGGTCATCCTGATCGGCCATGCAGGCCATGCCGAGGTCGAGGGTACTATCGGGCAAATCGATGCGCCAGTGCATCTGGTCGGATCCCGCAAGGATGTTGAGGCCCTAACCTTGCCCGATCACGAGCCGGTCGCCTATATCACGCAGACGACGCTGAGCGTGGACGACACGCGCGACGTCATCGCGGCTCTCGAAGAGCGTTTCCTCGATGTCATCGGCCCATCGACATCCGACATCTGCTATGCAACCCAGAACCGGCAGACTGCCGTGCGCGATTTATGCCGGGTGGTTGATCTGCTGCTGGTGGTGGGTGCGCCCAACAGCTCCAACTCAAGCCGGTTGCGTGAGATCGGCGATGATCTCGGCGTACCGAGCTATTTGGTGGAGGATGGCAGCTCGCTTGATCGCATCTGGTTCGAAGGCAAATCCAGGATCGGTTTGACCGCCGGCGCATCCGCACCCGATGCGCTCGTGCAAGATGTCATCGCGCGGTTGAAGCAATTTGCCCCGATCGAAGTATCGACCCTTGATGGCATAGTCGAGAAGGTCGAATTCAGCCTACCTGCCGAATTGCGTCACATGCCTGTGTACCATGAGAGCATCGCTGCCGAATAGGACCTCGTCATGACTCTCCCTGCACAAGTGCTTGCCCGGATTGGAAGCTACACCGTCAAGAACCACATCAAGGGTGGCAAATACCCTCTGGTGCTGATGCTGGAGCCGCTGCTGCGCTGCAATCTTGCCTGCCCGGGCTGCGGCAAGATTGATTATCCCGATGCGATCCTCAATCGGCGCCTCAGCTTCGAGCAATGCATGGAAGCGATCGACGAATGCGGCGCGCCAGCCGTATCGATTGCAGGGGGCGAGCCGCTGCTCCACCGTGACATGCCGCGGATCGTGGAAGGCTATGTGGCGCGCAAGAAGTTCGTGATCCTGTGCACCAACGCGCTTCTCCTGAGGAAGAAGATCGAGGATTACACCCCTTCGCCGTTCTTCACCTGGTCGATCCATCTCGATGGCGACAAGGGCATGCACGACCATGCTGTGGATCAGGCAGGCACCTATGAGATCGCGATCGAGGCAATCGAACTGGCCAAGGCGAAGGGCTTCCGCGTCCAGATCAATTGCACTGTGTTCGATGGTGCCGATCCCGCGCGGCTCGCGGCCTTCTTCGACGAGATGGAAAAGCGAGACGTCGAAATCACCATCTCACCCGGCTACGCTTATGAACGTGCCCCTGATCAGGAGCATTTCCTGACCCGCGAGCGCACCAAGAACTTCTTCCGTGACGTGTTCCGCCGCGGCGACGGGGGGAAGGCTTGGACCTTCACCAACTCACCCCTGTTCCTCGATTTCCTCGCCGGGAACCAGACTTATGAATGCACCCCCTGGTCGATGCCGCTGCGCACCGTGTTCGGCTGGCAGAAGCCTTGTTACCTGATCGGCGAAGGCTACGTGCAGACATTTGCCGAGCTCATGGAAGGGACCGACTGGGAGCAGTTCGGCGTCGGCAAATACGAGAAATGCGCTGACTGCATGGTTCATTGCGGGTTCGAAGGGACAGCGGCGAGTGACGCGATCAAGCGCCCCTGGAAGCTGGCCAAGATCGCCCTGCAGGGAATCCGGACCGAAGGCCCGATGGTTCCCGATATCGACCTGTCACACGCCCGCCCGGCGCAGGACGTCTTCTCCAGCCATGTCGAGCGAGAATTGGCAATCATCCGGCAAGAAAAGGGCAAAGCTGCCAATCGCGTCGAGCGAGTGGCATAAGGTCCGCGCATGAAGCTGGCTGTCATTGCCAGCTCGGGGAAATCGCGAAGCCGCTAACGTCTGGTGCTGCGTTTCGGTCTGATACTAACCGTCATTGTCTCTGGCCTTAGGTGGCCATGAAGGCAAGCCCGCGAAGGTAGTCGCGGCGGAAGGTGATCGCTTCAAATGCGCCCGCCATCGAACGGGTCCGATTGGCTCATGATCGTGACATAGGCCGGCTTGCCGTCGCGCATGACGAGGTCATTGAGGTGGCACCGGTCCTCGGGCGCGAGCCGTGAGATGAAAGGCGGCTTCCAGATCGCCGGTGACGTCGCTGATACGCGGCGCGTTAAGCGCATCGGCTTGCGTGGGTCCGGGGCTACAGGGATCCAGCACATCGCTAATGTGGTAAAGCGCTAATAATGTGATGTTCTAATGGAGCCTGGTGTTGGAGATGGCATCAGGCGGGCTGCGTCGACGTGTTGCAGCACGCAGCGCGGCTCCAAAATCAGATTGAAATGATAGGGCGCGACGATGGTCAGCGGCTAATTCGAGACGCTAAGGTAGCAATGGTGAAGTCGCATGTTGCCTGCCTCTACCACGAACAGCGAAGCAGCAACGGCAAGGGAGCACATTGCCAAGGGCAAGCGGCACTTTCCAGTGTCGACGATCACCGGACATGGACCCACGACAGCTTCTCTTCGGTCTCGTTGGCGGCGAAGTCACCTTCGCGTGTGTTGCCATCCCCAAGGTATAGCCTCTCGACCTGTGTTGGGGCCTTCAATGTCTCCACCAACCGGCCGATGGCGCGAGCACTAACCTGAGAAGCGATGCCAACATGCTCTCGGCTATGATAATCGACCGGGTGTTCTCACGTCCGCGGAGGAAAGACGCCCTGAAGCGCGATGATAAAGTACATCGTGAGATAGGGCATCATGTTGTTATGAGGCAAATCGCCGCCAACAGGGGCGAGGGCCTGCGGTGCCATAATGGAAGCGGGGCCACCGGTTGGCGCATAGGCCGAGCCGCCAACGCTGCGTGCTATAGCAGAGCCGGTGCTGACAACCGAGGAGTTCGCTGGGAAGGCGATCGCCTGCATCGCATGCGCGTGTGAAGGGAGCTCGGACTCGATTAGGTTCACTGATTGAGAACCGCCCACTTCGCCGAGGTCGCGAAGGCTGAGGCCCGGACCCTGGCCAGGACCGAGCACCGCCGAACCCTGAAGGTTGGGAAGCGCAAAGTTCGATTGGCCATTACCCCCATAGGTCGTGCCAAGCAGCGAAAACAGCGCCGTGTTCTGCGACAGAGGCAAAAGTTGCCCGTCGCACCACGCCCAACCCTTCGGAGCGAAATTGAAGGGTACGATCCGGATTTCGGCGACGAATGGATCAGCCATTGGAAGCGGTCCTTATCAGGTTGGGGACGGGAAAATCCCGAAGAGAGAAATGATGTAGGTGACGCAAACAAAGGGCTGCATGTTGTCATGCGGCTGACTGCCGCCAGTGGATGCAATCGTCTGCGGTGCCAGCGCGCTAGATGGTGCGCCGACGCGGTAGATCGAAATGCTCGAACCCGAGGCCAGTACGTTGCCGGTGGCCCCGCTCTGTGTTCCTGTTGAAGTGGATGCAAGCATCGGATGGGAATGTGACGGGATTTGCTGGGACGTTAGCGTTACTGATTCCACGCCACCGGTCTCGGCCATAACGTAGTTATTGCCCTGGTGGATCGGGAACCGTCCTCGCAGGTCGGGCAAGGCAAAGGTCGACTGACCATCACCGCCATAGGTCGTGCCGATCAGCTGGAAAAGTGTTTCGTTCTCGGAGATCGGCAGCAGCGATCCGTCGCAGAAGCTCCAACCCGCTGGAGCGAAGTTGCCTGCAAAGATCCTGATTTCGCCGACATAGGGCTGGGCCATCGATGCTTCCTCAGGTTGGCGAAGGGAAAATGCCCTGAAGGGCGATAAGGTAGCTGATTACGAGAAAGGGTGACCTGTTCTCGTGCGGTTGGCTGCCGCCGGTAGGGGCGACCGTCTCCGGCGCAAGCGCACTTAGGCTGGAAGGCGCACTGTAACCGTTGTTGAACGAGCCGAGCTGGTTACCGGTCGGGACAACCCCATTCCCATCCGTGGCCGTCATTGTGACCACATGAACGTGTTGGGGAATCTCCGACAATGAAAGGGTATGCGCTTCCTCACCCCCCCTCTCTCCGAGTGTAAACCCGTCACCCACGTGGATCGGCACCCGCCCACGCAAATCGGGAAGGGCAAAGTTCACTCGCCCGTCCCCACCAAATGTGGTTCCAAGCAGCGAAAACAGGGCCTGGTTCTGATTGATCGGCAGCAACTGACCATTGCACAATGCCCAGCCTTTTGGCGGGAAATTGAAACTCGCGAGTCTGATTTCGGACAGAAACGGTTCAGCCATGCATCGCCCCCTTTGAAAGCAAGGCTATAGGAAAGGACCATAGGCTTCCAGCAAAATCGCCCGTCTTTCCGGGTCTCATGCGAAAACTCAGCAATTTTGACAATACGCGGCAAAATTAATGGACGGCCTTGCGAGAATGCGCGAGATATGAATATGCGGTCGCCGGGGTGCAAAATTTGGGGGGGAGACAACGCGCATGTCGGTTTCGCGTAGGACGGTTGTGATCGGCCTTGCCGGTGCGGCAGTGACCACGGGCGGTGTGACGGCTCCGGTGTTCTCGTTCTTGAGCCTTGGAGACATCCAGCAAAAGCTTAGTCCCACGGTGCAAGGGCGTCGCAACGTGGCGCTTGGCAGGGCGCTGTTCGAGGAATGGTCGGTCCAGAAGGGGAGCTTTTTCACGCTGGATTCGGGGCAGGTGGTCGAATTGGTCGACGTCAAGCTCTTCCCCAACGACGAAGGTCGACCCTCGTACGTGCGCCCGGCGGCATTCCTCACGGTCTTTGAGGTGCGGCGCGGTGTCCCCGTCATCGACGAGCGGATCTATAGACTGGCCCACAATGAAGGGGGCGAGTTTCCCCTTTTCCTGAATATCGACAAGGGCGGCGCGGGCATGCAGATCTCGGCCGTCCTCGGCTAATCCCATGCATTTTGCGCTGGAGGTCGCCAGGCCCTTCGGAATCACGCTGCGGCCCGCGACCGACGACGACCTGCCGTTCCTCGAGGCGCTTTATGCCTCGACCCGCGCGGAGGAAGTGGCCTTGGTCGGCTGGTCACCCGAAATGCAGCAGACCTTTCTGCGCCAGCAGCACTCTGCACAGCACGCGCACTACCGGACGCACTATGCCAATGCCGCGTGGCGTATCATCGAGTGTGCGGGCGAGGCGATCGGACGGCTCTACTGGCGCGAGACTGAAAAGGACCTCCACATTATCGACATCTCGCTGGTTCCCGGAAGCCGCGGCACTGGGCTTGGCGAGGCGCTGTTGCGCGACATGGCGGCCCACGCTGCACAGGATGGCCGCGGTCTGACCATCTTCGTAGAGAAAAACAATCCGGCCCGCTCGCTCTACGCGCGGCTCGGGTTCGAACCGGTCGAGGACCACGGCGTCTACGATTTCATGCGCCGTTCGCCACAACCCGCTCTCAGTTGAAAATTGCCTCGTAAAGCGTGCCGGCATCATCCTGCGCGATGGGGACGAGGAAGATCTCCGCCGACAATCCCGAGTTTTCGAGCAGATAGATCCCCTGCGGGCAAATCGGTTCGCGCGGGCCCCGGAAAGCCAGGCGGAACGAGCCACCGGGCCGCGCCGACAGCCTGAGCGGCTCGACCTTTTCAAGCACCACCTCGAGGCTCCCACCCTCCACCTGCATGGAAAAGCGAGAACCCTCGAAGTCGGCGAAGTCAGCGAGGGACATCCCCCCCGGCATATCTGTTGTCACGAGCATTGCCCCATCGGACTGCGATTAGAGGACACTGGCATCAGCTGGCACGATCTGCGGCATCAAGCCAATCGCGACCGACGCCGGGCTGGAGACCATCTCGGCCAGCAAGATTACGCCCGAACCAGCAGCGCTGCTGCTGCCGCCGCCACTGACCGAAAGCGCAGTGATCGCTTCGGGCAGATTGCGTTCGCCAAGCGCGAGGAAGCCATCCATCACGCTCTCCACATCGCTGCCGTAGACATCTGCGAGACCCGCAATGTGACCAAGCTCGTGCGCCAGAGCGGTGAGCAGGTCAATGCCACCCGCTGCCTCGCTTCCGGAGAGTGCGGTCAGGCCGTCGGGGCCTAGGGCGAACTCCTCGTTGGCAAAGGGTGTCGCGTCGATGAACCAGCCGATCCCTGCCGCATCGATGTCGATGGTGATTCCGTCCGCCGTGGTCTGGCCGAGGAACCCGCCGTAGAGGTCTGCGACGTTGAGTTCCACCGCACGCATTGCCGCGATCTGCGCGTCGCTCGCACCGGCATCGATCCACAGCTGCACCGCCGCCTCGCGCAGGGCCTCGAGCGCAGGTAGCGTGGCCTGGACACCGCTGCCGGTGCCGGTGGTGCCCGGCTCGATCATCAGCGGCACACCAAGGGATAAGTTGATGCCGGTGAGATAAGTACCAGTCGCAAGACTGCTGAACTGCACCGCCGGGCTGGTAACGGTCAGGGTGTTGCCTCTCGTTGCGGTGAGGAAGTTCAGAACGTTGGCATCGGTTGGAGTGCCGACAAACCCGGGCAGGTAGAACTGAGAGGCGTTGGCAGCATCGTCAAACGCGATCGCAGCCACGGCGGTCGTCGCCCCGTTCACGTTAACCGTGTTGTTCGATATGTCGAGACCGAGCAAACCGTTATCATTGCTGCCGAGCCCGCCGATCTGCGCATAGATCCCGGCAAAGGCCGCATTGCCGAGCTCGGCGATGGTGTTGTTGCGGATCGTCGCTTCGAGCCGCGCCGTGCCGCTGCCGTCTGCAGCGCCGTTGGAGCGCAGGAATATCCCTTCCCCGTCGACATCGCGGATCGTGTTGCCTTCGATACGCACTGCGCTGGTGAGGCTGCCTCCGCCAGTGGTCTTCTCAACCTGCACCGCAATCGCGCCGCCACCATTGTTCGAACCGGCGCTCGCCTGCGCGTTGTCGTGGACATTGTTGTCCGTACCGATGGTGTTGTTGAGGATCGTACCTGACATTGACCCGGATGGGCCGATGGCGCCTACAAAGATCACCGTGCCCTCGGCACCCCTGAAGGTGTTGTTCTGGACGTTGTAGGTAACGCCCAGCTGAGGTCCCGTCCCGCCCGAGAGGCCGATGGACACGCCGCCGCCGCCCGACACCACATCGGGGTGGAGGTTGGCAAAGGTGTTGTTGCGAATCGTGATATTCTGCGTCGCGGTGCCGCTCGCCACGGTCTGGATCAGGTCGCCGCGGCTACCGGTGAACTCCACCCCGTCGATCAGTACGGTGATGTTGGAATTGCCCGAACCGTTGACGATGATCCCGTCATTGCCGCTGGTCGTGCCGTTGCGACCGATCACGGCCTGATCGGAGGTGCTGTCGCGCACGGTCAGGTTGAGCACACCCGAGCTGTTGTCGATCCGCAGCACATCCTCGTGCCCGTCGGAGATGGTGTTGCCTTCAAACAGCGCGGTGCCAGTAAGGCCCGTGAAACGGATTACGCCCTCGTCGTCGCCCGAACTGTCGCCGAACCCGCCATCGTCGGAATCGGCCCCGTTAAAGGTCGAATCTCGCAACGTGAAGTTATTCACGGTGTTGCCGCGGATGCCGAAGTCACCGAAATTGCCGGTGAAGTCGATGTTCGAGAGCGAAATGTTGTTGGTGTTCTCGATGTAGATCCCGATGCCGTCGTCGATCGTGGCGTTGGTGCCACCGTCAATCGAACTGATCGTGCCGCCCGATCCGGCGTTGCTGGCGGTGCCCGTGATGGTGAACCCGCCACTGCCCGCGTTGCGCAGGAAGATGCCGGTGGTGGCAGTACCATTGGTGATCGTGACCGACTGGAAATTCACACCTCCGGTGCCGATCGTGACGCCATCGATCTCGACCGCGCGGCCCGAAGTGGTGTTGATTCTATTGCCGGTGCCTGACAGGGTGACCGTCCCACCGCCGCCATCGACGATGAAGCCGTTGCCAGTGGTCGTCGTGATATTGAGGCCGGTTCCGACGGGGGTGAAGTTGATGGTGGCGCTGTTGTTGGTCAGCGATATTGCGGTCGCGGCGTTGCTGTTGATCGAGATAGCGGCACCGAAATTCAACGTGCCCGCATTGCCATCTGCCACTATACCTTGGCCAGCAGTCTCGGTGATCGATCCGCTAAACGTCACAGTGCCGCCCGTTCGATCCTGAATTTCGATCGCCGCTCCACCGGCGTTCGACAGTATACCTTCGTAAGCGATGTTTGCGTTACCGCCTGAGCTTGGGCTTCCACCTCCCGATTGGCCGATCAGGAAACCTACTCCTGTTGAAAGCCGAATCTCGCCGCTCAATGCCTCAAATCTGCCCGATACACCCTGAAGGTGCACACCCTCGCTGCTTGAGTTGGACGAAAACAACTCGTCGAGCGAGACATCCAATACGCCGCCCTGATCAATATCGACCGCTTTGCCCGCGCCCGTTACCGACGTTTTGGCAATCGTGAGGTTCCCAACGGTGCCATTGCCATCTTGGATACCGACCGCATCATTCGCTGTTCCATTGAACCTCAGGCCGCGAACCTCGTTGCCGGTGTTGAGTATAACGCCATAGCTGGAATAGTTGATGATGGAATTCGTCGTTAAGCCGCCGCCGATTGCGGTGCCGTTGACGGTGAATTCGTGCCCGTCACCGAACAGCTTCTGTCCTGCTTCGAGCGTGATGCCGCTGGTGTAATTGGTGCCACGGTTGTAGACGAAGATCGTCTGGTTGGCGCCGTCGACATCATCATTGGTGGTGCCGTCGCCTGTCACCCCGTTGAGCGGGTCGAGGCTGGTGAAGGGACGCAGGAACGAGCCGTCGGATGCCCCGTTGCCACCAGCATAAGAATTGTCGACATACCACACCAACCCGCTGACGGTGACGTTGACTGTACCCGTCGCGGTCGCGCTGTCGGCGTCAGTGATGGTATAGGTGAAGCTCGCCGGGCCGGTGTAGCCGGTGGTGGGCGTGAAGGTGATCGAGCCGTCGCCGTTCAGAACCACCGTACCATTGGTCGCGCCGCCGACCGCCGTGAGGGTGATGGCGGTGGTGGGCGATCCGTCAGGGTCGATGTCATTGGCGAGCAAGCTCGCTCCCGTGATGGTGATCGGGGTATTGCCGGTCATCGTGAGGGTATCATTCGCCGCAATCGGCCGCTCGTTGCGCCCGGCAATGGTGACCGAGATCGTTGCGGTGTCGGTCAGCGATCCGTCGCTGACCGTGAAGGTGAAACTGTCGTTACCATTCTGCCCGGGGCGCAGCGCTTCGAACTGGCCATTGGGATTGTAGACATAGGCCCCGGTGCTCTGCACCGTCAGCAGCGCGCCCGATGCGAGCGTGATCGGGGTGCCGAAGGTGAACGGCACGCCGTTGATCTGGGTGACCGCAAGCGAAGGCCCGTCCACATCAGTAACTCCGGCAAGCAGCCCGCTGGCTGCCACCACCGTCACTGCGGTGTCTTCATCAGTCGAAGCCGTGCCGTTGGGCGCATCGGGCGCATCGTTGACCGGCGTTATGGTCAATCGGAAAACGTCGCTTACGGAGAGTGCGCCATCGCTTGCGGTGACCTCAATGTCCAACACACCATTGAAGTTGAGCGGCGTCGGGGTGCCGGAGAATGTGCGGGTCGTAGCGTTGAAATTCAGCCACGAAGGCAGCGATCCGCCGCCCGACAGCTGCGCGCTGTAGGTGAGATTGGCATTGTCCACATCGGCGAAGGTATTGGCCGGAACCGTGAAGTTTACCGCCGTGTCCTCGTCAAACGCCTGATTGGCGATTGGATTTGCCACCGTCGGGGCATCGTTCACCGGATTCACAGTGACCGTCACCGTCGTCGACAAGCCTAATGCGCTTAAACTGTCGCTGGGCTGGTACGTGAAGCTGGCAGTGCCAAAGAAATTCGCATTCGGCGTGAAGACGACGTTCCCGCCGATGAGATCAAGTACGCCATTGACAGCTCCACTTACAACAGCGACGGAAATCAGGTTGTTTTCGGCATCCGTGTCATTGGCGACCAGGCTCGCCAAGGGAATGGTGAGAGCCTGATCCTCGTTCGTCGAGAAGGTGTCGGGAACGCCGACGGGCGCATCGTTGACCGCGGTCACATTGATCGTAACCGTAACTGCAGCACCCGATTCCGTGCCATCATTGGGACGATAGGTGAAGCTATCAACGCCGTTGAAGTTCGTCGCGGGCGTATAGCTGAAACTGCCATTGGGGTTCAGCGTGAGCGAGCCGTTGGTCGGCCCGGTTACCAGCACGGCCGTCAGCGGGTCGCTGTCGATATCATTGTCATTCGACAGGACACCGTTGGCGACGATCACGTTAAGCGTATTGTCTTCGGCCGTGGTGTAGGTATCTGCGGTGCCCACCGGCGGCTCGTTGACGTTGATGACCGTGATCGTGACAGTCGCTGTGCTGCTGAGGCTGCCGTCGCTTGCGCGGTATTCGAAACTGTCTGTGCCAAAGAAATTGGGGTTGGGCGTATAGTCGAATGCCCCGGTCAGCGGGTTCAGAACGACTGTGCCGTTGGCCGCACCGCGCGTGATCGTCGCCGAAAGCGCATCGCCATCCGGATCGGTATCATTGTTCAATACATTGCGGCTCAGCACGGTGTTCTCGTCCATGCTGAAGGCGTCGGCCACCGCCGTCGGCGCTTCGTTCACATCGGTGACCGTGAGCGTGTAGTTGGCGGTGACCGGTGTCG
>LSKF01000056.1 GCA_001556995.1 Erythrobacteraceae bacterium CCH12-C2
CCTGACCCATCGACCACTCCTAAGCGCGCTCAAAAGAGCACGCTAAAGAGCGCTCACCACCCACCTGGACAAGGCGGTCCCCGCCGGATGGATACTAAGCTCGCTGCCATTGTCCACCCTCATCGTCTTGGGTTAGCCGATCTCGCGGCATGCCTGTTCCAGCGTGGCTACCACGTCCTCGCCCCGGTAGCTGAACCGCGGATCGACCACCGGCGATAGCCGGGAGTAGGTATCGACAACGGTTAAGATGCGCAGCTTGCGCCCCGTCGCCAGCTGGTTATGAACAAAGTCCATCGCTCACACATCGTTCGGCCGCACCGCCGGCGCACGATCTTCCCGAAGCTTGGCCTTTACCCGTCGCTTGGTTGTCTTGTTGCGCAGCTGCAAGCCCAACTCCCTGTGAAGCCTATAGACCTTCTTGGCGTTCACGACCCAGCCCTCCCGGCGCAGGATGTGATAGACACGACGATAGCCGTAGCGGACGTGCGTCGCGCAGATCTCCTTGATGCGTTTCTTCAGAAAGGCCGGATCGGTGCGGTGGAACTGATAGTGGTAACTGGAAGTGTCGAACGGCAGTACCCGGCAAGCCCTGCGGATCGACAAGCCCCAGTCCGCCAGCATCCTGCGAACTAGCTCGCACTTCCGATCCGGCCTCAGAGCTTTCGGCGGACAATATCCTGCAGCGTCTCCCGGTCGAGTGTCAGGTCGGCGACGATCTTCTTCAGCCGGCTGTTCTCGTCCTCCAGCTCGCGCAGCCGCCGCATCTCCGTCGGCAGCAACCCCGCGTATTTCTTCTTCCAGTTGAAGTAGGTCGCCTGGCTGATCCCCGCCTTGCGGCAGACCTCAGCGACCGGCGTTCCTTCCTCACCTTGCTTGATGACGAACGCCTTCTGCGCGTCCGTGAACTTCGATGCCTTCACGCCAAACCTCCTCGCCCAGCCAGGGATGTCTACAGCGGAAAACTTTAGCCGCGAATGGCCCCGTTTTCAGAGGGCTGAGCAAGAGCGAATCACTGCCACGCCAGTGTTCGATTGATTTGGTGTTCGAACTTGGGTCCCGAAAGCCTGCATCCTGCTGCACCCTCGCTAATTGACACGCGGTGTCCAAATCTAAGCTGACAGTCGACGGCGGGTGATACTGCGCCAACTTTCCCCGATCTTTGAGGATCATTCTATCGTAGGGGTCGGTACACAGAACGGACCCAGATATACGCTAAGGTTTTGCCGTGCCTTCG
>LSKF01000057.1 GCA_001556995.1 Erythrobacteraceae bacterium CCH12-C2
GGCTCTGTTGCAAACATGGGGCACGGCCGCGCGGCGTCACCCAGTTGGGGGATTAGGCAGCATTGGCGAAATGCTTATTGAGCATAATCATGGTTTCGGTCAGGGCCGAGGGTCCAATTCCGAATGCTCTTTCAACCAGGCGCACCTCCCCCATGATACCTGGCTGCAGGCACCATGCCTGGGCCTGTCCTTTGCGTAGGGCGCGCATGACCTCGAAGCCCTTGATCGTGGCGTAGGCCGTTGGCATCGACTTGAAGCCACGTACCGGCTTGATCAGCATCTTCAGCTTGCCGTGGTCGGCCTCGAGCACGTTGTTCAGATATTTCACCTGCCGGTGCTCGGTTTCCGCCGCCAGTTTGCCTTCGCGTTTCAGCTCAGCGATTGCTGCGCCGTAGCTGGGTGCCTTGTCGGTATTGAGTTTGGCCGGCTTTTCCCAGTCCTTCAGGCCACGAAGAGCTTTGCCCAGAAAGCGCTTCGCCGCTTTGGCGCTGCGTGTCGATGACAGATAGAAATCAATCGTGTCGCCCCGTTTGTCGACCGCCCGGTACAGGTAGGTCCATTTGCCCCGCACCTTTACGTAGGTCTCATCCAGACGCCAGCTCGGATCAAAGCCGCGCCGCCAGAACCAGCGGAGACGCTTCTCCATCTCCGGCGCGTAGCGCTGCACCCAGCGATAGATCGTCGTATGATCGAC
>LSKF01000058.1 GCA_001556995.1 Erythrobacteraceae bacterium CCH12-C2
TTGACAGTACATGAGCCCAATCTTGGAAACCGTGTCAGAGTTTGCAACAGAGCCGAATTCAGGTATGATCTGGTCATGCTCCGCGGGACACCAGGAGCACATACAGTTTCTACCGACCGGAGAACATCATGCTCGCGACTGAAATCCAAGCCCCTGCAAAAATCAGAGAAGTACCCGCTGGCACAGCACCTGAGATCGTCAAGCGCATCATCGACGAAGACGGCGGTGTGATCATCAAGGAGTAGACAATGAGCAACCAAACAGATGCAGATGTCATCGTGATCGGGGCCGGCCCTTCTGGCTCGTATGCGGCGAAGCTGCTGCACGACCAGGGTGTGAGGGTCAAACTCGTGGAGGCGAAGGATCGAGTCGGCGGCCGCACCTGGTCGACCAAGTCGGACGCGCCCGGCGGACCGATCGACTTCGGAGGCCAATGGATCGGCGAGACACACGTCCTGCTGCCCGAGCTGGGCGCCGAGCTCGGCCTAGAGACGGTCTCATCCGTGAAGCCCGGCAACGACCTGTTCGTCTTCAACGGAGATGTGGAAGTAGGTGAGGAGGACCAGGTCCCGTCCGGCGCGAGCTGGGCAGGCGAGCTGTCGAGGTCCTTCGAGCTGCTCGACGAGGTGGGCACTCGCCTGGGCTGGGCGGCGCCCTGGGCTTCGGAACATGTGGGCGAGCTCGACTCCATGACGGTGGCGCAGTGGCTGGAGCAGAACGTCCAGAGCTCCGAGGTGCGCCTGATCCACGAGGTCATGGTCAACATCCTCAATGGCGCCAGCACGACCGAGGTCTCGATGGCCTACTGGGCGTACTTCGTCCACCAGGGCGAAGGGATCGAGTCGCTCATCGGGACCCGCAGTGGCGCGCAGGTCGCCTGGTTCATCGGTGGCATGGGACAGGTAACCGAGCTGATTGCGGACAAGCTGGGTGACGACGTCCACCTCAACTGGCCGGTGACGAGGATCGAACAGGACCCGACCGGTGTCACGGTCTTCTCGGGCGAGCGCAGGCTCAGGGCGAGCTTCGCGATCCTGGCGGCTCCGCCCAGCGCGGGTTCCCGGATGATCTTCGATCCGCCTCTGCCGCCCAAGCGCGCCCAGCTGCAGGCGAGGGCCCCGATGGGCCGACTCGCGAAGATCCAGGTGCGGTACGACGAGCCGTTCTGGCAGGAGCGAGGCCTGTCCGGGGCCGCCTTCGAGTGTGGAGATCTCGCCTTCTGGCTCTTCGATGGGAGCAAGCCCACCGACTCCCTAGCGACGATCGTGGGGTTCATCGGCGGCAAACACCTCGATGCCTGGCATGCCCTGTCACCGAACGAGCGCGAGAAGCGGTTCATCGAGATTCTCGTGAACAACTTCGGAGACAAGGCGCGAGACGTCCGCTACGTGCACGAGACCGACTGGACCGTTCAGCCGTGGACCGGCGGCGCGCCGGTCACCTTCATGCCCACCGGGCTCCTAAGCAGCGCCGGTTCGGCGCTGCGTGAGCCCGTCGACCGCCTGCACTTCGCCGGCACCGAGGCTGCGCCCATGTGGTCGGGCTACATCGAGGGGGCGCTACGAGCAGGGAAGATCGCGGCGGGCGACGTCCTCGCCCGCCTGGCCTGATGCGACGACCGACAAAGGGAGAAGAAGTCATGTCCGAATCACGTCGCCGCCGGCGTTCCATCGTTCCCGAATCCATGCAGGCGGACTACACAGACTACCACTTCTCGCCGGGAGTCGAGGCTGGTGGTTTCCTCTTCATCGCCGGCCAGATCGGCCTCGATGAGAACGGAGCTGCCCCGGAGGATCCCGCGGAGCAGGCAAGGATCGCGTTCACGGCAATCGGCGAGGTCCTGGCGAAGGCCGGCCTCGACTTCACCGACATTGTCAGCCTCACAAGTCACCACGTGGGCGAGATCGACCGCATCCTCGAGTGGTTTCCGACGGTGAAGGACGAGTTCATCGTCGAGCCATTTCCGGCGTGGACGGCAATCGGGGTCACTGGACTGGCGCTTCCGGGGCTCGTGGTCGAGATTACTGCCATCGCTCAGCGTTGAGCACCTCGATGCACACTCGGTGGATCCTCGTCTGTCGTCCGGCCGCAAACCGGATGGAGGCGATCCAGGCGCGATTGGGACGAGCGCGGGGTCGGGCCGGGTAGTGACCCTCCTGACCCCGCGCGGCGGCGCCCTCACCAGTCGGCGCATTGAGGGCACCGGGAAGCCGACGAATTCGTTCTTTCAAAACTCCCGAGAGGACGAGCGTGCGCACAGCCGCAATACGTGACCGAGCGTCGAGAAATGCGGCCCGCTTCCCGAAGGGTGGAACTCGAGGGGCAGACCCTCGTGCCACGTTGTTGACACCCGTTCAGCTATCTCGGACAGGCGCTGTGCCCTTGGCAAATGAACTTCCATCGTGCGTGGCGATCCCCGGGCGAGGGATTGTCGTCGTGTCGGAGTAATGAATCATGTTGCTCTTGTGGGCGGCGCTCTAAGACTGGTCAACACCGGCGCTTGAAAAACTGACCGGTTGTCGGGCGTCTGGAGCTAGCGCCGTTCGATTCAGGCTGACGCAAGCGGGCGCGCAAGCCCTCCAGGCGGTCGGACTCGTGTTCGCCGAAGGGACACGTTTGCGATCCCACGGCGACTCCAGCGAGCCGGGCCAACACCTCGCGGGCGACTTCGCCCGTGTGCTGACGGCACGCCTCATCGAACTGGGTTGGTTGGAATGTTCGGGAAACCGGGCACTACGGGTCACACACGTCGGGGAGACGGAATTGCGCTCTAGCTGGTCCTTAGAGTCGCGGCGCTTTCGTCTCTAGCGGCCATAGCGCATGTGGTCTGCTCGCGCAGAATGCCTGTTCGCCAGCCTGCCACGCCCTTCAACTCGTTTGACCCTGGGCACGATGCCGCATGTCACAGGTGATGCAATGGTCCGAGTGGCGCAGGTCGGCGGGCGTGCCTGTCGATCAGCCGGCCTCGCGATCACTTTCCGTCGTTCAGTCTGTATCTGCTCCTGCGACGGGCCAGTCGTCCGATTGCTCTTGTTCCTCGCCGGGCCCCGATGCACGATGACCAAATACTGCGTCGACGGCTCGCTTGGTGCGCTCGGCGCTGTCCTCGACGAGGTGGGTGTAGGTGCGCAGGGTGAAGCCGGGGTCGGCGTGACCGAGGTACTCACTGAGGGCCTTGATCGATTCACCTTCATGGAGCGCTGTGCTGGCGTAGAAGTGCCGGAGAGCGTGGCTGCCGTTCTCGCGTGTCACCGGCACGCCTGCTCGCTTCAGCGCCGGCTTCCAGATGAAGGTGTTGATGTAGTTCCGGCCGGCTCTGTTGCAAACATGGGGCACGGCCGCGCGGCGTCACCCAGTTGGGGGATT
>LSKF01000059.1 GCA_001556995.1 Erythrobacteraceae bacterium CCH12-C2
TCGCTGATTGTTCGCCCTTAGCGTTGTTTAGCGTACCATCCACGCTATGCCCTCACCAAGCCTGCGTGATCCGGTGATGTCGGCGCCCCCCTTCTCAGCCACCACACCAAGGTCCCGAACACCAACACTGAACCACCGGTGCCGATAACGAAGCAATCAAGACCATGGGCGATGCTGTCTTGCGATAAAAGCGAATTGCTGTTGCTCATCGCGACAATCATGCCTGCGAACGGCAGCAATGCAGCCAGTACAGCCGCCCACGCCCAGCCATTGTGGCTAATACCAACGCCAGGACGGCTCATGACAACCACTGTGGCACCGGATGCAGTGCCTAGCCCCAGGAACAATCCGGTGGCGATCAGGGGGATTGGCGCAACTTGCCACGCCTGAAGGTCGGGGCGAAGGCCGAACAAGCTTAGGATCAGTGCCGTTGAAATTGCCGCCGTCAAAAGAATGTAGCCGATTCCGCGTGAAAAACGCAACGGCTTGACCGGCTCCAGACCGCCGACCAGTTGGGTGATGAGGGCTTCGGAATTTTGAGCCATCACTTAAGCTTTCTCAATCATGTGGGCCAATTTTTTGAGCCCGCGGTGGATGTTGACTTTGACCAGAGATTCGCTTTGTCCGGTCGCGGTGGAGGCTTCGGCAATGCTTAGCCCCTGAATTTTCACCAGTTCGATAACGCGTGCCTGCGGATCAGGAAGCAGTTCGAGCAAACGGTCGAGAGTTATGCGAGCGGAGATCGCCGGTTCGTCGTCGTGGCCAGCGTAGTCAGAACCGAGTTCACATTCTCCGGCCCGGTAAAGTTTGCGCAGATGATCGACCCAGCGATAGCGAGCGATTGCCGCCAGCCAAGGGAGGAAGGGACGCGTTGAGTCCCACGAGGCGCGCTTGTTATGCAGCGCCATCAGCGTATCCTGCACCAAATCATCGAGCTGGGAGGGTGCAATGCGGCGGGCATAGTAGCCGCGCAGCCATCGCTGACAGGCATCGAGCAGCGTGGCATATGCTTGCCGATCGCCTTCCTGCGACATCGCCATGAGTCGCGCGAGCGAGACTTCATCGGCCTTCATTTGGTCCGCACCTTCAGCAGCAGCGCATCGACGCTGAGTGCGCCAGCACCCCGTACTATCAGCACCAGAGCGAGCGAAGACCAGAGTGCGTGCACGCTCCACCAGGCTTCAGGATAGACGAAGATTTGGATCACCATCGTCATTGCGAGGAGCGCGAAAGCCGATAGCCTTGTCAGCAAACCCAGTACCAGCAGGATCGGGAAAACATGCTCCGAGACAGTAGCCAGTTGCGCGGCTAGTTCAGTGGGCAAAGGCACCCCGGAATATTCCTCGGCGAACAGGAAATAGGTTGTATCACTGATCGTCAGCCAGCTGCCCTCTTCGACCTTCGTCCGGGCAGATCGCCAGAAGATGCCCGATAATGACACCCGCACGAGAAGCAGCACCGCACTCTCAAAGATGCGCCCGCCCACGAGCTTCGTGAGTTGGTCGTAGCTTCGGAAAATGGCTCGCATTGTGTTCCCCTATTCCAAGTCTTATGCGGCCGTCAGCGCACCGACATTGATCAATGCGACTAAGGCCTGCATTGATATTTCCGCATATTCACCTTCGCCGGGTAGGCTTTCGCCGCAAGCGATCAGAAGGTTACTGATGGCAGTGCGGGTTTCGGCGATCCGCAAGAGCTCGGCCATGAGGCGGGTGGCCGGAGCAATCAGCACATCGGCTTCAGGACGTGCGATAAGAATGGCGCCTGTCTCGCAAAGCCCCGGGACTTCGGCGCCGATCAACTCATGCACCAGCGGAGCAAACCGCGATATCACCGCTGCCGGGTGGCGCAGCAGCTCAAAGCCAAGCAGTTCTTCCTCGGCCATCCCGGCAAGATCCGCCAGCGCAAGAGGAGGTGCATCGGCGGCATGAAAAGCTTGTAGCCACAACCATTCAAAACTCGCCAGATCTGCGATCCCGGTCGCCTCGGCCTGCGCTTCCAGAAATGACGCAAAGCCATAGCCGATGTCCGCAAGCGGCCGCGCGGTCACCCCCGGCTGCTGGAGGAACAGCCGGGAGTGTTCGTTAAATTTCTGGTCGCCGATTGTCTCACGCGTGCGCGGAAAAGTGTCTTCCAGTGCAATCAGCCGAGCGTGCGAAATCGTGTTGGCGTGGACTTTCATTCCGGCCAGCACCCGTTCTGAGGGCCCTGCGAAGAGACCTGCCGGCAGGTACGCAGGCCCAAGATCGAGGGCCGCCATCACCTCTGTCTGACCGCGCTCAAGCGACAGCATGAGGGTAGCTGCGCAGCGACTGCCGCAAGCGTGCGACGCGCTTCATGACCGCATCGGCTAATTGCGCTTCGGCAAGAAGATCCGGGAAATCCGGGACGTTTGTGTCCCATTCGATAAGCACAGGCACAGGACCGGAGCGCAGGAGAAATCTTTCAAAGAGATGCCACGTCACGGGGGACACTTTCGAACCGTGGTCGTCAATCAGCAGCGGTCCGTGCTCATGGTCCTCTCGCGCATGTCCGGCCAGATGGACCTCACCAACCAGCGCGGGATCAAACGCATCGACCATCGCTGCTGCATCAAGCCCGAGGTTGGTGGCCGAAACCTCGATATTGTTGATGTCAAGCAGTAGTCCGCAGCCAGTGCGTCGGCACAAGTCGTGGAGGAAGTCGGCTTCGCTCATGGTGTCGCCTACAAAGGCAAGGTAGCGTGAAGGGTTCTCAACCAATATGGTGCGGCCAAGCCGCTCCTGCACTAGACCGACTTGCGCAGCGAAATGATCGAGCGCTTCTGCGGTGTAAGGCACCGGAAGAAGATCGGGGTAGCGATTGCTGGCGCTGCCGCTCCAGCTCAGATGGTCGGAAACCATTGCCGGCGCATAACGCTCACATAGCGCTGAGAGCTGCGACAATTCGTCCTGATTGACCCCTTCGGCACTACCAAGTGACAGGCCGACCGAATGAAAGCTCAGGGGTGCGATCTCTGCAAAGGCTGAAAGCCAGCGATGCGGCGGACCGCCTGCACCAAAGTAGTTTTGCGGATGAACCTCGAACCAAGCCGGAGGCTGACCCCGGGGGTGGATGCTGGCCGACACTTCCTCAAGGGCCTCAGCATAATGCTGCGGCTTGAGTCCGACCCCGACATGGGGGGGCAGGGAGAGCGAGGTCGGCATGCCAGCCAGCATCCGGGGCGACCCGAGGGCTTTAGCCCTTCTGGGGAACGGGCTTTTCGTTGCCCTTCTTGGCAACGAGCGAACCGCCCATCTTCACGCACTCGCCCTTGGCGACGTACTTCCAGGCGTTGCCCTGGTAGTCGACGGTCGAGGTGCCTGCGCAGCTTGTGCCAGGGCCAGCGGCGCAGTCGTTCTTGCCCTTGAGCGAAACGCCGTAGCACTTTTCCTTCGCGCCGCCGCTCTGGGCAGTGGCGGGCGTGGCAGCGATCAGCGAAGCGGCGGCCAGCGACGCAAGCGAGGCGGCGGCAATTCCGAGCGTGGATTTCATAATGAGTCCTTTCGAGTATCCTGCGTGGGCCTCATTGGCTCACACGGCTTTGTTCGCGTCACCTGTCGGCGGGGTTACCGATAGGAATATTTTTTTGCGCGAAGGACCGCTGTTCGCTGGTCAGGCGACATTCAGAGATTGTGCAAGATGGGTAAAGCATGCGACGGTAACCAATAATCTGAATGCGTGTGGGACCTTCAGAACCTGGCGAGACGGGCCTGAAGAGCGCGTCATGACGGCGATTGCGAGGAAAGCGAATGGAACTTCCCTCAACCGTAAGAACGGGTTGGCTACTGCGCGGACCATGCCTTGCCATGTGCCTCATCGCAGCGACGCCGGTTGGCAGCAGCACCCATGCCGACAATCCTCCATTGCCACGTGTAGGTGCCGATGCCTGCCGTGCGGCTGATGTCGGCGTGCAAGTTCTTGGATCTGGTGGTCCAATCGCCGAAGGCGGCCGTGCCGGAACAAGCTATGTCGTGTGGATTGACGGCCAAGGCCAATTGCTGATCGACGCGGGTCCTGGAAGTTTCATCCGCTTTGGTGAAGCAGGTCTCAAGGTCGGAGACCTGAAGGCTATCGCTCTAAGTCACTTTCACGCAGATCACAGCGCAGGGCTGGCGGGAATTCTGAATTCGGGCAGCTTCGAACAAACGAGCGAGCCCCTGATCTTCATAGGCCCTGCTGGGGCAAGCGTATTTCCCGGGGCGACGGCTTTCCTTGCCGCGCAATTTGGACGTAGCAACAGTGCCTGGCCATATCTTGGCGGTTACCTCGACGGAGGCGATTCTCGGCGCCCCATGATCGTGCGGGAAATTGCCGCTGATGATACCGAGAATGGCATCCTGACTCCGATTGAGATCACACCCGACCTGACAGTCGCGGCGGTGCCCGTCCATCACGGCGAGGTGCCCAGTCTCGGCTACCTCGTCAAAGCGAAGGGCCGACGGATCGTCTTTGCGAGTGACCAGAGCGCGTTTTCGGCAGGTTTCGAACTCGCACTGAAAGATCTGTCACCAGACTTGCTGGTCGCTCACCACGTGATCCCGGCAGGCGAAGGACAGCCGATAGGCCTGCATCGCCCCCCCGGCGAGATCGGCCGGATGGCCGCCGTGATCTCACCGCAGCGCCTGCTGCTGTCACATCACATGAGGCGTTCGCTTTCGCGATTGGAAGAAGGGCTTGCCGCTATTTCGGTCCATTACACCGGTCCGACGGACATAGCTGACGACGGGACCTGCGTCGTGCTTTAGGCGTACGCAATAATGGCGATATTAGGAAGTCGTGTAACCACCTGATCCAACGGGACGAAGACATGATGGGGGTTCTACAAAGGAGCACCTGTCATGAAAATCGCGTCCATCATTAACCGTAAAGGCCGGCACTTCGAAACGGTGTCCCAGAATACACCGCTGCTAGCAGCTGTGGAAATCATGCATCGTGAAGCGATCGGATCAATTGGGGTTCACGACGAGGAAGTTCGCACAATCATCGGCATCATCTCGCAAGCCGAACTGATGACAGCCATTGCCACTCGAGGCATATATGGGCTTCATTTGCCCGTCTCGCTTTACATGCGGGTCAGTCTCACCAACTGCACGTGCGAAGACGAGGTCGGCACGATCATGGAGGTCATGACCCGCAGGCGGTCTCGCCACGCGATTGTCCGCAATGCGGCAGGTGAAGCAGCCGGGCTGGTTTCTATGGGCGATCTGGTTGCGGCCCAGCTCGAGCAGGCTCAGCTCGAGGCGGGGGTGTTGCGTGACATGGCCCGGTCACATCTGCTCGCTGCATCGGTATAAGGTATGGGGGCCATATTGCGAACCGTTGGGCGAATGCTGGCGGGTTTCCTTACGGCCCCGTCGCGAGCGCCTTACTCGGCAATTCCAACCGACCCAGCTGCACTCGCACATAGCCTTCGTCCGGGCGATGTTCTGTTGGTCGAAGGGCGACAGCGGGTCAGCACGGCTATAAAATACCTCACGCAGTCGACATGGTCTCACGCCGCTTTGTGCATTTCGGCTTACGACCCACTCACCGGGAGTTTACCGCAGTTTGTCGAAGCGGATGTTGTTGACGGTGTTCGGCAGGTGTCACTAGCCTTGTTTACCGACAAGCATACGCGGATTTGTCGCCCGCTTGGTCTCGCCCATGAGCAAGTTGCAGAGGTTATTGCTTTCGCACAAGCTCATATCGGCGATGAATATGATCTTGCGAACGTCATCGATCTTGCTCGCTACCTTTGGCCTACGCCGCCGGTCCCAGTGGGCTGGAGACGACGCATGATCGCCTTGGGCAGTGGCGAGCCGACCAAAGCCATTTGCTCAACCTTGATTGCGCGCGCGTTTCAGTCGATCCGCTATCCGATCCTGCCACAGATAACGAAGGAGAGTATCCATCCGGCGGGGGCCGCCTTGTCTGGGTAGGTATTGAGCGCTCTTTAGCG
>LSKF01000060.1 GCA_001556995.1 Erythrobacteraceae bacterium CCH12-C2
GGCCGGGGGTGGGGGGTGCCACGCCCGCGACTGCCGAACACCCATCCCCAACCCCTTCCCTCGAGGGAAGGGGCTCATTGCGATACATGGCAGGCGAGGTTGCGGCGCTCGATATCGGCACCTTTGACCTTGTCACCTGCCTCGAAGTGATCGAGCATGTCGCTGACAAGCCCGCTTTCCTGCGCGATGTCGCAGCGCGGCTCGCGCCGGATGGCCTGCTGGTGATGTCGACCCCCAACCGCACGGCAGCGAGCCGGGTGCTGCTGGTCGGCGCGGCGGAGGCGGTGGGCTATGTCCCCAAGGGCACGCACCACTGGGAGGATTTCATCACGCCGGAGGAATTCGAGGCGCTGCTGACCGAGGCCGGCCTGACGATCACCGCCCGGCGCGGGATCGCATGGCGGCCGGGCAAGGGGCTGCACTTGTCGGACGATATGGCGCTGAATTATATTCTCAGCGCGCGGCGGGCCTGATCCCGTCACCCCAGCGAAAGCTGGGGCCTAGAGCGGCAAGGTGTGGAGCGTGAGGCCCTAGGTCCCCGCTTGCGCTGGGATGACGGACTTAAGAACAGCCCCGCCCCTTCAGCGGCCCATCGCTGAACACGCCCGCCACGCCCGCAGCCTTCAGCATCGCGGCCAGCTTGACATCGCCGCAGCCCCGGCCCTTGGGATCAGTGCCGGTGCGCAAGGCGGGCGGCAGGAATTCATTCTCCGGCCGCACGGTCCACGCATGCACCGCCATCCCTGCCGCCTTGGCGTCGGCGACAAGCGATGTCGGTGTGCCATCGGGGCCGAGGATCATCAGGATATTGGCCCCCAAGGCATCGGCATACTTGGCCACCTCGGCAAGCCCGGTGGGCGTCACCATCTCGGCATAGCGCATCGCGGGTTCATCCGCCGGGCCGCCGATCGGCGCGACCAGTTGCACCAGCTTGAACCCGCCGCCGCGCTGCTTCAGGCGCTGCAAGGGGGCAATCTCGAAGCTCTGGATGAAGACCGGGTCGACGGTGGTGATGCCCAGCGCGCGCAGGTCGCGCAGCAGCAGATCGACCATGTCGATCCCGGCGTCCTGCAACAGGAATTCGGGGTGCTTGAGTTCGGGGTAGAGCCCGATCCGGCGGCCCGTGGCGGCTTCCTTGGCGCGCACCAGCTTCACGACCTCCTCGAAGGTCGGCACCTGATACAGCCCATCGAACCGCGCATTGGCGGGACGCAAGCCGGGGATGCGCTCTTTCACACGCAGAGTGCGCAGTTCGGCGAGAGTGAAGTCCTCGGCGAACCAGCCCGCCACCTTCTGCCCATCGATAGTCTTGTCGCGGCGGCGATCTTCGAATTCCTCGCGGCTCGCAACATCGGTGGTGCCCGACAGCTCGTTCTCGTGCCGCGCCACCAGCACCAGATCCTTGGTCACCACCAGATCGGGCTCGATGTAATCCGCCCCCTGATCAATCGCCAGCTCGTAGGCGGCGAGGGTATGCTCGGGCCGCTCGGCACTGGCACCACGGTGGGCGATGATGAGCATAGGGTCCTCCTGCGCTGCCGCCGGAGTGATCACCAGCGCCATCAGCGCAATCAGAGCAAGGCTGCGGACCATTCGTCTTCCTTGAAACCGACCAGCACGCCGCCCGGATGTTCGACGATGGGCCGCTTGATGATGCTGGGGTGCTGAACGAGCAAAGCGACAGCCGTGTGACTGTCCGCCGCAAGCGCCTTGTCCGCATCAGACAGCGCGCGGAAGGTGGTGCCCTTGCGGTTCACCACCGCTACCAGCCCCGCCGCAGCGATCCACGCGGTGAGCCGCTCGGGATCAGCGCCTTCTTTCTTGTAATCATGGAAGGTGGTCGCAAGGCCCTGCTTGTCGAGCCAAACCTGCGCCTTCTTGACCGTGTCGCAATTGGTGATGCCGTAGAGGTGGATCATCATTGTCTCCGCTCAGAATTTCGGCCCCAGATGCGCGTCTGCAATCGCCACCGCGAGCGCATCGGCGGCATCGCTCCCCGCGAGCGCGACGCCGGGAAGCAGCACCTTCACCATCGCGGCAACCTGCGCCTTTTCGGCCCCGCCGGTGCCGGTGACGGCCTTCTTCACCAGCCGCGCGGCGTGTTCATTAACCGGGAGCCCCGCGGCGCCGCAAGCCGCCAGCACCGCACCCCGGGCCTGCGCCAGCTTGAGGCTGGATTGCGGGTTTGCGTTGACGAAGATTTCTTCGGCGGCGGCGCGGATGGGGCGATGTTCAGCGATCACCGCCGTCAACCCTGCCTGAAGGGCCGCCAGCCGCTCGGATATCGGGGCGGACGGATTGGTCTTTATCTGCCCATTGGCAACATGGCTGATGCGCGCGCCCTCAGCGCGGATCACGCCCCAGCCGGTCGACGAGAGCGAGGGGTCAAGGCCGAGGATCAATGCCACTGGATAAACCCCGTTCGTCCTGAGCTTGTCGAAGGACTGTTCTTCTCTTTCAGAACAGGCTGAAGAAAATGCAGCCCTTCGACAAGCTCAGGGCGAACGGTTTGGTAGTATTTATCCCAGCTTCTCCATCACCGCGTCGGGGATTTCGTAATTGCCCCACACGGTCTGCACGTCATCATCATCGTCGAGCGTGTCGATCAGCTTCATCAGCGTGCCGGCAGTCTCTTCGTTCACTTCGACGCTGAGCACTGGCTTCCACGCCAGCTTGACGTTGTCCGCCGCGCCGAGCACCTTTTCCAGCTCGCCCGCCACGCCGTGGAGCGCATCGGCAGCGGTCCAGATGGTGTGGCCGTCTTCCGAGCTTTCAACATCATCCGCGCCCGCCTCGATCGCGGCTTCGAGCACCTTTTCCTCGTCGCCCACATCCGCCTTGTATTCGATCATGCCCCGGCGTTCGAAGCCGTGGCTCACCGAACCTTCCGACCCGAGGTTCCCGCCGTTCTTGCTGAAGGCGGTGCGCACATTGGTGGCGGTGCGGTTGCGGTTATCGGTCAGCGCCTCGACGATCAGCGCCACGCCCCCCGGGCCGTAGCCCTCGTAGCGGATCTCGATGTAATCCTCACCGCCCGCTTGGCTGGCCTTGTCGATCGCGCGCTGGATATTGTCCTTGGGCATCGACTGCGCGCGCGCCGCGTTGACCGCGAGGCGCAGGCGCGGGTTCATGTCGGGATCGGGCATGCCCATCTTGGCCGCCACCGTGATTTCGCGGCTGAGCTTGGAGAACATCGCCGCGCGTTTCTTGTCCTGCGCACCCTTGCGGTGCATGATGTTCTTGAACTTGGAATGGCCTGCCATGGACGATATCACCGGGGATGTTGGAATTGCGAGCGCGCGCCTTACTCCCACTGGCGCGCCTGACGCAAGAGCGCCCGCGCTATCCCCGGGCGCGCGCGTGGTCGACGCGCTGCGGTTCGTGGTGCGCCCGGTGTTCGCCGCGCGGCCCATGGCGTGGGGGTGGCAGACCGCGCCCGCGCTGCTGGTGCTGCTGGCGTTAACCCTCGCCGCCTGTTCGCTGTTGCATGTCGCGCTCGAAGCGATCAACAGCCGCGCGGCGTTCCTGCCCGCGCGGACCGAAGCGCCCATCATCAGCCCCACTGACCTGATCGGGCCTGTGCTGTTCGCGCCTTTGCTGGAGGAGCTGGTGTTCCGCAGCTGGCTGTCGGGACGGGTCGCGGCGCTGCGCTTCGTTGTCTACATCGTCGTCGCGGTGGCCATCCTGATCGCCAACTATATCGTCACCGACGGCGAGGGCAGCTGGCTCGGCCTGGTCGTGATCGCGATCGTGTGCGCCGGGCTGCTCCACTGGTTCCTGACGCGCAAGCGCGACGCTGCGGTTCCCGAGTGGTTCATAAGCCGGTTCCACTGGATCGTGTGGGGGAGCACGCTGCTGTTCGGCCTCGTCCACCTCGGCAACCATGCGGCGCTGACCAATCCGTTCGGTATCTTGGTGGTCCTGCCGCAGACCATTGGCGGGCTGTTACTTGCCTATGTCCGCACGCGCCTAGGGTTCGGGGCCGCCGTGATCCACCACAGCGCGTTCAACACGGTGTGGTTCGGCGCGGGGATGATCATGGCCTAGCGCGGCGGGGTTCAGATTCGCACCGCCGTGCCGCTGGCGCTCACCATCAGCATCGAGCCAGTGTCGCCGATAACTTCGTAATCAAGGTCAATCCCCACGACCGCATTCGCGCCGCGCGCAGCGGCTTCGGCCTGCAATTCCTCGATCGCCTGCGTCCGCGCTTCGGCCAGAATGCGCTCATAGGAGCCCGAGCGCCCACCGACTATGTCGCGGATATTCGCGAACAGGTCGCGGAACAGGTTCGCGCCCACGATCACTTCGCCGGTGACGATGCCGAGATAGTCTTGGATAGGCCGCCCTTCGAGGGTCGGGGTGGTGCTGACGATAACGCCGCGCGCGTCTTTCCAGGGGGATGCCATCGGAGTTCTCCTATTGCTGTGTTAGTGAGATAATACAGGTTGGTGATATTTCAATGACACGCGCACGCAGCGCCGCGCCTCACGCCATCCCGAGCGCGGTCTTGTAGGTCTCCAGCAGCATGTCCTGCTCGCTGCGATCGTCAGGCTTCATCTTCCGAAGGCGCACGATCTGGCGCATGATCTTGGGGTCGTAACCCACCGCCTTGGCCTCGGCGTACACATCGCGGATGTCATCAGCGATGCCCTTCTTTTCTTCCTCAAGGCGCTCGATGCGCTCGATCAGCAGGCGCAGGCGGTCGTCGGTGGCATTGGCGTTGTCGGCCATCGGGGAAGCTCCATGGAATGAGAATCGGTTGGCCCCGCGATAGCCAGCCCCGCCCCCCGATTGAACCGCCCGTGCGAATTATTCCTGTGCGTTCTTCGCGATGCTTTCAGCCATCCGCGCCAACTGTTCCTCGGTCGCCGGAGATTGGAAGCGTTCCTTCCATTCCCCGCTCGGCATCCCGTGGATCACTTCGCGCGCTGCCTCCTTGTCGCCATCAAAGCCCGCCTCGCGGATCCAGTCGGCGAGGCAGTTGCGGCAGAAGCCAGCGAGGCCCATCAATTCAATGTTCTGCGCATCGTGGCGATGGCGCAGATGGCGCACCAGCCGACGGAACGCGGTGGCGGCCTGTGCATCGTCGAGGCTGTCGAGCGGATCGGCATTGCTATTCATCGCGGCTTTTCCTTGAGTTGAAAGACGGGTGTGCCATAGGCTCGCCCGCAAGAGGGATCATCAAAAATGTCACGACGCGATCAGACACGGATCGACCCGCGCGGCCGCAAGGTCAAGATTCTCGCCACCATCGGCCCCGCAAGCCGCTCGCCCGAGATGCTCGAGCGGCTGGTGCGCGCCGGGGCGGATGCCTTCCGGCTCAACATGAGCCATGGCGACCACGCCGATCACGAAGCTGCCATCATCGCCATACGCGCGCTCGAAAAGCAATATGCCAAGCCGATTGCGATCCTTGCCGATCTGCAGGGGCCGAAGCTGCGCGTGGGGCGCTTCAAAGACGGGCAGGCGGTGATCCGTCATTCGGGCCACTTCGTGCTCGACCGCGATGAAACCCTGGGCGACGAGACCCGCGTTTGTCTGCCGCACCCCGAGCTGTTCGGGATCATGCAGCGCGGCCAGCGGCTGTTGATCAATGACGGCAAGATCCGCCTCAAGGTGCTCGAAGCCGACGACAGCCGCATTCTGTGCAGCGCCGAAGTCGGCGGGGTGATTTCGGACCGCAAGGGCGTGAATGTGCCTGATGCCGAAGTGCCGATCCCGGCGATGACCGACAAAGACCGCCGTGACCTCGCCTTTGCAACCGAGCACGGGGCGGACTGGATCGCGCTCAGCTTCGTCCAGCGGCCCGAGGATATTGCCGAGGCCCGCAAGCTGATCGGCACCCACGGCACCGCAATCTGCGCCAAGATCGAAAAGCCGCAGGCCGTGCACCGGCTCGATGCCATCATCGAACTCGCCGACGGGATCATGGTGGCGCGCGGCGACTTGGGCGTGGAGCTGGAGCCGCATGAGGTGCCGCCGCTGCAAAAGCGGATCGTCAATGCCAGCCGCCGGGCGGGCAAGCCGGTGATCGTGGCGACCCAGATGCTCGAATCGATGATCGAAAGCCCGACCCCGACCCGCGCCGAAGTCTCCGACGTCGCCAATGCGGTCTATGATGGGGCCGATGCGGTGATGCTCTCGGCCGAAAGCGCGGCGGGCGCATGGCCCGAGGAATCGGTCGCGATGATGGACCGCATCGCGGTGCAGGTGGAGCGGGACGAGGGCTACAAGGCGCGGGTGCGGTTTCTCGACACGCCGCCCGATGCGACCACGTCCGATGCGCTGGCGCATGCCTGCATGACCATCGCCGATACCGTGCCGATCAGCGCGATCACAGTGTTCACCTCCAGCGGCTCGACCGCGCGGCGCGTGGCGCGCGAGCGGCCGGGGACGCCGATGCTGGTGCTCACGCCCTCCCCCCGCACCGCGCGGCGGCTGGCGCTGTTGTGGGGCGCGCACGCGGTCGCGACCAAGGATATCGGCAGTTTTGAAGAGATGATCGGCAAGGGCCGCCGCATGGCGCTGCGCCATGGTTTTGCGCAAGGCGGGGCCAAGCTGATCGTGCTCGCCGGGGTGCCGTTCGGGACGCCGGGGTCGACCAACCTGCTGCATGTCGTGACCGTGACCGGGGATGAACTGGAAAAGCACACCGGATAATGCCCGGGGCTGGACGGGCGCGGCCCGGCTGATACCTTGCGGGGCGGGAAAGGCTGAGGGAGGATCGGGTGAACATCCCATATGATCACGCGCTGGCCATCATCGCGATTTCTCGCGGATGAGCGCGCGTCAAAGGGCAACCTCGGGTTCGCCCTATGAAGCAACCTTCGGCTTTGCCCGCGCGGTGCGGGAGGGAAACCGCATCATTGTGGCCGGAACTGGCCCGGTTGAGCCAGATGGGAGCACCACGCCCGGCGGGGCAACAGAACAGGCCGAGCGGTGTTGCACGATCATCGTGGCGGCTATCAAAGAACTGGGCGGCAGCGCGGCAGATGTGGTGCGCACCCGGATGCTGCTGACCGACCCGGCTGATCAGGACGCGGTCGGCGCGGTCCACGCGCGTTTCTTCGGTGAAGCCCGGCCCGCCTCGACCATGGCCGGGGTCGCCTGGCTCGCCCGCCCGGAATGGCGCGTCGAGATTGAGGCCGAGGCGGTCGTGGCTCAGTGATGCGGGGGGCGTTGCGCTATCTTGTCGGGGTCGTTGCCGGGTCATTGCTCGGGCTTGGCAGCGCCTTGTGGCTGGCAGGGCTGTGGCCCGAGGGGCGCAGCCTCGCTTTCGGCAATGTCGATGTGGACGGCTGGCGCAGCGATTTCGCGATCGGCTCCAAGGCCGCCGATCCTTACACCCGCGCGCGGGTTGCCCGGCACGGATTGCTGGCGCTGGCCAAGAGCGAAGCGGTCTATTTCACCCGCACCACCGACGATGCCGGAGCGCCCTTGAGCGATCGCTGCCATTATCGCCTCTCCGGCGGGCCCATGCCAGCGGGATGGTGGTCTGTGACGCTCTACGACGGGCAGAGCATGCTACCCACCAACACCGACGGCGCGCTCAGTATTGATGCGAGCCGGGCCGGCAAGGGGGCGTGGGAAGCCCTGATTGCACCGCAGCGACCTGATGACGATACGCTGTGGATCTCGAGCCGGGGAGCGGCAAAATTCGACCTGACGCTCAGGCTCTACATGCCGAGCCCCGCGTTGCTCGCGAACCCAAACGCCGCGCTTGATCCGCCGCGGGTCGAGCGCATCTCGTGCGAGGGCGCGGCATGAAGCGCTTGTTCGGTCCCGTGCTCGCGCTGCTGGTCACCGCCGCGGCGGCGCACGCAATAACGCTGCACTTTGCCCCCGCCGTCATCATGGACCGCGCCATGACGGCGCTCGCAGCCCGGGGCGTGGCGCTCCACGCGTTCACCACGCCGCAGCGAGTGACGCCGCAAACGCAGAACGTGGTGCGCTCATCACCCGATCTCTATTATGCGCTGTGCCGTTACGATCTCGGCAATCCGGCAACCCGGGTGGCTCTCACCATGGCGGGGTGGCCGGGTTACCAGTCACTGTCCTTCTTCGATGCGCGCACCGACAATTTTGCGACGCTGCGCGGCACCGGCAAAGCAGTCAGCGTTACCCTGCTCCCGCCCGGTAGCCCGCCCCAGCAAGACGCGGTGGTCAGCCCAACGGCCAAGGGCGTGATCCTGATCCGCCGCCTCGCCCCATCGGCCGAGGACTTCGCCGCTGCAGCGCAGGCGGGCGCTGGCGATCAGTGCAGGCTCATCGCGGGTTAACGCGTTGGCCCGTTGCCGAGACAATGATCGGAACGCCGAGGCGCACCAAGACGAGACGCTCCTCCACCAGCGCGATCAGCGCCTTGAGGTCGGACAGCGCATTGAGTTCGGGCGCGCTTACCAGAACACTCGGCTTCCCGTCGCCCTCGACCAGCAGGATGGCAGGCAAGGCTACGGCAAGACCGGGGAAGGCCAATGCGAAATCGTCGCGGTGGTGGAACACTTTTTCGTGCGGCAAGCTGGCCAGGAACCGCCGCCAGCGCCCACGCATGGACACCCAGCCATAGGTCAGCGCGCACAGCGAACAGGGATAGGTGGCGGGCGAGGCAACCTTGTGCACCGCGTCTTTCACCGCGTTGAGCAGGCCGCCATCGGCATTATAGACAAGGATCAAACGGGTGCCGGAATGGGTCATGGCCGAAGTTACGCATCACGCAAGCATCCGGGTTACGCAAATATGGCGAGAACTCACAAAAATACGCCAGGTCCACGACCGCACCAGCCCTTTTCTCAAGCTATGAACCCGGTTAGAGCACCCGGCCATGCACGGACAATTCCAACTCACCGACGATCAGCTCGCCATCCGCGAGGTCGCGCAGCGTTTCACCGCTGACCGGATCACGCCCAACGCTGCCGAGTGGGACGAAAAGCACATCTTCCCGCGCGAAATCATCAAGGAAAGCGCGGAGCTGGGCTTTGGCGCCATCTATGTGTCGGAAGAATCGGGCGGAATCGGCCTTGGGCGGCTGGAGGCGGCGCTGATCATGGAGGCGATGGCCTATGGCTGCCCTTCGACCAGCGCCTTCATCT
>LSKF01000061.1 GCA_001556995.1 Erythrobacteraceae bacterium CCH12-C2
CCATAGCCTGATGGTATCATTGGTGGCCGGGTGGGGAGGCGGGGTGGGAGGTCTGCCCATTCCAACTAAACCTCACCAACAGGTTGCGCTGGAAGGCGGAGAAATTGTCGTCCGCAATCACCCACACCGCGCCGCGCGCCGGGTCAGCGGGATCGGGGATGAAGGCGATCCCTTCGAAATTGTCACCGAACACGTCCCCTGACAGGCGCTGGATCACCCGCGCACGCCATGGCTTGCCCGGACGGATCGATGCGGGATCGGCCAGCGCAATCGCGGTATCGAACTGCGCCGGGATCGAGTAGGTCACCCGCCGCAACAGGATCAGCAACCGGCTATCCGGAAGCTGAGTCGCATCCACGGCATCATAACCGGGCTCAGGCACGAAAAGGAACGCGAGCGGTGGGCGCGGGCTGGCCACCGGGTCGCTGGCAAACAGCAACGCCGGGCGATCCACCATGCCGGATCGCTCTGCTCCTTCGGCAAGGATCAGGAAACGCCCGCCCGCAAGCCGTGCCATCGTTTCTGGTCCGCTGTTCTTGCTCCAATCGCGCATGGCGGCAGGCTTGCGATTGTCGCGCGTGCCATCCGCACCGATGCGGGTGATGAGATTGAAGTTCTCGAACGCGGCCCACAGCGTGCCGGTGTCCGGATCGCGCGCGAGTGCCTCCAGGTCGACAATCTCCTCGCGGGAGCTCACACGCTGGCCGATGAAGCGGAAACTGCCCGGCACGGCAGCGGGCGCGGCTCCGCTCAGATCAAGATCGAGCAGCCAACCCCGGTCGCTTCCGGCGATCAGGCTGTCCGGGCCGCTGGCCACCAGCGCGGAAAAGCCGCCGAACCAGCCATGCGCCGAGGACAGCTCCCACGCCCCTGTGAGCGTGAGCGCGCCCTCCACCCCCTCGCGGCTGGTGACCGGGGTGACCGCGACAACCGCGACATCGCTCTGCAAGCCCGTCGGGGTGCGGATCAGTGTGCCGGGGGCGAGGCCGACGACGACGATGGCGAGAAGCAGTAGGCGATACATCTGCGTGGCACACCTGTGTCAGCCCCGGCGCGGGAGGCCGAGGAGCGGGGGGCTCACGCGGGATCAAGACCCAGCAGGCGGCGGGTGGCGATTTCGCACGAGGCATAAGCCTCCTGCCGCTCGGCGCTCCAATAGCGCAGTTCGGCGAGCGGGATCGCTTCCCCGCTCACGGCGCAATAGACATGAGCGCCGGGGCGCAGCACGCGGAAGCTGGAGGGCCCGTAATAGAGCTTGGCGGCCTTATCGGAGGATGACATCAGCATGGGAGCAACATAGCAGCTTGGGGCTAACCGAACAAATCATCTTGGCGCGCGCCTGATTGCGGGGCGCGCCGGGGGCTTGGCGCGCGGGACACAGCAGGCGGCGCGGCCCCGGCAGGCACGGCATCCAAGCGCCCGTCACGGAACTGTAGCACAAGCGCTGGTTCGCTCGCAGCTTCGGCGCGGGTGGTGAGCGCCTTGCCGCCTGCATTGCGGATAATCGCATAGCCCCGCTCCAGCGGCTTTTCCGGGTGGAGCTGGCTCATGACGCGGGTGAGCGCGGCGAGCCGATCCTTGCCGTCCCTCAGCGGCCGCTCGACCAGCGGCGGGGTGAGCCTCGTGCGCTCCAGCCTCCGCTGGGCTTCGGCAGCGGTGCGGGTGAGGAGGGTAGGGGAGAGCCGCGCCGCCGTCCCCGCCAGCCGCTCGCGCCCCTTGGCCGAACGGTCGCCGAGCGCGCGGCGCAGGCGTTCGGCAAGCTCATCGAGCCGCTGGGCCTGCGGTTGGAGCAGGTTCTCGGGTCGCGGCATCAAACGCGCCCGCGCCGCCAGCCGTTCGCGCCCGAGCTCAACCGGGCGATAGACCGCGCGGCGCTGACGGGTAGCGAGGTCCGAGAGGGTGAAGGCGAGGTCGGCACGCACCGGCACCGCCATTTCGGCGGCCGCGGTTGGCGTCGGCGCGCGGCGGTCAGCGGCGTAATCGGCGAGCGTCGTGTCGGTCTCATGGCCGACTGCGCTGATCACCGGGATGGTGCATTCGGCGATGGCGCGGACCACAATTTCCTCGTTGAAGCTCCACAGGTCTTCAATCGAGCCGCCGCCCCGCGCGACGATCACCACATCGGGGCGCGGGACGGGTCCGCCGTTGGGGAGCGCCGAGAACCCCCGCACCGCCGCCGCCACCTGCTCGGCCGCGCCCTGCCCCTGCACCAGCACCGGCCACACTAGCACGTGGCTCGGGAAGCGGTCCGCCAGCCGGTGCAGAATATCGCGGATCACGGCCCCGGTGGGGGAAGTCACCACACCGATGGTGCGCGGCAGATAGGGCAATGCCTGCTTGCGTTCGGGCGCGAACAGGCCCTCTGCTGCCAGCCGCGCGCGGGTCTTTTCCAGCAAGGCCAGCAGCGCGCCTTCGCCTGCCAGCTCCATGCTATCGATCACGATCTGGTATTTCGAGCGCCCCGGATAGGTGGTCAGCTTGCCCGTGGCGATCACCTCCAGGCCGTCTTCCGCGCGGAAATTGAGGCGCTGGGCGTTGCCTTTCCACATCACCCCGTCGATCACCGCGCCTTCATCCTTCAGGGCGCAGTAGAAGTGCCCTGATGCGGCGCGCTTCACCCCCGACAATTCGCCGCGCAGCCGCACGAAGCCGAAGCGATCCTCGACCGTGCGCTTCAGCAGCGCGGATATCTCGCTGATGGTGAGGGGCTGGGCGTTGTCGCCCTGCCGTTCGCGCGCTACCAGCCCGCCATCGGTTTCGGAGTTGGGCGGAGGGGCCATGAATATCCTGCTTCTGGGTTCGGGAGGCCGCGAACATGCGCTGGCGTGGAAGCTGGCGCAATCCCCCGCCTGCTCGCGTCTGTACGCTGCCCCCGGAAATCCCGGCATCGCTGAGGAGGCGGAGATCGTGGCGCTGGACGTGACCGACCACGCCGCCGTGATTGCTTTCTGCCAAGCCCGCGCCATCGGCCTTGTCGTGATTGGCCCCGAGGCGCCGCTGGTGGATGGACTTTCGGACAGCTTGCGCGCTGCCGGAGTGCCGGTGTTCGGGCCTTCCAAAGCAGCCGCCCAGCTCGAAGGCTCCAAGGGTTTCACCAAGGATCTGTGCGCCCGCGCCGGGATCCCGACTGCTGGATATGTGCGCACGTCCTCGCTCGAAGAAGCCCGCGCAGCGCTCGCCCGGTTCCAGCCGCCTTATGTGCTCAAGGCTGATGGCCTCGCTGCTGGCAAGGGGGTCGTTATCGCAACCGACTTGGTCGAGGCCGAGGCTGCGCTCGCTGACATGTTCGGCGGGGCCTTTGGCGGCGCGGGCGCGCAGGTGGTGATCGAGGAGTTCATGGAGGGCGAGGAAGCGAGCTTCTTCGCGCTGACCGACGGCACCGCGATCATCCCCTTCGGCTCGGCGCAGGATCACAAACGCGTGGGCGATGGCGATGTGGGCCCCAACACCGGCGGCATGGGCGCTTATTCCCCCGCCCCGGTGCTGACGAGCGAATTGCAGGCGCGGGTGATGGCCGAGATCATCGAACCGACCGTGCGGACCATGCGCGAGGAGGGCAACCCCTATCAGGGCGTGCTGTTCGCCGGGCTTATGCTCACGAGCGAAGGCCCGAAGCTAATCGAATACAACGCCCGCTTCGGCGATCCGGAGTGCCAGGTGCTGATGATGCGGCTCGAAAGCGATCTGGTGACGCTGATGCTCGCCTGCGCGCGAGGCACGCTGGAGGGCACCGAGGTCTCCCTCCGCGACGAGGCCGCGCTCACCGTGGTGATGGCCGCGAAGGGCTATCCCGGCACCCCGGAGAAGGGCGGCGCGATTGATCTTGGAGAGGCCGAAGCTGACGGCGCCAAGGTTTTCCATGCTGGTACCGCGCTGAACGATGGCGCGCTTGTGGCAAATGGAGGCCGGGTGCTGAATGTGACGGCCATGGCCGTCAACGTGACCGAAGCGCAGGCTCGCGTCTATGCCGCAGTCGCCGCCATTGACTTCCCTTCTGGCTTCTGTCGTCGCGACATCGGCTGGCGCGAAGTGGCCCGCGAGGGCGCGCAGTAATAGCTGCATCTCGTCATCCCAGCGAAAGCTGGGACCTAGAGCCGCAAGCGCTGTAGTATGAGGCCTTGGGCCCCAGCTTTCGCTGGGGTGACGTACGTGATTGTTTGCCACCTGCTTGCGGTCCCAATCTATCTGGGCACCTTCCTCTGAAAGTGGCCGTGAGATAGGCCTTATGATCAAGCCGCTTCGGAAAAATTGATCCCGATCAAGGAAAGCGGGGCGGACAGAGAGGATAAGGCCAGCATGACCCATCGCCTTACCCTTCTCGCCCCGTTCGCCTTGTTGGCGCTCGCCGCCTGCACCACCGCGCCCGGAACCGACAACCCGCCGCCGATGGTGGGTAAGGCGACCTCGCCCTCTATAGACACCCGCGCTCCGGCCTTCGTCGAAGCCGCGTGCGGCGGGTGCCATGCGGTCGAGCCGCCGTTCCTGTCGCCCAACCCGGCCTCGCCCAGCTTCGCCGCAATTGCCAACCGCCGGGGCCTGTCGGAAAAGTCGCTGGCCGATTGGCTCGCCGAGGCGCACAATTACCCCGAGCAGATGGATTTCACCCTCACCCGCCCGCAGATCGACCAGATCGCAGCCTACATGGTGACCTTGCGCAAGGCGGGTTACGTCCCGGACGAGTGACGATCTGACTGGCGGTTTTGCGCTGCGCGCATGTCCGTGCTAGCAATCCCCCCGGTCGCAATCGAGGAGGGGGATCTCGATGCCGTATCGCTATGCACCGTATTTCGTCGGGTTCGTGTTGCTGGTCATCATGACCGGCTTCTGGGCAAGCTATTTCGGGGCGAGCGAGGCGATCCCGCTGGCCTTCCACGTCCACGCGATCTCGTCGATGACCTGGCTGGTTCTGTTGATCGTGCAGCAGGTCGTGGTGCAGCGCCGCGCTATCGCGCTGCACCGCTGGATGGGGCGGGCGAGCTTTGTGCTGTTCCCGTTCCTGATCTTCGGTTTTGTGATGATCATCAACCTGACCGCAGGCAATTACGCCGCCGGGAAAGGCCCGGTGACGATGGCGCTCGGCCCGTCCTTCGGGATCGGCATGGGGATCGCGATCGCCGCCTACCTGACCTTGTTCTATTGCGCGCTAAAACACCGCCGCAACGTGAAGCTCCATGCGGGCTACATGCTGGCGACCCCGATGATCTTGTTCGAAAGCCCGTTCAGCCGGGTGATGGGCGATTACCTGCCATGGATGAACGTGATCGGGAGCGACTTTCCGCAAGCGATCCTCGACACCATTCTCATCAGCGACCTGATGGTCGCGGCGTTCGCGCTCGTCCTGTGGGCGATGAACCGCAAGCACGGCGCGCCGTGGCTGGTGGCGGCGGGGTTCACCGCGTTCCAGGGCGTGGTGATGTGGTTTGCGCCCTTCGTGCCTGCGATCACGGCGGGCTTTGCCGCCTATGCGGCGCTTCCTCAGGCGGTGACGCTGGCGCTGGGCATTGCGGCAGGCGGCGCAGCGGCGTGGATGGGTTGGGAAGCGGGCAAGCCAAAGCGCAAAGCCGCGGCTCTGCTCGCCTGAAAGCAAACCGGAAGGAGCCTTACAACCGCTCCGCCATCAGCGCGATCATATCGGCCTCAGGGCGCGGGCCGTAGTGGGCGATCACTTCCGAGGCGCAGATAGCGCCGCGCTTCAGGCAGCGGGTCAGCGGCTCGCCCTTGACGTAGCCTGACAGGAACCCGGCGGCGAACTGGTCGCCAGCGCCAGTGGTATCGACCACCTTGATAACTGGCACCGCGGCAACCTCGGCGCGCTCGCCGTGGGCGATCGCGACCGCGCCTTTCTCGGACCGGGTAGCGACCAACACCGGCACCTTGCCCGCAACCGCGGCGAGGCCCGCTTCGAAATCCTCCTCGCCTGTCAGGGTGGCGAGTTCGCTTTCATTGACGAACAGGATGTCGATCACGCCGTCCTCGATCATCGCGCGGAAATCATCGCCGTGGCGTTCGATCACGAAGCTTTCGGACGCGGTGAAGGCGATCTTGCGGCCTGCATCGCGCGCAACCTCGATGGCGCGGCGCATCGCGCGGCGGGGCTCTTCCGGGTCCCACAGATAGCCTTCGAGATAGAGGATCGCCCCGCTCGCGATCAGATCCTCGTCCAGCGCGGCGGCGGGCAGGAATTGGCCTGCACCGAGGAAGGTGTTCATCGTGCGCTCGCCATCGGGGGTCACGAAGATCAGCACGCGGCCCGTGGCGGGCTCGCCGCTGCGCGCAGGGGTATCAAAGTCAATGCCAGTCGCGCGCATATCGTGGCGGAATACCTTGCCAAGCTGATCGTCGGCAACCTGGCCGATGAAAGCGCATTGCAGGCCCAGCGTGGCGAGGCCCGCGAGGGTGTTCGCCGCCGAACCGCCCGAAAGCTCGCGCGCGGGCGGCATGGCTTCGTAAAGCTCATCGGCGCGCGCTTCGTCGATCAGGGTCATGCCGCCGCGGTTGAGCTGAAGCTCATCGATCAATTCTTCCTCGCACGAGGCAATCACATCGACCACGGCATTGCCGATAGCGATGACATCATAGCGGGGGGCGGTGGGCTTGGTCACAGGCACGTTCCTTGGTTGCGAGGCTGCTGCCGCCTAGCCGCCTTCGGCCCTCACGCCAAGCATCTGTGCGATGCCCCTGCTTGTCGCGTTGACTTCGCACGCGGGGCCACGCATCGGCTTTTGGCATGAGCCGCCAGCCTTCATGGTCGTTTTTCGTTGCCAGCCTCCTGATGCTGGGGCTGGCGAGCTGTTCCAGCGGCAGCCCGGAGCGGCCTGCACCCCGCACCAATGCGCCGCGCAGCAGCATCGTGGTGGTGCCGCAAGTCATGGCCGCCGCTGGCCTCCAAGGCGTGATCGGCTCCCCCGCCAACGCGCTCACCCGGCGGTTTGGCGCTGCCCGCATTGATCTGGCCGAGGGTGATGCCCGCAAGCTGCAATTCATGGGGCAGACCTGTGTGCTGGATATCTACCTCTACCCCGTCACCGCCGGGGCCGAGCCGACCGCGACGCATGTCGCCGCGCGGGTGCGCCAAGGCGGGGGGACCGCCGACCCGAGCGCCTGTATCCGCGAGGTCGAGCGGCGGTAACGCGGCCTTAAGCCTGTTGGTGGCATAAGCCCCCCGATGTTTCAGGGGATCACGTCTCGCCATGACCACGCAATTCATTGATATCGCGCAGCGCGCTGCCGCCGATGGGCAGATCACGGCCGACGAACTGCTGGCGCTGCGCCGCGAAGGCTGGGGCGATGGCATCATCACCCGCGCCGAGGCCGAAGCCCTGTTTGCGCTCAACACCGCGCTGCGCGACCGCAGCGCGGAGTGGTGCGACTTCTTCGTCGAGGCCATTGGCGAATTCGTGCTCAACGGCACGCCTCCGCGCCTGCAATGCTCGGACGAGGAAGCCCAGTGGCTGATTGGCCAGATCGATCATGACGGCGTGGTTGAGAGCGTGGCCGAACTGGAGTGCATGGTGCGCATCCTTGAGCGTGCCGAGAACACCCCCGATCGGCTAAAGAATTATGTGCTCGCCGTGGTTGAACGCGAGGTGCTGTCCGGCGTGGGCCCGACCCGCTGCGGGGGCGAGCTTTCCGCCACCCACATCAGCGCGGCGGAATGCCGGATCATCCGCCGGGTGATCTGGGCCAGCGGTGGCCACGGCCCTGCGGCGG
>LSKF01000062.1 GCA_001556995.1 Erythrobacteraceae bacterium CCH12-C2
CTGGCGAGACGCTGGATGTGGTTGCCAACATCACGGTGAACGATGGCAACGGCGGTGTTGTTCCGTCGACGCTGACGATCACGGTGACTGGCGCCAACGACGCACCGGTTCTTACCTCGCCTGCGACTGCTAATGTTGACGAGAATGAGCCGGCCGGGACGGTTGTGTATCAAGCAACGGTCGTTGATCCTGATCTGGCGGATACGCTGACATACACTCTGTCAGGCCCCGATGCTCTGTTGTTCGCAGTCAGTGCAACCGGCGCAGTGTCGCAGCTCGCACCGTTCAACTTTGAGGCCCGCTCTTCGTACAACTTCACAGTGAATGTGAGCGATGGCACTGTAAGCGATAGTGTTGACGTCGCTCTGACGGTCAATAATGTCCTCGACATTGCCAATCTCGATATTGACAGTGACGGCGATATCAACTCGGTTCAGCAGTTCAGTGGACTTGGGCAGAATTTCCAGTTCACGGATAGCGCTGGGATTGCTAGCAACGTCGAAATCATTAATTTTGGCACGGATGACTTCATCCTGGTTGACTCTGCGACTTCGAACTACACTTTTTCCAGCATTAACGACGGTTCGAACGCTCTGTTCGATGACCTGATCATCACGATCAACAATGCTGGTGATGTATCGCAAATTGTCATTCAGGATGCGGTGGCTGCCGGTTCCTTCATTCTAAGCGAGGCAGACGCAGAAGCCGCAGTTGGCTATGACTTCTTCCAGTCGGGAGTGATTGTGGCACCGCCGCCCCC
>LSKF01000063.1 GCA_001556995.1 Erythrobacteraceae bacterium CCH12-C2
CTCAAGAACCGTCAGGGACCTGACGTGGGCGCGCAATATCGCAGCGCGATCGTGCCGATGAGCACAGAACAGGCCGCTGTCGCCAAGGCTTACATTGCCCAGCTGGACAAGGCGGGCCTGTGGAAGAAGCCGATCGCGACCAAGATCGAGGCCTACAAGGCGTTCTACCCGGCTGAGGCTTATCATCAGGACTTCATGGCCAACAACCCGCGCCACGGCTACATCATGCGCTGGGATGCGCCGAAAGTCGCTGCGCTCAAGGTGATGTTCCCCAAGCATTACCGCGACAGCTTCCTGCGCGACGCGACCTGACCCCTTGGCGAGTGCCCCCATGCGCGCCTATATCGGCGCGCATGGGACAGCATACGCATCACGAACATCGCGGGCCTGAACTGGTGGCCGAAGCCGCGCGGGCGCTGACGGCATCGGGCGAGCAATGGACCGCGATGCGTGAGGCGGTTTTTGCCGAACTCGCCCGGCACGAACGCCCGGTTTCGGCCTATGACATTGCCGACAACCTCTCGGCGCAGCGTGGCAAGCGGGTCGCGCCCAATTCGGTGTACCGCATCCTCGATCTGTTCGTCGCCGGAAACCTCGCCATGCGGGTCGAAAGCGCCAATGCCTACCTCGCCAACACCCATCCGGGCTGCGCGCATGATTGCATTTTTCTCGTCTGCGACGAATGCGGCGAGGCCGCGCATGTCGATGACGAGGAGGTCAGCCGCGCCGTCCGCGCCATCGCCGCTTCTCGCCAGTTCAACGCGACTCGCCCGGTGCTCGAGATCCGCGGTCTTTGCAAACTATGCGCGTGAAGTGCATCCTGAGAGGTTGATCTCGATCAACCCTGCATCGACAGGGCCAAACTGCGAGTGTAAGGCTAGGGGTTATGACACAACCGCCTTACACTCCGCTGCTCGATCAGGTTGACACTCCCGACGATCTGCGCCGCCTGAAGCCCGAACAACTCCGCCAGCTTGCCGACGAATTGCGGGCCGAAATGATCGACGCGGTAAGCGTTTCGGGTGGCCACCTTGGTTCGGGGTTGGGCGTGGTCGAGCTTACCGTCGCGATCCACTATGTCTTCAACACGCCCGAGGACAAGCTGGTGTGGGACGTGGGCCACCAGTGCTATCCGCACAAGATCATCACCGGCCGGCGAGATCGGATCCGCACCCTGCGCCAGGGCGGGGGCCTGTCGGGCTTCACCAAGCGTTCGGAAAGCGAATACGATCCCTTCGGCGCGGCGCATTCCTCCACCTCGATCTCGGCGGCGCTCGGCTTTGCTATCGCCAACAAGCTCCAGGGCAAGCCCGGACGCGGGATTGCGGTGATCGGCGATGGCTCGATGAGCGCCGGGATGGCTTATGAAGCGATGAACAACGCGGCGCAGGCGGGCAACCGGCTGATCGTGATCCTGAACGACAACGACATGTCGATCGCGCCGCCGGTGGGCGGGCTCTCGGCGTATCTGGCTCGCATGGTGTCGTCCTCCGAATATCTCGGTATCCGCAGCCTCGCCAGCCGCGCCATCCAGAAAATGAGCCGCCGGTTGCACGACACCATCGGCAAGGCCGAGGAGTTCACCCGCGGCCTCGTCACTGGTGGAACGCTGTTCGAGGAGCTGGGCTTCTACTATGTCGGCCCGATCGATGGGCATAACCTCGATCACCTGCTTCCGGTGCTGGAGAACGTGCGCGACACGAGCGAAGGCCCGGTGCTGATCCACGTCGTGACCGAGAAGGGCAAGGGCTATGCCCCGGCCGAAAACAGCGCCGACAAGTATCACGGCGTGCCCAAGTTCAATGTCATCACCGGCGAAAAGGCCAAGAGCGCGCCCTCTGCGCCGGCCTATCAGGACGTGTTCGGGCTGACGCTCGCCAAGCTGGCCGAGACCGACAGCCGCATCTGCGCGATCACCGCCGCGATGCCGTCGGGCACCGGGGTGGACAAATTCGCCAAGGCGCACCCCACCCGCACCTTCGACGTCGGCATTGCCGAGCAGCACGCGGTGACGTTTGCTGCGGGGCTGGCTGCCGAGGGGATGCGGCCCTTCGCGGCGATTTACTCGACCTTCCTCCAGCGCGCTTACGATCAGGTGGTGCACGATGTGTGCATCCAGAACCTGCCGGTGCGCTTCGCCATCGACCGCGCGGGGCTGGTCGGCGCGGATGGTGCCACGCACGCTGGCTCCTTCGACATCACCTATCTCGCCACCCTGCCCAACATGGTGGTGATGGCGGCTGCGGATGAGGCGGAACTGGTCCACATGACCTACACCGCCGCCGAGTACGACGAAGGCCCGATCGCCTTCCGCTACCCGCGCGGCAATGGCACCGGCGTGCCGATGCCCGAGGTTCCGGTGAAGCTCGAAATCGGCAAGGGCCGGTTGGTGCGCGAAGGCGCGAAGGTCGCGATCCTGTCGCTCGGCGCGCGTCTGACCGAGGCCTTGAAGGCCGCTGACACGCTGGAAGCCAAGGGCCTTTCCACCACCGTCGCCGACTTGCGTTTCGCCAAGCCTTTGGACGAAGACCTGATCGCCCGCCTGATGCGCACCCACGAAGTGATTGTAACGGTCGAGGAAGGTGCCATCGGCGGCCTCGGCGCGCATGTGCTGACCTTCGCGAGCGACAATGGCCTGACCGACGCAGGGCTGAAAGTCCGCACGCTGCGCCTGCCCGACACCTTCATCGATCACGATGACCCGATGAAGCAGTATGATGAGGCCGGGCTCAATGCGCCGCAGATCGTGGACACGGTGCTGAAGGCGCTGAAGCACAATAGTGCAGGCCTGAATGCGGCGGCGGAGGAAGTGCGGGCGTAACGGCTGCGCGCCGCGTTCTTGCTTGGGACCGGAAGACCCTTCCTCGGGGGAAGGGAGATAGGCTAACGCGGCTGCGTGATCGCCACGGCTTCGGGGTTATCGGGCGCTTCGACCGGCGCGGTCCTCTCCACCGGCGCTGGGGCGGCTTTCATCGACTCCAGATTCTCAAGCCACCGCGCGTCCTCCTCCGAAATCGGCTCACCCTTTAGCTGCGCAATGTCCCGCCGCCGCTGGGCGAGATAGGTCTGGCGGCGCACCAGATAGGGATCTTCCGAAGAACGGATCGCGGCAATTTCCTCGTCGAATTCCAGCCGCTGGTCGAGGCCGTTGACCACGAAATAGGTCACCCCATAGGCTGTCCGGTTGAACGGCTTGCCGACCGCGACCGGCAGCAGCAGCTGATCGAGGATTCTCCCGCCCAGATCGCGCACCGTGGTCGCGCCGGTCACCGGCAGATAGAGATAGGGGCCGGGGCCGACCCCGTAATAGCCCAGCGTGTTGGCAAAGCCGTTGCGGCGATACGGCAGATCGGCCTTCTTGCCCGCCACATCAAACAGCCCGCCCACCCCGATGGTGGAGTTGATCGCCAGCCGCCCCAGCGTCTCGAACGCCTTGCCAACCTTGCCCTGCAACAGGAAATTGAGCGCGTTGCTCGGCTCGCCAAGGTTGCGCACGACATTGCCCAGCCCGTCGCGGAACGGTTCGGGCAAGACATCGCGATAGACATGGGCGACCGGTTCTAGCACCGCCTGATCGACCGCTTGGGTAATGCGATAGCTGTCTTCGTTGATCCGCTCCATCGGGTCGCTCTTGGGCGGGCCATATTGGCCCTCGACCAAGATTTCATTGTCGCTTGTGTCTGGCTCGTCCTCCTCCGGCGGGGGCCCGGGCTGGGCGGCGGAGAGCGACCAGGCCATGGTGGGCGCGACACCGGGCAGATCTTGACTGGGATTCGGCTGCGTTGCCGCCAGCGCCGCGCTCAAAAGCACCGGCGAGGTGGCAAGGGTCACAAAACCTGGCATTGGCGTCCTCCCATCGGCCCAACGCCCAGTCTGAACAAGGCAGCGGCGCAATTCTTGCCCTTTATTGCCCCTCTCACTACGCACGCTGAATGATCCGCAGAAAAATCGCAAGGCTTACCATCACATGACTGCCAATCCCCTGATCCAGATCACCCGCGAAGGCCCCGTCACCATCCTCACGCTCAACCGGGCTGAAACGATGAATCCCCTCGGCGCGCCGGGGGATGGGGACGAGTTTGTGGCTGTCGCGAACGCCATTAACCGCGACATGGAATGCCGCGTGGTGATCCTGACCGGCGCGGGTCGGGCCTTCAGCGCGGGCGGCGATATCAAGGCGATGCGCGACAAGACCGGCACCTTCGGCGGCACCACGCCAGCGATCTCGGACGGGTATCGCGACAATATCCACCAGATGCTGCGCGCGCTGTATGGGCTGCGCGTGCCGGTGATCGCGGCGGTCAACGGCCCCGCAATCGGCCTCGGCTGCGATGTCGCCTGCCTCGCCGACATCCGCATCGCCAGCGAGAATGCCAAGTTCGGGGTGACCTTCCTCAAGCTCGGGATCATCCCCGGCGATGGCGGCACCTGGATCCTGCCCCGGGTGATCGGGATGAGCCGCGCGGCAGAACTGTTCTACACCGGCGACGTGATCGACGCCGCGACGGCGAAGGACTGGGGTCTCGTCAGCCGCGTGGTTCCGGCCGATGCGCTGATGGACGAAGCCCGCGCGCTCGCCGCCAAGATCGCCCTGCTCCCCCCGCACTCGCTGCGCCACACCAAGAACCTGCTGCGGCAGGGCCAGCAGACCAGCTATGACACCGCGCTGGAACTCGCCGCCAACACCCAAGCGATGATGCACACCACCGCCGACCACGCCGAGGGGGTCGCCGCGCTGATCGAGAAGCGCGCGGCGGTGTTTACGGGCGAATAGTCACCTCACTCCCCCTCCCCTCGGGGAGAGGGTTGGGGGGTGGGGGCTCCCACGACCGAGAAGGCAGACCCCCCACC
>LSKF01000007.1 GCA_001556995.1 Erythrobacteraceae bacterium CCH12-C2
GATATCGCGCCCCCCGCCCGGCCCGAGCAGCTGCCGGCGCCCCCGCGCGGGAGCCTAAGCTTTCGCAACGTCACCTTCCGCTACCCGGCCCGGCCCGAAACCGCCGCGCTCAAGGACTTCACGCTGGAGATCGAGCCGGGTGAAACCATCGCCATCGTCGGCCCTTCGGGTGCGGGCAAGAGCACGATTTTCCAGCTGGTCGAGCGGTTCTATGATCCGCAGGGCGGAACCATCAGGCTTGATGGCGTGCCGCTGACCGCCGCCGACCCGGCTGACATCCGCGCCCGGATTGCGCTGGTGCCGCAGGACGGGGTGCTGTTCAGCGCCAATGCCCGCGACAACCTGCGTTATGGCAAGTGGGACGCGTCTGACGAGGACATCTGGCAAGCCGCCCGCGCCGCCAATGCCGAGAGCTTCCTGCGCGCTCTGCCGCAGGGTCTCGATACCTATCTGGGCGAAGGCGGAACCCAGCTTTCGGGCGGGCAGCAGCAGCGTGTCGCCATCGCCCGCGCGCTTTTGCGCGATGCGCCCATCCTTCTGCTTGATGAAGCGACCAGCGCGCTGGACGCGGAAAGCGAGCAATTGGTGCAGCAGGCGCTCGATGGGCTGATGCAGGACCGCACCACGCTGGTGATCGCACACCGCCTTGCCACGGTGCGCGCGGCAGACCGGATTATCGTGCTCGATGAAGGCCGGATCGTAGAACAAGGTACGCACGAAGCGCTGTCCAACGCGGGCGGGCTCTATGCGCGGCTGGCGCGGCTGCAGTTCACCCAAGGCGCGGCGTAAGCTTTTCGACGAAGCGCGAGCGGCGCCTGACGAAGCGCAACCTTTTGCCCCGCAAGACGTTAATGTGACAGGGTCAGGCTTTCGCCTGAGCCAGCTTTTCGGGGACACAATCAATGACATTCAAGACCGCAGCCCTTTGGGGCGCCAGCCTTGCCGCGCTTGTCATGACGGCACCGGCGATGGCGCAGGACCCTGCCCATGCCGATCACGATGAGATCGAGACGCTTCTGGCAGACAGTGCCGAGGAAACCGTATCCACGCTGCCGACCATGAGCTTTGGCACATGGGGCGTAGACCCGGCGCTGATCGACCCGTCGATCAAGCCCGGCGATGATTTCAACGCCTATGTCAATCAGCGCTGGATCAACGCCAACCCGCTTCCCAACGAATTCAGCCGACTCGGCGCCTTCACGCTGCTCGGCGAAAAGAGCACGGCTGATGTCAAGGCGCTGATGGATGGTCTGATTGCCAAGCCCGCAAGCAGCCTCAGTGCGGACGAGCAGCGCATTCTTGGCGCTTACCAGTCTTATCTCGACACCGCCGCGATCGAGGCTGCGGGGCTGACCCTCGCCAAGCCGCATCTTGACCGGATCATGGGTGCCAAGACCCTCGATGATCTGGCGATGCTGTGGGCGGAGCCGGGCTATGCCTCGCTGATCGGTGCCGGGGTGAGCGTCGATGCGAAGCAGCCGGACCGCCACATCGCCAACGTCGGCTTTGGTGGGCTGGGCCTGCCGGACCGTGACTACTATCTCGACGAGACCGAAAAAGGCCGTGCGATCCAGACCAAGTACAAGGAATACCTCACCTTCCTGCTCGGCGAGGCGGGTTATGCCGATGCCGCTGCGATGGCCGAAAAGGTCTATGCCTTCGAGGACGCCAACGCCCGCACCGTCCAGTGGGACCGCGCCGTGCGCCGCAACCGCGACCTGACCTACAACCTTCTCACTGCCGATGAGCTTGCCAGCATCGGCGGCAAGGTGCCGGTGGCGGCGATGCTGGCCGCGATCGGCGTGGACAAGAGCCCCGGCTTTGTCGTCTCGCTGATGCCGCCGACGGCCGAGGAAATCGCCGAATTCAAGCTCGACGCGGGCACGCTCGCCAAGATCGGCACCGGCCTCCCCGGCATGTTCGCGCTGATCGGCGAGACGCCGGTCGAGACGCTCAAGGCGTGGATGGTCAAGGAGTTCCTGTCGGGCAACGCCGCGGTCCTGCCCAAGCGGTTCGACGATGCCAGCTTCGCGTTCTACGGCCAGACCCTGCGCGGCCAACCCGAACAGCGCCCGCGCTGGAAGCGCGCCATCGGCGAATCCGAAGGCCTGCTCGGCGAGCTGATCGGCAAGGCCTATGTCGCGCGCTATTTCCCGCCCGAGAACAAGGCGGCGATGGATGAGCTGGTCGCCAATCTGCGGCTCGCGCTGGGAGAATCGATCAACGAAATCACCTGGATGAGCGAAGCCACCAAGGCCGAAGCCCGCGCGAAGCTCGCGAGCTTTGACCCCAAAATCGGTTATCGCTCTAACCTTGAGACCTACGACGGCCTCGCCATCACCTCCGGCAACCCCATCGCCAACCGCATGGCCGCCGCCAAGTGGCAGCGTGCCGATAACATCGCCAAGCTGGGTGAGCCCATCGACCGCACCGAATGGGGGATGCTGCCCCAAACGGTGAACGCCTACTACAACGCGGTGAAGAACGAGATCGTGTTCCCCGCCGGCATCCTGCAACAACCGTTCTTCGCGCTGAGCAATGATATCGCGGTTAATTATGGCGCGATCGGCGGGGTGATCGGGCACGAAATGGGCCACGGGTTTGACGATCAGGGCTCCAAGTCGGATTCCATCGGGCGCTTGCGCAATTGGTGGACCGAGGAAGACCGCAAGGCTTTCGACACGCTCGGTGATCGGCTCGTGGCGCAGTACAACGCCTACTGCCCGCTCGATGAGGGCAAGACCTGCGTCAACGGCCGCTTTACCCTCGGCGAGAATATCGGCGATGTCGGCGGGCTCTCGATGGCCTACCGCGCCTACAAGATCGCGACCAAGGGCATGGACGTGCCGGTGATCGACGGCTTCACCGGCGACCAGCGCTTTTTCATGGCCTGGGCGCAGGTGTGGCGTTCGGCGCAGCGCGAGGAAAACTATCGCAACCGCCTGCGCACTGATCCGCACAGCCCCGAGGAATATCGCACCATCGGCGCGGTCCGTAACCTTGACGCATGGTACGAAGCCTTCGGCGTCAAGCCCGGCGACAAGCTCTACCTCCCCCCGGAAGAGCGCGTGCGCATCTGGTAATGCCATCAAGGCCCGCTCGGACTACCGGGCGGGCCTTTTGGTTTGACACCTCGCACCGGCTCGTTGAAGCGGTGCGGCCATGAACGAAACGCTCGCCGCCATCCTGCTCGGCATCCTCGAAGGGCTGACCGAGTTCCTGCCGGTGTCCTCGACCGGGCACCTGATCCTCGCCACCGAATTGCTCGGCTTTGATCAGCGCGCGTGGGAAGTGTTCAATATCGCGATCCAGCCCGCAGCGATCCTTGCCATCGTGGTGCTCTACTGGCGCACCTTCTGGGATGTCGCCAAGGGGCTGTTCGGCCTCGAAAAGGGCGCACTCAATTTCGTCCGCAACCTGCTGGTCGCCTTCTTCCCGGCGGTGCTGCTGGGCCTTGCATTCGGCGACATTATCGAAACGATGCTCGGCAATGCGGTGCTGGTCTGCTGGTCGCTGATCATCGGCGGCGTCGCGATTCTTGCCATCGAACGCTGGGCCAATCCCCCTGCGGAAGGGCCTGGCGTGGCAGGGATGCCGCTGCGCACCTCGGTGCTCGTAGGGCTGGTGCAATGCCTTGCCATGATCCCCGGGGTCAGCCGATCGGGGGCGACCATCCTCGGGGCGATGGCCTTCGGGGTCGACCGCAAGACTGCGGCCGAATTCAGCTTCTTCCTCGCCGTCCCGACACTCTCCGGCGCAACGGTCTATCAGCTCGCCAAATACGGATCAGACCTCACCGCGCGCGACATGGAGCTGATTGGGATCGGCTCGGCAGTCGGCTTCGTCACCGCGCTGGTGGTGGTGAAGGTGTTCGTCGCGGTGGTCACCAAGATCGGTTTTGGCCCCTTCGCCTGGTACCGCATCATCATCGGCCTTGCCGGTCTCGCGTGGCTCTCCCTGCGATAATCGCGCAGAAGCTGGAACCAGTCGCGCTGCCGCTGGTTAGGAGAGCGAACCGGCACGGCCGGTGATGATGGAGACTTCGGACAAAATGGCTTTGTTGGTGCTGATCGTGTTGGGGGCAACTCTGGGCTGGCTGGCCTCGATCCTCGCACGGACCGAGGCACCGGGCGCGATTGTGCGTCAGATTATGCTGGGGCTGCTGGTTTCCGGTGGTCGCC
>LSKF01000064.1 GCA_001556995.1 Erythrobacteraceae bacterium CCH12-C2
CATCAGCCAATCTGGCCGCGTTCCTTCACATTATCGATACCTCGCGATTATCCGGGATCCTGCAGGCCGATGCCTATGGCGGATATGGCGAGCTCTATCGCGAAGGACGCGACCCCGGTCCCGTGCTCGAAGCCGGCTGCTTCGCCCATGCGCGCCGCAAGTTCTTCGAGCTCGCCGATGTCGTAAGCTCGGCCCGCAAGAAGAGTCGCGGACAGAGCGCCGCCATGA
>LSKF01000065.1 GCA_001556995.1 Erythrobacteraceae bacterium CCH12-C2
GCAGACATCAGCCAATCTGGCCGCGTTCCTTCACATTATCGATACCTCGCGATTACTGAAGTTATGCTCACCTCGCCATAACTTGAGCCAATGCTCGATATAGCTCGCGTGGCTGTCGAGATGTGTGACGGGCAGCCCCAGCTCGGCACCCAGCATGGCGCTGGAGAGTTCGGCGACCAGTTCTTCGGCGGCGTAGGCCGCTGTGCCGAAGCGGTTCTTGAGGTCACGCCCCAAGCGGCTGGCATGGCCGGTCCAGTGCGACAGCTCATGGGCGAGCGTCGCGTAATAGTGATCGAACCCGCCAAACAGGCTGACCGGCGGCATCGTGACGCGATCCGCAGTCGGTTCGTAATAGGCTTCGCAGCCTTGGTGGCGCAGGTTAACGGGGATGGCAGCGAAGAAGCAGTCGAGCTCGGCCTCGCGCCCTTCCGGCTCGACCAGTTCAAGCGTTGCGGCCGGATGGAAGTGCTCGGGCAGGCCTTCGACCTGATCGGCATTGAAGACCGGATAGGCTTTCAGCACCCGGCGAGCTTCGTTGGTCTTTTCGCCGGTATCGGGCGCTTCAACCTCCTTGGTGTAGCTCTTGTAGAAGATCGCGATGGTCGACTTCTCGCCTTTGCGGACCTGAGCGCCGAGCGCTTTCGCCTGATTGTAGGTCATCCAGAACGGCGAGGCGTAGCCGCACATGTCGGCGACCA
>LSKF01000066.1 GCA_001556995.1 Erythrobacteraceae bacterium CCH12-C2
CTCGGAGATGTGTATAAGAGACAGGAGCGGGGACACCGACCGGCGGCGTCGGGGCCTTGGCCAGATCGCTCGGAGCTTCCTTAGCGCAGCCTGCCATGACAGCGCACAGCGCCGCCAATCCGACCATCCGAATCCCTCGCATCACCTTTTCTCCCCGCTATTCCAGCGTGGCGGAAAATCAGGCTGGCGGCGTGAATAGCGAATGAACGCGCGCGAAGGCCCGCTCGGCTCAGGGCATATCAGTCGCCGGATCGGGGACAACCTGCTTGCGGAACAACACCTTGTCGGTCTCGTCAAACCCGCGCCGCCAGATGACAAGCGCATAGGTGCCAAGGATCGCTGGCACCCCGATAACCAGCTCCATCCATTCGGGCAGCAGGGTAAAGACATAGCCCACCACCACTGCCGCGGCCGCCGCATGGACGAGAGCCCAGCGCCAGTTCGAAACCGGCGCCTTGAGCAGGTGCTTGAGCAGCAGGGCCTTGACGAGGCTCGAAACGCCCAGCGCGATCATCAGCGCCCCCGCCGCTCCCGCCGCTTGAAATCCGCGCCCCATATCGAAACTGTCCGCCAGCCGGATCAGGGCGACGGTGAGCGCAGCCTGAAGAACGATGATCCCGACCGAGATCGCCAGATTGCGCTTGCGGGCGATGTAGACGAGCACGCTTTCAGAAACGACTGCCATCGAGGCCGCGACCTCGGCGGCCAGCAACAGGACCAGCGCGCCTGTTCCCGCGACATAGTCGGGACCCCACAGTCCCATCACCGCCTCACCCGGAATGCCGCAGATGAGCGCGATGCCCAATTGCACCGCGATGATCCAGAACCCCACCTGCCGCACCTGCGCGGCGATAGCTTCCATGTTGCCGATCCGAAGGTTCTTGGTGATGACCGGCGAGAGGATTGGCTCGAAACTGGTTTTCAGCTTCTGCGGCAGCGAAGCGATCTGCTGCGCGGCGTAATAAATACCGACCGCTGAGGGCGGGGCGAACAGGCCGAGAATGAATATATCGAGCAGCCGCGTCCCCCGCTCGATCGCGTCTGCCCCGACAATCGGGAAGGCGCGCGCCGAAAGCGTCAGCAGCGCGCGCGCTTGCGGCTGCCAGCCCTTGGGCAGGCCATAGCTGCGCAGGAACGGCCAGAGCGCTGTCAGCAGCCCGGCGTAGATCGACACGATAAAGGCGAGCGCGAGGCCCGCATCGCGGGTGGCGGGCACGAAAAAGAACACGCCGGCCGCAATCGAGATCGTCCACGGCTCGACAATCGCCCGCGCGCGCACTGTGGTAGCTATATCGAAGCGATAGGCCTGGGCCGCGAGCAGGATCTCGGTTACCGCAAAGGCCGGGATGGTGGCGATCAGCCAGATGTCCCACGGGCTGTTGGTGCCGTTGGGGAACATCGGCTCAGGAAAGATCAGCAGGATGATCGCTGCAACCGCCGAATAGGCCAGCGCGAGCAGGATGCCGTCGTAGACAAGGTTGGTCTCGGCGCCGCGATCCTCGCCCGCGCCTTCGGACAGGCGCTGCGCCAGCCCGCGCTTTTCGCCGAGCGCGCAGATCAGCGCGACAACCTCGATCACTACCAGCGCCGAGGCGAAGCGGCCGAGTTCCTCTGCGCCGTAGAGGCGGGTGGCGATGATCAGGAACGGGATTCGCGCGATCAGCCGGATGGCGAAGCCAAGGGTATTGGTGCGTCCACCCTTGGCGAGGGTGGCAAGATCGTCGGTATTGTCGGCAGCTTCGGTCACGCGCCCGCTTCCCGTTCGGCCTTCAGCGGGCGGGCGAGCAAGTCCGCCACCACCCGGCGCGCATCCGCGCCTGTCAGGATTGCATCGACCGCCGTGACGATCGGCATGGTGATCCCGCGCGCGGCGGCCAGTTCTGCCAGCACCGGGGCGGTGAAGGCCCCTTCGGCCACGGTGCGGCGGTCGGCCATCAGGTCGGCGGCGCTGGCACCTTCGCCGAGTGCTTTGCCGAGCGAGAAATTGCGGCTAGCAGTGCTCGAACAAGTCAGCACCAGATCGCCAAGGCCGCACAGGCCCGCCAGTGTTTCAGCCCTGGCGCCCAGCGCCTCGCCAAAGCGCAGCATTTCGGCATAGCCGCGCGCGATCAGCGCCGCGCGGGCGTTCTGGCCGAGGCTGAGGCCCTCCACCACCCCGCAGGCGATAGCGAGCACGTTCTTGACCGCGCCGCCAATCTCCGCGCCCGCGACATCATCCGAGTAATAGGGCCGGAAGGCGGGGCGGGCGATTGCGGGGGCGAGCCGCTCCCACTGTTCCCGTCCGCCTGAGCAAGCGAGGGTGACGGCAGTGGGAAGCCCAGCGGCGACTTCATGCGCGAAGGTCGGGCCGGAGAGCACCGCGATGGCGCTGCCGGGGCAGGCTTCGCGTGCGACGTCGTTCATCAGGCGGCCGGTGCCGGCTTCAATCCCCTTTGAGCACAGCACGAGGTCGCGGGGCGGCTTAGTCAGGCCCGCCAGCACGCGGCCCAGAACCTGTGCGGGGGTGACAGCAAGCACGGTGTCGATCCCGGCGAAATCGGCAAGGTCGGCGGTCGCCCGGATGGTCGGTGCGAGCGTGGCCGAGGGCAGATACAGCGGGTTGCGATGTTCGGCGTTGATCGCGGCAACAACCTCGGCCTCATAGGCCCACAGTACCACCGCGCGCCCGTCGCTGGCGAGCATCTGCGCCAGCGCTGTGCCCCAAGCGCCGGCGCCGATAACACCGATTGTGTGACCTTTGCTCATGCCTTGTACCCCGCACCGCGCACGGCTTCGGCCGCCGGGTCGAGCGGCCAACGGGGGCGGGCGACGAAATCGAGCGGGTCGCCGGTGAAGTCGGCCTCGGCCAGCGCCAGCCGCTCGCACCCCGCCCAGGCGATCATCGCGGCATTATCCGTGCACAGCTTGAGCGGCGGTGCGGTGAAGCGCATGGCGTGCCTCTCAGCCAACGCTTCCAGCGCCCCGCGCACGGTCCGGTTGGCCGCAACCCCGCCTGCCACGACCAGCGCCGGAAAGGGTCCAGCATGCTCCAGCGCCATTTCGAGCCGGTCGATGAGGCACTCGACCGCGGCCTGCTGGAAGCTGGCGGCGATATCGGCGGGAGCGTGTGCGCCGCTCTCGACCGCCCGCAGCACCGCGCTTTTGAGCCCCGCGAAGGAGAAATGCGGCTCGGCCGAACCCTTCAGCGGGCGGGGCAGGGGCACCGCCTTGGGATCGCCCGCCAGCGCCAGCCGCTCGACCGCAGGCCCGCCGGGATAGCCGAGGCCGAGCAGCTTGGCGGTCTTGTCAAACGCCTCGCCCAGAGCGTCATCGATGGTGGTGGCAAGGCGGCGATATTGGCCCACGCCGTCAACGGCAAGGATCTGGCAATGCCCGCCCGACACCAGCAGCAGCAGATAGGGAAAACCCAGTGCTTCATCCGCCAGCCGGGGGGACAGCGCGTGGCCTTCAAGGTGGTTGATCGCCAGCAGCGGCTTGTCCGCCGCCATCGCCAGCGCCTTGGCACTCACCAGCCCGACTATCACCCCGCCGATCAACCCCGGTCCCGCCGTCGCCGCAATCGCATCGACATCATCGAGTGTGAGCCCCGCATCCGCCATCACCGCAGCGATCATCGGGGCGAGCCGTTCGGCATGGGCGCGGGCGGCGATTTCGGGGACGACCCCGCCATAGGGCGCGTGCTCGGCTTCCTGGCTGGCGATGCGCTCGGCCAGGATCACCCGGTCGCCGCGCACCAGCGCCACGGCGGTTTCATCGCAGCTCGATTCGATGCCCAGCACAATCGGGGGCGCGATCCTGTCAGAGGTGTGTGTGACCATTCCCATCCGGCTTCCATCTAGTCTTTGTGAAGGCTAGGGCAAGCACAGCTATGACTGACGCACCCGCATCCGCGCCGAAACTCCGCCTCGGCACTCGCAATTCCCCTCTCGCGATGGCGCAGGCGGTCGAAACCCGCGCTAGGCTGTGCGCCGCGCACGGCTGGGCCGAGGATGAGGTCGAACTCGTCCCCGTGCTGGCGAGCGGCGACAAGGTGCTCGACCGGCCCCTGTCCGAAATCGGCGGCAAGGCGCTGTGGACCAAGGAATTGGATCAGTGGCTCGGCGAGGGACGGATCGACTTCTCGGTCCACTCGGCCAAGGATGTCGAGACGATCCGTCCTGACGCGTTCCACTTCGCCGCCTTCCTGCCGCGGGCGGACCGGCGCGATTGTCTGGTGGGAGCTTCGAGCATCGCCGCGATCCCGCAGGGCGCGGTGGTCGGCACCAGTGCGCCGCGCCGTGCCTCGCAGCTGCTCAACTTGCGGCCCGATTGCAAGGTCGTGACCTTTCGCGGAAATGTGGCGACCCGGCTCGCGAAATTGCAGGCGGGCGAGGCGGATGTGACCTTCCTTGCGGCGGCCGGCTTGGAGCGGCTGGGGCAGAGCGAGGTGGGCCATCCGCTCGCCGAAAACGAATGGATCCCCGCCGCCGCGCAGGGCGTGATTGCGATCGAATGCCGCGCCGATGATGCGACAACGACTGCGCTACTGGCCGCCATCGACCACGCAACCACCCGTGCCGAGCTCGAAGCCGAGCGGGCGCTGCTCGCGGAACTCGGCGGCACCTGCCATTCGCCGGTCGCGGTGCTGTGCGTGACCGAGGGTGAGACGCTTTCTATGCGCGCGGCGCTGTTCAGCCCTGATGGTGCCGAACGGATCGAAGGCACCGCGCGCCTCACCCCCGGCGATCATGCGCCGGTGCGGGCGCTCGCGGCCGACCTGCTTGCGCGGGCGACGCCGGGCATTGCGCCGCATTTCCGTAAGGCCGGATAGAAATGCGCATCCTCGCGCTCAGGCCCGAACCGGGGCTGTCCGCGACCCTTGCCAAGGCCCGCGCAAAGGGCCTTGCCATCACTGGCCATGCCCTCTCAGAGATCCGCGGGGTTGAATGGGATTGCCCTGACCCGGCCACGATTGACGGCCTATTGATCGGCAGCGCCAATGCCTTCCTCCATGGCGGGCCTCACCTCGCACGCCTCACAGCCAAGCCGGTCTTCGCCGTGGGCGAGGCTACCGCGTCGGCGGCGCGGGCGGCGGGGTTCACGGTCACCATGGTGGGCAGCGGAGGACTGCAAGGCGTGCTCGATACTATTCCCGGCCCGGCGCACCTGCTGCGGATCGCGGGTGAGGAGCATGTGCCGCTGACCCTGCCAGAGGGTGTCAGCATCACCCCGATGATCGCCTATCGCAGCGTCCCCCTGCCGCTCGATCCTGTCGCTCTGCTGCTGGCGGCAGGCGAGGCGCTGGTGCTGCTCCATTCCGCCGCCACCGCCCGGCATTTCGCTGCCGAGTGCGACCGGCTGAGCCTCGCGCGCAGCACCATCACGCTAGCAGCGCTGGGCCCCCGGATTGCCGAGGCAGCGGGCAGCGGCTGGCGCGCCGTCCACACCGCCGCGCAGCCCGATGAAGCCGCGCTGCTGGAAATGGTGTTTGACTTGTGCCAGAACTCCCGCTCCATTCCGGCGTCTCCGCCCGCACAGCCGTAACAGCGGCGGCGGCGCGGCATAATCAGGCAGGGTCGCAGACGGGATCATAATGGCAACGCAATACGGGGCATCGCAGAGCGGCAATCGCCCGCCATCCGGGACGGGCCGGGGCATGATGCTGGCCGCGCTCGCATCCTTCATCGCGGGCGGGCTGCTGGTGGGCTATGTGGTGTGGTACAATCTGCAACCCGGCCGCCTTGGCGCGCCGGGCGCTGCGCCTGCGGTTGTGGCTGAGGGGAAGCCCGGCGGCCTCACGCGCCCCGCCGCGAGCCCGAGCGCGCTGGCTGACGCGATCAAGGCCGATAACGCCGAAGAGGCGGTCGAGGCGGTGACCCGCGTGGCCGAGCAGCAGGGCGGGCTTGATCAGCGGCTCGCAGCGGCAGAACAACGCCTCACCCAGCTCGACCTTCAGGCGCAGGCTGCCGCCGGGAATGCTGCGCGGGCCGAAAGCCTGCTGATCGCTTTCGCCACCCGCCGTGCGGTCGAGCGCGGGGCCGAGCTCGGCTATCTGGCGGATCAATTGCGGCTGCGCTTTGGCGATCAATGGCCCAATGCGGTGAGCACCATCATCGAGTTTTCGCGCAACCCGGTTCGGCTCGATCAGCTGGTCGCGCGCCTCGAAGGGCTCGCGCCGCAATTGCAGCAGAGCGATGAAGGCCCGTCATGGGCCGCGTTCCAGCGCGAGATCAGCCAGCTGTTCGTGTTCCGGCGCGAGAGCACGCCTTCGCCGCAGCCGCAGCGGCGGCTGGAGCGTGCGCGCTGGGCGCTGGAACAGGGGCGCTATCAATCTGCGATCGACGAGGTGAAGGGCATGCCGGGGGCAGCCCGCGCCGAGGCGTGGATCGCGGATGCGGAACGCTACAAGAAAGCGATGGAAGCGCTGGAAGTGGTCGAAACCGCTGCGGTGCTCGACCAGCGCGGCCTGCGCGACGGTGCGGGTAACCCGGTGCGCCAGCTCAATAGCCCGCTGGTTATTCCCTGAGGGATTTCCCTTATCCCGTTCGGGCTGAGCTTGTCGAAGCCCTGCACTTCCTTTTGAACTTTGGCTGATGCTGCCTAGAAAAGCAGTCCTTCGACAGGCTCAGGACGAACGGGTGATAGTTAGGCCCTCAAAATCGCCGGCAAATCCCCCGATACCCCGCGAGCCTCGTTCATGAAGAAGTCCTTCAGCATGGGCGTCCTCTGGACTGCCGCCATGCCGAGCCGCCGCACCGCCGAGGCCGCGCTGCCGGGGACGCCGAATAGCCGGGTCAGCCCATCGGTCGCCAGCGCAACCATGAAGCTGTCGAGCCCGCGCCACGTTTCGTAACGCTTCAAAAGCTCCGGATCGCCCGGATCAAGCCCGAGCCGCGCGCCATCGGCCAGCACCTCGACCAGCGCACCAACATCGCGCAGGCCGAGGTTGAGGCCCTGGCCTGCAATCGGGTGAATGCCGTGCGCGCTGTCGCCCACCAGCGCGAGCCGCTCGGCGGTGATCTTGGCGGTGTGGTGGAACCCGAGCGGCCAGCTTGACCGCTGTCCGACGCTCAGCACCTTGCCCAGCACGCCGCCCATGCGCTTTTCGACCTCGGCCAGAAACGCCCGGTCGCCTAGCTTCATCACACCCGCGCCGTCAGCTTCGGACACGGTCCATACCAGTGACGAACGATGCGTGCCGTCGGCATCGTCGTTGAGCGGCAGCAGCGCGAAGGGACCGGCGGGGTAGAAGATTTCCCACGCGACATTGCCGTGGGGCTTTTCATGGGTCAGCCCGGCGATGATCGCGCGGTGCTTGTAATCCCACTTTGCGATGGTGATACCGGCAGCGTCGCGGGTGGGCGACTGGCGGCCTTCGGCGGCGATCATGAGTCGACCTTTAAGCTTTTGCCCGTCGGCCGACACCGCAGCGACGCCATATTCGCTGCGCTGACGCTCGGTCACGTGGGCCTTCGCGACCCAGTTGATCAGCGGCTCCTTGGCGGCGGCCTCGAACAGCGCGAGGCGCAGGCGGCGGTTGGGGAACATCCGGCCCAGCGTGCCGCCGCCTTCACCGGGCTGGAAATCGAGCCGCCCAGGCTTGTTCTGGTCGGTCACGGCGATGCTGGCGATGTCGCAGGCGAATTCTTCGAGGCCTTCCGCGATGCCGATATTTTCGAACAGGTGCCAGCTGGCGGTGGAGATAGCGGTGGCGCGGTCGTCGAAGCCTTCGGCGGTGAGTTCCGCCGGGTCAGCGCGGTCGATCACGTGGCTGGAAAGGCCCTTCTTCGCCGCCGCCAGCGCGAGCGTCATCCCCACCAGTCCGCCGCCAAGGATCACCAGATCGCGGGGGGCGCTCAGATTGTCTGTTGTTGCTGTCACCTTGGGCGCTCCGATTGCGAAATCACGCGGAAAACCCTAGAGGCTAGCCTGTGCCCCACGCAAGAACCATCCCGCATCCCATCCGATACTTCGCTGCATGGGTGCTTGCGCTCGTCGCAAGTCTGGCGCTCGCTGGCGCTGCCCACGCGCAGCAATCCACGCCCGATGCCGGTGGGATCGGATCGGACAATATCGCGGTCACGCTCCATGCCGAGGGCCAGCCCGTGGCGGGCAAGGAATGGCTGCTCGCGCTGCACTTCATCCCCAAGGGGCCGGAATGGCACGGCTATTGGTCGAACCCCGGCGATGCAGGTGCTGGGATGGTGCTCGCGCTCGACCTGCCGCCCGATTGGGAGGTGGGTGAGGCCCGCTATCCGGTGCCCAAGCGGCTGGTGATCGCGGGGCTGATGAACCACGTTTACGAAGGACCCTACACCGTGCTGGTGCCCGTGGTGCCGGGGCCGAGCGCGGCGTCCTTTGGACCTGGCCCGGTCAAGGGCACGGTCGATTACCTCGCCTGCACCAATGAAATCTGCGTGCCGCAATCGGCACAGCTGACCGCGCAGGAGGGCGGCGATTTTGTCCGTTGGCGGGCAGAGGTCGCGCCGCTGCTCGATGCCGAGGCGACGTTTGCGATCAAGGGCAAGACCTTGCGCATCGGCATCCCGCTGCCTGCGGGCGTGGCGCTGACCGATCCCCATGTGTTTGTCGGCAACAAGCAGCTGGTGGCCTATGCTGCCGCGCAGACCTTTCGCCGCTTGGGCGATATGCTGGTGGCCGAAATCCCGCTCGATGAATTTGGCGACGGCAAGGCCGATGCGCTCACCGGTATCCTCGCCTTTGGTGACGGCGGCGGGGTGCGCTTTGCGGCGGCGCTAGGGGTTGTGCCGAGCGGGGGAGAGCTGATCGCAGGGCCCGAGATGGCCGCCGTCACCCCGCCGCTGTGGACGCTGATCCTCGGCGCGCTCGCAGGGGGCTTGCTGCTCAACATCATGCCCTGCGTCTTCCCGATCCTGAGCCTCAAGGCCCTGAGCCTCGCCCGCGCCAGCGAGAGCGAGGCCAAGGCGCGCTCTGAGGGGCTGGCCTATACCGCAGGCGTGGTGCTGGCCTGTGTCGGGCTCGGCGGGCTGCTCTTGGCGCTGCGCGCGGCGGGGGAGCAGGTCGGCTGGGCGTTCCAGCTGCAAGAGCCGGGCGTGGTGGTGGCGCTGCTGGTGCTGGCGGCTGCGATCACGGCGAATTTTGCCGGGCTGTTCGAGCTGCCGTCGCTGTCTGTCAGCGGCGGGGGCAAGCCTGCGGGCGCTTTTGCTACCGGTTTGCTCGCCGCCTTTGTGGCTACGCCTTGCACCGGGCCCTTCATGGCCGCGGCACTCGGCGCGGCGCTGCTGCTGCCCACCCCGCAGGCGCTGCTGCTGTTCGCGCTGTTGGGGCTGGGTCTGGCGCTGCCCTTCCTCGCGCTGGGCTTTATCCCGGCGCTGCGGCGGATGCTGCCCAAGCCCGGCGCGTGGATGGAGCGGTTCCGGCGGATCATGGCAATCCCGATGGGGCTGACGGCGCTCGCGCTTTTGTGGCTCACGGTGCAATTGGGCGGGCGGCCCTTTGGCCTCATCGCGTTGGTGCTGGTGGCAGGCGTGATCGCGGCGCTGTTTGTCACCGGGCGCTTGCAGCGCCGGGGCAAGATGGCTTGGCCCGCCTTTGGCCTCGTCGCCGCGCCCTTCCTCGCCTTTGCCGCTATCGCCTTGCCTTCGGTCTATGCGGCGGGCGGGGAGAAGACGAGCGCCAGCATTCACGATAGGGTCCCCTTCAGCCGCGAAGCCCTCGCCGAAGCGCGCGCGAGCGGCAAGCCAGTGTTCCTGTGGTTCACCGCTGACTGGTGCGTGACCTGCAAGGTCAACGAAGCCACCTCGATCGAGCGCGAGGCGGTGCGCGCGGCCTTTGCCGATGCGGGTGTGGTGATGATGGTCGGCGACTGGACCCGACGCGACGAGGCGATCACCGCCTTCCTGACCGAGCAAGGCGCTGCCGGGGTGCCGCTCTACCTGTGGTATGCCCCGGGCGCTGCCACGCCGGAGCAATTGCCGCAGGTGTTCACGCCGGACCTGCTGATTGACCGGGCAAAGGCGAAAGCGACTTCTGCTGCTGCGGCTCGCCGCGACACGCCTCCACCAGCTGGAACGGCAGCGGGCTCGGGTTAAGGCGGACTAGCCCCGCGCCTGCGACTGTCACCGTCGCTTCGTTGGTGGTTTTGAAGGCGTCCCACCCTTGGGCCAGCGCCGGAACGTCCCCCTGCCACAACATCCGCCCGCCGACGTCGGTCGCATCGACCGGAAAACGTCCGATCGCCCCCCGCCCGATCAACGCCAGCAGCGCGCCTGCGCCATCATCCGCCGGGGCATGTCGGGTGATCCTCAGCCGTGCGTTGGGGCTCGCCGGGGCGAGGCATTCCAGCGCCACCAGCACTGGCTGGCCCGGAACGCCGTAAACGAGCCGCAGCGGATTGGCAGTGCTGGCCCAAAGCGCGTCCGTGGTGTCGGGCGAGGGCAGCGGCTCGGATGGCCCACCCGCCGCGGGACGCAGTGACACCCGCGCCATCGCAGCATCCGTAGGCGGCGGCTTGCATCCTGACAGGGCACCCGCCAGCGCCCCCATCAGGGCCAGCCCAGCCAGCAGTTTCGCCCGCATCACCGGGCGCGGATGAAGGCGCGGATGTCGGCGCTCAGCTTGGCGCGGTCTTCATCGCGAATATACATCATGTGGCCCGCGTCATAATAGGTCCAGGTGATCCGGTCCTGCGGGATCCCGGTGCGCTTCAAGGAATATTCCGCGCCAAAGAAGGGTGTGGCGAAATCATACCAGCCCTGCGCGCTCAGCACCCTGAGCTGGCTGTTCTGCCGCAGCGCCTGCCCGATCAGCGGCGCCACATTAAGGTAAGCGCCGCGCCCGTCTCCGCCCAGGCTCCAGTCCCAGTTGCGCCCCGGCTCGCGTCCGATCGACTGATATTCGCGGGTCGTCTGATAGCCCAGTGTCTCTCGCGACCAGCTGTTGATCGCGGCGGTGTAGCCCGCGTCGATCCCGTAGAAGCTGGGATCATTGTCGGGCGTCTCCCCGGCGTTGTCGTAATCGACCCCGGTATAGCGCGCGTCGAGCCGCCCGATAGTCAGCCCCCGGTCGCGCAGCAGCTCCTTGTAGAAACGCTGATCGGTGACGCGCAGGTCTGCCTGTTCGAGATAGGTTTCCGAAAGGCCGGTCAGGCGCGACAATTCCTTGCGCACTGCGGCGCGTTCTGCGGCGGGCAAGTCCTGACCCTTGAGCAAGGCTGTGGCGAACGGCCCGATGGCGAAGCGGCGCGCTTCCCCGACGATCGCTTCGACCGAGGGGGCTTCGACCTTGCCGTGATACCACGCCGCCGCCGCCATGTTGGGCAGGGTGACGATATAGGCGAGTTCGTTCCCCGGCGTCGGCTCGCGCCCAGCGAAATCGAGGATGGTCGAGATCAGGATCAGCCCGTTAAGCCCGACGTCATTGTAGGTGCTGCCCTCCAGCTCATCCGCGACCATGGCGGTGCGGGTGGTGCCGTAGCTTTCGCCGCCGAGGAATTTGGGGCTGTTCCAGCGGCCATTCTCGTTCAGCCACAGCCGGATGACCTTGGCGACGGCGCGGCCATCTTGCCTGAGGCCGTAGTACTTCTTGGGATCGGTGCCGGGCAGGAGATGGCTGAAGCCGGTGCCGGGCGGATCGATGAACACGAGGTCGGCGACATCGAGCAGGCTGTCGGGGTTGTCGAGCAGCGGATAGGGCGGGGCGCCATCGTCCTTCGCGTTGGACGGTATTGCCACGCGCTTCGGCCCGAAAGCCCCCATCTGGAGCCACACCGAACCTGAGCCGGGGCCACCGTTGTAGATGAAGAACACCGGGCGAGAGGGGTCGGCGGGGGTTTTTACATAGGAGGTGGTGACGATGACCGCCTCGGGCTTGCCCGCCTCGTCCGAGAGGATCGTGTCGGCGATAGTGGCGCGATAGGTGATGCGCTGCCCCCCGAAGGTGCCGGTAAGGTCGCGGGTGCGGGCCTGCGGTGTTGGCGCTGCGGCGGGCTTGGCCGCCTCAGCCTTGGGCGCATCCTGCGCCGCGATGGGGGCGGGAAGGGCAGTGAGGCTCAGCGCGGCGAGGCTGGCGAGGAATCGGATGCTCATAGGGCCGGGGAGTGACAGGCTTGGCGGCGCGGTTCAAGCGCCGCTCAAGGCTTTCCGCCCATCTTCTTATAGCGCGTCTTTCCGTACCGCGTCTTGCGCGTCCCCGGCTTGCCCTCGTTGCTCCGCCCCACAATCGGTGCGCGCTTCTCGCCATCGGGGATGCCAAGCTCATCCGCTTCAAGCCGCCGGATTTCGTCGCGCAACCGGCCCGCCTCCTCGAACTCCAGATTGGCGGCGGCGTCGCGCATGCGCTTTTCGAGGTCTTCGATGTAACTCCGCAGGTTGTGCCCGACGAGGTTGTTGCGCTCCGGATCGCCGGTGTCCACCAGCACAGAATCCTGCGCGGCGGAGTGGGCGACGATATCGTGGATGTTGCGCTTGATCGTCTGCGGCGTGATGCCGTGTTCGGCGTTGAACGCCTCCTGCTTGGCGCGGCGGCGGTCGGTTTCGGCGAGCGCGCGCTCCATGCTGCCGGTGATGCGGTCGGCGTAGAGGATCACCCGGCCATCGACATTGCGCGCGGCGCGGCCGATGGTCTGGATCAGCGAGGTTTCGCTTCGCAGGAAGCCTTCCTTGTCGGCATCCAAGATGCACACCAGCCCGCATTCAGGAATGTCGAGGCCTTCGCGCAGCAGGTTGATCCCCACCAGCACGTCATAGACGCCAAGACGCAAGTCGCGGATCAGCTCGATACGCTCCAGCGTCTCCACGTCAGAGTGCATGTAGCGCACCCTGACCCCCGCCTCATGCATGAATTCGGCGAGATCCTCCGCCATGCGCTTGGTCAGGGTGGTCACCAGCGTGCGATAGCCCAATTTGGCGGTCGCCTTGCATTCGGTGATGCAGTCCTGCACCTGATCCTCGACCGGGCGGATCGTGACGGGCGGATCAATCAGCCCGGTGGGGCGGATCACCTGTTCGGCGAAGACCCCGCCGGTCTGCTCCATCTCCCAGCTGCCCGGCGTGGCGCTGACGGCAAAGGTCTGCGGGCGCATCGCGTCCCATTCGTTGAAGCGCAGCGGGCGGTTGTCGATGCAGCTTGGCAAGCGGAAGCCGTATTCGGCGAGCGTCAGCTTGCGGCGGTGGTCGCCCTTCGCCATCGCGCCGATCTGCGGAACGGTCTGGTGGCTTTCATCGACGAACAGCAGGGCGTTTTCGGGGAGGTATTCGAACAGGGTCGGCGGGGGTTCGCCGGGGAGCCTGCCGGTCAGGAAGCGGGAATAGTTCTCGATCCCCGCGCATGAGCCGGTGGCCGCGATCATTTCGAGGTCAAAGTGCGTGCGCTGTTCCAACCGCTGGCGTTCGAGCAATTTGCCCTCCGCCTCCAGCTCCTTGAGCCGTTCCTCCAGCTCGAACTTGATCGCAGCCATCGCCTGTTTCATCGTCGGCCCCGGCGTGACATAGTGCGAATTGGCATAGACCCGCACCTTGTCCAGCCGCGCTCCCTTGGTGCCGGTCAGCGGGTCGAATTCGGCGATCTCCTCGATCTCGTCCCCGAAGAAACTGATGCGCCAGGCCATGTCTTCGTAGTGCGAGGGGAAGATTTCCAAGCTGTCCCCGCGCACCCGGAAATTGCCGCGCGTGAAGCTCGCGTCATTGCGCTTGTATTGCAGCGCGACGAGCTTGCGGATCAATTCGCGCTGGTCGACGCTCTCGCCGACCTTGATGTCGAAGATCATCGCCGAATAGGTTTCGACCGAGCCGATACCATACAGGCACGAGACTGAGGCGACGATGATCACGTCGTCGCGCTCCAGCAGCGCGCGGGTGGCCGAGTGGCGCATCCGGTCGATCGCTTCGTTTACGCTGGATTCCTTCTCGATATAGGTATCCGAGCGCGGCACATAGGCTTCGGGCTGGTAGTAATCGTAATAGCTGACAAAATATTCGACCGCGTTTTCGGGAAAGAAGCTCTTGAATTCGCCGTATAACTGCGCGGCGAGGATCTTGTTGGGGGCAAGGATCAGCGCCGGGCGTTGCAGCGTCTCGATCACCTTGGCCATGGTGAAGGTCTTGCCCGAGCCGGTGACGCCGAGCAGCACCTGCGTCTTTTCCCCCGCCAGCGCGCTTTCGCACAGTTCCTTGATCGCGGTCGGCTGATCGCCTGCCGGTTCATAGTCCGACACCAGCTTGAACGGGATGCCGCCCATCGACTTGTCGGGACGGGCGGGGCGGTGGGGGGTGAAGTCCGCGCCCGTCTCGGGCTCGTCCAACCCCCTGCGGATCACGAGTTCAGCCATGCGGAACATATGTAGCCCTGATGCGCGAATGTGAAGGCCCGCAGCGAAATGCGCCTCCATTGCTTCCGCATTTGCGTTACTATGACGCACAACGCGAAAATTCAGCAGCAGGAGCCTGACCCATGAAGCGCATCACTATCCTCACCGCAGCCGGGGCGCTGCTGCTTGCGGGCTGTTCGGACGGCAATGCCGATGCCGATGGCAATGGCGAGGTCAGCGCCGCAGAAGTCGCCGCCAAGGCCGAAGCGGCGGGGATCAAGCCGCAGCCGGGGCTCTACAAGGCCACCATCACCATGACCGGTATCGACATCCCCGGCATGCCCGCTGAAATGGCGGGTCATGGTGCAGGCATGGTCACCACCACCGAGGATTGCCTCACCCAGGCCGAAGTCGACAAGGGCTTTGAAGAGCTGATGAAGCAGGGCCAGAACGGCGAATGCAGCTATGAAAGCTTCAGCCTCAAGGACGGCAAGATGGACGGGGTCATGGTGTGCAAGACCCCCGAAGGATCGGCGCGCATGACCCTGACCGGCAACGCCACGCCGACCACATCGGAGTTCACCGCCAGCACCAAGATGAAGTTCGAAGGGATGGGCGAGGCGACGATGAACTTCACCGCCAAGCATGAACGCATCGGGGATTGCCCCGCCAAGTAGGCAGCGGGGTGAATTGTGTCGGTTATGTTACGCTGATGACAATTCATTGAACATTCAGCGCGCATCTGGCTTGTGCGCCTGATGGCACTTCCGCGATTCACCCCTCAACTCCCGCGCTTTCAGGCGTCGCTGCCTGCGGGTCTGCCCGCGCCGCTGATCGCCGCAGCGGCGGCAGCGGGGGCGCAGGCGCAACAGGCCTATGCGAGTAGCGAATTTGCGCGCCGCGTGGCCTTGGCGCGCGAGGTCTGCCCTGAGGAATTCGAAAGCGGCAAGCCGCACCTCTCCCGCTTGCTGGGCGAGGCGGCGATCCTGCTTGAGCCGCTGCGCCGTTCGCGACGTCAGCTGGAGATCCCGACAAGCGCCAATCCGCAGGTGGTGCTGATCCTCCCCGGCTTTGGCACGCGGCCGGGCCGGATGCGCTATCTGGCGCAGCAGCTGGAAGCGGCGGGGCACATCACCAAGCGCTGGGGGCAGGGCCGCAATTGGGGGCCGAACGCCGAACGGTTCGAGGCGATCGAGGCGCGGCTCAGCGAGCTTCATGCGCGCCACGGACGTAAGGTGGTGCTGCTCGGGTGGAGCCTCGGCGGGCTTTATGCGCGCGAGCTGGCCAAGCGGCAGCCTGATGCGGTCGCCAAGGTCATCACCATGGGCTCCCCTTTCTCAGGCTCCCCGCGCGCCAACAATGTCTGGCGCGCCTATCAGTTCATCACCGGTCATTCGGTCGATGCCCCGCCGGTTGAGGCCGAACTCGCCGTGAAGCCCCCGGTCGAAACGGTCGCGTTGTGGAGCGCCAATGACGGCGCGATTGCCCCGCGCTGCGCCGCCGGCCGCCCGGGCGAGCGCGACCGCGCGATTGCACTTCGCTGCACGCATCTGGGCTTCACCTATGATCCGCAGGTGGTGCGAACCGTGCTGCGCGAGCTTGAGATCACCCGCTCACCAACCGCCTGAAGGATAATTGCGCAAATTTGCGCGCGCGCTTCCCTTTTGCAAAAGCCCCGTTACATTGTTGCAATGCAACTAAGGGGTTGTGCGGGGGTCAATGCACGCAGGCGGCGGCAATTTTGACGAGATGTTCGACGGGCAGGGCCAGACCCGCCCGGCCTACGCCGAATATTGTCGCTGGTACGACGAGCAACCGGGCGAATTCCTGCGCCGCAAGAACCGCGAGGCGGATGATACCTTCCGCCGCACCGGGATCACCTTCAATGTCTATGGCGAGAACGAGGCGGAAGAGCGCCTGATCCCCTTCGACATGGTGCCGCGCATCATCACCGCAGCCGAATGGCGCAAGCTGTCCCGCGGGATCGAGCAGCGGGTGCGGGCGCTCAATTCCTTCCTCTATGATCTCTATCACCGGCAAGAGATCGTGCGCGCGGGACGCCTGCCCGAACGGCTCTTGCGCCAGAACGACGCATGGCTCGCCAACATGGTCGGCTTTACCCCGCCGGGGGGGATCTACACCCACATCGTCGGGATCGATCTGGTGCGCACCGGGCCGGACGAATTCTTCGTGCTGGAAGACAACGCCCGCACGCCTTCGGGCGTCTCCTACATGCTCGAAAACCGCGAGACGATGATGGGGATGTTCCCCGATCTGTTCAGCCGGGTGGCGGTGGAGAGCGTCTCGAACTACCCGCGCCGCCTTGCCCGCAGCTTGGCCGCCTGCGTCCCGCCCGCCTTCACCGGGGGCAAGCCGACCGTGGCGGTGCTCACTCCCGGCACTTACAACTCGGCCTATTTCGAACACGCTTTTCTCGCCGATCAGATGGGGGCCGAGCTGGTCGAGGGCAGCGATCTGCGCGTGGTCGAAGGCCGGGTGCAAATGCGCACCACGCGGGGCTACAAGCCGATCGACGTGCTCTATCGCCGGGTCGATGATGACTTCCTCGATCCCCTGACCTTCAACCCCGCGAGCGCGCTGGGGGTGCCGGGGATCATGGATGTCTATCGCGCAGGGGGCATCACCATCGCGAACGCGCCGGGCACCGGGGTGGCGGATGACAAGGCGATCTACAGCTTCATGCCCGAGATCGTCGAATTCTACACCGGCGAGAAGCCCTTGCTCCCCAACGTCCAGACCTGGCGCTGCGCCGACAAGGATGCGCTCGCCTATGTGCTCGACAATCTCGCCGAGCTGGTGGTCAAGGAGGTGCACGGATCGGGCGGCTATGGGATGCTGATCGGGCCGACGTCGTCCAAGCGCGAGATCGCCGCCTTCCGCGAAAAGCTGGTGGCGCGGCCTGATAACTACATCGCCCAGCCGACGCTGGCGTTGTCGACCTGTCCGATCTACACCGCCAAGGGCCTCGCGCCCCGGCATGTCGACCTCAGGCCTTTCGTGCTGGTCAGCCCCGAGGGGATCGACATCACGCCGGGCGGGCTGACGCGGGTGGCGCTCAAGAAGGGATCGCTGGTGGTCAATTCCTCGCAAGGGGGCGGCACCAAGGATACCTGGGTGCTGAAGGACTGACATGCCCAGAGAATCCTCATGCTAGGTCGCACCGCCAACAGCCTGTTCTGGATGTTCCGCTATCTCGAGCGGGCCGAGAACACCGCGCGCCTGCTCGAAGCGGCGCTGCGCATGGCGCTGACCCGCGATCTGGTGACCGCCGAGGCGGAGTGGCGCTCGGTGATCGCCACGCTGGGCCTGCAACGCGCGTTCGAGGCCGCGCATGACAGCTATGATGGCACCGCCGTGTGGAACTTCGTGCTGCGCGGGGCCTCCAACCCCGGCAACGTCCGCATGATGCTGGGCGCGGTGCGATCAAACGCGCGGATGGCGCGGATCAATATCTCGTCCGATGTGTGGGAGGCGGTCAACGAGAACTGGATGAAGCTCGACGCCCTGCTCGCGCGGCCGGTAGGGCAGACTGCGGTCGGTGAGGTGCTGGCGGCGATCCGGCGTGCGGGCACGCAGGTCCACGGTGCTTTCGACGGGTCGATCCTGCGCGACGAGGGCTATCACTTTGCCCGCGCAGGCACCTTCATCGAGCGCGCGGACAGCACCGCGCGCATTCTCGACATGAAATACTTTCTGCTGCTGCCCTCGCTCTCCTATGTCGGATCGAGCCTTGATACCGGGCAGTGGGAACAGGTGCTGCGCTCGGTCGCGGGGGCGCGGGTCTATAGCTGGCTCAATGCCGGTCAGATCGAGGCGCGCGGGATTGTGGAATTCGTGGTGCTCGACGACCGCTTCCCCCGCAGCCTCGCCTTCTGCCGCAATGCGCTGCGCCAGAACCTCAATGCGCTCGCGCGGATGCATGGGGCTGAGGGGCGCTGCAACGCGTTGATGCACGAGGCTGATAGCCATATCAGCGATCTTACGGTCGATCAGATCTTCGAGCAGGGCCTGCACGAATTCCTCGTTGATTTCCTCGCCCGCAACGCCGCCATCGCGCAGGCGATCGCGCAGGATTACCGGTTCCACGCATGAGCACGATGAAACTCACAATCCGGCATACCACCCATTACGCCTTCGCCGAGCCGGTGGTGCACGCGCTGCAGCGGTTGCGGCTGACGCCCAAGGAGACGCAGGGGCAGCGGATCATCGATTGGTCGATGCATTTCGACAATGCCTATGCCGAGCTCGCCTATGACGACCAGCATTTCAACCATGTCACCCTGATTGGCCTTTTGCCCGGCGCGCGCGAGGTGACAGTGACCTGCGAAGGTACGGTCGAGACCGAAGACAATGCCGGGGTGATCGGCCGCCATTCGGGCCACTTGCCGCTGTGGAGCTTCCTGCGCCAGACCCCTCTGACGCGGCCGGGGCCGAAGCTGCGCGGGCTGCTGCGCGATGTTCCGGCGAGCGACACCCGCAAGCCGCTCGATTTCCTCCACGCGCTTGCCGCGCTGATCCGTGAGCGGATCGCCTATGAGGCCGGGCGCACCCATGCCGCCACCACCGCCGAGGAAGCCGTCATCCACGGATATGGCGTGTGTCAGGACCACGCCCACATCTTCATCGGCGCAGCGCGGGCGAGCGGGGTGCCGGCGCGTTATGTCAGCGGCTACCTGCTGATGGACGACCGGATCGAGCAGGAAGCCACCCACGCCTGGGCCGAGGCGCATGTCGACGGGCTCGGCTGGGTCGGGTTTGATGTCTCGAACGGGATCAGCCCCGATCCGCGCTATGTCCGCGTCGCCACAGGTAGCGATTACCGCGATGCGGCGCCCATTACCGGGATCAGCCAGGGCATGGCCGCTGATGAGGTGCTGACCGTGGGCGTTGCAGTAGAGGCTCACCCGCTTGGGCGGTCGCAGTCACAGACGCAATCCGCAGCAGGCCAGCAGCAGGGACAATCGAACCAGTAAAGGCCCGCGCCCAAATTCGGAAAGCCACGCGCTAGGCTTTGCCCGAAGGCCCACTTGCGGCTAGGGGAGACAGCCCCGGCAGGCGGCGGAGAGGATACACAATGACCTATTGCGTTGGCATGGTGCTCGACAAGGGCCTGGTGTTGATGAGCGACACCCGCACCAATTCGGGCGTCGACAACATCTCGACTTTCCGCAAGCTGTTCCACTGGACCGTGCCGGACGAGCGGATCATCGCGGTGATGACCGCGGGCAATCTCGCCACAACACAGGCGGTGATCAGTCAGCTTGAAGAGCGCACCAAGGCCCCGGCCGAGCGCGACAATTGCCTGATCAAGGGGCCAACCATGTTCCAGGTTGCCACCGAGATCGGGCGCTTGCTGCGCACCACGGTCGAGGACGTACAGCGGTCCAACGGCGATACCGGCAAGAGCCGTTTCAGCGCGACCATGATTGTCGCCGGCCAGATCAAGGGCATGCAACCGCGCCTTTTCCTGATCTATCCCGAGGGCAACTTCATCGAGGCGAGCTGGGACACGCCTTTCTTTCAGATCGGCGAGACCAAGTATGGCCGCCCAATCCTGATCCGCGGATATGAAAAGGACATGAGCTTTGAAGATGCGGTCAAGCTGCTGATGGTCAGTTTCGACTCCACCCTCAAGGCTAACCTCTCAGTGGGATTGCCGCTTGATCTCCTGGTGATCGGAAAGGACAGCTTTGCCGCCACCCACGAACATCGGGTGACGGCCGAGGATCCCTATTTCGATACGATATCATCGGGTTGGGGCAACGCGCTGCGATCGGCGTTTCATTCGCTTCCGCCCTATAGTTTTACTGACAAGGGCTGAACCTAGGGGCTATGATCGTCCGTTTCGGATGAAAAAGTTAAGGACGTTAGGGGGTTGGCGCTAAGAGGATATGGTAAATCCTCCGTAACGGCGGCGGTCTCGCGTGAAAGCTGACAAAGCTTGGCGCACAGACACTCGCATGACACGCAAAGCCACCCTCCACTTCATCGATTCGTGCAGCCGCCAACGCGCCGAACTGGCCCGGGTCGGTTTCACACTGGGCCACCATTGTGAGGTCTATGGCGACCTTTCCGAGCTCGCGGTGCATCCGCCGCGCGAAGGCATCGTGATCGCCCGTGACACCCCGGAAGAAGGGGGGGTCAATGTGATCCTTGACCGGCTTGGGCGGCTCGGGATCTGGCTCCCGCTGATCGCTGTGGATGGGCAGCCCCGTCCGGGGCGGATCGTTGAGGCGATCAAGGCCGGGGCGCTCGATTACCTCGCCCTGCCGCTCGATCCGGAACGCTTCACCCGCTGCCTTCTGCGCATCGAAAAGGAGGCTGAACAATTCGGCGCCGCTCGCCGCCGCATGATCGAAGCGCGCGACCGTATCTCCACGCTGTCCGTCCGTGAACGCGAGGTGCTGGACTGGCTGGCCGAAGGCAGCAGCAACAAGGTGATCGCGCGCGAACTCGATATCAGCCCGCGCACGGTCGAAATTCACCGGGCGAACATGATGACCAAGCTTGGCGCGCGCCACGCCGCAGAAGCGGTGCGGCTGAAGCTGGAAGCCAAACTCGAACAACGCCTGCAGCAATGATGTGCAGCGGGCGCGGCGGGCCGGGTTAACGGCAGAAGGTTCCCCCGCCGCTGCCTTCCAGATGAAAGTGGTCTTCGTGCGCGGCATTGTATTCTGGGCCAAGCACGGTGCCAAAACGTTTACACGCGCTCTTGTGCACCACCCGCAGGAATTCGCGTGTGGCCGCATCGCCGCCGTTCCAATCGCGTTTCAGCACGATCCGCCGACCATCGGCAAGCGTGAAGCCCGCGACATCAATCGCCTCCGCCCGGGCATGGGCCGAGCGGCGCTCGGTCCCAGCGACGTTACGGCAGGCATAAGAGCCCATCGTCTCGATCCGCACCACCGGGCTGCCAAGGATCTGCCGCGCCGCGCGGTCGACCCCGAAACGGGCCCAGTCGTTAAACGCCTTGGCCGTCGCGCATCGCACCGGGCCGAGATTGCTGACGCTAAGCGGCGCGCGGTCACCGGAAATCGCCATCAATTGTACCGTGCCCAGCTTATTGCACCCTGGCGCGGCATAGGTATCGGGCAGAGGGTCGAACCGCGCACCGGTGGCACCGAGATCGGCGAGGCAGCTAGCATCCTCCGAACGCGCGGCGTAGCTTTGCGGGGCCGAGGCGACCGTGGTGGCCGGGCGGGCAGGGGCGCGGGCGGTCTGGCTCGCAGTGCCGGGGGCTGTCCCGCTGCTCCCGCCGGGCACCAACGAGCCGCAGCCCGCCAGCAGCAGAGAGCCTGCTAGCAGCGATATCGCGCGGATTTGGCCCTTGTCCCTCATGGCTAAGGACTATCGCGCCAAAATGGTTAACAGGCCGGAAACGAAGCTGGCTGCGCGAGCCTCAAGGAATCTGATCCTCCACCTGCTCCCACAACTCGATCTTCACCCCATCGGGATCGAGCAGCCAGGCAAACTTGCCATAGCCTTCGTCCGCTTCGCCAAGTATGGTCACACCCCTGGCTTTCAGGGCAGCGACGAAAGCGTCGCAATCATCGACCCTGAGGTTTATCATGAAACCGCCGGTGCCGGGCTGGATATAGGCATCATCTGCAAAGTGACTGATGAGCGAATAGGGGTGCTGGCACGGCTCATCGGCCCAAGCGAGTTGCGGGCCATAGGGGCCATCGATCCCGAGCGTTTCGCGGTACCACGCCCGCGTCGCCGCCGGGTCTTTCACCACGTAGAAGACGCCCCCGAGCCCGGTAACGCGCGGGCCCGCATGTGCTTTATCGGCCATCCCATTCCTCCCTCAACCGCACCATGCCTTATGCTGTGGCCGGAAGAAAGAGCGCAGGACCGCACCGCCCTAGAGGCTTGGGAGGGAGGGGAAGAGCGATGCGGCCCTGACATCATGCCATTCGCCGCGCAACGCCCAGCGGTTACAGCGCCGCCTGCTCTTTTCGGGTGATCTGGCTGACGATGATGATCGCGGCCATTGCAGCGACAAAGCCGGGGACGATTTCATAAAGGCCGGGGCCGCCTAGAAAGGCCTTGTTCCACCCCAAGGCGATCCACCCAGCGACCACGCCCGCGCCCGTCACCAACCCCGCCACCGCGCCCGCGCCAGTCATGCGCTTCCATGTCAGGCTGAGCAGGATGAGCGGGCCGAAAGCTGCGCCGAACCCGGCCCACGCATTGGCGACCAGCCCCAGCACCTCACTGTCCGGGTCGGCCGCGATCACCAGCGCTGCCGCTGCCACCAGCGCCACCGACAGCCGCCCGATATTCACCGCCTCGCGTTCCGAAGCGCTGCGGCGCAGGAACAGGCGGTAGAAATCCTCGGTCAGCGAACTCGAAGAAACCAGCAACTGGGAAGCGATGGTGCTCATGATCGCGGCTAGCAGCGCGGCATAGAGGAACCCCGTCACCGCCGGGTGGAACAGCAGCTGCGACAGGATGATGAAGATCGTCTCCGGATCCTCGACGGTCAGTCCATTGCCTTCCGCATAGGCCCGCCCCGCCAGCCCCACGGCAACGGCGCCGACCAGCGATATGATCATCCACCCCATGCCGATCACCCCGGCGCGTGGCACGTTCTCGACCCGGTCGATCGCCATGAAGCGCACGATGATGTGTGGCTGCCCGAAATAACCGAGCCCCCAGGTCACCGCGCTGATCACGCCGACCAGCGTCGCGCCTTCGGTGAGGCTGAGGAACCCCGCTTGCGGTACGGCTGACAGGGCGATGGAATTGCTGCTGTCCGTCAGGATCACCAGCGGCATCACCACCAGCGCGGTCATCATGATCATGCCCTGCACGAAATCAGTGAGGCTGACCGCGAGGAACCCGCCGATGGTGGTGTAGATCAGCACGATCCCGGCGGTGAGCAGGATGCCGAACATGTAATCGGAAAGGCCCCCGGTCGGCAGCGACCCGGCAAAGGCAGTCGCAAACAGCTTACCCCCGCCGACCATGCCGCTCGCGGTATAAACGGTGAAGAAGCCGACGATGATCACCGCCGAGGTGACTCGCAACAAAGTGCCCTGTTCGGGAAAGCGATTGGCGAGGAATTGCGGGATGGTGAGCGCATCGCCCAGCCGCTCGGTCTGTTCGCGCAGGCGCGGGGCGACGATGATCCAGTTGGCGGCCGCGCCGAGGGTCAGGCCGATGGCGATCCACGCCTCAACCAGCCCGGCGGCAAACAGTGCGCCGGGCAGGCCGAGCAGCAGCCATCCTGACATGTCGGAAGCCCCGGCAGACAGCGCCGTCACTGCTGGCCCAAGGTTGCGCCCCGCCAGCAGATAGCCGGAAGAATCCGCGCGCGTCTTGAACCAGGCATAGATCCCGATGGCGACCATCAGGGCAAAATAGGCGGCGAGGCTGGCGAGGGTGTAGGTGTTCATGGGCGCGAGGGGTAACAAGCGCGCAAGCCCTTGGCTAGCGGGGCGGGCGAGTTACCCGCACCACTGCCGCATAGCGGAAGCGCGCGCTCCCGCTCGCTCCCTCAATCCGTCTTCTTGCGGCGCATCTTCTTGCGCTCGTTGGGGTCGAGCTCGGTCTTGCGCAGGCGGATCGATTGCGGGGTCACTTCGACCATTTCATCATCGTCGATATAGGCAATCGCCTGCTCCAGGCTCATCCGGCGCGGCGGGGTGAGGCGGATGGCGTCGTCCTTGCCGCTCGAACGCACGTTCGACAGCTGCTTGGCGCGCAGCGGGTTCACTTCGAGGTCTTCAGCCTTGGCGTTCTCGCCGATGATCATGCCTTGATAGACCTTCATCTGCGGCGAAATGAACAGCTCGCCGCGTTCTTCGAGCATGTTGAGCGCATAGGCTACCGCTTCGCCGTCCGAGTTCGAGATCAGGACGCCGTTGATGCGGCCTTCGATCGGGCCCTTGTAGGCATCGTATTTTTCGAACAGGCGGTTCATGATCCCGGTGCCGCGCGTGTCGGATAGGAATTCGCCGTGATAACCGATCAGCCCGCGCGAGGGGGCGGAGAAGGTGATGCGGGTCTTGCCGAGGCCGGAGGGACGCATTTCGACAAGGTCGGCCTTGCGGCGCTGCATCTTCTCCACGACCGTGCCCGAGTGTTCGTCATCAACGTCGATCACGACGGTTTCATACGGCTCGGTGCGCTTGCCATCTTCCTCGCGGAACAGCACGCGCGGGCGGCTGATGCCGAGCTCGAAGCCTTCGCGGCGCATGGTTTCAATGAGCACGCCGAGCTGCAATTCGCCGCGCCCGGCGACTTCGTAGGCGTCCTTGTCTTCGCTCTCGGTGACCCGGATCGCGACGTTGGTTTCGGCCTCGCGCAGCAGGCGATCGCGGATGATGCGGCTGGTGACCTTGCTGCCCTCGCGCCCGGCGAGGGGGCTGTCGTTGACCGAGAAACGCATGGCCAGCGTCGGCGGGTCAATCGGCTGGGCGGCAATGGGTTCGGTGACCGAAGGGTCGCAGATGGTGTTGGCGACGGTCGCCTTTTCCAGACCGGCGAGCGCGATGATGTCACCCGCACGCGCCACTTCCACCGGCACGCGTTCGAGCCCGTCAAAACTCATCAGCTTGGTGGCGCGGCCGGTTTCGATCACCTTGCCGTCCATGTCGATGGCGTGGATCGGGTCGTTCACCCGGATCGTGCCCGATTGCACGCGCCCGGTGATGACGCGGCCCATGAAGTTGTCGCGGTCCAGCAGGGTGGCGAGGAAGCTGAACTTGGCGTCGGGATCGAGGCCCGGCGGGGGCACGTGCTCGATCACCTTTTCGAACAATGGGGCAAGGCTGCCTTCGCGCGCGGTTTCATCCTCGCTGGCATAGCCATCGCGGCCCGAGGCGTAGAGCACCGGAAATTCAAGCTGCTCGTCATTGGCATCGAGGCTGACGAACAGATCGAACACCTCGTCGAGCACTTCCTGCGGGCGGCTGTCAGAACGGTCGATCTTGTTGACCACAACGATCGGCTTGAGGCCCAGCGCCAGCGCCTTGCCGGTCACGAACTTGGTCTGCGGCATGGCGCCTTCTGCGCTGTCGACCAGCAGGATCACGCCATCGACCATGCTGAGGATACGCTCAACCTCGGCACCGAAGTCGGCGTGGCCAGGGGTGTCGACGATGTTGATGCGGGTGGTGTTGCCATCAGCCCCGTGCCATTCGACGCTGGTGCACTTAGCGAGAATGGTGATCCCGCGTTCCTTTTCGAGATCGCCCGAATCCATCGCGCGTTCCTCGACCCGCTGGTTTTCGCGGAAGGTGCCCGATTGGCGGAACAGTTGGTCGACCAGCGTGGTCTTGCCGTGGTCAACGTGGGCAATAATGGCGATATTTCTCAGCGCAGAGGACATGCGAGGTAGCTTTCGGTCAAAAAGGCGGGCGCACGGGGCGTCCGGGGTCAAATAACAAGCATTGGGCACCAGCGGCGCACGGGGCGCGCTCGGTTAGGCAATCTTTGTGGCGGGTTAGCGACAGCCTGCGACGCTACGGCATGGGCCTTGGGCGTGGCAGACGTGCTGCGTTGCAACATCGCCGGGGCGCGTAGCAGGGGTGCGCCCTCGGGGCAAGCGCCGGGTCGACGCAGCGCATGTCATGGGCCTGTTATACTGTTACTCTTGTGCAACAATCCAGCGAAGAGCCCCGGAAAAGCTAGGCGCGGCGACTTGTGGCGCACGCAACACTGGCTTATTACCCGTCGCGCACGATTTCGGGAGAGAGCGCATCGATCAGATGCGTGCCCGCCCAGGGCACCGGGATCGCGGGTTTTAGGAGAGGAACTTCCATGCGTTCGACCATCACCGGCACTGCCGGCGCCTATCGATTCACCCTGCTTGCAGGGGCCGCTGCTCTGGCCCTCGGCACCCCGGGCGTGGCCTTGGCACAGGACCAGGCTGATGCAGAGGAGCCAGACACCAGCAACGTCATCATCGTCACCGCTTCGAAGCGTGAACAGACCCTGCAGGAAGTGCCGATTTCGGTGTCTGTGACCAGCGGCGAGACGCTGGAGACTGCCCAGATCCGCGACGTGCTTGATCTCCAGACGGTCACGCCTTCGCTGCGGGTGAGCCAGTTGCAGAGCGCGTCGGCCACCACCTTCATCATCCGCGGCTTCGGCAACGGCGACAACAACTTCGGCATCGAGCCTTCGGTGGGTGTGTTCATCGACGGCGTGTTCCGCTCGCGCTCAGCTGCGGCGCTGTCCGACCTCAACATGGTCCAGCGTATCGAAGTGCTGAACGGGCCGCAATCGACGCTGTTCGGCAAGAACGCGAGCGCCGGGGTTATCTCGGTCGTCACCAAAGAACCGCAATATGAATTCGGCGGTCAGGTCGAAGCGAGCTACGGCAATTTCAATGCGTTCGTGCTGCGCGGCGATATTACCGGCCCGATCACCGACAACATCGCCTTCTCGCTCGATGGCAGCTACAACCGTCGTGACGGTTATGCTGAGATCGTCAACCTCAACCAAGACATCTCGGATCGCAACCGCTGGTCGGCACGCGGGCAGTTGCTGATCGAGCCCACGCCCGACGTTAAGATCCGCATCATCGGTGACTATTCAGCCATCGACGAAGTCTGCTGTCAGGTCTCGACCTTGGTTGCTGGTCCCAGCGCGGCTGCGGTGCGTGCAGTCGGCGGCAACCTTGATACCGATTTCTTCAGCTACAACACCTTCCTCAGTCAGGCTCCGAGCAACACCGTCGACAATTATGGCGGATCGATCCAGGCTGACTGGAACGTCGGCAATATCACGCTGACCTCGATCACCTCCTACCGCGAGTTGAAGAACTTCCTCGATCAGGACGTCGACTTCACCAGTGCGGATATTGTCACCGAAGTCCGCGATCAGGCGGTTGAAACCTTCACGCAGGAAATCCGCATTGCATCGGACTTTGATGGCCCGCTCAACTTCCTGCTGGGCGGCTTCTATTTCGACGAATCGATCACGCAGGACAGCCGTCTCACGACGGGTGCCGACGCGCGCACCTTCTTTGCGCTGCTTGCCGGTAACCCGCTGACCTTCAACGGGGTCGAAGCCGGACTTGGCCTGCCGCAGGGTTCGATCTTCAGCGCCGGCCCGCTGACGGCCGAGCAGTTTGCGATGGACAACCAGGCGTGGTCGGTGTTCGGCACGGTCGATTTCGAGCCGCTTGATGGCCTCGTCTTCACCGCCGGGTTCAACTACACCGACGACCAGAAGGATTTTGCCCTCGCGCAGCAGGCGTTTGACGAACTGGGCAACATCAACCTGGTGGATGCCTTCATCGTGCAGGCCTCGGGCGGTACGGTCAGGAACCGTGCAGCCTTCCAGGCCCTGCCTGCGGCGAACCAGCAGGCGTTGCTGGCCGCGGCGACCAACCCTGCGGTCAACCCGCTGCTCGGGCTGAGCGCGTTCCAGTTCCAGCCGCCGTTCCTCACCATTCCGAACTCGGTTGAGCCGGGCCGCACCAGCGACGACAAGTTCACTTACCTGCTGCGCGCCGCTTATCAGATCTCGAACGAGGTCAATATCTACGCGAGCTATGCCACGGGCTTCAAGGCAAGCTCGGTCAACCTGTCGCGTGATAGCCGTCCGGCGTTTGGAGATTTCATCCCCGGTCCCGGCCGCTCGACCTTCGCCGCGCCAGCTTCGCCAGTGACTACGGGCGGGCTCGCGGTGCCTAACCTTGGTACAGGTTCGCGATTTGCCGGACCGGAAGATGCGGAAGTCTATGAAATCGGCATGAAGGCGCAGTGGGACGGCTTCGGCTTCAACCTTGCTCTGTTCGACCAGACGATCCAGGGCTTCCAGAGCTTCCTGTTCACCGGTACTGGCTTCCAGCTGAACAATGCTGGTCAGCAGTCGGTCAGGGGCTTCGAGCTTGACACCACGATCAAGCCGACTGACGGGCTGGTGTTCACGTTCGCGGCGACCCATCTTGATCCCAACTTCGACAGCTTCGTTGCAAGCCCGGTGGGTGATCTGACGGGCCGTCGTCCGGGCGGCATTCCCTCGTGGAACCTTGCCACCTCGGCGACCTACACGTACGAATTTGGTAGCAGCGGCAACAAGCTGCTGACCCGGATCGACTATTCCCATGAAAGCAACGTCGCAATCAACAATGGCTTGCCGACCTTTAACGGGCCGATCAATGCGCGCCGCGACCCGCGGATCTTCCAGCGTGAAACCAATCTGGTGAACGCTTCGATGATCTTGCAGCTCAACAATGGGCTGGAACTGGGCGCGTGGGCCCGCAACCTGCTGGATGATCAGTTCATCATCACGGTGTTCGATGGCGTGGCTCAGGCCGGAACGGTTTCGGGCTATCCGAACCAGCCGCGCACCTATGGCGGTTTGGTGCGCTTCAAGTTCTGAGGCGATAGCCAAGCATATGAAAAGAGGCCTCGCGCTTACCCAGCGCGGGGCCTTTTTGTTTGCCTTGCCCCTGCAAATATGGTGCTTATCCAAGGGCGTGGACAGCACGCGGGTTGAGGGGGATCACACAATGGAATGGATGATTTTGCCGTGGAAGCGCTTTGCCGATTTTCAGGGGCGTTCGCGGCGCAAGGAGTTCTGGATGTTCCAGCTCCTCAATGTGATTGTCGCGCTGGTGCTGGCCGGCCCGTTCTTTTTCAGCTTCATCGGCGCTTCTCTTGAAGCAGCCGGCGATCCAGCGGCCGAGGCGGCGCTGGCTGAGAACATGTTCGCAGGCGGCGTGGGCCTGTCTGTGGTGGGGATGGGCATTTACGGGCTCTATGCGCTTGCGGCGCTGATCCCCTCGATCGCGGTGACCGTGCGGCGCTTCCATGATCGCGACATGTCGGGCTGGTGGTATCTGGGCTTGGCACTGGTAGGGCTGATCCCGTTCATCGGCTTTCTCGGCAGCATCGCGCTGTTGGTTTTCATGGTTCTGCCGGGCACGGAAGGGAGCAACCGCTTTGGTCCCGATCCCAAGAACCCCTACGCAGCGGACGTCTTCGCCTGACAGCTGGCCTGCGCGGGCGTTTGCCGGGGCCCTAAAGCTCCCGCAGCGCCCGCGCCGGCTTTGCCCGCAGCAGCGGCAGCGATCCGGCGAGTGCAAAAGCCAGCACCAGCCCGACGCCAAGCCCCAGCACGCTGAGCACTTGGCCCCAATCGGGCAGCCAGTCGAATTCGAACAGTTGGGTGATCACCACCCACGCGAGGCCCCCGCCCAGCGCCAGCGCGACCAGTGCCAAGACGCTCGCCAGCAGGCCATATTCAGCGAGTTGCAGCAGCAGGATCTGTCGCCGGCTCGCGCCCAGCACCCGCAGCATCACCGTGTCATAGGTCCGCGCCGCCCGCGCGGCAGCGATGGCGCCCATCAGCACAGCAAGGCCCGCAAGCACCGTGACGCCCGCCGCCGCGAGCGTGGCAAGGCTAACCTGCTCAAGGATGGTGCGCGCCTCGGTCAGCAATCCGCCCACTTCGATCACCGAGCTTGACGGCAGCTCCTTCACCAGTCCTCGCAGAAGCCGACCCTTGGCCGCTTGGGGTGCATCGTCGGGCAGATCGATGCTGGCCACCAGATTGTGCGGCGCATCGCTAATGGCATTGCGGCTGAAGACGAGGATGAAGTTGAAACCCATGCTCTCCCAGTCAATCTCACGCAGATTGGCGATTCGCGCGGTGCGCTCGACCCCGAGAATGCCAACCGTGATGTAATCGCCCACCTTGAGCCCAGCGGCCTTGGCCAGTTCGACGTCGATCGAGACCAGTGGCTCTCCCTTGTGGAACGGGCTCCACCATTCCCCTGCCACCACCCGGTTGCCCTGCGGGATGGTGTCGGCATAGGTCAGCCCGCGCTCACCGCGCAGGCCCCATGCGCCTTCGGGGAGCTCCTTGAGATCGGCAACCCGAACCATCTTGTCCTTTGGCCCATAGGCGAGCACCGCGCCGCGCATCGTCGGCACGGTGCGGATGCCCGCCTTGGGGAAGTCGGCCTGCACCAGTTCGAAGAAGCGCGGCTCCTTATCGCGCGGCACGTCGAGCACGAAGTAATCGGGTGCCTCCTGAGGCACGCGCTGCTGGATATTGCCGTCAATCGCGCTCTGCACCGCGGCGAGCAGCACGAAGGCGGCAAGGCCAAAGCCCAGCGCTGTGACCAGCGCCCCGGTTGGCGCACCGGGGCGGTGAAGATTAGATAGGGCGCTGCGCAACAGGGGATTGCGTGGGCGCGGCAGGCGGCGGGCGAGGGCTTGAATGCCCCAGCCGAGCCCGGCGAGCAGCACCAGCGCGCCGCCAGCGCCGATCAGGAACCCGCCCGAGAGCATCGGCTGCGCGGTGGTGAGCAGCGCCAGCGCACAGATCGCCGCCAGCCCCAGCGCGGTCGCCAGCAAGGCCCGGCGGTCCCGCGCCAAAGGCACCACGCCCGAGCGCATCAGCGCCATCGCCGGGAAGGTGCGGGCGCGCAGCAGCGGCGCGGCGGCAAAGGCGAAGGCCACGAGCAGGCCATAGGCCGCGGCCAGCGCCAGCGGGGCAGGCGCGATGATGAAGCCGCTGCCCACCGGGAGCAGACCTTGCAGCGCCTGCGCCAGCAGCGGCGTGACCAGCACGCCCACCGCCAACCCGGCGAAACTGCCTACCAACGCCGCGACGCCGATCTGCATTGCATAGATGCGCACAATATCGCCCGAGGTTGCCCCCAGCACTTTCAGTGTCGCAATGCTGGCGCGGCGCTGATCGAGATAGGACGAAACCCCGCCCGCAATCCCGATCCCGGCAATCACCAGCGCGGCAAGGCCCACCAGGGTGAGAAAATCGCTCATTTGCCGCACAAACCGCTCCGCCCCCGGCGAGGCGCGGTCGCGGGTGCGGGTGTCGAAGCCCGCGTTGGGGAAGGCCTTGGTCAGCGCTTCCTCAGTCGCCTCGGGATCGCGCGCGGGGCTCGAAAAGGCGATGCGGTGCTTGCTCTGATAGAGCGCGCCGGGTTGCAGCAGCCCGGCGGCGGCGGGCACGCTCTGCGCGACGATGACCGTGGGGCCAAGCTGGAAGCCCTCGGACAGGCGATCCGGCTCGTCCTTGATCACCCCTGCCGCGCGCAGGGTGACGGTGCCGACCTTGAAGGTCTGGCCAACCTTTATGCCCAGCCGCTCGATCGCGGTCGCGGCAATCCACGCGTCATTGCCCTTGGGCGCACCGACAGTGCGGCCATCGGTGAGCACCAGCGTGCCGAACATCGGCCACTTGGCATCGACCGCCTTCAGCTCAATCGGCGCGGCGGCGGCAGGCGTGCTGGCCATCGCCTGCAAGCGGAACCCGCTGGAGACTTCGCCATATTCCGCGAGCGCTTCGCGTTCCTCGGGGCGCAAATCGCGCTGCCATACCTCGACCTCAAGATCACCGCCCAGCAGTTCCTGACCGCTGGAGGCCAATTCCTGCTCAATCGCAGCCGTCAGCGTGCCGATGGCAGCGAGCGCCGCGGTGCCAAGGAGAATGCAAACCAGCAGCAGCCGCAGGCCCCGGAAGCGCGCGTTGAGATCGCGCCGGGCGATGGCCCATGCAGTTCCGAGCGGGAGGCTCATGCCGCCGGAGCCGATGCCCGCGCCGTGTCAGAGACGATCACACCGTCGGCCATCGTCAGCACCCGCTCGCAGCGCGCGGCGAGCGAAGCATCATGGGTGATGATCAGCAGCGTCGCCCCGGTCTCGGCACGGCGGGCGAAGAGGAGGTTGATGATTTCCTCGCCGGTCGCGGCATCGAGGTTTCCGGTCGGCTCGTCGGCGAAGATCAGCGCGGGGCGCGGCGCGGTGGCGCGGGCGATGGCGACACGTTGCTGCTCACCGCCCGAAAGCTGGGTGGGGTAATGTCCGGTGCGGTGGCCAAGCCCGACCGCCTCCAGCTCCACCAGCGCGCGGGGGCTCGCATCGGGCATCCCGGCGAGTTCCATGGGGGTCGCGACATTCTCCGCCGCCGTCATCGTGGGCAGCAGGTGGAAGGCCTGGAGCACAATCCCGATCCGCCCCCGGCGCGCGGCGGCAAGGCCGTCTTCATCGAGCGCGGCGAAATCGGCGCCCGCCACCATCAGGCTCCCGCCGCTGGCTCGCTCCAGCCCAGAAAGCACCGCCATAAGCGAGCTTTTGCCCGATCCCGAAGGGCCGAGCAGCGCCACGACTTCGCCCGTGGCAATATCGAGGTCGATACCCCGCAGGATCGTCACCGGCGCGGCATTGCTGCCAAGGGTGAGGGTGAGGTTGCGGGCGGAGATTGCAAGAGAGGGGCTTGTCACGGGGTTCCGATGGCATAGGTGGGGAGCTGTCACAAGTTACAGCTGGGGAATGCTCGCGGATGCACAAGCGCGGTTGGTCGAATATTGGCGTTTCATTGGCGATGGCGCTCGCACTTGGCGCGTGCAGCGGGGAGGCGGAGGAGGCCGCAAGCCCCCCGGCAGCCGCTGAAGCCGCAGGCGAGGCGCTCCCGGCAATCCCCGTGATGGGGCCGGAGCGGCGGATCATCGCCTTTGGCGACAGTCTGTTCGCAGGCTACGGCCTCGATCCCACACAGAGCTACCCCGCCCGCCTTGAAGCGGCGCTGCGTGCCAAGGGGGTGAATGCGCGGATCGCCAATGCTGGTATCTCGGGCGATACCACCGCAGCGGGGCTCCAAAGGCTGGCGTTCACGCTCGATGCGCAAGCGGAGACGCCCGATCTGTTCATTCTGGAGTTGGGCGGCAATGATCTCTTGCGCGGCCTTTCGCCCGAGGAGACGCGGTCCAATCTCGCGCAAATGCTGACTGTCCTACGCGAGCGCAAGGTGCCCGTCTTGCTGATGGGGATGCGCAGCCCCCCCAATTACGGGCCGGAGTATCAGGCGCAGTTTGATGCGATCTATCGCGATCTGGCGAAGGAATATGGCGCGGCGCTGATCCCGTTCTGGCTGGAGGACATCTACCGCGAGCCGGAGCTGTTTCAGGCCGACCGGATACACCCGACTGCACAGGGGATTGAGCGGCTGGTGGGGGCGACGCTGGACGAGGTTGAGGGGGCCTTGCCACCGGCTGAGGCGCGCTAGACCCGCTCTACCGCCCCGCCAGACACCCACCAGATCGCCGCTTCGCCGCGAATGGCATCGAAGGGGGCGAGTTCGGTGCCGGTCATCCAGACCTGCGCCTTGCCCTCCCGCAGCCGCCGAAACAGCTCGGTGCGGCGAACCGGATCAAGATGCGCGGCGACCTCATCGAGCAGCAACACGCTGGGGCGGCCAGCCGCCGCGAGGATGCCGTGCGCGAGGGTAATGGCGATCAGCATCGCTTTCTGCTCGCCGGTCGAACAGGCTGCCGCAGGTTGGCCGGTCGAGGCCATTGTGACCTGCAATTCATCGCGCTGCGGCCCGGTCAGCGCGCGCCCTGCGGCCCGATCACGCGGGCGGTTGCGGGCGAATTCGGCACGCAGTGCGGTCTCGTCAAGCGGGCCGCCGGGGAGGTAGGTGAGGGCAGGGCGGGCAAAGGGTTCGGGGGGCAGGGCGGAGAGTTCATCCGCCAACCGCGCCACCAGCGCCGCCCGGGTGCGCGCGACGGCCGCGCCTTGCTCCGCCACCTGCGCCTCAAGCGCATCGAGCCAGCGCGGATCGCCGCCCGTTTCCAGAACCTTTCCCCGTTCACGCAGCGCCGTCTCCAGCGCGTTCACCCGCCGCGCATGATCGGGCGCGAGTGCCAGCGCCATGCGGTCCATGAACCGCCGCCGCGCGCCCGCGCTGTCGGTGAACAGGCCGTCCATGGCAGGGGTCAGCCAGCTCAGCGCCAGCCATTCCGCAAGGCTCGCCGCGCTCGCAGCGGCGCCATTGACCCGCACCAGCCGCCGCGTAGGGCTTCCGGCTTCAGTATAGGTCCCAAGCCGCGCCGAGACTGTGCCCGCCTCGGTCAGGCTCGCTCCAATCGCGAAGGGCAGGGGCGGATCGCCCGGCGCGGCGCGGCGTGCCAGATCGCCAAGGGCCGCCCGCCTGAGGCCTCGCCCCGGACCAAGCAGCGACAGCGCCTCAAGGATATTGGTCTTTCCCGCCCCGTTCTCGCCCACCAGCAGGTTAAAATGCGCCGTCTCGCCCAGCGTGGTTGCCGCGTGGTTGCGGAAGTTTTCGAGGGTGATCCGGCTGAGGCCCATGACGTTCTGGCGGTTAGCACAGAGCGATAATTTGGCCAGTGCGAGCGCGGGAAAACTCTCGATCCCAACCCTTGGTGAAAATTCCCAAGCTTTCGCGTGGCTGAATGGGGTGATGCCCCGCTGAAAGCATGCGAATGGCGGAAATCAGCCGTTTTTCGAGTTTGGCACGGCTCCTGCAAAGTTTCTGGCATCCCCGGGATGGTCCCGGAAACAACGCAAGACACACCAAAGGAGACATCACATGACCGCCACCGAAACCAGCAACCGCCTCTTCGCCGCCGCCTTCTCGGTCGTCATTTCGGCCGCGTTCTTCGCCTACGCGATCATCCCCGCCACCCCCGGCCTCGTTGCCTAAGCCTGACCCTCTCCAACCCCTCTCAAACACAAGGATCACACAATCATGTTCGGCCCTGAAACCTCTGCCCGCTTTGCCTCTGCCGCTTTTGCTGTCGTGCTGACGGTCGCCAGCCTTGCCTATGCGATTGTTCCCGCCAGCCCCGGCCTGATGGCTTGATTTTGGCCCCTCTCAACAGGAGTTTTGCTACGATGACTAACCTCACCCGCAATTCGGATGGCAAGCCGCCCCGCGTTGGCTTTCGCCTCGACAAGACCAACGGCAAGGTTTTTGGCGTGTGCGCCGGGATTGCCGATTATGCCGGGATCGACACCATGCTGGTGCGGGTCGGCTTTGTCGTCGGCGCGCTGGTCAGCTTCGGCACGGCGGCACTGGTCTACCTCGCCATCGCATTGATCGCGGATTGAGTGCAGCGACGAAGAGCGGTTCCCGGTTTTCGGGCCGCTGCACCTGATTGGAACAACCGGGAAGGGGCCACATCGGCCCCTTCTTCGTGCATGGTCAGGAAAAGTGGGAACCGGTTTTCCGGTTCGACCATGCACCACCCAAAATTTTACATCGCTGAGATACCGCCATCCAGTTTGAGCTCCGCGCCCGTCATGAAGCGGCTTTCATTGCTGGCGAGATAGACCACGGCATTGGCGATATCATTGGGCTCGCCCACGAATTTGAGCGGAATCTGCCGCGCCAGCTTTTCCAGCAGCACATCCTTGTCGAGCGCGTGCGCCTTGGCCGTACCGTCAAGGATCGGGGTGTCGACAAAGGTCGGATGCACCGAATTGCAGCGGATCTGCATCCCCTTCTTCGCGCAGTGGAGCGCGATCGATTTCGACAGCATCCACACCGCCGCCTTCGAGGCATTGTAAGCGGGCATGGTGTCGCTGGCGATCAGCCCGGCGATGCTAGAGATGTTGATGATCGATCCCGGCGCGTGCTCGCGCATCAGCGGCAGGGCCTTCTGGCAGCCGTGGAAGATCGAGTTAACGTTGATGTCAAAGCAGCGCTGCCAATCGGCGAAGGTGCAGGCCTCGATATTGCCCGGCACCCCGATCCCGGCATTGTTGACCAGCACGTTGAGCCCGCCAAGGTGCTCGCGCGCCGCCTCGACCGCGGCCTCCCACTGGGCGGGATCGGTCACGTCATGCGCGATGGCGAATGCGGTGCCCGCGCCCATCTCGGCATTGATCAGCGCCGCGGTTTCCTCAGCGCCTGCGCCATTGATATCGGTCGCCAACACCCGCGCGCCTTCCTGCGCGAGCCGCACGCAATGCGCGCGGCCAAGGCCTTGCGCTCCGCCGGTGACCAGGGCCATCTTGCCCGCAACACGTCCTGCCATATTCTATTCCTCTCCCAAATATCCCGGTGTTAGCAGCATCGCTATCCGCACATCGACCGCATGGCCAGCCCGCCGCCATTCGGCGACGAAGCGCGAAAGATCGCGCAAGGCAACGCGGTGGACGGTGATGTTCTCGCCCTCGGTTCCGCCGCCTTCGCTGACTCGGGTGAGGCCCGTCGCCTTCAGCAGTGTGAAGCATTCCGAGACCATGCCGGGCGAGGAGTAGAATTCGCCCAGCACCTCCATGGTCGCGGCGCGGTAGCCAGTTTCCTCCTCCAGCTCGCGCGCGGCAGCGGCGGTCGCGTCTTCGCCCTCGCTGCCCGCGTCATCGCCGACAAGGCCTGCCGGAATTTCGAGGCTGAAGCGGCTCAAGGGCACGCGGTATTGGCTGACGAGGATCACATGGCGGGTGCCGTCGGCATCCTCATCAAGCGCGATGATCGCCGCAGCGCGGATGCCGCGCGCACGGCCCACATATTCCCAGCGCCCCCGGGTCTTGGCGGTGATGAACTTGCCTTCCCACATCACCTGTTCGGGCAGGTCGGCGTCGCGGTCTTTGATCACAGCACAAATCTCCGTTCGTCCTGAGCCTGTCGAAGGACTGCACTTCTCTTTTGCCACGAGCGAGAAGAAGGACGGCCCTTCGACAAGCTCAGGGCGAACGGGTCAAGAGCAATGTTCAAGGATGAGGATCAGACCTCGATCAACCGATCCGGCAGCTCGTTCACGTCCTCTTCCCCGCGCGGAAAGTGCTCGGCGAGCACGAAGCCGACATCGCGGATGCCCACCGCCAGCCCCTCGGCAATGCGGCCCTTGCGGATCTCGGCGAGCATATCACCCATTGCCTCGCCCCACACCTCCGCCGCGACCTTGGCGGCGATGGCTTCGTCGGCGACGATTTCGGCGCGGTGTTCGGCCATCGAGAGGTAGATCATCACGCCCGTGCGCCCGGTGGTGCGGCGATCAGCGCCAACCTTGAACTGGCGCACCGCCTGATTGTGGACGCGGATGGTCTTGGTGGGGCCGGGGATCAGCGCGAACTTGATCGGCTGCCACTGTTGGACCAGCAACACGCCGAGGAACTTGAGGAGGCCGAGCGCGATCACCATGCTCGCCATTTCGCCGGTGGTCCATTCATGGCCCCAGCCGCCAATCGCCGCGTCCCAGGCGGTGAGGAACGGCTGCGGGAAAGCGGCAAACACGCTCATCGCGGTGAAACCCGCGCCGATCGCCCAGAGCAGGGCGACATCCGTATAGCCGTCCGAGCGTTCGGCCAGCACGGTCACGATTTCGCCGGAGGTCTGGGCTTCGGCAGCCGTCACAGCGTCGCTGACGAGCTTGTGCCCGGCGGCATCAAGATAGGCCATCGCTTACCACCCCCCGGAGGCGCCGCCGCCCCCGAATGAACCGCCGCCGCCAGAGAACCC
>LSKF01000067.1 GCA_001556995.1 Erythrobacteraceae bacterium CCH12-C2
GGGTCGGGGCCGTTCGGCGCGGGGGCGCTTGCGGGGACGATTGAGCTGGATAGTGCCGATCCGGGGAACACGGGGCCGCTACTCGCCAGTGCGGGTGTCAATGACCGGGGCGAGACCGAAGCGAGCGGGGTGCTGACCCAGCGGCTGGGGCAGGGCTTTGCCTTCGCCAGCGGGCGCTGGGACCGGGGTCAGGGGTTCTTCACCACGCCCGAGAACCAGCGCGTCCCCGCCACCGCCCGCGCCGCCTTTGACAGCTGGAGCGCCGCCGTCCGCGCGGTCGCGCCGCTCACCGAGACAGTCGAAGTGCAGGCCCGCATCGGCGCCTTCCGCGATGCGCGCACGCTGCGCTTTCAAGACGCGGATTCAACCAGCGAGGGGCAGGAAGCCTCGATCCGCTTTGTCGGGCGGGGCGCGTGGCAGTTCGATGCGCTCGCCTATGTGCAGGCGCGCGATTTCTCGAACATCGTGATCTCCGCGACGCGCTTTACGCCGACACTTGATCAGCGCGCCACCCCCTCGACCGGGATCGGCGGCAAGTTCGAGCTGCGCCCGCCGCTGCTCGAAGGCCACGATATCCGCATCGGCGCTGATTACCGCCGCGCCGATGGGGAGATGCAGGAGTTGGCGCTCAATGCCGTGTCGGGCGCTGTCACCGAGCGTCGCCGGGCGGGCGGGGCGACCAGCAATCTCGGGCTGTTCATTGAGGATGACTGGCAGATTGGCCCACTGCTGGTGAACGGCGGTCTTCGCGCAGACCGCACCAGCATCACCGGCGGGTTCTTCCGCGCGGTCAGCGCCGCCGGGGTGCCGGTCAACACCGTCCTGGCGCCTGACCGCAGCGATTGGGCCCTGAGCTGGCGCGCCGGTGCGCTGTTCTATGCCACCCGCCGGCTCGATCTGCGCGCAGCGGCCTATACCGGCTTGCGCCTGCCGACGCTGAACGAGCTGTACCGCCCCATCGTGGTGTTCCCGGTGGTGACCGAGGCCAATGCAGCGCTCAAGAACGAACGGCTTGAAGGCTTCGAAGTCGGGCTGGACTGGCAGCCGGTCAATGCGCTGGTGCTGTCGCTTACCGCCTTCGACAATAAGGTTGAGAATGCCATCGCCAATGTCACGATTGCGCCCAATCGCCGCCGCCGTGAGAACTTGCCAGCCATCGACGCGCGCGGGATCGAGGCGAGCGTCGCAGCCAAGCTCGGCAGTGTCAGCATCGACGGATCACTGGCCTGGACCGATGCCACGGTGCGAGGCGAGGGCGCTTCGGCGGAGCTTGATGGCTTGCGACCCGCCCAGACCCCTGAATTTGCCGCCACGCTGACCCTTGGATGGAGGCCCGCGGCGGGCTGGCACGTGGCCGCTACCTTGCGCCATGTCTCGGCCCAATTCGAGGATGATCGCGAGACTGATTCGCTCCGGCCCGCGACCACCATCGACGCCTTTCTCGCGGTTCCGCTCTGGGCAAAGTGGTCCGCGATTGTGCGGGCTGAGAACCTTGGGGATGCCGAAATCATCACCCGCAACCAGGCCGGATCGATCGATCTCGGCGTGCCGCGCACGGTCTGGCTAGGGTTACGCTACGGCTTCTGACCTCCGGCCGGCCGGACGCAAGATTATTGCCGTCAGCAAGGATGCAAAGCATTCATGCTGCGCCGCAGCGAGGCATGTTGCATTTTTGCTACTGTTTCACAGGAACTTTCGGATGACTCTTGTTAGGCGGCGCGACGCTGATAGGTTTTGCTTTGGAGAGCAATACCCGGCGCAACGACCGGGGTTGATGGAGAGAGGACAACCATGACACGCAAGTTCGCGAGCCTTGCTGGCAGCCTGATGGCCTGCAGCGCATTGACTGCCCCCGCCTACGCTCAGGATGCCCAAACCGATGAGCCGGAGATCCGGGACGAGAAGGTCATCATTGTGACCGCGACCCGCCGTGCGCAGGACGTCCAGGACATTCCGCTGGCGGTGACCGCGATTTCGCCCCAGCAGCTCGAAGCCCAGCGCGTGGTCAATATCCAGCAGATCGCCGCGCTCGCCCCCAGCTTCACGGCCAGCCAGGCACAGCTTGCCTCGGGCTCGGTGGTGCTGCGTGTGCGCGGGATCGGGACGACCTCGAACAATATCGGCTTTGAAAGCGCGGTCGGCATCTTCATCGACGGCGCCTACCAGGCCCGTCCGGGCGTTGCCCTGTCCGAATTTGTCGATGTCGAACGGGTCGAAGTTCTGCGCGGCCCGCAGGGCACGCTATTCGGCCGCAACACCTCGGCGGGCGCGCTCAACATCACCAACGTGCGTCCCGATGTCACGGAATTCGGCGGCTTTGTGAACGCCGAATATGGCAATTTCGACGAGATCAGCCTGCAGGGTGCGGTCAACCTGCCGATCGTCAAGGATACAGTCGCGGTGCGTCTGACCGGGGCATATCGTGAGCGTGACGGTTTCCTCGACGTGGCAGACCGCAACGGCACCATCATCGGTGACACCAATGATGTCGACCAATGGCTGGTGCGCGCCCAGATTGGCTGGGATACCGAGAGTGGCCTGCGCGGGCGCATTATTGCGGATTATTCCAACAGCCAGTCGAGCTGCTGCGGCGCGATCGAGCTGTTCCAGAGCCCGTTGGTGACGGGCGGTGCCTTTGCGGCGGTCGGCCTCGGCCCGCGGGGTGGTAACGGCCAGCCCTTCGTGGCGACCGCGCCGCGCGATCAGGCCGGGTTCGAGCGGGCGATGGACAACCGCGTTGTCTCGGCCAACTTCGCGCCCGTGGCCGATATCGACAACTACGGCGTCACCGGTGAACTCGAATTCCCGATCTCCGAAAACGCCGACCTCATCTTCATCGGCTCCTATCGCAAGTACGAGAGCTTCGAGAATTACGATTCCGACTTCACCGGGCTCGATATCTTCGATGTCGATGCCCTGAACCTTGAAATCGACAACTGGACTGCGGAACTGCGCCTTCAGGGCGAAGCGGTCGGGGGCAAGCTGAATTACATGGTCGGCGGGTTCTACTCCGACGAGCAGATTGACCAGACCCAGCAGTTTGCGCTGGGCGCGGACTTTGATCGCAACTTTGGCGCGTTCCTCGGCGCGGCTGCCGGGCCCCTGCCGCTCCAGACCTTTGTCGGCGTCAGCCCCAATGGCACCAGCACCACCAACCGCTTCCAGCAGGACGCCAAGAGCTACGCGATCTTCACCCACAACTCCTACGAGATCACTGATGGTCTCGAACTGACCTTGGGTGCCCGCTATTCGTGGGAAGAGAAGTCGGGCGGCTTTACCCAGGTTGCGACCAACAATACGGTCTGCCCGGCAACGCTCGGGCGATTGGGCGCGATCGGCGCGGTCAACGCGGCGCTGGTGCCGGCTTTCATCGGTATAGGCTGCTTCGGCTTCACCGCGCCGGCTAACCTGCCGCAGGCTGCCGCACTGCCGCTGCCGCGCACTTTCCAGTCAGAATTCGACGATGAGGAGCTGATCTACACGATCAAGCTCGGCTATGAATTCAGCCCCTTTGTGAGCAGCTATGCCAGCTTCACCCACGGCTACAAGGCGGGTGGGATCAACCTTGATACCACCGCTGCGGTGGGCGGGGCTAACCCGTCCTTCCTGTCGGAAGAGGTTGATGCGTGGGAAATCGGCGTCAAGGGCCAGACCCCGAATGGCGCGCTGACGCTGAACATTGCAGCGTTCTACGAAGAGTTCACCAATTTCCAGGTGCTTGAATTCACCGGGACCGCCTTCGCTACCTTCAACGTTCCGGTCGCAGAGACCCGGGGCGTGGAAATCGAAAGCCTGATCCGGCCGAGCGACGAGCTGACCTTCAACCTCGCGGCGACCTTCCTTGAGGCGAGCTATCCCGATGATTGCGCCGGTGATCAGATTGCCCCCCAGGTTGTTTCGCTCTGCGGCAATGACCTGACCAATGCGCCGCAGGTCGTCGCGCTGGCTGGGGCCTTGTGGGAAAAGCCGATCAGCGATGATGTAGAGCTCTTCTTGTCGGGCCAGGTCCGGATTGAAGGCGATCAGCGCACCTCGACCCAGGCGATTGTCCCGCCGAGCGCGGCGCAGATCGCTGCGCTGGGTGTCGATGCGGCGGTCGCTGCCCAACCGTTGATCGTTGCCGACGTTCAGGACGGGAAGGCCTTCGTCAATGCGCGCGCTGGCCTTCGTTTTGCCGGCGGCAAGTATGCGATCGAAGGGTGGGTCAACAACCTCACCGACGAAGTGGTGCGCGGCGTGACCTTCAACACCACGCTGCGCAGCACCGGCGCGAACAACTCGCGCTCGGCCTTCACCCTGCCGCCGCGCCAATATGGTGTAACGCTGCGCGCGCGGTTCTGAGGCGCTTCACCAGATACTCCGGCAACAGGAGTGGGAGAGGGGGCGGTCCGGGCAACTGGGCCGCCCTTTTTTGCGAAGGCGCATCCGCGCCTTCGTCCTCGGTGCGTTTCAAGTCCTTCGGACTTGAGCACCTGCGGGCCCGCAGTCGGGCTTGCGACGCCTGCGGCGCCGTTCCAGCGTCAAGTCCCCAAGGCATCTACCATACCGGTCGCGCAGCGGCCGCAAGGGCGACCGCCCGCCCGCAGCGGGTCCGAAGCGTAGCGAAGGACGTCAAGCGAGGACGCAGCCCCGGACGGGGCTGCGAAATCACATAGACCTCGCAATCAGCATTTTCATGATCTCGTTCGATCCGCCGTAGATCCGCGCGATGCGGGTGTCGCGGTACATCCGGGCGATGGCGTAATCATTGATGTAGCCCGCGCCGCCGTGGAACTGGAGGCACTTGTCGACCACCTCGCTTTGCAGCTCGGTGACCCAATACTTGGCCATGCTTGCGGTTGCGACATCGAGCTTGCCTTCCAGCAGCTTGGCGATGCAGTCGTTGACAAACACCCGGGCGGCGGTGCCGCGCGCCTTGAGGTCGGCGAGCACGAACTGGGTGTTCTGGAAGTCCCAGATCGTCTTGCCGAACGCCTTGCGGTTCTTGACGTATTCAACCGTCACATCGAGCGCCTTCTCGATCCCCGTGATGGCGTTCATCGCGATCACCAGGCGCTCCTGCGGCAGCTCGCCCATCAGCTGGTAGAAGCCGCGCCCTTCGACGCCGCCGAGCAGGTTGTCGGCCGGGATGAACACGTTGTCGAAGAACAGCTCGGAGGTGTCCTGCGCATCGAGCCCGATCTTGTCGAGCTTCTTGCCGCGCTGGAAGCCTTCCGCGCCCTCGGTTTCGAGCAGCAGTAGCGAAATGCCCTTGGCGCCTTCGGCCGGATCGGTCTTGGCGACGACGATGATGAAATCGGCGAGCTGGCCGTTGGAGATCCAGGTCTTGGACCCGTTGAGGCGATACCCGTTGCCGTCCTTCAAGGCGGTGGTCTTGATCGATTGCAGGTCGCTTCCCGCATCAGGCTCGCTCATCGCGATCGCGCTGACGAGGTCGCCAGTCACCAGGCGGGGGAGGTATTTCTGCTTTTGCTCCTCGGTCCCGTGGCGCACCAGATAGGGCAGGATGATGGTGTTGTGCAGCGAGGCGGCAAAGCCGTCGACGCCGTGCTTGGCCTGCTGGTCGATCACCACCATGTCATGCCGGAAATCGCCGCCGTGGCCGCCATATTCGGTCGGAACCGAGACGCCGAGCAGACCCGCCGCGCCCGCCTCGCGCCAGAATTCGCGCTCGACCATCCCGTCCTCGCGCCACTTGTGGATGCGCTTTTCTGGGGCGTGCTGGGCGTAGAACTTGCCGACCGCGTCGGCGAAGATGGCGATTTCCTCTTCTTCCATGAAGGCCGGCTGCGGCACATCGATGACGGGCATTTTGGATCCTCTCTCTCAAACCAACGAACCGTTCGTGCTGAGCTTGTCGAAGCACCGTCCTCCTTCTGCGCCACCAGCAAAAAAGAAGTGCAGCGCTTGGACAGGCTCAGGGCGAACGGAGAATTTTGCTATTTCCCAGTCCAGTTGGGCTTGCGCTTTTCGGCGAAGGCGGCCGCGCCTTCGCGGGCGTCGTGGCTGACGAACACCGGGCCGATGAGCGCGCCCTGCTTGTCGTAGCGTTCGTCCATCGCCCAGCCGCGCGACTGCTTCATCACCTGCTTCGACACCTTGACCGCGAGCGGGCCATTCGCCGCGATGCGGGCAGCGAGCGCCTTGGCGGCATCAAGCGCCGGGCCTTCGGTCACTTCGTTGATCATGCCAAGCTGGTAGGCGCGCGGGGCATCGATGAAGTCGCCGGTGAGCGCCAGCTCCATCGCGATGCGTTCGGGGATCTGGTCGGGCAGCATCATCACGCCGCCAGCCGCCGCAACAAGCCCGCGCTTCACTTCGGGGATGCCGAATTTGGCATTGGCGTGCGCGACCACGAGGTCGCAGGCGATCATCAGCTCAAGCCCCCCGGCGAGCGCATAGCCCTCGACCGCGGCGATCAGCGGCTTCTGCGGCGGGGCCTGCACCACGCCGCCAAAACCCCGGCCTGGGACGCTCGGCGATTCGCCGCGCAGGAAGCCCTTGAGGTCCATGCCTGAACAGAACGTCCCGCCCGCACCGGTGAGAATGCCGACGCGCAGATCATCCTCGGCGTCCAATCGGTCCATCGCCGCCGCAATCGCTTCGGAAGCGGCCTTGGTCATGGCGTTCTTCGCTTCGGGGCGGTTGATGGTGACGATGAGGACGCCGTCCTCGACTTCGGTCAGCACTTCGGGGGCAGCGGTATCGCTCACGGGTTCTCTCTCCTGTCAAAAATGTGATTGCATTTTGAAACGCAATTCTTGTGCGAGTGGTGCAGCCGGTTTACGGAGACGTCAACCGCAATTTCGCTATAACGAGAGAGGATCATCATGGCCGAGGCTTACATCATCGACGCAGTGCGCACCCCGCGCGGGATCGGCAAACAAGGGAAGGGCGCGCTCGCCGCGTGCCATCCGCAGCATCTGGCCGCGACCGTTTTGAAAGCGATCAAGGATCGCAACAATCTCGACACCAAGACCGTCGATGACGTGATCTGGTCGGTCAGCACGCAGGACGGGATGCAGGCGGGCGACATGGGCCGCATGGCGGCGCTCGATTCGGGCTATGACATCACCTCCTCCGGCACCACGCTCGACCGCTTCTGCGGCGGCGGCATCACGAGCGTCGCGCTGGCGGCCGCACAGGTGATGAGCGGGATGGAGGATTGCGTTGTCGCTGGCGGGACCGAGATGATGAGCCTTACCGCCGCCATGAGCCAGGAAAAGATGCGCGCCGGGATCAAGCCGCCGATGATGGGCAGCTACAACGCGCGCCTGCAAGCCGTGCACCCGCAGTCGCACCAGGGCATCTGCGGCGATGCGATTGCGTCCAAGGAAGGCTTCACCCGCGAGGAACTCGACGAAGTCGGCTACCGCTCGCAGCAGCGCGCCGCCGAGGCAATTGCCGAGAACCGCTTTGCCAAGTCGGTGGTGCCGGTGGTGGCGGATGATGGCACGGTGTTGCTCGACCGCGACGAATACCCCCGCCCGCAGACCACCCGCGAAGACCTCGCCAAGCTCGAACCCGCCTTCCCCAAGATCGCCGATGTACCGCTCGACGAGGCCGGCACCACCTTCCGCAAGCTGATCAACCAGAAGTACCCCGATCTCGAGATCAAGCACTTCCACCATGCAGGCAATTCCTCGGGCGTGGTGGACGGCGCGGCGGCGGTGCTCATCACCTCCAAGGCCTATGCCGAAAAGCACGGCCTCAAGCCGCGCGCGCGCATCGTCGCCACCGCCAATATGGGCGATGATCCGACGCTGATGCTCAACGCCCCCGTCCCGGCGGCGAAGAAGGTGCTCGCCAAGGCGGGCCTCACCACCGACGATATCGATCTGTTCGAAATCAACGAGGCCTTCGCCGTCGTCGCCGCCAAGTTCGTGCGCGATCTCGAGCTCGATTGGGACAAGGTCAACGTCAACGGCGGTTCCATCGCGCTCGGGCACCCGATCGGCGCGACGGGGTCGATCCTGATCGGCACGGTGGTCGACGAGCTCGAACGCCGCGGCGGGCGTTATGGCCTCGTCACCATGTGCGCCGCGGGCGGCATGGCCCCGGCGATCATCGTCGAGCGGGTCGACGGCTTTGTCGACTAGCATCGCGGATAACACCCCGGTCATCATCGGGGTGGGGCAATATTCGGAGAGGGTGGGCGAGCCGGGCTATGCCGCCCTCTCCACCATCGACATGGCCGGGCGGGCGCTGGCGGCGGCATTGGCCGATACCGCGGCGGACGGAGATGTTGCGGGGGCGATCGACACCCTCGCCGCGATCCGCGCCTTCGAGATGTCACGCCCCGATCGCACGCCGCCTTTTGGCACCGCCAGCAACGTGCCGCGCGCTTTGGCGGCCCGCGTGGGTGCGAACCCGGCACGGGCGATCCTCTCACCCACCGGCGGCCAGACCAACCAGCAGATGATCGGCGAATTTGCGACCGCCATCGCCGAGGGTCAAAGCCGCTGCGCCGTGATCGTTGGGGCCGAGGCGATCTCGACCGTGCGGGCGCTGTCGGCCAGGGGCGAGGCGCCCGACTGGTCCGAGGACGTGCCGGGTGACATCGAGGATCGCGGCTACGGCTTCGACGTCCTGCTTGAGCCTGAACTGTTTCGCCACGGTGCGGCGGGCGCGATCCCGCTCTATGCTCTGGCTGAGAACGCCCGGCGCGCGCGGTTGGGCCGCTCGCTTGCCGATTATCGCCGCGACATCGGCGAACTCTTCGCGCCCTTCACCCGGATCGCGGCGCGCAACCCCCACGCCGCTGCGCCGGTGACGTTGAGCGCTGAGGAACTGGCGACGATCACCGAGCGCAACCGGATCGTGGCCGAACCCTATCCCCGCCTGACCATCGCCCGCGATCAGGTCAACCAGTCCGCCGCGATCATCTTGGCGAGCGCGGGTCTGGCTCGCGAAATGGGTGTGCCTGAGGATAAATGGGTCCACATCCACGCCATCACCGCCGCGACCGAAGTGCCGCTGCTCCAGCGCCCGGACCTTGGTGCGTGCCCGGCCTCGATTGCCAGCGTCGAAGCCGCGCTGGTCAGGGCGGGCAAGGGGCTGGCGGAGATGCGCTACCTCGACTTTTATTCCTGCTTTGCGATCCCCGTGTTCAACCAGTGCGATCATTTCGGCCTTACCGCAGATGACCCGCGCGGGCTGACGCTGACGGGCGGCCTGCCCTTCTTCGGCGGGGCGGGGAACAACTACTCGGCCCACGCCATCGCGGAAGCCGTGCAACGGGTGCGCAGCGACCGGGGCTCTTTCGCGCTGGTGGGGGCGAATGGTGGGTGGATGAGCAAATATTCGACCGGCATTTACTCGACCACGCCTGCCGACTGGTCAGCAAACGACCGCTTCGACGTGCTCTCCGAGACGATGGACGAGGTTCCGTTGGCACGCGGGCCGGTGGAGAGCGCGATCGTCGAGAGCTACACCATCCAGCACGGTCCCAAGGGTCCTGAGGCGATCATCATCGGACGCTCCGAAGCGGGTGAGCGGGTGGCTGCCAATGCCGACCTCACTGACCCTGCCACCGCCGACGTGTTCGCCAGCGGCGAGCCATTCGGCTGGCGGCTGGCGCTGGTGCGAGATGAACGCGGGCGCAATGTCGGGCGGATTGCCTAGTCCCCCCTCCCCTCGGGGAGGGGGTTAGGGGGTGGGGGCTCTACGGTCTCGGCTTAGGCGCTCTCTTTCGGCGAAAAAGAAGGGGGTTTCACGCAGAGTTCGCAGAGGAGCGGAGAAGCGCAGAGACGGTGGTTTGCGCTGCGGGCTCTTATCTTTCAACGCCAGCCGCGGATGGTTTGGGGTGGTAGCCTACGGCCTGCGGCGCGCACCACACCCTCTGCGTCTCTCTGCGCCTCTGCGAACTCTGCGTGAAACTGCCCCAGCCACCTCGGCCTTGCACGAATCGCCCACCTGCGCTAGGTAGTTTCAATTGAAACTATCTCGTCACATCGGGGGACCCCAGCCGTGAACGCACCGACCAAAGACCTGTTCGACAACCCGGTCGGCCTTGATGGGTTCGAATTCGTCGAGTTCTGCGCGCCCGCCAAGGGCGTGCTCGAGCCGGTGTTTGCAGCGATGGGCTTCACCTGCGTCGCCAAGCACCGCTCGAAGGATGTGCACCTGTGGCGGCAGGGCGGGATCAACCTCATCGCCAATTACGAGCCGCGCTCGGCCGCATGGTATTTCGCGCGCGAGCATGGCCCCTCGGCTTGCGGGATGGCGTTCCGCGTGCGCGATGCGGCCAAGGCCTATGATTATCTGATCGCAAAGGGCGCGGAGCCTGTCGCCAATGATCCCGGCCCGATGGAACTGCGCATTCCGGCGATCCGCGGCATCGGCGGGGCGATCCTCTATCTGGTGGATC
>LSKF01000068.1 GCA_001556995.1 Erythrobacteraceae bacterium CCH12-C2
CCCCCGCCCCCGCCGCCAACCGAATGGCTGAGCGCGCCCGCCTATGTGTGGGAGGGCGATACCGCCCGCGCTGTGCCAGTGCTCGACGCCCTGCCGCTCACCCAGCTTCACGGGATCGATTCGCAGAAAGTCGCGCTGCGCAACTTGTGCGCCCGGCTCGCCTCCGGGGCTGCGGCGCATGATGTGCTGCTGTGGGGCGCGCGCGGGATGGGCAAGTCGGCGCTGGTGCGCGCCGCGGTGGCCGATGCGCAGGCCGCGCTTCCCGGCGCGCTCGCGCTGGTGCAGCTTGCCCCCGGCACCCTGCCGACCTTCCTCGCGCTGATCGCCGCGCTCGCACCGCAACGCCGCGCGTTCCTGCTGTTCATCGACGATCTCGGCTTCGGCGCGGATGGGCGGGCCGAGATGCTCGCGCTGCGCAGCCTGCTCGACGGCGGCATTGCCCCGCGCCCGGCGCATATCCGGCTCGCGGTGACCGCCAACCGCCGCACCATCACCGAACGCGAGGACACCTCAGGCGCGCTCCACGAAAGGGATGAGCGCGACGATGCGCTGGCGCTGGCGGATCGCTTCGGGCTGACGCTGGGGTTCCACCCAGCGGACAAGGACACCTACCTCGCGATCCTCACCAGCTACATCACCCCGCTAGGGCTCAGCTTCGATGCGGAGGAGGCGATGGCCTACGCGATCCAGCGCGGCAATCGCTCCGGCAGGACCGCGCTGCAATTCGCCACCGAACTCGCAGGGCGCGCGGGCCTCAGACTTTAATTGACCTTCTGCCCCGCCTGCCGCCGCAGGTAATCCGCTTCAAAGGTCTGGCGCGGATCGCGCAGGTTCTTGGCCGGGGGCAGGCCCTGCTTCGGTAGCTGGGCAATCGCAGCCGCAGGCGCAGCGCCCGGCGCCTTTACGCGCCAGATGATCCCAGCGGTATCATCCGACACCAGCAGCGACCCATCGCCCGCCCATTCGACCCAGGTCGGCCGCCCGCGCGTGGTGCCATCGTCCTTGAGGAACCCGGTCAGCACCGGCACCGGCTTGCCCTGTGGATTGCCGAGCTTGTCGAACCCGACATAGACCACATCATAACCCGAAGGCGGCTGACGGTTCCACGAGCCGTGCCGCGCGATGAAGGCCCCGCTGGCAAAGTTTCCGCCCATCACGTGGCCTTCGCGGCTGAACACCATCCCCAGCGCAGCAACATGCGGGCCGAGCGCGAATTCGGGCTTGCGGACATATTCCATCAGGAAGCGCGGCATCGGCGCTTCGACCCGGCGGTCGATGTTGGTTTTGTAGTAAACCCACGGCCAGCCATATTGCGCGCCCACCGGCACATTGGTGAGGTAATCGGGCACGAGGTCCGATCCGAGCATGTCCCGCTCGTTCACCGTGGTCCAAAGCTCGCCGGTCCAAGGGCTGAAGTCCATCCCATTGGGATTGCGGAGGCCCACCGCGAATTGCCGCTGGCGGCTTTCGACCAGATCATATTGCCAGATCATCGCCCGACCCTGTTCGACTGCCATCCCGGCCTCGCCGATATTGCTGACCGAACCGACCGCGACGAACAGGCTCTTGCCATCAGGGGCAAGCTCTAGGTTGCGCATCCAGTGGCCCCCGCCGCCCGGCAGGTCCATCAGCTTGCGCGGGGTGCCGGTGATCGTGTCATCGCCCAGCGCATAGGGAAACGCCAGCACGGCGTTGTGATTGGCGACATAAAGCGTCCCATCCTGCCAGCTCATGCCAGAGGGCGAATCCAGCCCCTCTTCGAGAATAACCTTCTGCGTTTCGGCGCTGCCATTGCCGTCGGCGTCACGCAGCAAGACGATCTGGTTGGGGGATTCGCCCGCCGATCCGGCCTTCGAGAAAAGGTAGCCTTCGATCCAGCCCCGGATCGTCGCCATGACTCCGCCGCCGCCGCTGTCTTCCTTGGCCGGGGCGCGGGTCAGCGTCACCAACACGTCGCCATTGGGCAGCGTGTAGAGGATGCGCGGGTGATCGAGCCCTTCGGCAAAGCGCACCACCTCCAGCCCTTCGGCGGGCTGAGGCGCTTCATCAGCCTGCCAGCCCACCGGTTCGGCGATCTTGACCGTGGGGAAACTTTGCGGATTGCCTTCTGACAGCACCGGGTCGGTGCCGGCGACATCCTCGACCGAGAGCGCTGCGGTGTCCCCCCGGGTCAGGAACCACAGCCCTGCGCCTGCCAGCACGATCAGGATACCAAGGGCGATTGCGATTCTGCGGAAAATGGCCATGTGGGAGCAAATAGAGCCGCGCCGCGCAGGCGGCAACCGGCAAGCGACGAAAGACCCTTCAATCCATGTATGATTTCAAGCCCGATACCGCGCTGACCCCGGCCGAAACCTATCGCGAGCTGCTGGCCGCTGCCGACGCACTGACCGACGGGGAGCCGGATGCGGTTGCTAACATGGCCAATGTAGCGGCGCTGATCTGGGAATTTCTGCCGGATTTGAACTGGGCCGGGTTCTACCGCGTCGCCCCGGCCAAGAGCGGCGGGGCGGATGAGCTGGTGCTCGGCCCCTTCGTTGGCCGCCCAGCGTGCATCCGCATCCCCTTCGGAATCGGCGTGTGCGGCGCGGCGGCAGCATCGGGCGCGACCCAGCTTGTCCCCGACGTTCACGCCTTCCCCGGCCACATCGCCTGCGACGCGGCGAGCCAGTCGGAACTGGTGGTGCCCGTGATGCGTGACGGCGCGGTGCTGGCCGTGATCGATCTCGACAGCCCCAGACTCGCGCGCTTTGCGCCTGAAGACGCCGCCGGGATCGAAGCGCTCGCCGACTTGCTGGCTGCGCGAATCTGAGGCGCTTAGCCGCCTGACCGGCCCGAAACGGGACAACCCTTGCAGCATCGCTTGGGCGCAGATGGGAGTCGGTGGTAAACCTTTGGCTAACCATCCGCCGCGCTTGCGGCTTCAAGGGGGATTCACTGATGCGCGTGCCGCTCCGGATTCTTGTCACCCTCGGCGTTGCAATGCCCGCTATGGCCTTGCCCGGCGTGGCACAGGCGCAGACCTACAGCGATCTCCCACCGCTGACACCGATGTCGGAGGTTGAAGTGCGCCGCCTTCCGGCGGAATATCGTCAGGCGCCCGTGGCGGTACAGACCAACGAGACCGTCACGACCGCTGACGGCGTCGAGACGATCACCCGCACGCGGCGGATCGAATCCCGCGCTCCGGCCGGAACTGGCGGCTATACCCCCGCGCCGCAATATGTGCCGAACTATCCGCAGACCGCCTATGTCCCGGCACCGGGCACGTCGCCGATCGTTTTCGAGCGCCAGCAATGGCTCGACGAATGCCGGCGCCGGACCCAAGGGCGCGGTAAGGATGAAACCGGCCTTATTATTGGCGCCCTGCTCGGCGCAATTGTTGGCGGAGTTGCGGGCTATGAGATCGCAGGCGCGGGCGACCGCGTGGCTGGGGCAGCGCTGGGCTTTGGCGGCGGCGGACTCATCGGCGGATTGTTCGGCAGCCTGTTCGATGGGGGCAAGAAAAAGAATCGCTATGATTGCGAGGCTGCGCTCGATGGGTACCTGACGCAAAATGGCGCGCCGGGCACCCGGATCGCCAGCCGCGAGATTGCCTATGCGCCCTATCCTGGGGGACCAGCCTATGGTTATGGCTACGGTTATCCTGCCGGATATTCCTACGGTTACACCTATGCCCCGCCGCCGCAGGTCGTGATGGTGCCGGTGCGCAGCGAAGTGCAGCAGCAGGTGGTCGTGCGCGAAACCATCCGCGAGGAAAGCTACACTGTCCCCGGCGCCGTGCGGGAAATCCAAACGCCAGCACCGTCACCCAAGATGATCAAGGGCGGGCGCTGAGACAAACTTGGCGGCATACCGCCAGGCCATGAGCCCCGTGGGTTAGTCCAGAACCCGCGGGGCTTTTTTCGGTGTCAGAACTCGCCGCCGGTCAACCGCTGGCACAGCAGATCGAGCTGGTCGAGCGTGGTGTAGCGGATCGTGATCGTGCCCTTGCGCGGATCGGCCTCGGGCTTGATCTTCACGCCCAGCCCCAGAAACTCCTCAAGGTGATGCTGCACGGCCAGAATATCGGCATTTTCAGCAGGTTCTGTGTGAGCCTGGCGTGCCGTTGCGGCGCTGTCCGGCTTGGCGGGCTTGCGCGTCAGCACTTCGATATCGCGCACGGATAGCCCTTCCGTGACCGCGATTTCGGCGATCTGCACCGCATCATCCCGGCCGATCAGCGCGCGCACGTGCCCGGTGGTGAGTTTGCCCTGCTCAACCAGATCGAGCACCGGTCCGGGGAGGCTCATCAGCCGCATCATGTTGGCGACATGGCTGCGTGACTTTTCAACCATGCGGGCAATATCGGCCTGAATCATGCCTTCATCTTCGGACAGCCGGTGATAGGCGCGCGCTTCCTCGACCGGGTTGAGATCCTCGCGCTGCAAGTTCTCGATCAGCGCCAGCGCCATCACTTCGCGATCGGTCAGGGTGCGGACCAGCGCCGGGATTTCGTGCAACCGCGCCTTCTGCGCCGCACGCCAGCGGCGTTCGCCTGCGACAAGCTGGTAGCCCTGCCCTTCGGGGTGGGGGCGGACGATGATGGGCTGGATCACCCCGCGCGTAGCGATCGAAGCAGCAAGCTCCTCCAGCGCAGTTTCATCGAAATATTTCCGTGGGTTACCGGGTAGCGGCTTGATGCTGGCAAGCGGCAACATCCTGAGCGGCGAGGCACCCGCAACAGACGCCGCCTCAACCGGCGCATCATCACGGCGCACCAGAGGCTCCTCGCGCCGGGTCTCGCCCAGCAGCGCGCCCAACCCCTTGCCCAAGCGCCGTGGCTTATCCGCACCACCGCGCGAAATCATCGATACATCAACAGCTTGGGTAGTCTCTTCGGTCATGCAGCCTGTCTTTCAGCGGGAAATCGCCCGATCAGCTCGCGCGCCAAGGACATGTAGGCGCGGCTGCCGGTGCAGTGCTGGTCATAGATCAGCGCCGGGAGCCCATGGCTCGGTGCTTCGGAGAGGCGGACGTTGCGCGGGATTACGGTGTCGAACACCAGCTTTCCAAGGCAATCGCGCACATCATCGGACACCTGATCGGTGAGCCGGTTGCGCCGATCAAACATGGTCAGCGCCACGCCGATAATGCCCAGGGACGGGTTGAAGCGCTGCTGCACCTGATCAACCGTCTGCAACAGCTGGCTGAGGCCCTCCAGCGCAAAGAACTCGCATTGCAACGGCACCAGCAGGGTGTCAGCGGCGCACAGGGCGTTGAGCGTCAGCAGACCGAGCGACGGGGGGCAATCAATGAAGCAGATGTCATGGCCCGCATGATTCGCCAGCGCGCGTTGCAAACGGTGGGTGCGGCCTTCCACGGCGACCAGCTCGACCTCAGCACCCGAGAGATCGACCGTAGCAGGGACGATATCCAGCCGCGGGATGCTGGTCGGGACGATCGCGGTGCTCAGCGCCACCTCGTCCACCAGCAGATCATAGCTTGAAACTTCACGCGCGGCGGAATGCACACCCAGCCCGGTCGAGGCATTGCCCTGCGGATCGAGATCAATCAGCAGCGTCCGCCAGCCCGTCGCGGCCATGGCAGTGGCGATGTTGATCGCGGTGGTGGTCTTGCCCACCCCGCCCTTCTGATTGGCAATCGCGATGGTCAGCATGGGCATCCGTCCTTCCTGCGCACAGATTCCGGTTGAATCCACGGGCAATTCGCGTGTCAGGCCTTCACGATGATCCCGGCCTCGGAATCGGTCAAGGAATGTTTCACGTGAAACATTGCTCGAATCGAAGGCTTCAGTGTCTCCAACTCCTGCGCCGCTGAACGCCCCTTGGGCAAGACATAGACCGTGTCCCTTGTGGAGAAGGGTGCGGACAAGGCGAGAAGTTTGGGGAGCGGCGCGAAGGCGCGTGCCGAAATGGCGCGGGCTGGAAATGGCGTAACACGCTCCAGACGCTGGCCCTCCACCCGGCACTTGGTGAGACCAAGCGTCACAATGACATGCTCCAGAAACTCCACCCGGCGCGCCCGCGATTCCACCAGAACCACCGGCATATTGGGGTGAAGCGCGGCGATCACCACTCCGGGAAAGCCCGGACCGCTGCCAAGATCGAGCCACGGCCCCTTCGCATTCGGCCCCAATGTTTCACGTGAAACATTTTCAAGGAGCTGCGCCGAGTCGGCGATATGGCGTTGCCAGAGGTGCGGCTCGGTGGCTTTGGCGATGAGGTTCTGGCGCTGGTTCTCCTCGAGCACCAGCGCGGCGAAGGTCTCAAGCCGCGCCATTCCGGCTGCGTCAGTCAGCCCGGCTACATAGGCGCGGGCCTCGTCTTCGGTAGTGATCACGCGGCGCGCTGCCCATTGGCGCGGCGGCGCGCGTGGACCAGCAAGGCCGAGAGCGCCGCCGGGGTCACCCCCGACACCCGCCCTGCTGCCGCGAGTGTTGCCGGCGCGGCTTTGCTCAGCCGCTCGACCATCTCGTTGGAGAGACCCGGCACCTCGCCGTAGGGGAAGTCAGCTGCAAGCGGCAGGGCCTCGCTCGCGCGCAGATCCCTGAGCTCGGCGTCCTGCCGGGCGAGATAGGGCGCATAGGCCGCATCCTCGGCCATTTCCTCAGCGAGCTGCGGATCAAGCGCGGTGAGGTCGCCCAGCCACGGAGCAAGCGCCTCGGGGGTCACGCCATCGTAGCGCAGCCATTCTGCCAGTGACTTCTCGCCATGATCGCGGCGCACAGGAAGGCCGAGATCCGCCAACTCGCGGGCGTGGATCTTCTCGGAATGTTTCACGTGAAACATTTCGCGCACCGCCTCTCGGCGCTCCCACCACGCCTTGCGCTCTGCCCCGATGCATCGGGCTTCGATGCCCAACCCCGTCAGACGTGTTGTGGCATTATTGGCCCGCAGCCGCAGGCGATACTCGGCGCGGGCTGTGAGCATGCGATAGGGCTCGGACACGCCCTGCAACGTCAGATCATCGACCATCACCGCAATGTAGCTGTTCGCCCGGTCGAGCTGCGGCGCGGCAGTGCCCAGCGCGGCCGCTGCTGCCTCCAGCCCGGCGACCAACCCCTGCGCAGCCGCCTCCTCATACCCGGTGGTGCCATTGATCTGCCCTGCGCAATAAAGCCCGGGGATCGCCCGCACCTGCAAATCACGGGTCAGCGCGCGGGGATCAATATGGTCATATTCGACCGCATAGCCCGGCTGCACGATCACCACGCGCTCACAACCCGGCATGGTGCGCACCACCTCCTCCTGCACATCTACCGGGAGCGAGGTGCTGATGCCGTTGGGATAGACCAGCGGCGTATCCAGTCCCTCAGGCTCAAGGAACACCTGATGCCCCTCGCGGTCGCCGAAGCGGTGGATCTTGTCTTCAATCGAAGGGCAATAGCGCGGCCCCGCCGCCGCAATCGCGCCCGAGAACAGCGGCGAGCGGTGGAGATTGGCGCGGATCGCATCATGTCCCGCCTGCGTGGTGCGGGTGATGGCGCAGAACACCTGCGGGTTCACCCGCTTCGGGGTGAGCGGCGACATGGTCCAGGCTTCGCCATCGGAAGGCTGTTCCTCCAGCACCGCCCAATTGATCGTCCTCCCATCGAGCCGCGGCGGCGTGCCGGTCTTGAGCCGGGCCATCGGCAGGTCAGCCCCGCGCAATTGCTCCGCGAGCCGCTTGGCGGCGTTCTCGCCAATCCGCCCGCCCTCGATGCGCTCCTCGCCCCGGAACAGCACCCCGCCAAGGAAGGTGCCGGTGCACAGGACAATATGTTTCACGTGAAACATTGTGCCGTCGGCCAGCTCCAACCCGGTGACCCGCCCGCCTGCGAGAACCAGCGCCGCAGCCTCGCCCTGCACCAGCGTCAGATTGGGCTGCGCGCGGACCACCTGCTGCACCGCAGCCTTGAACCGCACCCGATCCGCCTGAACGCGCGGGCCCCATACCGCGCTGCCCTTCGATCGATTGAGCATCCGATAATGGATCGCGCCTGCATCCGCAGCGCGGCCCAGCACCCCGTCGAGCGCATCGACCTCGCGCACCAGATGGCCCTTGCCCAAACCCCCGATCGCCGGATTGCAGCTCATCGCCCCGATTGCGTTAAGGTCAAAGCTCACCAATGCCGTGCGCGCACCCATGCGGGCCGAAGCACAGGCGGCTTCGACCCCGGCGTGACCGCCGCCGATAACAATGACATCAAATTGGTGCATGTCGGCGCAAATAGGGCGCGCGAGGGCAATCGTCAAAGTCGATTGCGTCCGAGCGCTGCGCTGAAATGTTTCACGTGAAACATTTCACTTCCCGATGCAGAACCGCCCGAACAGGGTGTCGAGCATGTCCTCGGTGGTAGCGCGCCCGATCAACCGGTCGAAGGCGAGCCTTGCTCGGCGCAGCTCTTCCGCCACCAGCAAGGGATCGCTCACCGCCTGCGCCCCAGCCAGTGCCTCGCCTGCCTCAGACAAGCGCTCGTGCTGGCGGGCATTGAGCGTGGCGTCGCCCGGCTTGGGCAGTGCAGCGCGGGCGGCCTCCACCAGCGCCGACTTGAGCGCCGCCAGCCCTTCCTCGGTCGCTGCTGATACGATGAAGCGCGCCGCGTTCTTGGCCACAAAGCCTGCCCGATCCGCCTGTGCCGCGACCTCCCACGCTCCCACTGGCCCCGCACCTTCCGGCCCCAGCCACAGCACCAGATCCGCGCGCGCCAATTCAGCCTCAGCCCGGGCAATGCCGATGGCTTCGATCTGATCAGCCTCAGCAGCGCTTTCAACCACCCGCAGCCCCGCGGTATCAACGAAGGTGAACGGCACCCCGCCGATAGCCACCGAGCGTTCGATTACATCGCGGGTGGTGCCGGCAATCGGCGAGGTGATCGCCGCCTCGCTTTCGACCAACGCATTGAACAGGGTTGATTTCCCTGCGTTGGGCGGCCCGGCGAGCACCACGCGAAAGCCCTCCCCCAACCGCTCCGAACGCGGACGGGCGAGCCACGCCGCGATCTCGTCGCCAAGCGCGCGAATGTTCCACGTGAAACTTTCGGGCAGATCGGCGGCGTCTTCCTCGTCCGAGAAATCGAGCACCCCCTCCACCTCTGCCGACAGCGCCAAGACCCGCTCGCGCCACGCCTCAACCTGACGCGAAACCGCCCCCCCGGCATTGGCAAGCGCGGCCGCGCGGGCCAGTTCGGTCTCGGCGGAGAGCAGATCGGCGAGCCCCTCGGCCTCGGCCAGGTCGATGCGGCCATTGGCAAAAGCGCGGCGGGTGAATTCGCCCGGTTCAGCGCGCCGCGTATCGGGAAGCGCCGCCAGCGCCGCCTCTACCGCTGCGATCACCGCACGGCCCCCATGACAGTGAAACTCGGCGAGATCCTCGCCCGTCGCTGTCGCAGGGCCCGGAAACCACAACACCAGCGCCTCATCGAGCAGCGCGCCCTCCGCGTCGCGCAGCGATGCCAGCGAGGCCCGGCGCGGGGGCGGCACCCGGCCCGCCAGCACCTCCAGCGCCGCCCTCGCCAACGGGCCAGAGACGCGGATCACGCCCACCCCCGCTGGCGGCGCGCCGCTTGACAGCGCGAAGATGGTCGCAGCGCTACTCACAGGCTTACTCGGGCGATTTCGTCCCTGACGCCGCCTTCATCGAGCCCTCGACAAAATTCTGGAACAGCTTCAGCCCCATCTGCCCCATCGGCGCGAGCGCCTGCGCGTACTCGGCCATCTGCGCCGGGTTCGAAACCCCCTTCATCGCCTTGGTGACCGTGTCGACATAGACCGAATTGGCCGCCGACACATCCGGCAGGCCCAGGAAGCTGCGGGCCTCTTCCGGGGTGCAATCGACTTCGATGGTAATCTTCATCAGCGTGTCTCCTCCCTCGCTCATTTGCGCTTGGCAGGCGGCCAAGGCAAGCGATAGACCGCTGGCCAACGCGCAATCAGGAGAGACCCCGATGACCCTCAATGCCAGAATCCCCACCCTTGAAGGCGATGCCAGTTTCGGCGCCTATGTCGCCCAGCCCCAGGGCACCCCGCGCGGGGCGATTATCGTTATTCAGGAGATTTTCGGGGTGAACCCCGGCATTCGCCAGAAATGCGACAAGCTGGCGGCCGAAGGCTACCTCGCGGTTGCGCCCGATCTGTTCTGGCGCTTGCAGCCCGAAACCGCGCTCGATCCCGATGTCGAGACTGAATTCGTCACCGCGCTCGATCTGATGGGCAAGTTCAATCAGGACGCCGGCATCCGGGATATCGAGGCGACCATCCACCACATCCGCCGCACGCTGGGCGTCGCAAAGGTCGGCTGCGTCGGATACTGCCTCGGCGGACGGCTCGCGTTCATGACTGCGGCGCGGACCGATATTGATGCAAGCGTCGGCTACTACGGCGTCGGGATCGACGGGTTGCTCGGTGAAAAGCACGCCATCGCCAAGCCGCTGATGCTGCACATCCCCACCGCAGACGGCTTTGTTTCACGTGAAACACAGGCCGCGATGCACGCTGGGCTCGACGATCACCCGAAGGTGACGCTGCACGACTACGAAGGGCTCGACCACGGCTTTGCCACCGAGACCGGCAAGCGCCGCCACGAGGAAGCGGCCACCCTCGCCGACAGCCGCACCGCCGCCTTCTTCGCCGAGCATCTGGCGTGAGCCGCGCCAACCTTGCCCGCTGGCATGCCTATATGGAGGGTGGGAGCAATCCTGCCCTCCTCGCGGATCTGCTGGCGGAGGACGCGGTGTTCCACTCACCCGTGGTGCACACCCCGCAGGTGGGCAAGCCCATCGTCATGGCCTACCTCGTCGCGGCATCACACGTGCTGGGGAACGACAGCTTCCACTATGTCCGCGAGCTGGTGGATGGGGACGAGATGATGCTCGAATTCGTCACCGAGCTGGACGGCGTCGCCATCAATGGAGTCGATATCATTCGCTTCAACTCGGAAGGGAAGATCAGCGATTTCAAAGTGATGGTGCGGCCATTGAAAGCGATCAACAAGGTTTGGGAAATGATGGCGGCGCAGCTAGCGGCGGCCAAAGGCTGAGCCCACGCTGCCGCGCTCACACTGGGTGCAGCAATCTCTGGTTGGCCTTGGGATGATCGCACCCGAAGAAGTCCAGGATCGCTTCGTCGACCACCCGGGGCACTGCGCCATTCGCCTCGGCAGTGATCGTACCCAGCGCCTTGGCAATGTTCGCATCGTCGAAATAGCGCATCCTCCACCGGCCAAAGGTCGCGCACAGCTTCCAAGTTGGGCCTTCAAGCACTTGCAGGAAGCGCTGGCCCGACCGCAGCAGCATGCCGCTAATCCCCCGGCGTTCATTGGCCAGCCGCGCATGATAAAGCAGGTGAATAAGCGCGGCCCGATCAAGCTCAGGCGCAGCTATGCTCTGATAGATGATCCGGCGCATTGCTGGGTCTCCCTTTGTCGGACGCCAGTTTAGGCCGGTGGCACCTAGCCACTGGCTAGCGCTCGACTACGGGAAATCCCGTGGGGATCAGTTCAGCACCGCAAAGTTCACGATCATTTTGCGCACCTCGGGATCAAGCCCTTCCGGCAAGTCCCGCTCGAGCATTTCGCGGCGGTTGGCGATGCTTTCCGCGATCAGCACGCGCTTCATCGCCCAGTCCGGACAAGTGCGGGCCACAATCCCCCGGCGGTCGAGCACCGAGACGCCAGAATGGCGCGGATCAGCGAAAATCGTTTCCATCAGGGCGTTTACCTGTCCCTCCTCGCCTTCCAGCAGCTGGAGGAAGTTGCGGCCGTTGAACAGCAGCAGCCCGGTAATGCCCCGCGCCGGATTGTTGCGCGCGCTGGTGGCGAGGATCGAATCCACCTCTTCGCGCGGCAAAGTCGGCGCGGTGCTGATGTAGAGATACTGACTGAGCACTGTTCCCGTCCGTCGATTTCGGCCCGATCCCACGGCCCGTTGTCCTGGCGCGTCCCTATTGATTCATCGTCGCGAAGAAGTCCTCGTTGGTCTTCGAGTCCTTCATCTTGTCGAGCAGGAATTCCATCGCATCTACGGTGCCCATCTGCATCAGGATGCGGCGCAGCACCCACATCTTCGACAGGTTGTCCTTGGCCACCAGCAGCTCTTCCTTGCGGGTGCCGGACTTGCCGACGTCGAGCGCGGGGAAGATGCGCTTGTCGGAGACCTTGCGATCGAGCACGATTTCCGAGTTGCCGGTGCCCTTGAACTCTTCGAAGATCACTTCGTCCATGCGGCTGCCGGTATCGATCAGCGCGGTAGCGATGATGGAGAGCGAGCCGCCCTCTTCGATATTGCGCGCGGCACCGAAGAAGCGCTTAGGCCGCTGGAGCGCGTTGGCGTCAACACCCCCGGTCAGCACCTTGCCCGAAGACGGCACAACGGTGTTGTAAGCGCGACCCAGACGCGTGATCGAATCGAGCAGGATCACCACGTCCTTCTTGTGCTCAACCAGACGCTTGGCCTTTTCGATCACCATTTCAGCGACTTGCACGTGGCGATTGGCTGGTTCGTCGAAGGTTGAGGAGATAACCTCGCCCTTCACCGAACGCTGCATGTCGGTGACTTCCTCGGGGCGTTCATCGACCAGGAGGACGATCAGGAACACCTCGGGGTGATTGTCGGTGATCGCCTTGGCGATGTTCTGGAGCAGCACGGTCTTACCCGTGCGCGGCGGCGCGACGATCAGCGCGCGCTGGCCCTTGCCCTGCGGGGCGATGATGTCGATCACCCGCGCGCTCTTGTCCTTCACGGTCGGATCGAGCGTGTCGAGGTTAAGCTTCTGATCGGGGTAAAGCGGGGTCAGGTTGTCGAAATTGGTGCGCAGGCGGACCGCGTCAGGATCGTCGAAATTGACCTTGGCGAGGCTGGTCAGCGCAAAATAGCGCTCCCCATCACGCGGGGCGCGGATTTCGCCTTCGACGGTGTCCCCGGTGCGCAGGCCCCAGCGGCGGACCTGGTTGGGCGAGACATAGATATCGTCCGGCCCGGCAAGGTAGTTCGCTTCGGGCGATCGCAGGAAGCCGAAACCGTCCTGCAGCACCTCGATGGTGCCGATGCCCATGATTTTTTCTTCGTATTCCTCATCCTCGGCCAATTCGCGCAGGATGCTGAAAAGCAGATCCTGACGGCGCATGGTCGAGGCGCCCTCCACGCCGAGTTCTTCCGCCATCGCGACCAGTTCGGCCGGGGTCTTTCGCTTGAGGTCTTTGAGATGCATTACAATAAGTTCCGAAAGTCAGGAGTGGCCGGATGGTCAGTGCCTCTTGCGATGAAGAGGTGCCCCGGGGAAGCGAACCTGCGCTTGGACGTCACAGGCCGGTCGGGGCTGGGCTTGGAGAAAGCAGACCTGCCGGGGTCTGGAACGCCCCGGTCACCGGATGGAGGATTACGCGAATACGGGGGGCGGGGCGCGAGGTCAATTGTCCAAATGCGCCGCGCGCGACTCAGAACGGCTTCAAGTAAACCAGCAGCACGATCACGATCAGCAGCAGCCCCGGCACCTCGCCGATCATGCGCAGGGTTGTCTCGGACAGCGGACGCTCGCCCCGGGCCATCTTCTTGGTCTGCCCTACAAGCCACCCGTGATAGCCCGTCAGGATGAGCACCAGCGTCAGCTTGGCATGGAGCCACCCGAAGGCGAAATGGCCGCCCGCATAGGCCATGCTGAGCCCCAGCACCCAGACGATGATCAACGCCGGGGTCAGGATAATTTTGCGCAGCTTGCCCATGCGGGTGGCCCACTTGGCCTCGCCTTCGGAGCCCGGCGCGTGATCGAGCATGTAGATGCACTGACGCGGCAGCATGAACAGCCCTGCGAGCCAGAACACCATGAAGATCACATGGCCCGACTTCAGGAACTGATAGATCGACAGCAGCAGGTCTTGCATTGGATCAGCCTCTTAGCGCGGCAAGCAGTTCCTCGACATGCGCGATCGGCGTGAACTGCCCGATCCCATGGCCGAGGTTGAAGACATGCGGACGATCCTCGAACGCAGCCAAAATCGCCTTCACCCGCGCAGGCAGCGCCGGGCCGCCGGCCTCGACCAGCAGCGGGTCGAGATTGCCTTGGACCGGCATGCCTTCGGGCAGACTGGCATGGGCCCAGGCGGGATCGAGCGTCTCGTCGAGGCCCACGGCATCCACCCCCGTCTCGCGCGCATAGGCGGGCAGCTTGGCGCCCGCGCCCTTGGGGAAGCCGATAACGGGGGTATCGGGATACGTTTCCTTGAGCTTCGCGGTGATCGCGGCGTTGGGAGCGATCACCCACTTTTCGAACTGGTCGGGCGCGAGGCTTCCGGCCCAGCTGTCGAACAGCTGCACCGCTTCGGCCCCGGCATCGATCTGGCCGCGCAGATAGGTGACCGACACCTCGATAATGGCATCGATAATCGCCTGCAGATGCGCTGGATCACGATAGGCCAAAAGCCGAGCCGGGCCCTGATCCTTGGAGCCTTCGCCTGCGATCATGTAGGTCGCCACGGTCCACGGGCTCCCCGCAAAGCCGAGCATTGTCACCTCGGGGCCAATCAGAGCGCGGGTGCGGCGGACGGTTTCGTAAACCGGCTCGAACCGTTCAAAGGCGGGGGTGAAGCTATCAAGCGAGGCCTCGAGCAATGTCGGCGCCAGATGCGGGCCTTCCCCTGCCGCGAAGGTCAGCCCCTGGCCCATCGCGTGCGGCACGATCAGGATATCGGAAAACAGGATCGCCCCATCAAACCCGAAGCGCCGGATCGGCTGCACGGTGATTTCCGCCGCCGCTTCGCTATCGTAAACCAGCTCGAGAAACCCGCCCTTTTCGGCCCGAAGTTCGCGGTATTCAGGGAGATAGCGGCCCGCTTGGCGCATCAGCCAGACGGGAGCACGGTCCTGACGGACACCTTTGAGCGTATCGAGAAGCGGACCGGCCATAGGGTTCCTTTAAACAAAACTATTCAAATTATAAAAGGACTGATGGAGTCTGTTGGCCCTGTGGATAGTGGGAATTACCGGCCCTTGCCCGATTGCCCCCAGACCCGACGGTCCCAAACACCCCCATCGAATCCGCACGGATTGGACGTCAAGCGCGCTTTATCCCCACTCTTCCCAGCCTGTCGACAAGACTTGTCCCGTGTGCGCAAATACCCCGGCGAAAAGCCTGTCAGTGGGGGTGAAATTCTATCACCCGCTTGTGAGCCCCGCCCTCCCGTGGTTTATGCGGCGCTCTGTCCACAGCCCCTGACCGGGCCGGAAGCCTGCCAGCGATGAATCGACTCAATCTCCATCTGGTATCCGATTCGACCGGCGAAACGCTGGAAATGATCGCCAAGGCGGCGCTGGCGCAGTTCGATAGTCCCACAGTGAACCGCCATTTCTGGCCGATGGTGCGCTCGCTCCAGCATCTGGACCGGATCGTGCCCGATCTGGCGGCGCATCCGGGGCTGGTGCTTTATACGCTGGTGAACCCTGAAACCCGCCAGCGGCTGGAGGAGCATTGCCGCCATCTGGGGCTGCCCGCGGTGGCGGTGCTCGATCAGGTGACGGCCGCGCTCGAAAGCCAGCTTGGGCAGGAAGCCCATGGCCGCCCCGGCCGCCAGCACATGATGGACGAGAACTATTTCAAGCGGGTCGAGGCGATCCAGTACACCATCGCCCATGACGACGGGCTTGGATACGAGGATTGGGAGGAGGCCGACATTATGCTGGTGGGCGTCTCGCGCTCGTCCAAGACCCCGACCAGCATCTATCTCGCCAATCGCGGCTACAAGGTCGCCAATCTGCCGCTGGTGGTGGAAAGCCCCCCGCCCCCCGCGCTGTTCGGGCTGCGCCATCCGCTGGTGGTGGGGCTGACGACCTCGCCCGAGCGGTTGGTTCAGATCCGGCGCAACCGCCTGTTATCGCTGAACGAAGCAACCGAAACCGCCTATGTCGACAATGAGCGCGTCAAGGCCGAGCTGCAATTTGCGCGGCGGATGTATGCCGATAATGGCTGGCCGGTGATCGACGTCACCCGCCGCTCGATTGAGGAGACCGCAGCGGCGATTATCCGGCTGGCGCAGGAGCGTGGGCGCAAGCCGGCGAGTGAAGGCGGAGTGGGCACGCCGATATGACGCTGATCCTTGCCAGCAAGAGCGCCTCGCGCCGGGCCATGCTCGATGCCGCTGGGGTGGTGTATCAAAGCATCCCTGCCGATATTGATGAGCGCGCGGTTGAAGCGGGTCTTGCTGGCGCTGCCCCTTCCGATGTGGCCGAAGCGCTGGCAGTGGCCAAGGCGGCCGCCGTCGCGGCGCTCCATCCGGGGGCGCTGGTGCTGGGGTCGGACTCGCTGGTGGTCTGCGCTGGGCGGCGGTTCGACAAACCGTGTTCGGTGGAGGAAGCGGGCGAGCATCTGCGCTATTTCTCGGGCAAGGTGATGGAATTGCACAGCGCCGCTGCGCTGGTGAAGGACGGTGGGTGCCTCTGGAGCCATGCGAGCCTTGCGCGCCTTCATGTGCGCGACCTCAGCGAGGATTTCATCGCGCATTATCTGGGGCTCGAATGGCCCGCGATCGGCCAGACGGTTGGCGCCTTCCGGATTGAGGGGCCGGGGGTGCAGCTGTTTGACGCCATCGAGGGCGATCAGTTCACCGTGCTCGGAATGCCGCTGCTGCCGCTGCTTGGCGCGCTGCGGGAGGAAGGGGAGTTGCTGGCATGACCAAGCCCTATGCCGAGGTGATCGGCGATCCCATCGCGCAATCCAAGTCACCGAAAATCCACAATTTCTGGCTCGCGAAACTCGGGATTGAAGCCGAATACCGCTCCTGTCATGTCCGCTCGGAGGACTTGGCCGAATACCTTGCCGCCCGCCGCGGCGATCCCCTCTGGCGTGGGTGCAATGTCACCATGCCGCACAAGCAGGCGGTGATGCCGCTGCTCGACCGGATTGACCCGCCTGCCGACGCTATCGGTGCGGTCAACACGATCCTGCCGGGGGGCAAGGACGACCTGATCGGCACCAACACCGATGCGGCGGGCTTTCTCGAACCGCTCGCCGCCGACCTTGCGCAAACCCACTATTTCCGCATGGCCCGCATCATGGGCACCGGCGGCGCGGCGCGGGCGATCATTGCGGCGCTGGCGGACAAGGGAATCACGCTGGTAGTGGCGGGCCGCGATCCGGGCAAGGCGCGCGCGCTGCTCGATGAACTCGCGCCCAAGGGGGAGCATCATGCCATTCATATCGCCCACTTCGCCGATCCCACCGATTTCGCCTTCGACGACCGCGAGGGCTGCCTCGACCTGGTGATCAACGCCTCAAGCCTCGGGATGCAGGGCCAGCCGCCGCTCGCCTTCGACTGGAGTCATGCCCCGCCGGGGAGCATCGCTTATGACATCGTCACCGCCCCGCTCGATACGCCGTTCCTGCAGGGTGCGCGGGCCAAGGAGCACCGGGCCATCGATGGCCTGTCGATGCTGATCGGGCAGGCGGCGGCGGCGTTTGAGAAATTCTTTGGCCAACCCGCACCCCGCGAGCACGATACCGAATTGCGAGCGATCCTCACCGCATGACCCGCCCCAAGATCATCGGCCTCACTGGCTCTATCGGCATGGGCAAATCCACCGTCGCCAGCATGTTCGCCGAGGCCGGTATTCCCGTGTTCGATGCCGATGCCGAGGTGCGCGCGATGCAGGCTCCGGGGGGCGAACTCGTCCCGGCGATCGAGGCCGCCTTCCCCGGAACGACCGGCCCGGAAGGTGTCGATCGCGAGCGGCTTGGCGCGCAGGTCTTCGCCGACAAGGCGGCGCTCGCGCGGCTCGAAGCTATTGTCCACCCGGCGGTGGCAGCGAAACGCGCCGCCTTCCTCGCAAAGCACCACGACAAGCGCGCCGTGGTGTTCGACATCCCGCTCTTGTTCGAGAAAGGCGGCCACGAAAGCGTCGATATGATTGTGGTCGTCTCTGCCCCCCATGATGTGCAGCGCGCCCGCGTGCTCGCGCGTCCCGGTATGACGCCTGAGAAATTCGACCATATTTTCAGCCTGCAACTCCACGATGCCGAGAAACGCACCCGCGCCGATCACGTGATAGACACCGGCACCAGCCTCGAAGAAACCCGCGCTCAGGTCGCTGCGCTGATTGCGTCATTTTGATTGCAAGCAACCCTTGCAAGCAGCGCGGCATGGGAGGATAGTCCTGCAAATGCGTGAAGTGATCTTCGACACCGAAACCACCGGACTCGATCCCAAGACGGGGGACCGCATGGTGGAAATCGGCTGCATCGAAATGATCGACCGAGTCGAAACGGGCCGCACCTTCCACGCCTATTTCAATCCCGAACGCGACATGCCGCCCGAGGCTGAGCGGGTGCATGGGCTGAGCGCCGCGTTCCTTGCTACCAAGCCGAAGTTTACCGAAACGGCGGAGGAACTCCTCGCCTTCCTCGGCGATGCCCCGCTGGTTGCGCACAACGCCGGCTTCGATTTCGGCTTTCTCAACAACGAGCTCGAACGGATTGGCCGCGCGCCGATCAGCATGGAGCGGATGGTCGATACTGTCGCCATCGCGCGCAAGAAGCATCCCGGGGCCAAGCTCAGCCTGGATGCGCTATGCACGCGCTATGGGATCGACCGTTCGCACCGGGTCAAGCACGGCGCGTTGCTCGATGCCGAGCTGCTCGCACAGGTCTATGTCGAACTCACCGGCGGGCGGCAGATCGGGCTGGGGTTGGCGGACGCCGCCGATACGCCCGGTGTTAGCCCCATCACCCCCAATGCGCCCTGGCATCGCCCCGCAAGCGACAAGCCTCGGCGCGAACCACGCCCCCATGCAGCCAGCCCGGAGGAGCTGGAGCGGCACCGCGCATTTATTGCCGGGATCGAAAACGCGATCTGGAGCCGCTGACCCAGCGATGCCTCCAGCACACATTGGGATCCTCATCAGGACGGGAGGACTAAGTTATTATGGATATTCGGATTTCAGGCCACCAGATGGACACCGGGGCAGCCCTGCAGGAACATGCAGCCGAGCGGCTTGGCGGGGTTGTGGGCAAGTATTTTGACCGTGCGCTGTCCTCCCATGTGACCTTCGGCAAGGCGCCTGCCGGGGCCTTTACCTGCGATATCGTCACCCATGTGATGCAGGGCCTGATCCTCAAGGCGCAAGGTTCGGCGCCCGATGCGCATATCGCGCTCGATGATGCCGCAGCGAAGATCGACAAGCAGCTGCGCCGCTACAAGCGCCGCCTGACCGATCGCCACGAACAGGCCAATCACTCGCGCGCCGAAGAAGAGGCCGCGTACACCATCTTCGTCGTCGAAGAGGACGAAGAAGAAGAGGTCGTCGCCGATGCCCCGCTCGTCATCGCCGAGACGCGGGTGGACATCCCTACCGCTACGGTTGCCGATGCGGTGATGCTCATGGACCTGCGCAACACCGGGGCGCTGTTTTTCAAAAACGCTGGCACGGGAAGGCATAATATGGTTTATCGGCGGGCCGATGGTTCGATCGGTTGGGTCGAACCGAGATAGGAACCGGTTCTGCCATTTTCGTGCCGGAAATGGCTGTCATCTTAAGGTTCAGGCGGCTTGTGCAGGGGGGCCTCGCCGCCCCGGAACTTGGGGAGCTTCGATCGCGCTCCGGTCCGGTAATTCGCCAAATGCAGGCGTTGAATATCGGGATCTATTTCAACATGACCGTCAACCTCGCACTCTCCCCGCAGGCTATCCTGTTCGCCCGGATCGATACCAAACCCAAGGTGCTCGCCAGCACCGCGCAGTTGCTCGCCGATGCCTATGGGCTTGATGGGGTTGAGGTGCTCGAAAATCTTGAGGCGCGGGAAGCGCTCGGCAGCACCGGGTTCGGGCGTGGGGTGGCGATCCCACATTGCCGTTCGAAGGACATCCGCCGCCCGTCGCTGGCGCTAATCCGGCTGGATGCGCCCATCGATTTTGCTGCGGCCGATGCGCGGCCAGTGTCGCTGGTGTGCGGCTTGGTCTCACCGGAGAATGCCGGGGCGACCCATCTTCACGCGCTGGCGGCGATTTCGCGGCTGACCCGCGATGAAACGATGATGCAGATGCTGGCCGATGCGCCCGATACCGACGCAGCTTATGCTCTGCTGACCAACCAATTCCTGCGCGATGCCGCCTGAGCTTAAGCCCGTTGCCATGCCCGGAAGCGCGCCTGCCACCGGGGCAGACCAACATTACCGCGCGCTCGAACGGCTCTATGTCTCCGCGCCGATCAACCGCAAGTTTGCCTCTGCTTTGGAAATTCCGGCGGAGGGATTGTCTCGGCTGACCTTCACCGTGACGCCCGAAGATTACCATGCGGCAGGCGCGGCGCACGGGACGATCTACTTCAAGATGCTCGATGATGCCGCCTTCTATGCGGCCAACACACTGGTGACCGATCGCTTCCTCCTCACCACCAGCTTCAACCTCCATTTCAGCAAGCCGGTGCGCGCTGGAACCGTCACCGCCGAAGGTCGCTGGGTCAGCGGACGGCGGCGGGTGTTCGTCGCCGAGGCGCGGCTGGTGGATGACGAGGGCGACGAAATCGGTCGCGGCACCGGCACTTTCATGCGCTCGCGCATCGCGCTCTCCAGCTTGCCGGGCTACGCAGCGGGCGGGGCCGTAGGGCTCTAGGGCGGTGCGGCGGTGACCACGAGGCTGCCCGCGCATCTTGAGGCGGCGGCGATTGTGCGACTGGCCGAAGCGCAGGGCGGCTTCGCCACAGTGTTGGCCAAGGGCGAGCGCGATGCTGGGACGATCCTGCTTGTAACGCAATATCGCGGCGGTGCGGCGACGCTTTACGAAAGGATGCCCGGGCTCGATGGTTCGCGATCGTTTATTGCTGCAAAGCGGGAAGACTCTGAAAACATACAGGAATTCTCCGAATACTGCGCGCGCAGACGCCAGCAGGACCCCGATATCTGGCTGATTGAGGTGGATATCGCGGATCCCGAACGCTTCATCGCGCAATTCGCCGATCGTGCTTGACCCTGCCGGGCGCGGCGATAATGGCCCGCGCACTTCTTCGCGCAGGCTGGCAGGACGGCAATTCGGCCGTATCGACCAGCACGCAGACGGGGAGCGGCCGGCAGGCTTTTTGAAACCCTCCACAATCCGTGATGATTTGGACAAGGGCTTCCACCTGCGACGGAGCGCGCTCACCGCCTAATTTGTTGAGTTCATGAGTCGCAAGACCGTTTCAATTGCTGCGATCGCCGCTGTGGCCTTCGCAACCACCCTGTTTCCCAGCGGTCAGACCGCTGCTGCGCTGGCCCAGGCCGCACAAGGGGGCACCAATGATCAGATGACGGCCCTCGCGCCGACCGAGCTGGTCCCCGAAACCATCACCTATGTTGCCGAAGAAGTGGTGCAGCCGCTTCCCGCGCCTGAGGCCCCGGCTGTGCTGACCGAAGCCGGTTCGCTGACCGAACTGATCGGGATGATCGATACCGCCGCTCCGATGACCGAAGAGATGCGCTGCCTTGCTGGCGCGGTCTATTTCGAAGCGCGCGGCGAGCCGCTGGCGGGCCAATTGGCAGTCGCCGAGGTGATCATCAACCGCACCGAAGACGGCCGTTTTCCCAAGAGCTATTGCGGCGTTGTCGCCCAGCGGGGGCAATTCTCCTTCATGCGCGGCAGCCGGATGCCCGCGATCCAAACCGGCTCAGCCGCTTGGGAGCGCGCGATTGCGGTGGCCCAGATTGCGCACAAGGGCCTGTGGGAATCGCCAGCGGGTGACGCGGTGTTCTTCCACGCGAAGTATGTCCGCCCGAGCTGGAGCCAGCGCAAGACGCGCCTCGCCCAGATCGACACGCATATTTTTTACAGGTGATCCTTTGCCCCCCTCCCCGTGGGGAGGGGTTGGGGGTGGGGGTTCCTCCGTCCCATAGGGCAGACCCCTTTAGCCCCGCAACCGAACCCACACCGGCGCGTGATCGCTCGCTTTCTCGCGTCCGCGATGCGCCTTGTCGACGCCGCAGGCTTCAAGCCGGTCGGCGCACTCGGGTGAGAGCAGGATGTGGTCGATGCGAAAGCCATGGTCGCGTTGCCATGCGCCCGCCTGATAGTCCCAATAGGTCCACACCCCGCCGCGCGGGTTGTGCGTGCGGATCGCATCGGTCCACCCGTCCGCGAGCATCCGGCCATAGGCGCTACGCGATTCGGGCTGCATCAGCGCGTCATCGGCCATGGCTTTGACGGACCACACGTCGTCATCCTCCGGGATGACGTTGAAATCGCCTAGGACCACGGCGGGAACTTCTTCCGCCCAGATCGCCGCCATGCGGGCGCGCAGGGCCTCCATCCATGCCAGCTTGTAAGTGAATTTCGGCCCTGGATGGGGGTTGCCGTTGGGCAGGTAAAGGCAGGCGATACGCACGCCTGAGACATCGGCCTCAAGATAGCGGGCCTGCTCACCCTCGCCCTCGTTCGGCCCGTCGATCCCCAGCCCGCGCCGCACTTCGGTGAGGGTATAGCCCGCGCGGGTGTCGACCAGAATGGCGACCCCGTTGAAGCTCTTCTGCCCGTGCCAGATCGCGGAATAGCCCATCGCTTCGATGTCGGCGGCGGGGAAGCCCTCGTCCTGCGACTTGATCTCTTGCAGGCAGGCGACCGCGGGGCGGGTTTCTTCCAGCCATTCGAGAAGGCGCGGCAGGCGTGCCTTGATGCCGTTGATGTTGAAGGTGGCGATTTTCATTTTGTTTCCGTTCGGGCTGAGCCTGTCTAAGCCCTGCCCTTCTTCTTCATTCGAAGGCTAGAAGAAAGTGCAGCCCTTCGACAAGCTCAGGGCGAACGGACTTATCCCTAAATCCCGAAACTCGCCCCGCAGCCGCATCCGGCCGCGGCCTGCGGATTTTCGACCTTGAACGCCGCGCCGCCGAGCGACTCGACAAAATCGACCGTGCTCCCGGCGATCAGATCGAGGCTCATCGGATCAACCACCAACTTGACACCGTCGGTCTCGGAGATGCTGTCATCAGCCTCGGGCGCGTCGGCGAGGTCGAACTTGTACTGGAAGCCCGAGCACCCACCCCCTTCAACTGCCAGCCGCAGGATCGCCGGGCGTGATTGCTTCGACGCGATGAAGGCCACGCGCTTGGCGGCGGACGGGGTGAGGATCAGGGGCTGCGCGGTCATGGGTCTAATTTAGGGGGCGCGGAGGCGATCCTCAAGCGGTCACACCGCCTGAATGTAGTTCCGCAGCGCCTCGGCCTCGTGCTGCACCTCGTCCATCTTGCGCTTCACGAGATCGCCGATCGAGATGAAGGCGATGAGCTGGCCGTTCTCGACCACCGGAAAGTGGCGGAACCGGCGGCGGGTCATCATGCTCAGCGCTTCGTCGATGGTGGTTGCGGGCTCGACCGTGATGGCGGGCGAGGTCATGATCTCCTCAACCCGACAATCGAGGCATTCGCGCCCGCGATCAGCGAGGCGGTAGATCACATCGCGTTCGGACACGATCCCGACAACCTTGCCCTCGCGCAGCACTGGCAAGGCGCCGATCCGCCGGGTAGCGAGCGTGCTGACCACCTCGGTCACCGGGGTCGAAACGTCGCAGGCGATGATGTCGGATTGGGTCCGCTGGGCGATAATGCTGGCAATGTTCATGGCCGACTCCCTCACTCTCACAGGCAAGGTGCCATCATTGCGGTGAAAAAGCGAATCCGGCCCGCATTGGTAGTTGCAGCGCTGGAATGCACCCTTGCACCCTTTGCGCGTTGCAATGCCGAGGCTTGCGCGCCATGGCGGCACCTTATGGCCCGCAAATCCCCCCTCGATGATCCCGTGAATGCCGCTCATGCCTGGGCGCGCTATCGCCAGATCATGAAGCTGCTGTTGGCGGCGACTGTGCTGGTGGTGGCCCTGGCGATGGGGCTGCTGTTCGCCTACAACGGCATGATTTCGGTGCATTTCTACATTGCGGTGGCGCTGGGAATCAGCCTGACGATGCTGCTCGGCGGGGGTTTGATGGGGCTGGTGTTCCTCAGCAATGGCACCGGGCACGACGAATCGGTCGACAACCAGATGCCGAGCCGCGACGAGTTCTGGTCGCCCAAGGACGATTAGGCTGGCGTGAGGCGAAAATCCTCGACCGGCACGCCGCCCACCAGATGCTCCTGAATGATCCGCTCCAGCACTGCGGGCGAGAAGGAGTGATACCACACCCCATCCGGCCACACGACCGCGACTGGGCCGGCGGCGCAGAGCTGGAGGCAGTCCGCCTTCGAACGCTGCACCCCGCCCCCCGCGCCGCGATTGCTCTCATCGGTCCGCTGCGGGCCGACAAGACCCAGCTCCTTGAGGCGCGACTTGAGGAAGCTCCAAGCCTCCTCCCCTTCCTTGCGCGAGCAGCATTTCTGCTTTTCCGATAAGGCGCAGAGCATGATGTGTCGCTGGATCGCGGTGCCCTTGGCCGGGTCGCCGAAATGCCGGGCAAGGTTGGTCTGAGCGCAGAGCAGCTCCTCGTCGCGGCTCATCCGGCAGGCTCCGCCTTCAGCCAGCGCTCCAGCCACGCGAAGACGGTATTGTGCCATTGCAGAGAGTTCTTGGCGCCGAGCACCCAGTGATTCTCGTCCGGGAAGACCAGCAATTGCGACGGGATCCCGCGTTCTTGCAGCGCAGTGAAGCTTTGCAGGCCCTGCGTGTAGGGCACGCGGAAGTCCTGCTCGCCGGTGACGACCAGCATCGGGGCTTTCCACTTGTTCACGTGGTTGGCGGGGTTCCACTTCTCGTAAACCTCGCGCGCTTGCTCATATGATCCGCCGAAATCCCAGCGCGGAAACCACAGCTCTTCGGTGGCGTAATAGAAGCTGCGGGTGTCGAAGATGCCGTCGTGCTGGACAAGGCAGCGGAAGCGATTGGGCCATTGCCCGGCGATCCAGTTGACCATGTAGCCGCCATAGCTCGCCCCCATCGCGCAGGCGCGCTTGCCGTCGATCTGCGGGTCGAGCGTGAGCGCGGCGTCCAGCCCCTTTTGCAGGTCTTCCAAGGGCTTGCCGCCCCAGTCGCCCTGGATCGCATCGGTGAAGGCCTGCCCGTATCCGGTCGAGCCGTGGAAATCGACCGAGATGACCGCGTAACCCTGCGAGGCGACGACGCGCGGGTTCCAGCGGTTCGACCAGCTGTCGTTGAAGCTGCCTTGCGGCCCGCCATGAATGAACAGGATCGCCGGGATCGGCCCCTGCTGATCGGCGAGGCGGGTGATCTGGCCCCAGACGGTATCGCCATTGGCGCCCGCAAAGCTGAACCGCCGGGTGACGATCCCGGCCATCTGACCCATCCGGGTGGTCGCAACGTCGGTCAGCGGGCGGGCTTGGCCCATGCCGTCCGACAGGAACAGCTCGGCCGGATTGCCCAGCGAATCGCGAGTGAACAGCGCGCGCCCATCCGGTAAGGCGACGAGGTTGGCGATATGCGCCTCGTTCCCGGCCATCAGATTGAGCTCGGTCACCGCGCCGGTCTGCGGGTCGATCTGGAAGGCGGGGGTGTCGAGCACCTTCTGCGCGGTGGCGAGCAGGCGCTTGCCATCCGCGCTCCATGCGAGGCTGCCGAAACTGAGGTCGGTGCCCGCTGTCAGCGTGCGCGCGGTGCCGGTCTTGAGGTCGAGCAGGCGCACCGCCAGCTTGTCCGCCTCGTAGGTTGGGCGCTCCATCGCCAGCCACGCGAGGTAGCGGCCATCGGGCGAGGGCACCGGGGTGGTATCAGTTGCGGCATTGCCTGCGGTCAGCAGGGTAGGGGCGGCGCCGGACAGGTCGGAGACATAGAGGTCCAGATTGGTCGACCCCGGCTCGGCCCCATCCGCTTTGCGTGCGGTGAAATAGAGCGCCTTGCCGTCGGGCGAGAAGGCGATCTCCTCGCCCCCGCCAAAGGGCATGGTCGGGGTGTCGGCGGTCAGCCCGGTGGCGGGGTCACGCCCGTCGGCGGGGACGCCCTCGCCCATCACTTTGCCGCCCTCAAGCGGGAAGACGAAGATGCGGTTGTTCACCCCCGGCGTCGCCCAGCGATCCCAGTGGCGGTAGAATCCGCCCGCGCCGTCATAGAGCCGCCCGGTGCCGGGGCCGGGGAGATAGGCAGGCTTCGCCTCAGGGCAGCCGAAGCGCGGGCAGGCACGCGGCACTTCTCCCCACAGCGCAATGGCCTTGCCATTGGGGGCGAGGCGGAACCCGGCGATGTCGACGCCGGGGAAATCGGCCACCAGCTGCGGTGCGCCGGTGCGCCCGTCTTTCGCCAGCGTCACCCGCCAGACGCGGCTACGCTTGTCAGTGGCCGGCCCGGGATGCTCGCTGCTGAGGAAATAGATTTGGCCCTCGGGGCCGAAGGTGATGGACGACGCCTTGAGCCCGAAATCGAACTTTATCGCGGTCGCGCCCGGTGTGGTGAGATCGAGCAGATAATGCGCGGTGCTGCGGGCAAGACTATCGGGATCGGTGGTGGTCACGCCGTAAATCGCCAACGTGCCCGCGCCATTGACCGCAGGCGCGCCCAGCCGGGGGAGCGTTACCAGATCCTGCGCGCTCATCGGCGGCGTGGTCACACCCGGCGGGGCGGCTGCGGTGATGCTCGCTGTGGTCGGTGCCTCCGATTGGGCGGCCAGCGGGGCGGCGAGCATGGCGGCGATCAGTGCGCCGGCGTTTTGGAAGCTTTTCATGGGGGCCGGATTAGCCGGGCTTGGCCCCGGATACCAGTGCCCGCCGCGCAGCGATCAGGGCCGTTTGCCGACGATCCGAGCGATTTCGGCCTGCACCAGCCGCTCGACCATGGCGGGCAGGTTGGCTTCGAGCCATTCGGCCAACATCGGGCGCAGCAGATCGCGGGTCAGGCCTTCGAGCGAGGTCTCACCCGAACGCACGATCTGCGGCTTAACGCCGGGCTCAGCCAGCATGGCAAGCGCGGCGAGATTTTCCTGCATCGCATCACGCACCGTGTCAGCGACCAGCGGTGCCTCGTCGCTGGGCGCGGCGGGGGCAGGGGCGGCTGCTTCGGTGAGAAACTCCATGTCCGACAGATCGAGCACCTCCTCCTCATCGCGGACCATGTGCGGATGGGGTGAAGCCGGCATTGTCGCAGTGGGCTCATCACCGGTCAGACTACGCTGGCGCCGGGCATCAAGTGCGCCTGCGCGATTGTCCCGCGCGATCACCTTCTTGATCGAGTTGAGGATTTCCTCAACCGAAGGTTCGCTGTCGTGCCCCATGCTGTGCCCCTTTACCATAGACCGGCCCCGTCCCGAATCGGGACAAGATTCACTCGCCGGGCTGAATTTGCGGGCCGATTGTTGCGTCGGGTGCGGGAATGTCAACGGTTCTGGTCGATTTTGGAGCGGGTTCAGGGTCGCGGTCCCAATCCCACATCTTGCTGCTGACCCGGTCGGCATTGACCTTCGGGTCATAGAGCGCGCCGCCGGTATCAAGGTTGAGATCGCGCGCTTCGGCCTTGCCCATCAGCGCCAGCAGGTTGAAACCGGCAACATAGGCATTGCGCCGCGCCGTCACCAATTGCGCGCGGGCCTGCACCAGCTCCTGCTCGGCATTGAGCACATCGAGGATGGTGCGGTTGCCGATCGAATTCTCCGCGCGCACGCCTTCGAGGCCGAGTTCGGCCGCGTCGACAGCCGCTTGCGCACTCTTGATGACACTATTGGCGGCTTGCCAGTTGGCATAGGTCGCACGGGTCTCTGCGATCACCTGGCGCTCGGAGGCGATGACATCTTCGAGCGCCGCGCTTTCGCGTGCGCCCGCTTGACGCTGCTGCGCGGCGGGGAGACCGCCCTGAAACAGCGGGATGGTGACACGCACACCCGCGTTGGCGGTGGTTTCGCGCTGAACAAACTGCGCGGCCACGGGGCCCCCGAGCGTGCCGAAGAAGTCGCTGTACTGGCCGTTGGCGAACAGGCCGATGGTCGGCAGACGGCCTGCGCCTGCGACCTTGGTGTCATAGCCCGCCGCCTCGGCGCGCAGTTTGGCAGCTTCAAGGTTGGGGTTGCTTTCCAGAGCGCTGACGATCGCGTCACCCATTGTATCGGGGAGCCCGGAGAGCGGCGGCGGGGCTTCGAGCTCTCCCGGCGCTTGGCCAACGAGACGAATATAGGTTTCGCGCGCGGCAATCAGGTTCGCCTGCGCCGACTGCAGATCGCCCTCCGCCACCGCCAGACGCGACCGCGATTGGGCGACGTCTGTGATCGTCAGGTCACCGATCTGAAAGCGGTCACTGGTCGCCTCGAGATTGGTGCGCAGCACCGCGACATTGTTGGTGGTAAGCGCCACCAGCGCTTCGGTCCGCAGCACATCCATGTAAGCCGCAACCACCTGCGCGAAGATCGTGCTTTCGGTGTTACGCAGGTCAGCCTGTCCGGCCTCGACCCGTTCCTTGGCGGCCGCAATGGAATTGCGCACCGCGCCGCCCGAATAGATCGGCACCAATGTCTGAGCGGTTACCCCGAGGTTGCGTTCCGGCGCGGTAAAGGAGTTTGCTGACTGCCGCAAAAACTCGGTTTCCGTCGCTGTGACGTTGACTGATGGCAGACCTTGGGAGCGTTGGATCGGTACGCTCTCATCGATGGCGCGCTGGCCAGCCCGGGCGGATTCGAGCGTCGGGTTGGTGTTGTAGGCCGCAACAAGCGCCTCGCTCAGGGTGTCAGCCTGTGCGCCTGTGGCAGTTGCCACAAGCGCCAACAGGCTGACACAGCCAGCCATTCGCAGCAAGGTGGGGGATCGCGTCACGCGAAGGTCCAGGTCTTGGGCGCATCGAAGGCGTGAAGCACCGGGATGCCGAGATCCTCGATCGGTTGGAGATTGACCCGGCCCGCAACCTTGCGGCCCGAAGCAAGGCGGGTGACCTGACGCAGCACCAAGCCGCTGACGATGCGGCCGTCTTCGGCCAGCGAAGCGGCCAGCTCCTCGGGCACTTGCTCGATGGCGCCGTCGATCACGATCAGCGTGAACGGGCTGCCCGCGATTTGGCCGCCGCCAGCTGCGGCTGCGTCCACGGCCATCAGTTCGCTCACCAGCGGGCGCAGCAGCGCTGCGAGGTAGCCCGTGCCGCCTTCTACGACCAGCACGCGGTCATCAGGGCTGGGGGCGGCTTCGACCAGAAGCTTGCCATAGAACAGCGGGGAAGCCAGCGCCCCGCTATCGCCCAGCGTCACCGCCCGGTCGATATAGGCCAGCGCGGCCTTGTCAGCCGGCAGGAAGTCCTCACGCGGGACCGCCAGCATCCGCGCCAGCACATATTCCTCGTTGACGCCGCTGGTGCGCAGCTGGCTGTCAATCATCGCGCGGCGGGCGAGGCTGGTATCAGGCTGAGTTGTGGTCATGTCGGTTACTTCATCTCCGGGTTACTGTATTAGTTGTGCAATACAGTCCGTCAAGCCTCTCCATAAACGCGCCGTGCGATGGTTCCAAGGTCTTTGGTGCACGCCGACGTTCCGTTGATGCACACTCGATTTCGACCTTTGACCTTGTCGCGCCGGAGTGCTTAGGGGAGCGCGCGGGTCTTCGGGGCCCTAATCGACTTAATGAGGGATCGGTTCGATGAGCGACATGATGGGACAAGGGCAGGACGTGCGGATCGAGACGGATTCGCTGGGCGAAGTGGCGGTCCCTGCGCACATGCACTGGGGGGCGCAGACCCAGCGCTCGATCGTGAACTTCCCCATCGGCGGTGAGCGGATGCCGGCGGCGCTGGTGCGCGCGCTCGGGATCCAGAAACTCGCGGCAGCCAAGGCCAATATGGCGCTCGGCGTGCTCGATGCCACGCTGGGCGAGGCCATCGTGGCGGCTGCCCGCGAGGTGATCGACGGCACCCTCGCCGATCAGTTCCCGCTGGTGGTGTGGCAGACCGGAAGCGGCACCCAATCGAACATGAACGCCAATGAAGTGATCGCCAGTCGCGCCAACGAAATGCTCACCGGGAAGAAGGGCGGCAAGAGCCCGGTCCACCCCAATGACCATTGCAATATGGGCCAGTCGTCGAACGACACCTTCCCCACCGCGATGCACATCGCTGCGGCGGTCGAGGCGCTGGATCACCTGATCCCGGCGCTGACAAAGCTGCATGGCGCGCTCGATGCCAAGGCGAAGGAGTTTGCCGATATCGTCAAGATCGGCCGCACCCATTTGCAGGATGCGACCCCGATGACGCTGGGGCAGGAGTTCTCGGGCTACGCGGCGCAGGTCGGCTACGGCATCAAGCGGGTGGAAGCGGCGCTGCCGCGGGTGCTGGAGCTGGCGCAGGGCGGCACCGCTGTTGGCACCGGGATCAACGCCAAGGTCGGCTTTGACACCGCCTTCGCCGCCGAAGTCGCTGCCGAAACCGGCCATGCCTTCGTGACCGCCCCCAACAAGTTCGAGGCGCTCGCCGCGCATGATGCGATGGTAGAGATTTCGGGCGCATTGAACGTGCTCGCGGTCAGCCTGATGAAGATCGCCAATGACATCCGCCTGCTCGGCTCCGGCCCCCGCTCGGGTCTCGGCGAGCTCTCGCTGCCCGCAAATGAACCCGGCTCCTCGATCATGCCGGGCAAGGTCAATCCGACCCAGTGCGAGGCGATGACCATGGTCTGCGCGCAAGTGATGGGCAATCACATGACGGTGACGGTCGCCGGATCGCACGGGCACCTTGAGCTCAACGTGTTCAAGCCGGTGATCATCTACAACGTGCTCCAGTCGATCAAGCTGATCGGTGATGCGAGCCATGCCTTCACCGACAATTGCGTGGTCGGGATTGAGGCGAACATGGACCGCATCACCCAGCTGCTCAACGAAAGCCTAATGCTGGTCACTGCGCTCAACCCCCACATCGGCTACGATAACGCCGCCAAGATCGCCAAGAAGGCCCATGCCGAAGGGACCACGCTCAAGGCCGCGGCGCTGGCGCTCGGCCTGCTGACCGAAGAGCAGTTCGCGCAGTGGGTGGTGCCCTCCGACATGATCCGCCCGCGCGATTAACCGCCGTTGGTCGGTGATGAACGGCCGTTCATCATTCGACCAAGGCGAGTCTCCGCCCGACGACATGCGCCCGAGGCCGTAGCGCGCAGGCCGCAGCGGCGTTATGGCTGATCGGCAGAATGAAGTTGAACCTGTCCAGCAAAGCCGCTCCCGAGGGGACCACGGCAACGGTGCCGCTGCGCACCGTGATGTTCTCGATGATCGTCCTGTGGGCGACCTATTTCGTGCTGGTCACGATCCGCAGTCTGGTGATCGATTTCGGTTTCCAGTTCGAGCTGGGTTGGCGCCGCCTTGTCGTAACGGCGGTTGGCGTAGGGCTCACGGTGGTCTTGTGGCTGCTGCTGCGGCTCTTTGATGCGCGGCCCCTGTGGGTCAAGATTTCCGCCGCCATCGTGCTGGCGATGCCCGTTGCGCTGGCGATCGGGCAGGTCAATCAGCTTGTTTTTCAGGACATGGAAGCGGTGGGCTATCAGGCCTATTCGGAGAAATACAACCTTAACCTGCGGCGCGACCAGTCCGGCAATTTGCTGGTGGATGTGCCGGTCCGCCCGCCAGCCCCGATCACGCCGGGGGACCCTGCACCCGGTCCAGCCGGTGGGCAGGACGATGCGGGCAACCTCAACTCCCAGCCGATCATCATCGCCCCCGCTGAAAGCGAATTCTGGCGCAAGCTGCTCGACGTAGCGCTGGGACGGTATTTCTTGCTGCTGGCCTGGGCCTCGACCTATTTTGCGCTGCTGGCGGGTGTACAAGCCCGTGCGGCGCAGGCCCGCGAGGAGCAGTTCCGCTCCGCTGCCAAGGCGGCCGAACTGCGCTCCTTGCGTTATCAGGTAAATCCGCATTTCCTGTTCAACACGCTCAATTCGCTCTCGGCGCTGGTGATGACTGGCAAGCTTGAGCGGGCCGAAATGATGATCCAGACGATCAGCCGCTTTTACCGCCACTCGCTCGCCAGCGAGCCCACCTCCGATGTGGCCCTGCTGGACGAGTTTGACCTCCAGAAGCTCTATCTGGATATCGAGGCTGTGCGTTTTCCCACCCGGCTGGTGTCGGTGTTCGATCTTCCCGCCGATCTGGCAGAGGCCCGCGTGCCGGGGATGATCCTGCAACCGCTGGTGGAAAATTCGGTCAAATACGCGGTCTCACCGGTGTCGCGCCCGGTGACGATCACGCTTGCCGCGCGTGAGGAGTTTGATCGGCTGGTCATCACCGTCAGCGATGATGGCCCCGGCGTGCCTCAGGGCGCGCAGCACGGTTTCGGCATTGGCCTTGCCAATGTGCGCGACCGGCTGGAGGCGCGTTTTGGCCCCGACATCGGCTTTGTCTCTGGACCAGTGCCGGGGGGATACCGTAGTGAAATCCGTATTCCCCTCTCGAGACCGGTGAACCGTCATGCCTGACAGCCAGACCGAGCAGATGGCCCTCAGAACCCTGATCGTCGACGATGAACCGCTCGCGGTCGAGCGGGTGCAGGTGATCTGCGCCGAAATTCCCGCGGTCAATGTGGTCGGCACCGCCAGCGATGGCGCTGCTGCGCTGCGGCTTGCTGAAAAGCTGAGCCCGGATCTTGTGCTGCTCGACATGACCATGCCCGAGCTTGACGGGCTGGGCGTCGCGCGCCGCTTTGCCGAGCAGGAGCAGGCCCCGGTGGTGATCTTCGTCACCGCGCATGATCACTTTGCGGTCGAGGCGTTTGATCTGGAGGCGGTGGATTATGTGCTCAAGCCCGTCTCCGCCGACCGGCTCGAACGCGCGATTGAGCGTGCAGTCGCGCGCCGGGGCCAGCGGCGGCAGAAAGCGAGCCGGTATCTCGACGAATTGTGGGTGCCGCACCGGTCAGAGCTTTTGCGGATCGCGGTCAACGAGGTGCACCAGATCGATGCCGAGCGCGATTATGTGCGGCTGCATGTTGGCGGGCCGGAAGCGCTGCGCTCGTATCTGTTGCTCCAGACCATCGCAGGGCTGGAGGAGCGGCTCGATCCCGAGCAGTTCATCCGCATCCACCGCTCCACCATCCTGCGCCGTGATCATATCCGCGGGCTGCGGCATGATGGCCTCGGCGTGTGGTCCGCCGAGCTGGTGAACGGTGAGGCGCTGCGGATCGGGCGGACCTATCTTGCCCGCGTCAAGGCGATGGCTGGTAGGTGATTTTGCGGTCGTGCTGCCGCACGACGCTGACCTCCCACCCCGCCTCCTCACCCGGCCCCCAATAGTACCACTATGTTATGGTGGCCGGGTGGGGAGGAGGGGTGGGAGGTCAGCCCCACCTAAGGCGGCTCAAAAAAATCGGCCCGAACCCCAAGGGACTGGAAGAGTTCGGGCCGAATAGCCTGCGCCTTGCGGGGGTGGCGCAGAGGGCATGCGCGGTTCAGACGCCGCGGTTTTGCTGCTTGGCCGTCACGGCGGCGAGCTGCTGCTTTGAGTCGGCACGCGCCTTGGCGAGGCATTGGTGCACTTCCTGGCTCAGGATCCGCGAGCCGGTGGTGAGGGCGTTGACCCGGCACACGGTGCGGGCCGCCTTCTCCAGCCGCTGGTCAAGCACGCGCTGACCTTCGGGGCTGGCAAGGTTGAGGTCGGCATAAGAGACCGTCACGGTCATCCGTTCCATTTCCGCCGCTGTGGCAGGGGTAATCGCGGCGCCGGCGAGGCCAAGCGTCGCAAGGGCAATTGCAAGGGGTTTCATCTCTCAGTTCCTCCATTCGCAGGGCCTGGGATCGGTCGGGGTGTCCGATAGGGGGCCAGTAACCCTGCTGAGGCTTGGAATACGCCCCTCCCAAGGCTCATGCATCTACCGGTCGATAAACCCGATTGGCGCTCTCGACCGGTGTGGGGGCGCAAAGACGAAGGGCGCGCAGCAGCAGACAAATGGCGGTTTCCAATCGACCGGCGCATCGCCATATTGCGGCTATGGGATGGCCGACGATCATCATTTTCGTGCTGGGAATCGGCAATTTCGCTGCCAATCGCGCGGTGTTTGAAAGCGGTCACCCCCTGTTCGCGCGCCTGCCCCGATCGAGTCGAACGCTGGGGAAGCGGGCGGCTCTGGTGACGGAATTCGCCGTGCTGTTCTTCGCGCTGCTGCTGTCGGTGGAGGGCTGGCCGGGTTTTGTCTGGGCCTATGCGGCCTATTCGGCCTTCAATGGCCTTGCCGCCTGGCTTATCCTGAGCGGCCGGATTTAGCCGCGGCGATGCCGACCCGCCTGTTTCATATCAGCGACGTGCATTTCGGGGTCGAAGACCGCGGGGCGCTCGATGCCGTGGCCCGGGCCGTGGCGGACGAACGCCCCGATGCGGTCGTCTGTACGGGCGATCTGACCCAGCGGGCCAAGCATTCCGAATATGCCGCCGCGCGCGAATGGTTCGCCGCGCTTGGCGTGCCGGTGGTGCTCGAGCCGGGCAATCACGACATGCCCTATTACAACCCATGGGAACGCTTCACCGATCCCTTCCGGCGCTACAACCGCCTCAACGCTGCGGTTGGCAGCCCGTTTGTGTCGGACGATGTGGTGCTGGTGCCGCTGCGCACAACGGTGCGCGCGCAAACCCGGTTTCCATGGTCGGACGGGGTTATCAAGCCCGAAGCCCTGCAGGATACCCTCGATCAGCTTGCGGCGTTGGAGGGCGATCCGCGCACCATCATCGTGATCGGACATCACCCGCTGCTGGGGCCTGAGGGCGCGCGCACCAATCCGACCATCGGCGGGGACGATGCCTTTGCCCGGATCGCTGCGACAGGGGCGCATGCGATGATCTCGGGCCATGTGCATGTGCCCTTCGATCAGGAGCGCGTGGCGGCGAATGGCCACAGCTTGCGGATCATCGGCACCGGCACGCTCTCCACCCGGCTGCGCCACGGCGCGCCGGCTTCATGGCGGGTCATCACCTGTGCGCCCGACGGCGTCATCGAGACTCAAGTTCGCTTTACCGAGGCCCTGCCTGCGTAACCTTACGGGGTCGCGTTTTAACCTTTTCCCTAGGATTGGCGTTAAGGTTTTGTTGGTGAAATCAAGCGGTAGGGGCGCAGTGTCCTATGTACGCCTGGTACTCGCGCCTGTTGTGTCCAACTGACAAGCGACCGCCTCGTTCGCTTGTGTAAGGGGAAGGTCGTGGAGATGCTCAAGGCCATGATGCTCGGTGCAATCCTGTCCGCGACGCTTGCGCTCGTGATTGGTTCGCAGGGGACAAGCGCGGGGCCGCTCGCGATCCATCTGGTGCCGCTCGCGGACGCCAAACTCTATTGGTCGTGGCCGGTTTTCTTTTCCGGCAGTGGTCTCGCCTGGGGGATCATGCTGCTGCAACGCTGACGTGCCCCGCAGCGTTGCCAAACAAAAGGGCGGCTCCCTTCCGGGGGCCGCCCTTTCTGTATTCGAGAAGGCTGAGACTTAGCGCTTCGAGAACTGGAAGCTGCGGCGGGCCTTGGCCTTGCCGTACTTCTTGCGCTCGACCACGCGGCTGTCGCGCGTGAGGAAGCCTTCGGCCTTCACCGCGCTGCGCAGCTCGGGCTCGTACTTGGTCAGCGCCTGGGCGATGCCATGCTTGATGGCGCCCGCCTGGCCCGACAACCCGCCGCCGCGCACGGTGGCGATGACGTCATAGGAACCGGTGCGGTCCGTGACGGTGAAGGGCTGGTTGATCACCAGACGCAGGGTCGGACGCGCGAAGTAGACTTCCTGATCGCGGCCATTGATGGTGATCTTGCCGGTGCCCGGCTTCACCCACACGCGGGCAACCGCGTCCTTGCGGCGGCCGGTGGCGTAGGAACGGCCCTGCGCGTCGATTTCGCGGTCACGCAGCGGGGCGGCGACACGAGCGATTTCAGCGGCATCGCCCTGCGGCACGCCAGCGGCGATGTCCTTCAGATCGGCGAGATCGGAAACAGTGTTGGTTTCAACGGTCATTATGCGGTGACCTTGTTCTTGCGGTTCATGGAAGCGACGTCGAGCACCTGCGGCTTCTGGCCATCATGCGGGTGTTCGGTGCCGGCATAGAGGTGCAGCGCCTTCATCTGCTGACGGCCCAGGGGACCGCGCGGAATCATGCGTTCCACGGCCTTTTCCAGCACGCGCTCGGGGAAGCGACCGCCGAGCACCTTGGCCGGGGTGGTTTCCTTGATACCGCCGGGGTGGCCGGTGTGCTTGTAATAGACCTTGTCGCCCATCTTGTTGCCGGTGAACTTCACCTTCTCAACGTTGATGACGATCACGTGGTCACCGCAATCGACGTGCGGGGTGAAGCTCGGCTTGGTCTTGCCGCGCAGGATGTTGGCGATGATCGCGGCGAGACGGCCGACGACGAGGCCATCGGCATCGATAATGTGCCAGTTCTTTTCGACCTCGGCCGGTTTGATCGACCGGGTCTGCTTGCTGAGCGCCTTCATGGCATGTGTCCTTGGTTCAAAACTGTGCTTCGCGGAAGATATCCGGGAGAATCGCCCTCCGAGCCGCAGATCGGGTGGAGAAGTGGGGCGCCAATGTCGTTCGGGAGCCGCGAAGTCAAGCAAAAGCGCCGCTTTTGGATAGGGTAAAATAATACCGCTAGTCCGGAACGCTTCCCGCGAGCCACGCAAACGTCGCCGGATGGACCGCGTCGGCGTGCCAGCCGATGATCGCCGGGGTGTCGTAGGGGTGGAGTTCGCCGAGGCGCTCCACCACGTCCTCGAGCCGCGCGGCGGTGGTCTTGAACAGCACCCCGACCTCGTTGCCGGTGGAGCGCGCGCCGTCCCACACGAAGCGGCTTTCGATCGGGCCGAGGATGTTGGCGCAGGCGATCAGCGCGTCATCGAGCAGCGCGTCAGCCGCAGCGCGGGCGCTGTCGGTATCGGGGAAGGGGCACCAGACGAGCACGGCGGTCATTACCCGGCCCGTCGCGCCAACCCATGGCTGTGAATCGCCCGCGCGGTCGCCGCCACGGTCAGCGCGCCGACCAGCTGGTGCGCGGCTGCGATCCACAGCGACACGCCGCTCATCACCGTGGCAATGCCGAGCAGTACCATGGTGCCGATCATCGCGTTGAGCGCGATGCTGGCAAAGCGATCCGTGCTCCGCACCCGCCGCGCCAGCCACACCAACGCCGCGACGGCGGCAAAGGCCCACCAACGGTGGAGGAATTGCAGCAGGAAGGGATCATGGGTGAAGGTCCACACGACCCCGGCGGACCAGTCCATCTCAGGCACCAGCCGCCCGTTCATCAGCGGCCAGTCCGACGCGGCATGGCCCGCATTGAGCCCCGCGACCCAGGCGCCGAGCAGCAGCTGCACGAACAGCACGCCAGCTGCCAGCACTCCTGCGCCCGTCAGCGGCGCGGGCCGTGTGGCGGGATTGGCGGCCAATTGCCGCAAATCGCGCGCAGTCCAAACGAGGCCCGCCAGCAGAATCAGCGCAGTCAGCAGGTGGGCCGAAAGGCGGAAATGGCTGACATCGGTCAGGTCCGTCTCGCCCACGCCCGAGGACACCATGTACCACCCGAGCGCACCTTGCCCCAGAATGAGCCCGAACATCGCGCCCAAGCGCCAGCCGTACCCCGCAGGGATCGCCCGGCGCAGCGCGAGCACAATAAGCGGCAACAAGAATGCCAGCCCGATCACCCGGCCAAGGATGCGGTGGAACCACTCCCAGAAAAAGATGAACTGGAATGCGGCGAGGTCCATGCCCGCCGGGCCGCTTTCGAACCGGAACTCGGCCGTTTGGCGATACTTGGCGAATTCGGCCTGCCATGCGGCTTCGGAAAGGGGAGGGAGGATGCCGCTCACCACGTTCCACTCGGTGATCGAAAGCCCGCTTTCGGTCAGCCGGGTGATCCCGCCGACCAGCACGATCAGCACCACCAGCCCTGCGACCAGCTCAAGCCACCGCGCCACCGCCAGCGGGCGGGCGCGGGTTTGCGGGGCGCTGGCAAAGTGGGGCGAAACCGAGGCGGAACTGGCCATAACGCCGCCTCAATGTGCTCAAGGGCGGCCAAGCGCAAGCCTGTTTGGCGCAAGTCGGGGTGCGAAGGGCGCAAGGCCCAAGACCCAACAAGGCGGGGCAATCATCCCTTGCGAAATGTAACAACATTACATATGTGGGAGCCAACATGGCCAATCCCGCCCTTCACGATGCGAGTCGGACCTCGCTCCGCCGCCGACTCGATCAGCTCGGGATTGGGCTGGCGGGGCTTTGTGCGCTGCATTGCCTCGTGACCCTGATGCTGATTTCGGCGCTGGGACTTGGCGGGCATTTTCTTCTGGCAGACAATATCCACCGCATCGGGCTGGTGCTGGCGGTGGGCGTGGCAGCGGTCGCAATCGGCTGGGGTGTGTTGCGCCATCGGCGGATGCTGCCATTCGGGATTGCTCTGGCAGGGCTGGCAGTGATGGCGGCCGCGCTGCTGGTGCCGCATGGGACGAACGAGTTCCTGTTGACGCTGGTCGGCGTCGCGCTGGTTTCGGTCGGGCACTGGCTGAACCTGCGCGCTGCGCACTGAGGCTACCCTCAAACTCGAGGTTGCACGCGCGGGCCCAGCGCCTATGTCTCGCGCCATGAGCAAATCCATCACCCTGAACGGCGCGCCGCATCGCTCGGCAGCCGCTACGATTGCCGATCTGGTGCGCGAGCTGGAGCTGGTGCCGGAAAAGGTTGCGGTCGAACGCAATGGTGTCATCGTCCCGCGCTCGACCCTCGCTGAAGCCCCCCTGGCCGAGGGCGACACGCTGGAAATCGTCCACTTCGTCGGTGGGGGCGATCATGCTGAGGACACCTGGACAGTCGCGGGCCGCACCTTCCGCTCGCGGTTGATCGTCGGCACCGGCAAGTACAAGAGCTTCGAACAGAACGCTGCCGCCGTCGCTGCCTCGGGCGCGGAGATCGTTACCGTCGCGGTGCGGCGGGTGAACGTCAGCGATCCCAAAGCCCCGATGCTGACCGATTTCATCGACCCCAAGAAGGTCACTTACCTCCCCAACACGGCCGGTTGCTTCACTGGCGAGGATGCGGTGCGCACCCTGCGGCTCGCGCGCGAAGCGGGGGGCTGGGATCTGGTCAAGCTCGAGGTGCTGGGCGAGGCGCGCACGCTCTATCCCGACATGCGCGAGACGCTGAAGGCGACCGAAGTGCTGGCCAAGGAGGGCTTCTTGCCCATGGTCTACTGCGCCGATGATCCGATTGCGGCGAAGCAGTTGGAAGATGCGGGCGCGGTTGCGATCATGCCGCTGGGCGCGCCGATTGGTTCGGGGCTGGGGATCCAGAACCGCGTCATGATCCGCCTGATTGTTGAAGGCGCGAAGGTGCCGGTGCTGGTCGATGCGGGCGTCGGGACCGCGTCGGACGCGGCGGTCGGCATGGAGCTGGGCTGCGACGGCATCCTGATGAACACCGCCATCGCCGAAGCAAAAGACCCGATCCGCATGGCCCGCGCGATGAAACTCGCGGTCGAAGCGGGGCGCGAGGCTTACCTTGCAGGCCGGATGGCGCGGCGGATGTATGCCGATCCAAGCTCGCCGCTCGCAGGATTGATCTGAGCCATGACCCCCAAGCCAATAATCGCGCTCGAGGAGACCGGCAGCAAGGGTCGCTATGTGCTGCGACCCGAAGGCGAAAGCGAGACCGCCGAGCTGACCTTTTCGCGCGCATCGGAGAGCCTCGTGATCGTCGATCACACCGGCGTCCCCGACGTGTTTCGCGGGCGCGGCTACGGCAAGATGCTGGCCGAGCGCGTGGTCGCCGATGCCCGCGAAAAGGGTTTCCGGATTGTCCCCTTGTGCCCGTTCTTCAAGGCGCAGGCACAGCGCCACCCGGACTGGGCCGACGTTATCGCCAGCTGACGCGCTTTTCACCTAACGCTTAATTAACCATGCCGTGAGACGTTCTCCTTGTCGCCAAGGAGACACGCGCCATGATGATGCCCATTGCCGAAATGCGGGAATTCGCCGGTTTTGCCCCGTGCGAGCAACGCTACATCAAGCGCAGTCTCGACATTGGCCTCGCCCGCACCGACGCGTTTCGGCGCTGGGGCCGCAGCGAGGCGGAGAACACCGCGATCCGTCGGCAATATGTCGCCTATCAGGACCTGAAGGCTCTGCGCGGCCTTGTGCCGCAGGACGGCGCGTTGCACGAAGTGGAAGCTTTCCTCGGCAAGCTGGTGCGCGTGGCCGCGTTTGATCTTGAACAGGAACGGCTGGCGAGTTTTTCCGCGTTCCGCTTCCTCTACGAACGCTTGCTCGGCGCGCAGGCGCGGCCCTATCTGCCGGCCGCCTTTTGCGCGGCGAGCGCCCTGCCATCGATCCGCCCCGAATGGCGCAAGGTGTTGCTGCAATCCTTGAGCGAAGTCGCGGCCACCGCGCCGGGCTGGTCCGTGCGCGAGCCGGTGTTCCTGCCCGAATATGTGGACGACTTTGAAGCGGCCTAATACGGAGCGGGGATGGAGATGCCGTCCCCCTATCATCCCCCGGTCAAACGCTCGCTGAGCATTGCGGGCCACCAGACTTCGATCAGCCTCGAACCCCTGTTCTGGGATATGCTGAAGTCCGCCGCCGCGCGCGAGGGCGTGGCCATCGCCGCGCTCGTCGCACGGATTGATGCGGAGCGGATCAAATCGCCTACGCCGCCCGGCCTCGCCAGCGCGATCCGGGTGTGGCTGGTGGTGAACGCTTAAAGCCCCTTCCCTTGATGGGAAGCGAAGCTGGGCCGCAGGCCCAACGGGTTGGGGATGAGTGTTCACCCCCTATCGACTGTCGAACCCCCACCCCCAGCCCCTCCCCAAGGGGAGGGGAGAAAAAGGTCAATCATCCACCCGTTCGATATCCGCGCCGACCAGCTGGAGCTTTTCCTCCAGCCGCTCATAGCCGCGGTCGAGGTGATACAAGCGCCGCACCGTTGTCTCGCCTTCCGCCGCCAAGGCTGCGATCACGAGGCTCATCGAAGCGCGCAGATCTGTCGCCATGACTTCCGCGCCGGTCAGGTGCACCGGGCCCTTGACCACCGCGGTGCGGCCTTCGGTGGTGATGTCCGAGCCCATGCGCGCCAGTTCCGGCACGTGCATGAAGCGGTTTTCGAAGATCGTTTCCTTGAGCACGCTGGCCCCTTCCGCCCGGCACAGCAGCGCCATCAGCTGGGCCTGCATGTCGGTGGCAAGGCCGGGATAGGGCGCGGTGGTGAGGTTGGTCGCCTTGAGCGGGCCGTTGGGAGCGATGTTCACACCCTTGGTATCCCAGGTCACCACCACGCCGATGGCTTGCAGCGCGTGGATGGTGGCCATCATGTCTTCGGCCTTGGCCCCTTCCAGCCGCACTTCGCCCCCGGTGATCGCGGCGGCGCAGGCGTAGGAGCCCGCCTCGATCCGGTCAGGCATCACCCGGTAGGTCGCCCCGTGCAGGCGCTTGACCCCGTGAATGGTGAGGTTCGAGGTGCCGATGCCCTCGATCTCCGCCCCCATCGCCACCAGCATGTTGCACAGATCGACAATCTCAGGCTCGCGCGCGGCGTTGAACAAACGGCTGGTGCCGTTCGCCAGCACGGCGGCCATCAGCGCGTTCTCGGTCGCGCCGACGCTGACCACCGGGAAGTCGAAATCGCCCCCCGGCATCCCGCCATCGGGCTGATAGGCCTTCACATAGCCTGCCGCGAGTTCGATATGCGCGCCAAAGGCCTCCAATGCCTTGAGGTGCAGGTCGATCGGGCGGTTCCCGATCGCGCAGCCGCCGGGCATCGACACGGTCGCCTCGCCCGCGCGTGCGAGCATCGGGCCGAGCACAAGGATCGAGGCGCGCATCTTGCGCACCAGATCATAGGGCGCGACGGTGGACGTGATCCGGGTCGCTTCCATGCTCATCACGCGGCCGAAATCCTCAGGCCGCGTGCCCTGGATCACCGTGGTGACGCCAAACTGGTTCATCAGGTGCTGGAACCCGTCGATATCCGCGAGGCGCGGCAGATTGCGCAGCGTCAGCGGCTCTTCGGTCAGCAGCGCGCACGGGATCAGCGTGAGCGCGGCGTTCTTGGCGCCGGAAATCGGGATGGTGCCGGAAAGGCGATTGCCGCCGCGAATGATGAGTTTGTCCATGAAACCTGCCTTAGCGAAAAGTGCCTTTCGCGCAACTGACCGCCGCACGCGTGATCAATGATTGACCTTGCAAGGGCGGCGCGGCACGGAAGCGAGGCAAGTGCACGCGTTTCAATCCGTTGCAGCAAGGGCGCCCGATGTCTCCCAGACCGATCCGTAAGGCCGTGTTTCCCGTCGCTGGCCTCGGCACCCGTTTCTTGCCTGCCACCAAGGTGGTGCCCAAGGAATTGCTCCCCGTCGTGGACCGCCCGCTGATCCAGTATGCGGTCGACGAGGCGCGCGAGGCGGGGATCGAGCAGATGATCTTCGTCACCGGACGCGGCAAGACCGGGATTGTCGAGCATTTCGACATCGCTTTCGAACTCGAAAAGACCATGGCCGAGCGCGGCAAGGACTTGTCGGTGCTCGAATGTACCCGCGCGACCCCCGGCGATGTGATCGCGGTGCGCCAGCAGGTGCCGCTTGGCCTCGGCCATGCAATCTGGTGTGCGCGTGCGATCGTCGGGAATGAGCCTTTTGCGATCTTCCTGCCCGACGAACTTATGGTCGCGCGCGAAGGCGGCACCGGTTGCATGAAGCAGATGGTGGAGGCTTACGGTGAGGTCGGCGGCAATCTCATCTCGGTGCTCGAAGTGCCCATGGAGCAAGTGTCATCCTACGGGGTGATCGATCCGGGCGAAACGCGCGGGAGCCTGACTGAGGTACGCGGACTGGTGGAAAAGCCGCCGGTCGCCAAGGCTCCGTCCAACAAGATCGTCTCGGGCCGCTATATCCTCCAGCCCGAAGTCATGCGGGTGCTGGAAAATCAGGGCAAGGGTGCGGGGGGCGAGATCCAGCTGACCGATGCGATGGCCAAGCTGATCGGCACTCAGCCGTTTCACGCGGTGACCTTCGATGGTGCGCGCTATGATTGCGGCAGCCGGGTCGGTTTCGTTCAGGCAACGCTGGCCATCGCCTTGGCGCGGCCCGACATGGGGGCCGAGGTGCGCGCGATTGCACTGGATTTGCTGAAGTAGCGTGCCTTACCCCCTTCCCCTCGGGGAAGGGATGGGGATGGGGGAGCGAGGCCGCTAGGCCTCGCGTCCCCGCTAACGTTGACCCCCCAC
>LSKF01000069.1 GCA_001556995.1 Erythrobacteraceae bacterium CCH12-C2
CCCCCCGGCCCCTCCCCAGGGGGAGGGGAGAGTCTATTCCGCCGCTTCGGTGCCCGGCACCTCGCCCTCATCATTGTCGCGGGGCTTGGCGAGTTTGGCTGGCTTGGCTGGTTTCGCCGGGGCGGGCGCAACCGGAGCGGCTTCCGCCTCCGCTGCGCCCTTGACCAGCCCCGAGAGCGAGGAGCCATCCAGCCCCAGCTCTTTCATCAGCCCATCGAGCACCGGTGCCTGCGCGCGGTAGGCAAGCGCCGCCGCAACTGCATCGCTGGCGAGGTTGCCCGTGCCCTGACCACCTCCGCTGCCGCCTGCGCCAGCATCATTGGCCGCGCGCCCGCCGCCGGTGAGCCCGTCGACCTGCACGATCTTGATCGAATCGATCGCTTCCATCGGCTTGGCGCTTTCGCGGATGACTTCGGGGAGCACCTTGAGCAGCGCCATCTTGGTCTGGAGCGAGATCTGGTCGTTGGAGAGGATATTGGCCGCCTCGTTGATCGCGCGCTGGCCCGCCGCTTCGACTTCGAAACGCACCGCCGCCGCCTCGGCCCGCAGCTTTTCGGCTTCCGCCTGACCCTGCGCTTCGAGCTTGAGCGCCTCGGCGCGGTTGGTGGCGGCGTCCTTCTCTGCTTCGGCCTGCACCTTGATCGCGATGGCGTCGCGCTCGGCCTGTTTGGCCGCTTCGATCAGTTCGATCTTCTTCTGACGCTCGGCGATTTCGCTTTCGCGCGCGGTGGCGACGCGTTCCTCGGCTTCGACCGCCTTGGCGCGGGCGTCATCGGCCTCGGCCTTGGCCTGGCTTTCTTCGCGGGACTTGTTCTGCACCGCGATCTGCTGTTCCTGCCGGGCGATTTCGAGCGCGCGCTGCTGATCGATGCGGGCCTCCTCGACCAGACGATCGGCTTCGATCTGCTGGGCATCGACCTGCTTCTTGGCCTGAATCCGCGCGACCTCGGCCTCGCGGTTACGCTCGGCCTGTTCGCGGGCGATTTCCGCCGCCTGCGCCGCGCGCCGCACCTCAACTTCACGCTCCTGTTCAAGCCGCGCATATTCCTGATCGCGAGCAATCTCGAAGCTCTTTTGGCTCGCTTCGAGGTTTTTGGTCTCCATCTGGACGCGCGTGTCCTGTTCGATGTCGTTGCGCAGCTTCTTGCGGGCCTCGATCTGCTCGGTGAGCTTGGTCAGACCTTCGGCGTCAAACGCGTTGTTGGCGTTGAAGTGTTCGATGCTGGTCTGATCGAGCCCGGTGAGCGACACCGATTCAAGCTCCAGACCGTTCATGGCGAGATCGTTGGAGCTGACCTGCTGCACCTTCTGCACAAAGTCAGCGCGTTGTTCGTGGAGCTCGTTCATGGTCATGCCCGCCGCGACCGAGCGCAGCGCGTCGACGAACTTGCCTTCGACCAGATCCTTGAGCAGCTCAGGCTGCATGGTGCGCTGGCCCAGCGTTTGCGCGGCCATGGCGATGGCGGTGGCATCAGGGCGGACGCGGACGTAGAATTCCGCTTTCACGTCAATCCGCAGCCGGTCGAGCGTGATCAGCGCCTCGTTATCGCGCCGCACCACCGGCAGAACCAACGTGTTCATGTTGACCGGCATGGTTTCGTGGAACACCGGGAACACCAGCGCGCCGCCGTTCATCACCACCTTTTCACCGCCCAAGCCGGTGCGAACAAAGGCGGTTTCCTTCGTGGCGCGGCGATAGAGCCGGGCGAGCAACGCGACGCAGATGATGAAGACGAGCAAGCCCCCACCGCCCATCACGCCCAGAGTGATCAGATCACCGGACGAACTCAAAACCTCCGTCCCGCCCGTGCCATCGGTTGTGGTCAAAGCCATCTGCGTCTCCCTTATTGGTCCAGCCCCAGAAGCGGGCTTTCATATTGCACACCGTAGAAGGTCGGCCCTTCGCGGCGCACGAGCAGGACAGTGTCGCCTGCTTGAAATGCAAGTGTCTGGTCATGCGGTTCGACCATGACGAAATGGGCTTGCCCATGCCGGTCGATCACCTTGGCGCGCGCCGGGCTGCCCGCGCGGGCGGTGCCGATCTGGATTTCGGCATCGCGCCGCACCAGATCCTCAAGATCGATGGCCGTGGTCTCATCCTTGGGCAGGATCGCGGCGAGCGGGCGCATGGCGAGGCCGTTGAGCGGCACCGCCGCCCCGCCCGCCGCCAGCGCTGCCCATCCGGCCGAGAGCGGCGCGCCAAGCAGGCTCGCCAGCACCGACTGGCCAATCACGCCTACTATCGCGAAGACGAAGAGTAGCGCCGCAAGCCAGATCAACAGCGGCACCCGGCCGAGGCCCAGCAGGGTGGTCAACGCCTCGCCCAGCCCGCCCATTTCGAGGCCATCGGGCGAATCAAACTCGCCCGCACCTTCGATCACTTCGGACACGCCGGTGACTTGCAGCACGGCAATCACCGCAAGGGCTCTGTTGCAAACTCTGACACGGTTTCCAAGATTGGGCTCATGTACTGTCAA
>LSKF01000070.1 GCA_001556995.1 Erythrobacteraceae bacterium CCH12-C2
CTGTCAACACCGGGATAAAAACGGGCCAGGCACCGGTTTAAAAAGGGGCCAGTTGGGTTGAATAAAAAGCCCCATGGTTGAGGCTGGACAGCATCGGCAGCGGGGAAGCGGCTGTAGCGGAGCGGAAGCCGATTTCCCGCTGCCGATGGCCGCCTTTTGTCAGATCATTTTGCCTCCCCCTTGTCCTTCTGGCGCTTGCGGCTGCTGGTGAGGCGGAAGCTGTCACCATTCATCTCGAGGATGTGCACGTGGTGGGTCAGGCGGTCGAGCAGGGCGCCAGTCAAGCGCTCGGACCCGAACACCGATGTCCATTCATCGAAGGGCAGATTGCTGGTGATCAGCGTGCTGCCGCGTTCATACCGCTGGCTGAGCACCTCGAACAGCAATTCACCGCCCACTGCGGTGAAGGGCACATAGCCCAGCTCGTCGAGGATCAGCAGTTTCACCGAGGCCAGATGCTTTTGCAGGCTGCGCAGTCGCCGTTCGTCGCGCGCCTCCATCAAGTCATGGACCAGCGCCGCAGCGGTGGTGAAGGCCACGCTGTGCCCCTTCTGGCAAGCGGCCAGTCCCAGCGCGAGGGCGGTGTGGGTCTTGCCGGTACCGCTGGGGCCCAGCGCAATGACATTGCGCTGCCGCTCGATCCATTCTCCGCGCGCCAGTTCCAGCACCAGCGCCTTGTTCAGTGATGGCTGGGCTGCAAAGTCGAAGGTGTCAAAACTCTTGGTATGCGGGAACCTGGCCATGCGGATGCGACGCTCGACCATCCGGCGTTCACGGTCGATGCGCTCCAGTTCGCACAGGCGCAGCAGATAGCGCGGGTAATCGGCCCGATCCTGCGCGGCCTCAAACGCGACCTTCTCATATTCGCGCGCGAAGGATGGCAGCTTGAGTGCTTTGAGGTGGTTTGCCAGCAGCACGGCGGGCGGCACGCTGGTTGGTTCTGCCTCGATGGCCGGCAGCGGCATCATGGGATCGCTCATGCCGCCACTCCTGTCGCCAGGGTGCCGGACTGCGAGAGCAGGCCCATATAACTGCGCGGGTCAGTGCGCCCAACATGGGCGCGTGGCAAGTGCGGGTAAAATTGCAGATCGAGGCGTGGCACGCGCTGCTCAAGTCGGGCCAGCGCGATCATCTTGACTGCATCAAAGCTGATCGCCCCCATCTCCAGCGCGCGGGCCACCGCCCATTCCACCAAGGGTTGCTCAAAGCGCTCGCATAGCCGCAGCACCTGGATGAACTCGCGCCGTCCTTCCTTGCCACTGCGGGCCTCCATCAACCGGCGAATGCGATGCATCGGTTCGGCCAGCACCCAGCCATCGAGCGGCGCCGCCTGATCAAGGGCACGCGGCTTTTGCTCCAACAGCGCCAGATAATGCAGCGGGTTGGCGATGAAGTCCTCACGCTCATAACTGCGCGGGTGCACCGCGATCTGCTCCCCGCCGCAGATGATGGAAACCCGGTCGACATAGCCTTTGATCACAACCTCTTGGTGGGCATAGGCCGTTGGCACCGAGTAATCATTAGTGCGATAGCGCACCAGCGCCATCGACGAGGCCCGCCCCGTCACCATATGGCAGGGATCAAATGGCACCGTAGGCAGTGGCATGAAGGCCGTCAGATCAGCCACCAGCCTGTCCCCGATGCTGTGCTCATGCCCACGCAAGATGGCCTGCCTGCGCTCCACGCATTGTTCGAGGAAGCGCGCGTTCAGCGCATCAAAGCTGGGCGCCTCCGGCCTTGGCACCATGAAATGGCGCCGGGAGTAGCCGACCAGCCCCTCAACCTTGCCTTTGTCATTGCCCTTTCCCGGGCGGCCAAACTTGTCCGCAAACAGGTAATGGCTTTGCAGCGTGGCGAACATCCGGCTGCGCTCGCGCGTCCCGTCGCCCAGGATCTGCGCCACCGCAAGCTTGGTGTTATCATACAGGATCGACTGCGGGACGCCGCCAAAGAAGGCGAAGGCGGCCACATGTCCTTCACAAAAGGCCTCGGCCACCTCGGCAGGATAGGCCTTGATGAACGGCGCATCGCTGTGCGGCAGATCCATGCAGAAATAGTGGAACCGCACCAGCTTGCCGTCGATGATCCCGTCCGCCTCGCCGAAATCTACCTGTGCGTGCCCCGGCTTGTGGCTCAGGGGTATGAACACCTCGCGGCTGCGCAGCTTGGCCCCCGCCACATAATCGCGGACAATGGTGATGCCACCGGTGAAACCATGCTCATCGCGCAAACGCTCGAAAATGCGGGCGGCAGTGTGTCGCTGCTTGCTGTGCACCTTGCGGTCATCCACCAGGATCTGGTCGATGATCTCGGTATATTCCGCCAGCTTGCGGCTGTAGGTTTGCCCACTCCGGCCATGCGCCCCCGGTTCCGGGAAGCACAGCATCTTGTCTACGGTCTTGCGGTTGATCCCAAAATACCGGGCAGCAGCGCGACGGCTCATCCCGTCAATCAGCACGGCGCGGCGGACCTTCTGATAAAGCTCCACTCTCTTCATCCTCCACCCCCGCACAAAAGCAGGGGTCTAGCAGGACTGGCCCATTTTTAATCCGGTGCTACCGGCCGATCCGTGGCCCCTTTTATTCCCGGTGTTCTCA
>LSKF01000071.1 GCA_001556995.1 Erythrobacteraceae bacterium CCH12-C2
CCCCCGCCGCTGCCGATGCCCCGCCCGCGGATGGTCAGTGGGATGATCAGCGCTATGCCGATGCGCGGGTGGCGCTGGGCGGCACGGTGCGGCCCGATCTGGCGGTGTCGGAAGCGGCCATCCCCTCGGCGCAGGCTCCGGCGCAACTGGTGCCAGCGAGCACCGCCATGCCTGCCTACCCCGGCGGGCCGATCCCCGGCGAAGAGATCCCCGAAACAATCGACGGCGATTTGTAAGCGCAGGCCGGCGGGGCCGCTAGGCGCTGTCC
>LSKF01000072.1 GCA_001556995.1 Erythrobacteraceae bacterium CCH12-C2
GCCCCACCGCATCCAACTACTTTGACCGGGTGTCGAAGCAGGTGATCCTCGACGCGCTAACCGATGTCGGCGGCCTCGAGCTCTCCTCGCGCTTCGCCGCGGTCAAGAAGGGTGACCTCGCGATGAGCGCCGAACGCGTCTTTGCTGGAACCTACATCACCGAGGTCGAGGTTCGTGAAAAGGCGCTGGCCTGGGTGCCTGAGGTCATGCGCTTCGCTTGCCCTGCGCCGGAGGCTGACGAAACTGAGATCGACCCCGCTGGAGCGGAGCAGGGCGGTGACGACGAACAACAGTCTCCCCGCGAGCTGGCTGCCTGACCTCCTCCTGACAGGTACAGCCACTCGCAATTGGTGAAGCGGTCCTTCGGCTTATGCCGGAGGGCCGCTTCTCTTTTGGAAGCAGAGCAGAGGGGGCTCGGGAGCCTGTGGCACTGACCGGCGAACCCGTCGCCGACTGTCCGGATGCCGCAATCAGGAGAACCATCATGACCTATCGCAAGGGGCAGGGCAGCGGCTTGTCGCCCGCCACCCGCATCACCCAGGAAATCATTGCCCGTCTGGAAGCGGGCACGAAGCCGTGGATCAAGCCATGGCGCGGCGTTCCGGTCTCCCGGCCCTTGCGGTCCTGCGGGATCCCGTACCGCGGCATGAATTGCTTCTGGCTCTGGATGGTCGCCGACATGTGCGGCTACGCCTCGCCGTTCTGGATGA
>LSKF01000008.1 GCA_001556995.1 Erythrobacteraceae bacterium CCH12-C2
TAATCGCGAGGTATCGATAATGTGAAGGAACGCGGCCAGATTGGCTGATGTCTGCGGTTTCCGGCCAACATTCCTTCGCATTATTCAGAGCGTGTCGAGCCAGGCGAGTACGCTTGTATCGCGCTTCCAGGATGGCTTGCCGCCGGGTGTGGTCGGAACGGCAACCTGTTCCAATGCCTTCCGTTTCGTTTCCAGATTGGCCCTCGCATAGTGGTTGGTCGTGTCGAGGCTCACATGGCCGAGCCAACTGCGGATGACCGTGACGTCGACGCCCGCCGAGATGAGGTGCACGGCGGTGGCGTGCCGGAA
>LSKF01000073.1 GCA_001556995.1 Erythrobacteraceae bacterium CCH12-C2
TTAGCGTGCTCTTTTGAGCGCGCTTAGGAGTGGTCGATGGGTCAGGTGACGGTATTTTCGGGGCCGGAGCGGCGGCGCCGGTGGAGCGAGGAAGAACGGCTGCGGATCCTTTCCGAGGCGTTCGCGCCTGGCGCCTGCGTTGCCGAGGTGTGTCGGCGGCACGATATCTCCTCGGCGCTGATCTACACTTGGCGGCGCAAGTTGCTCGATGCAGGCGCGGCGCAGGAGGCCGAGGCGCCGGATGCGCTTCCCACGCCGGTATTCGCCGAAGCGGTGATCGACGGGGACGCGGTGCCGGTCAGCGCTGCCGAGCACCCGGCGATGATCATCGACCTGCCACGCGGCAAGCGGC
>LSKF01000074.1 GCA_001556995.1 Erythrobacteraceae bacterium CCH12-C2
TGGTGTCGATCACATCGGCGTCGATCGCGAGCAGCTGCCCGTCAACGTCGACGATGTGCTTCATTCCGAGGTCCCAGTAAGCCATCTGCGATGCTCCTTCTTTCAATGAGAGGAATATCGCAGGCGAGCACGTCAAAACCTGTCATGTCCAAATTCATTGAGAAGGCACAGGACGTTCACCAGCGTCATATCCTCGACCGTCCGGCATGGCGTTTCGAGCAGCAGCGGACTCCCAATGACGATGGCTGCCGCCTGCGCCCGGGAGACCGCGACATTGATCCGGTTGAGCGAGAACAGAAATGCGAGGTCGCGTGGCATCTCCTCTCCGCTGGAAGTCGTCATCGACACCAGGCAGATCGGCGCTTCCTGCCCTTGGAACTTGTCGACTGTCCCTACGGGCACACCCGGCGGCAGAGCCGCCCTCAGTGCATTGACCTGTGCATTATAGGGGGCGACGACGAGTATGTCCTTGTGGGCAATCACGCGATCCTTACCGTTTCGGTCTCGATAGACCGAACCCACCATCGCTTCGATCTGGCTGCGGATGGCTGCAATCTCTTCGGGTGAGACCTGCGATCGACCTTTGTGGTCGACGGGTGCCAGACGTGCGCCAAGCAGGCTTTCACCGGTTGGGGAAACAAGCGTCTGGGCCGCGGCCGCCTCGTCACTAGCCAGACGGTCCTCATAGACGGCTGCGGAAATGAACCGGCAGATCCCGGGATGCATGCGGCGGCTCTCCGGAAGGAAAATGCCGCGCTCGGGCGGAATGACCCGGTGCCCATCGATCAGATATTCGAGGCAGGAAAGCCCGCTCTCCTCGGGATGGCTACCCTGAAGCGGCTGTGGAAGCTGCATTGGGTCGCCGACGAGGACGATGTTATGGGCGCAGCGGCCCATCGCGAGGATGTTGGCGAGCGAGACTTGTCCGGCCTCATCGACGAACAGGTAGTCGAATGCAGGCGCGTCATAGCGCGCGAAATGCCAGGCGGTGGAACCGACGACCTGTGCGGTCCCGATCTCGGGAGCATTGTTGTCGGTTACGGCAATGATCGCCGGATGATCGTCAGCATCCTCGGCATCGGAGACCTTTTGGACGATGGAACAGGCGAGCCCTTGGTCTTCGGCCCTTTCCGCGACGGCCTTGAGAAGATTGCCGATCGCTTTGTGGCTGTTTGAGGCGACCGCAACCCGCTTTCCCGTCCGCACGAGGTCGGCAATCGACAGGCCGCTGACATAGGTCTTTCCCGTCCCGGGGGGACCCTGAATGCCGAGGGTCGTCTGATCCATGGCTGCGATCGCGCGGCTCGCAGCATTTGGAAGGTCATCACCCTCGCGGACGATCCCGTCTGGCCTCGGCCCATCGCTGAACACGGGAAGGGCTTTGGTCAGAAGATGCTCGAGGGCCGGAACGCGTCCCGTGTTGGCGATCATCTCGTCGATGACGGCCATCAGTGAATTGCGAAGCACATCGTTCCGGATTGGCTTGGGCGGGAGAAGATCGAGCCTGTCGGGGAGGGGCCCCTTGGCGTGGGAGCGGCGCAGAACCAGCGTGCGGTCGTCATGATTGATCGATTGAAGCTGCACGTCTTCCGGCATGGCAGCGGGCTTGATGCAAGGGGCTTTGCCCGCCCGAAGCTTGGTGTCCTGCTCGGGAAAGCGGTAGGTCCGCTCCGAGGATTTGGTGGTCACTTGAACCGGTGCGTCGATGGCCTCGAGACCCTGAAGGCAGTCGAGGTCGTCGAGCAGTTCTTCGCTTTCCTGCGCGAGCCGGTCGAAGATCGCCCAATAAGCGGGCTTGTCCTCACGCTTGTGAAACTGGCTCAGGTCGAGCAGCAGTGTAGCGACCTGTTCGCCGAGACGCGCGCGCACGGGTTCGAGCCGCTGCCGAAGGGCTTCGAGCTCGGCATCCTCTGCCTCGACATTCGAGAGCGTCCCATTGGCTGGCACATCGCCGAGGACTGGCCACGGCGTGTCCCCAGGCCGCACATCTCTGATCAGCCAATCCCGGAGCAGCTGCGTCGAGATGCAGTCGGTTCGGTTGTAGTCATGGATCTCGTCGAGGAGGCGCTGCTCACCGGTCTGCCGCCACTGCTCATAGAAGACGACACTGGCACCCGCCGTGGCAACGTCTGCGGCGCGCTTCTCCATGTAGAAGGCTTCGAGATCCTTGATCGAATAGCCTTTCTCGGACGCGATTAGACCGCCACCGACGACCTTGAAGAGATCCACGAACCTCTGCTCGCGCTGCAGCTGGTCCATCGCCGCCTCACCGGTGCGGTGCGCCGCGGTCAGGCGCCTGAGGGCTGCGATCTCGTAATTGGCATAGTGATAGATATGGGCCTTTGGATATTGTCGCATGCGCTTGACGAGAAAGGTGAGAAGGTCGCGCATCGCTCGCCCTTCCTCGTCGCGATCATGCGCCCAGAAAGCCCGGAACTGCCATTCGCCGTCCTCCATGAACCAGACGCCATGGAGATATTCGAGGCCTCCGGGAAAGTATGGGTCGC
>LSKF01000075.1 GCA_001556995.1 Erythrobacteraceae bacterium CCH12-C2
TGACGTGCTCCCCTGATTGTTACCAGTCAGAGGTAGAGTCTGGCTCCTTCATGATGGTTGTTTGATGGGATGGCAACGTGTCTGGGGGCATGCCCCCAGACACGTTGGCCGGCGATCTCGGCGGGGGTCTTACCGCCCAGTTTCGAGTGCGGCCTGACCGTGTTGTAATCGTGCCGCCAGGCGGCCAGCACGAACCGGGCATGGGCCAGCGAGGTGAACAGGGTCTCGTTGAGGCACTCGTCCCGCAGGCGGCCATTGAAGCTCTCGACGAAGCCGTTCTGCATCGGCTTGCCCGGTGCGATGTAGTGCCACTCGACCCGCCGCTCCTGCGACCAGCGCAGGATGGCCGACGAGGTCAGTTCGGTGCCATTGTCACTGACCACTGTATGCGGCTTGCCGCGGCTGCCCATCAGGCTGGTCAGTTCCCGGGCGACCCTAGCACCGGACAGCGACGTATCGGCCACGAGCGCCAGGCACTCTCGCGTGTAGTCATCGACCACGCACAGGATGCGGAACCTACGGCCGCAGATCAGGCTGTCGGAGACGAAGTCGAGCGACCAACGCTGGTTCGGGCCATCCGGCAGCACCATTGGCCTGCGCGTGCCCAGCGCCCGTTTCCGGCCGCCACGGCGACGCACGCGCAGCCCTTCCTCGCGGTAGATGCGCAGCAGCTTCTTGTGGTTGGGGACGATGCCCTCCCGCGCCAGCAGATAGCCCAGACGGCGATAGCCGAACCGGCGGCGCTCCGCCGCTAGCTCACGCAACCGCTGCCGCAGCGCCCTGTCATCGGGCCGCGACGGCTCGTAACGGATCACCCTGCGGCTCACACCAACCAGTGCACACGCCCGACGCTCGCTCACCCCGTGATGCTCCCGGGCATGGGCGACGGCTTCCCGCTTGGCGCCGGGCGTTACCATTTTTTTGATGCCAGATCCTTCAGCACAGCGTTGTCGAGCATCGCTTCGGCCAGCAGCTTCTTCAGCCGCAAGTTCTCCTCCTCGAGCGATCGCAACCGCCGGGCCTCGGACACATCCAGACCGCCGAACTTCGACTTCCACTTGTAGAATGTCGCCGAGCTGATCCCGTGACGGCGGCAGACCTCCGCCGTCGCCATCCCAGCTTCCTGCTCCTTCAAGATCGCAATGATCTGCTCTTCGTTGAACCTGCTTCGC
>LSKF01000076.1 GCA_001556995.1 Erythrobacteraceae bacterium CCH12-C2
GGGCAAAAGGGGCGCGGCGGGATCAGGCCGCCATCGCCACCTCAAGTTCGGGGGCCGCGGGGAAATCGACCGGAATGTCGGTCGCGGCGTGGAGGTAGTTGCTGATGATCTTGTCACCGATGGTCACGATCACGTCGACGAGGTTTTCCTGCGTCCAACCGGCCGCGAAGAAGGCGTCCATCGCAGCCGCATCAGCATGGCCGCGATTGGCGACCAGCGCGCGGGTCAGCTTGGCGAGCGCATCGAGCTTGGCGTCGAAGGGCGCAGCGCCCTTGCGGATGGCGATGATTTGATCATCAGTGAAGCCGTTCATCTTGCCCAGCGCCGTGTGCGCAGCAAGGCAGTAGCGGCAGTCATTGTACTGGCTCACCACCAGGTTCACGACTTCGCGCGCCTTGGCGTTGATCGATGACTTCGCCGATTGCAGCGCGAGATAGGTGCCCAGCGCGTTATTCGAGAGCGCGAAGGTGGCGTAGAGATTGGGAACGAAGCCGAGCTTGCCCTTGAGCGCGTCGAACATCGCCTGATTGGCTTCGGAAACGGTGTCGCGGGTCGGAACGGTGATGCGGGTCATGGGAAACTCCTTGGATCAGTGCGGCTGGGATGCCGTGACCCCTAGATGCGCTGATTAGGGCTCATCCGGCAGAGTGCCTGCGGCAATAGCTTCTATGCCAAGAGGGAATGACAGCGACCGGAATACACGTTCCTGTCGAAAGGCTGCGCGCTATCACGTTGTTGCCTGGAACCTCAGGAAACACCTCGGCTCAGTCCTTCGGTCTTCCACGCAGACCTTTTCATGCGAGAAGCCGATGCAGATCCCGAAACGGCGATGTCGGCTTTTGGCAGAACCGGACGTTCAATTTCACTGCTCACGCCTCTTGTGACCGCAGCCGGGTGGGTCTCTGCCGTTCGCAACCGCCCTTCCCGTGTCACCTATTGCGCCTTGACCCGGGGCATCGGGCTAGTCGGCAGCGCCTCCCGAACGCGGACCTAATGACTGCGCCCCGGTCGTCTGCACCGTCGATCTATGCTGGCCATTTCCATGCCACGAGGAATGTATCTCTCTGCGTCAGCCGCGCCGTTTGAGGATCAAGTAGAGCGCGCCTTCGCCGCCGTGGCGGATGTGGGCGCGGCGGACGGCGGTGATCGCGTCGGCGTGGCGGCTGGCGGCGAGCCAGTCGAGCAGCTTGGCGCGGATTGCACCGCGCCTCTGCATCCGGTCAGCGGGATCGACGGGCCGTTCGCGCCCGGCCACCACCAGCACCACGCGCGCGCCCATCATTCGCGCTTGATCGAGCCCCGCCATGATCCGGTCAAAGGCAGTGTCGAGCGTGTGGCCGTGCAGATCGAGCGTCAGGTCAGGCTCCAGCCGCCCGGCCTTCATGCGTCGGTCCCAGTGCGAATCGAGGCCGCCATCCTCTTCCTTGACGACTGAGGGTCGATGCGCAGCCTGAGGGAGAGGCGCGCGCGGCTTGGCGGCGGGCTTTGCCGGCTTGGGCATTTTGGCAGGGGTAGCCGGAGAGGAGGCGGCTGCACCAACTTTGGGTTGCGCATCGTCCCCGGTCCGAGGCGGGCTTGGACGCTTTTTTCCCGGCAGCGGTTTCACACTCGCGGCCAGATGCGCCCAGGCGGCCTGCTCGCCAGCGGACAGGCCCCGCGGGGGCCTCACCGTCGCACCGCGCCGAGCCGCGCGGCGGCGGTGCGCGGGATCAGCACGTAGGCGCGCCCGCGCCCGCTCATCCCGCCCGCGATCCGGCGCGCATCCTCGCCCGCGCCCCAGAAGGTGTCGAACCGGTTCGCGCCCTTGATCGCCCCGCCGGTGTCCTGCGCCACCCACAGTCCGTTCGCCTCGGCCCGGTCGAGTTCCAGCCACACCGGGGCGCCGAGCGGCACATAGGCGGGATCGGCGGCTACCGAGTTCTCGCGTCGCACCGGAACCCCGAGCGCGCCCAGCGGGCCATCGCCCTTCAGCTCGGTGAAGAAAATCCAGCTCTTGTTGAGACGCATCAAATCGCGCCCCTCCACCGGGTTGTCGCGGATATAGGCGATGATCCCCTGCATCGACCCCGCATACTGCCCCTGCCCGCTGCCCAAGAGGCCACGCTCGCGCAGCACCCCGCCGATGCCGACATATTCGCGCCCGTTCTGCCCGGCATAGCCGATCCGGATCACTTCACCTTCGGGCGTGCGCAAGCGGCCTGAGCCCTGAATTTGCAGGAAGAAGAACTCCACCGGATCGGCGGCGTAGGCAATCACCGGGACCTTGCCCTCGAGCGCCCCATCCTCAATCGCGGCGCGATCATGATAGAGCACGAAGCGGCCCTGTTCGTCGTAACGGCCCAGCGGCGGACGGCCGGTGCGTTCGGACGCGGGGACATCATCGGGCCAGCCGCGCACGAGGTCGGAAGGCAAGGCATAGACCGGCACGTCAAATCCGGGGCGTCGGGTGCGGCTGCCGGCGATCTCGGGCTCGAAATAGCCGGTGGCGAAAGCCTTGCCGTCGCCGACCTGCACCGGGACGAGTTGTTCGGAAAAGAATGCGCGTGCGCGGGCTTGCGGCCAGCCGCGTGCGGCCTCGCAGGGCGCGCGCCAGTCGTCAGGACGGGTCAGGCCGCTCGCGTCCTCGCGGGCGAGCAGGCGGGGGCAGGATTCGATGAAGCTGGCAAGCGCGCCGCGCGCATCGGCATCGGACACGGCGAGCGACGCCAGCGCAGGCCCAGCCGCGATCCCGGCCATCACCGCATTCGCAGCGATCGGGGCGACCGGGGTGGTAACCGCCGGGGGCGGCACAGAACCTTGCGGGATAATCCGTCCGCAAGCCCCCAGCGCCATCAGCATCGCAAGGGCAAGCAGCCGCCGCATCACGCAAGAATTCCTCAGTCGGCGGGGCGCAAGCGGCCCCGGGCGATCAGCCTTCGTCGGTTTCGTCGAGCAGCCAGTTGGGATCGCGCGAGGCGATATTGCGCGAGAAGGTCCAGACATCGCGGCTTTCGATCGCGTCGTTGAGCGAACCCGCGATCACGTTGCCATCCTTGTCGCGAGTGACAGCGGCAATATCGGCCACGAATAGCAGCGCGATACGGGCCATCTTGCCATCGAGCGAGGCCGAATGAATGCGAACCTCTTCGATCCGGATCAACGTGTTGTCGAGCGTCTCACCCGCCGCTTCACGCGCATCGAGCGCTGCGGTGAAGCCAGCATAAACATCATCGTCGCACAATTCGCGCAAGGTCTCACGGTCGCCCTGCCAGAAGGCTTCGAGCACCATGCGGTAAGCGCCCCGGGCGCCTTCGAGGAATTGGGCGAGGTCGAAACGGCTGTCGGCAGCGCCGATCTCGCGGATCCCGCGCTCGACTGCGGGCATCACGCCCTGCAGTTCGACCGGGCGCGGCGGGGCCACTACGGCAGCGGCAGCGGGGCGAGCCAGCCCTGCAGCCTTGTCATCGGTGTCGAAGCGCTGCGGCACGGCTTCCTCTTCCTGTTCCGCCCGGCGGCCCAGCACCGAATAGAGGCGCAGCCCCAGAAAGGCGGCAACCATGGCGAGAAGAACGATTTCGAGCACTATATCAATCCGATCTGCCAGCAGGCCTCCCACACGGTTACGTGTGGATATACCCAGAAATTACTACACTGCCTTAAATAGGCACCGATTACAATTCGCCAACCGCCGATAGGTTGCCATCCGGGCTCAATCTTGCATGCTGTCCACCCGGTTGCGAGCACGCCTTGCCCCTGCTAGGCGCGCGGTGCGGCACTGAAGCGGCCAAATGCGTGCGCCCGGTGCAATTCCTGTTACCCAATTTGAAAGACCGATAACCCATGGCCGACGAAGAAGGCGTGCTCACCAATCTCGATGCTGCAAGCGGCGATCCCAAGCCCAATGGGGCTGACACCCTGCCCGCAATCGGGATCATCACGCAGTATGTGAAAGACCTTTCGGTCGAGAACCCCAACGCACCCGATGTGTTCCAGTGGCCCGAGACGCCGCAGATTGACGTGCAGTTTAACATCGCTGCCGAAGTGATCGCGCCCGAGGTGCACGAAGTGACGCTCAAGCTGACGCTCAACGCCTCGTCGGAGCGCGGCGCGGTCTATGTGGTCGACCTCGCCTTCTGTGGGCTGATCGGGATGCGCAATGTGCCCGAGGAACAGGCCCATGCCTTCCTCTATGCCGAGGCCCCGCGCCTGCTGTTCCCCTTCGCCCGCCGCGTGGTGGCCGATGCGGTGCGCGACGCCGGGTTCCCGCCGCTGATGGTCGATCCGGTCGACTTCAACGGGCTCTACGCGCAGCAACTCGCCGCGCGCCGCGCCGAGGAAGCGGCCGGCGGCGAGCCGATCAAGCCGGTTACCGGCAACGCCTGATCACTGACGACCGCCCTTTTCCGTTCGCCCTGAGCTTGTCGAAGGGCTGCCTTCCTTTTGATCTTCGTGTCGGAAAAAGAAGAACAGTGCTTCGACAAGCTCAGCACGAACGGGAATTGGTCGGGGTTCGCATATCATGAGCCTGCTCAGGAATGTCGGTACCATCGGCGGCTTGACGCTGGTCAGCCGCGTGTTCGGCTTTGCCCGCGACATCCTGCTTGCCCGCGTTCTCGGCGCGGGGATGGCGGCGGATGCGTTTCAGCTCGCCTTCACTCTGCCCAACACCTTCCGGCGGCTGTTTGCCGAAGGCGCCTTCAGCGTTGCCTTCGTGCCGCTCTACAGCCGTGCGCTTCACGGACATGAGGGCCGGCCGGGGAGCGAGGAGGCCGCCGAAAAATTTGCCGATGATGTGCTGAGCGTGTTCCTGTGGGTACTACTCGCCTTCAGTGCGCTGTGCATGATCGTGATGCCGGGGATCGTGTGGCTGCTGGCGAGCGAATATGCCGAGGTACCGGGCAAGTTCGATCTGTCGGTGCTGCTCAGCCGGGTGACGTTCCCCTATCTGTTCTTCATCAGTCTGGTGGCGATGCTGTCGGGCCTGCTCAATGCCCGGTCGCGGTTCGGACCGGGCGCGGCCGCGCCGGTGCTGCTCAACCTATTCTTGATTTCCGGCATCCTGCTGGGCGATCACCTGCGCGGCGACAGCGGCGATGATGTGGTGGTGGTGCATGTCCTTGCAGCGGCAGTCTCGCTTTCAGGGCTGGCACAGTTGGTGTACCTCGCCTGGGAAACCCGCCGTGCGGGCGTGCGGCTGAAGGTGCAGCTTCCGCGCTTCACCCCCGAGGTAAAGAAGCTCGGCCTGCTGATCCTGCCGGCGACCTTTGGCGCGGGGATCTATCAAATCAGCCAGTTGGTCGACACCTTCTTTGCAACCTCGCTGCCGCAAGGCTCGCTCACTCTGCTCAAGCTGGCTGATCGGTTGAACCAGATGCCCTTAGGGATTGTCGGGATTGCGCTGGGAACAGCGATCCTGCCGATGCTGAGCCGCCATATCCACTCAGGGGACAAGGCCGAGGCGCAGCGGTTGCAGGGCAATGCCTTCGAAATCGCCACGCTGCTGACCCTGCCCGCCGCCGCAGCGCTGGCGGTGTGCGCGCCGGCGTTCTGCGCGGCGTTCTTCGTCGGGGGCAAGTTCACCGCTGCCGACGGCGCGCTGATGGCGCAGATCGTGGTGGCGCTGGTCGCGGGCCTGCCTGCCTACGTGATCGTCAAGGTGCTGAACCCCGGCTTCTTCGCGCGCGAGGACACCCGCACCCCGGTTTGGACCGCGCTGGTGTCGTTGATCGTCAATGTCGCGATCAATCTTTATGTCGTGGACCGTTACGGGATTGTCGGTCTGGCCGGGGCGACCGCAGCGTCAGCCTCGCTCAACTGCGTGCTGCTTTATGTGATCCTCCATCGGCGCGGGTGGTTCCACTTCACCCCCAAGCTGATGAGCCGGGTGGCGCGCCAAGTGCTGGCCACGGCGGCCATGACAGTCGTGCTCTGGTATCTGACGCCGCTGATGGCAGATCGCTACAACGGATCGCTGCTTGACCGGGCATGGTCGCTCACCGCGCTGGTGGCGGCGGGCGCGGCGGTGTTTTTTGCCGCCGCCTATGTCTTCGGCGCGCTCGACAAGGACCATATTGCCCAGCTACGGCGGCGACGCCCGGCGAGCGCCGGGGCTTCTGGAGATTGATTACCATGCGCGTCGTTTCCGGCATCCAGCCCACGGGCAAGCCCCACCTTGGCAATTACTTGGGCGCGATCCGCAATTATGTGCGGTTGCAGGACGATGCCCATGCGGCAGGCGGCGAGTGTCTGATCTTCATCGCCGATCTCCACGCGCTGTCGATGCCGCATAATCCGGCGGAATTGCGCGCCTCGACGCTGGAACTGGTCGCCACACTGGTCGCCTGCGGGCTCGATCCCGACAAGGCAATCCTGTTCAATCAGGCGCAGGTGCCCCAGCATGCCGAGCTGCAATGGCTGCTCAACGGCACGGCCCGCATGGGCTGGCTGAACCGCATGACCCAGTGGAAGGACAAGGCCGGCAAAAACCGCGAGGGGCAGTCTGTGGCACTGTTCACCTACCCCGTGCTGCAGGCCGCCGACGTGCTGCTGTATCAGACCACCCACGTGCCGGTGGGCGAGGATCAGAAGCAGCATCTCGAGCTGGCGCGCGACATCGCGCAGAAGTTCAACAATGATTTCGCTTCGGAAGACGCGCCGATCTTCACCCTGCCCGAACCGATCATCCCGGCTGAAGCCGCGCGCATCATGAGCTTGCGCGATGGCTCAGCCAAGATGTCGAAGTCTGACCCGTCCGACATGAGCCGCATCAACCTCTCCGACGATGCCGACACCATGGCGCAGAAGGTCAAGAAGGCGAAGACCGACCCCGAGCCGCTGCCTTCGGAGGAAGCGGGGCTGGCCGAGCGGCCCGAGGCCAAGAACCTCGTCGGCATCTACGCAGCGCTCGCCGGGCAATCGCAGGCCGAGGTGCTGGCGCAATATGGCGGGCAGGGCTTTGGCGCGTTCAAGCCTGCGCTGGCTGATCTGCTGGTGGCGAAACTGGGCCCGATCCGCGATCGCTTTGTCGCGCTGAAGGACGATGCCGAGGCTTTGGACGCGATCCTCGCTCGGGGTGCAGCCAAGGCGCGCGAACGCGGCGCGCCGACGCTCACCGCCGTCTATGATGCGTTGGGGCTGGTGCGCCACTGACCGTCCCTTAACCGCACCACCACCTGCGACGAAGCGAGGCCCACGCGCGGCCAATATTCAATCGCCATTCATGCATGTGAGATAGAGTATCGCGCGCAAGCCCCGGTGCGATCATCGCACTGGTGCCAAAACAAGGGTTGTGTCATGTTGCGTCCCATGTCTCCGATCAGATCATTGATGCGCCTCGCCCTGTCAGCGGCGCTCGCGCTCGGCCTGACGGCCTGTGCCACGCCGTTCAAGGCCGATGTCTCACGCTTCACCACGCCGCTCCCGGCCCCTCAGGGGCAGAGCTTCGCGGTCGTTCCGGAAGATCCGAAACTGGCGGGCGGGCTGGAATTCGCCACCTACGCCAACGCCGTTGCGGCCGAGATGACCGAGCTTGGCTATACCCGCGCCGCCTCACCCGAGACTGCTGATCTGCTGGTGCGCTTCGACTACCGCGTCGATGGCGGACGGGAGCGGGTCCGCACCGACCTCACGGGGGGCGGCGCCTTCGGCCCTTGGGGCCGGTGGGGCGGCTGGGGCGGCGGCTTTGGCACATGGGGCTATGGCTTCAACGACCCCTTCTTCGGCGGCCCCGATGTGCGCAGCTACACCATCTATACCAGCGGTATCGAGCTGAAGATCGATCGCCGCGTCGATGGCCAGCGCCTGTTCGAAGGCAAGGCCGAAGCGGTCTCCCGCTCGAACCGCCTGCCGCGTCTGGTGCCCAACCTTGTTGACGCGATGTTCACCGGCTTCCCCGGCAATTCGGGCGAGACCCTGCGGATCACAATCCGTGATGATAACGAAAAGACCGTGCGCAACGCCGATTGATGGTGTAGGCAGGTTGGCAACAGTCCCTTGGACGGGAACGAGAAGGCGGCGCCAGGGGATCGGTGCCGCCTTTTTCGTTGTTCTGTCAGGTCATCGCTTCACCATTCATTGCTCTGCGGTTGCGCGATCGGGCCATGCAGCCACGGGAGGCGCGCAGCGTGCTGGCCGACGCGCCGCGACCGCACCGCGTCAACGCCAACGGTGTTGTTGCGATGCTCCCGGAGCAGCTGGGAAAGCAGCAGTTGCCCGAACTCCCAGTCCCCGATCCCGGAATCAGCGTTGATGTGCCCGATTGACCCCGCATAGGCGAAGCACGCGCCCCATTCGGCGGCGAGATTGCGGGCGGCACGTAGGGAGCAATAGTGATCGTTCTCACTGGCCGCGAGGAACGCCGGGAACGGCAAGGCACGGCGCGGCACGGGTGCGAAGCGGGCAAGACGCAGATCGACCCCGTCGCGCTCGACATCGGGTGGGGCGACAAGCAGCGCGCCAACCACCGGGTTGCCCCGGGCGGGCTGCTCGAATTCCGCCCACCAAGCGACCGCGAGGCAGCCGAGGCTGTGCGCCACCAGGATCACCGGTCGCTGCGCGCGGTGCACCGCGAGATTGATCTTGTTGACCCAGGTGTTGCGATGAGGGTCATCCCACATTCCGAGATCGACCCGCTCGCAATCGGGAAGCGTCGCCTCCCAGCGGGACTGCCAGTGATGTTCGTTGCTATTATTGAGACCGGGGATGATGAGAATCAGCGGATCATCGCTCAACCGGTCGGTGTCGAGTTCAAGTTGATGGGCCATTTCCTGCTCCTATTGGGCGTCAACGGCCGTCCATTGGTATGGTCCGACGGCAGGAAAATAACTCAACCAAATTGGTTGACAAGGGGTCTTCGATAATCCGTGGCGAATATCAGACGATCAATCAGAGCTTCGCGTGGCCCCCGGTGGAGCCGAACCCACCCGCGCCGCGCTCGGTGGCGTCAAGTTCGGCGACCTCGTCCCACGCTGCTTGCACCACCGGGGCCAGCACCAGTTGCGCCACCCGGTCGCCGCGGGCGATCACGAAGGGTTCAGCGCCGTGGTTGATCAGGATCACCTTGAGCTCGCCGCGATAGTCCGAATCGATCGTGCCCGGGGTGTTGGGCACCGTGATACCGTGCTTGAGCGCCAGCCCTGAGCGCGGGCGGACCTGTACTTCGTAGCCCTGCGGGATCGCGAGTGCGAGGCCAGTGGCAACCGCGTGGCGCGCGCCGGGTGCTAGCGTCACATCCTCAGCGCTCACCACGTCCATCCCCGCTGCGCCGGTGGTCGCATAGGCGGGCAATGGCAGGCCTGCACCGTGGGGCAAGCGCTTCACCTCAACCTTTACGCTCATTCCGCCGCCTCGGCCCGGAACACCGCCGCGATCCGTTCTGCCAGCGCCATCGCCACCGCGCTCTTGGGCATTTCGTCGAGCGTTTCGATCCCGTGCGCGCTCACGATGTGAACCCGGTTGCGGTCCCCGCCCATCACGTCGCCGCTGACATCATTAGCCACGATCCAGTCAGCCGCCTTGCGCTTGCGCTTGGACTTGGCGTTTTCGATCACGTTCTCGGTTTCAGCGGCAAAGCCGATGACGAGTGCGGGGCGCTTGCCGCCCGAGGCCAGATTGGTGAGGATATCGGGGTTTTCGGTCAGCATCAGCGCGGGCGGCGCATCGCCGCGCTTCTTGATCTTTTCCCCGCGATATTCCTTGGGCCGCCAGTCGGCCACCGCAGCAACCATCACGGCAACATCGGCGGGCAAGGCGCGCTTGACCATCTCGGCCATTTCTTGCGCGCTCTCCACGTCGATACGCTTCACGCCCGCCGGGGTCTTGAGTGATACCGGCCCTGCCACCAGCGTCACCTTGGCGCCCAAGGCCGCAGCGGCGGCGGCGATGGCAAAGCCCTGCTTCCCGCTGGAACGGTTGGCGATATAGCGCACCGGGTCGATCGCTTCCCAAGTCGGCCCAGCGGTGACCAGCACGTGCCGTCCAGCCAGCGGGCGGTGAGAAGGCGCGATGTCGAAATCGGCCCCCTGGGGAACCTCGCCAAGGACTGCCTCAATCTCCTCATAGACAGGGAGCGGCAGAATTTCGGGGGCGGACTTGCGCGGGTCGACGACGTGGTTGATCGCCTCGGCATCAATCGGCGGCGCGGCAGCGGCCTTGCCCTTCTTGGCGAGCAGCGGGCCGCCAAGATCGGGCACGAAGTCAGGTGCGGGCTCCTCGGGAGGCAGGGGCTCGCTTTCCTCAAGCGGTGGGAGATCCTGAAGCTCGGCTTCGATTTCCTCGTGACTGCGCTTGGCGGTGGAGCGCGGAATGATCCGCGAGAAGAACCCGCTCAGCCCGCCAGCCGGCATGGCTGCGTCACCGCTGGTGTCATCTTCCGGTTCAAGCGCCTCGACCTGCGGCAGCTCCAGCCCGCAATGCGCGGCGATCTCGCGCCAGATGGCCTCGGGCTCGGGCAGGCGGCCATAGCCGAATTCGCCGCACGCCATCGGGCCTTCATCGGGATGGAGCACTGTGACCCCGGCTGATTCAAGCAGGCTGATATTGCGCTGGGTAGCAGCGTGCTCCCACATCCGCACGTTCATTGCAGGCACCGCCATAACCGGCTTGTCGGTGGCCAGTATGAGGGTGGTTGCAAGGTCATCGGCGATCCCTGTCGCCATCTTGGCGAGCAGGTCTGCCGTCGCCGGGCACACCACCACCAAGTCGGCCTCGCGGCTCAGCTGGATATGGCCCATCTCGGCTTCGTCTTTGAGGTCGAACAGGTTGGTGTAGACCTGGTTTTCCGAGAGGGCCGCCAGCGCCATGGGGGTGACGAATTGCTGCCCGCCCTTGGTGACAACGCAGGTGACATCCCCGCCGCCCTTGCGGATCAGGCGCACGAGCTCGCAGGCCTTGTAGGCCGCGATACCGCCGCCCACCACCAGCAGGATACGCGGGAAAGCGCCCGTCATCGCCGTGCTCCGCTGCGTCTGCCGAACAATGCCATCGGTTCCGAACCACTCCCATGCCGGCGACCATAAAGGGGTTGCCGAGTCCTGATACTAAACGCGGCCCACCTTCGAGCCAAGCAGCGCGCATATAGTCTTGGCGCGCAGGTTTGGCGCGCTGTGGTTAAGATTGCGCTTACGCGCGCGCAACCGATTTTGACTATCCGATAAAGCCTGCCGCCAGCGCGCCCCAAAGCGCGCCCGCCCCGATGATTGCCGCAATAACATAGCCCAAAACGCCGCGTCCCTCGCGCTTGTCGGTAATGAGCGGAATCTCAGGCAGCGGCGGCGGTTCGGGCGCGCCGCCCTTGGGCGGAAACATTTCCTCGATGCGGCGGATCAGGCCGGGGAGGCGCAGCAGGGTTTCGGTATCCTGCTTGAGCCGGTCGGCGAGCGCCGCTTCCGGCCCGAGCTCGTCGCGTATCCAGCTGCGGACATAGGGCGCGGCGGTGTCCCACATGTTGATGTCAGGGTTCAATTGCGTGGCGATGCCCTCGACCATCACCATCGTCTTTTGCAGCAGCAGCAGGTGCGGCTGGGTCTGCATGTCGAAATCGCGGGTGATCGCGAACAGCCCGTCGAGCATCTGGCCGACGGAGAGTTCCTTCACCGGCTTGCCCCGCATCGGCTCGCCCACCGCGCGCAGTGCGGTGGCGAATTCGCCGACCGAGTGGTAGCTCGGCACATACTGCGCTTCGAAGTGGATTTCGGCGACGCGCTGGTAATTCCCAGTGGTCAGGCCGTAGAGAATTTCCGCCAGCCATTGCCGTGCACGCCGATCAATCCGGCCCATGATCCCGAAATCGATCGCGACGATGGTGCCGTCATCCTCCACGAACAGATTGCCCTGGTGCATGTCGGCATGGAAGAACCCGGCGCTGATCGCTTGCGTCAGAAAGCTGATCACGAGCCGTTCGGACAACGCCGCAAAGTCATGGCCGCGCGCGCGGAGTTCGTCGACGCGGCTGATCTTGATGCCGTCGATCCATTCGATGGTCATCACCCGGCCGTTGGTGCGGTCCCAGTCGACCGCCGGGATGCGGTAGCCGGGGACACCTGCCATCTGTTCGGCGAGTTCGCTGGCCGAGGCGGCTTCGCGGCGCAAATCGAGTTCCGAATTGGTCCAGCGTTTGAAATTGGCGATGGTGAGGCGCGGGCGCAGCCGGCTTGCCTCGCCCCCCATCGCCTCGACATGGGCGGCGGCCCATTCATAGGTTTGGATGTCGCGCGCGAATTTCTCGCGGATGCCGGGGCGCAGCACCTTGATCGCGACCTTGCGCCCGTCCGTGGTGACGCCCTTGTGCACCTGCGCGATGCTGGCTGCGCCGACAGGGTTGGGGTCGATCTCGGCGAACAGCTTGTCGATTGGCTGCGCAAAGCTCGATTCGATCGCCGCCTTGATCTGGGAAAAGGGCACTGGGGGGAGCGAATCCTGCAAGGACAGCAGATTGTTCGCCGCCTCCTCGCCCACCAGATCGGGGCGGGTCGCAAGGCTCTGCCCCAGCTTGATCGCCGCAGGACCAATAGCACGGAAGGCTCCGGCGTAATCGCGCGGACCGTTCTTTCCGGTCAGGGTGGCGAGCCGGGCAAGGCGGACCAGCTGGCGCAAGGCAGCCGGTGCGTTGGGATCATTCTCGATCCCCACCAGCGCGCGCCTGCGCGCCAGCGTGACGCCCCAGCGTGCGAGGCGGATCAGGTGAACAGCAGAAGATGTCACGCGGTCAGATCTTCCAGCCCGAATGGATCGCCACCGCACCGCCGAGAATGATCTCGGCCTTGGTGTTCACAAATCCGGCAGCGCGGATCATCGCCTCGAATTCGGCTGCGCGGGGGAATTTGCGGATCGATTCCGCCAGATAGCGATAACTGTCGGCATCCCCCGCAATCGCCTGCCCCATCCGCGGCATCACATGCATCGAATAAAGATCATAGATCTCGCGGAAGCCCGACCAGTCGGTGACCGAAAACTCCATGCAGAAGAACCGCCCGCCCGGACGCAGCACGCGATACGCCTCGGCCAGCGCCTTGTCCTTGTAGGTCACGTTGCGGATGCCGAAGACGATGGTGTAGGCATCGAAGGTGTTGGCGGCGAAGCTTACCTCTTCGGCATTCTGGTGCGAGAACACGAGGCTGCCCGCCCCTTCCGCCTCATCACGCTCCATGGCGCGCTCGGCGCCGACATCCAGCATGTCCTGATTGATGTCCGCCACCGTCACATTGGCACCGCGATCAGCCATGCGGAAGGCGATGTCGCCGGTGCCGCCTGCCATATCGAGGATATTCTCCCCCGGCTGCGGCTTCACGCGCTTCACGAAACGGTCTTTCCATCCGCGATGCATGCCGAAGCTCATCGCGTCGTTCATGATGTCGTATTTGCGCGCCACGCTGGAGAAGACCTCGCCCACTTTTCGGGTCTTTTCTTCCGGGGTGACCTCAATGTAGCCGAAGGAGACGGTTTCAGGGGTGGTATCGCTCATGCGCCGTTCCCTAGAGGGAATTGCCCCGCAGGCAAAGGGTGATAGAGGGCCTGGCCATGTGCGAAGTTTGCAATGCCTGAACTCCCCGAAGTCGAAACCACGGTGCGGGGCCTCGCGCGGTTCCTTGATGGGGCGCGGATCACCCGTGTCCAATTGAACCGCCCGGACCTGCGCCGCCCCTTCCCTGCCGATCTGGTGCAGGTGCTGACCGGGGCGCAGGTCAGCGGCCTGTCGCGGCGAGCGAAATACGGCCTCATCCATCTCGACCGCGATGCGACGATGATCTTCCACTTGGGAATGAGCGGGCGCTGGCGGATCGACCCGGCTGCGGCCGAGCCGCATGATCACCTGGTGCTGGAAACAGATGCACACCGCTTCGCATTGTGCGATCCGCGCCGCTTCGGCTCGGTCGATCTGGTGGAGACCGAGGGCCTCGAGGTTTGGCCGCAGTTCGCTGCGCTGGGGCCGGAGCCACTGGGGCCGGGGCTGACGGCGGCGCATTTGAAGGCGGCGCTGAGGGGCAAGACCCAATCGATCAAGCTGTGCCTGCTCGATCAGCGGACCGTGGCTGGCTTAGGCAATATCTATGTCTGCGAAGCGCTGTGGCGCGCCGGTATCCGCCCGACGAAGCCCGCGGGCAAGGTCACCGGACCACAGCTCGCCCGTCTGGTGCCCGCGATCGTTGCCGTGCTCGAAGCGGCGATCCGCGATGGCGGCTCCACCTTGCGCGACTATGCCGCGCCTTCGGGCGAGCTCGGCTATTTCGCCAGCAGCTTCGATGTCTATGGCCGCGAGGGTGCGCCGTGCCACCGCGCGGATGGCGGGGTCATCCAGCGCATCGCCCAGGGCGGACGCAGCACCTGGTTCTGCCCGATCTGCCAGAAGTGAGGGAATCGTTGACCTTCGCACCGCTTCTGACTAAGAGCGCCGCTTTCCGGCGGGAGACCCATGGGTCCGCTCGCCCTTTTTCGAGCAACCCGACACAGTTTCCCTAGGCCTTCAAACGGCCTGAACCAAACGCGAGACAGAAACGAATTATGGCCAACACGCCGCAAGCCAAGAAGCGCATCCGCCGCAACGCCGTTCGCGCCGAGATCAACGGTGCCCGCATCAGCCGTATCCGCAGCTTCATCAAGAAGGTCGAAGCCGCTTGCGAAGCGGGTGACAAGGACGCGGCTGCCGCTGCGCTCAAGGCGGCCCAGCCCGAAATGGCCCGCGGCGTTGCCCGCGGCGTGCTGCACAAGAACACCGTGGCCCGCAAGCTCTCGCGCCTGACGCGCCGAGTCGCCACCCTCTGATTCGTTTTTTGCATCATTCGCAGAGCCGCTCCTGCGGAATCTACGTAATGGTGATCTGGGAAAAGACATGACAGGCTGCGCTGGCGAGCGTGGCCTGTTTTTGTTTGCGACCAATGTGACACGCTGGGCCGCGATAAATGTCAGGATTCTCCGCGATTCGCATGGTTTCAAATGCGTTTATCTCGGGAAAACAGAGCATTGAACGCAAGTCTGCGGCATAGCGGCGAGTCAACAGGAATATTTCATTTTTTTTAAAACTACGCGCTTGCGCAGAATCGCTCAGCGCTCTTTAGTTGCACTTCACCCGGCGCGGGACTGCTCGGGTTTTTACAGACTGGCCGAAAGCGAGGGGCCTCGGGAGCGTTTTCCGAGGAAGGGAGGCTTGTGCCTTTTGCAACAGGGGGCTGTGCTGCAAGGCGGAGTGCCACAGGCCAGAGCGGATTGGGGATGATATTGTGCACAGGATCGACAAGGCCAGGACCACCAGCCGTCAGACAGATGAGCATCTGATGGAAGACGCAGAAGCCGTTAACCTCGCCGCTGACTGGTCTGACATCAGTCAGGGACTGCGCAAGGACCTGGGTCATCAGCTGCACAGCCAGTGGATCAAGCCGATTCAGGTCGGCGGTCTCAACCGCGAAACCGGCACGCTTGATCTTTATCTCCCGACCGAGTTTTCGGCCAATTGGGTGCGTGATCGTTTCCTCGACCGGCTGCAGCTTGCGTGGAAGATCGCCCGGAGCGAAGTGCGCACGGTCAATATTCAGGTTCACCCCGGCCGCCGCCAATTGCCCGATCTAAGGCTCGATGACGGCCGCCGTCCGGCCAATGACGGGGCCAGTGCCATCGCCATGGCGGCGGGCACGATGAATGATGCGAACTTCACCTCTTCGGTCGGGCTCGATCCGTCGCTGACCTTTGCTGCCTTCGTGACGGGTGAGGCCAATATCCTCGCTTGCAATGCGGCGCAGCGCATGGCGGCCCTCGAACAGCCGCAATTCTCGCCGCTCTATCTCAAGGCGGCGACCGGTCAGGGCAAGACTCACCTGCTCCACGCCATCGGCCATGCCTATCTCCAGACCCACCCGCGGGCGCGGATCTTCTATTGCTCGGCTGAGCGGTTCATGGTGGAATTCGTGCAGGCGCTGAAGTCGAGCCAGACGATCGAATTCAAGGCCCGGCTGCGCAGCTTTGATCTGCTGCTGGTGGACGACATCCAGTTCATCATCGGCAAGGCCAGCGCGCAGGAAGAACTGCTCTATACCATCGATGCGCTGCTCGCTGAGGGCAAGCGGCTGGTGTTCGCTGCTGACCGCGCCCCGCAGGCGCTGGACGGCGTCGAGCCGCGCCTCCTCTCGCGCCTGTCGATGGGGCTGGTCGCGGATATCCAGCCCGCCGACATCGAGCTGCGCAAAACGATCCTTGTTTCCAAGCTGACCCGCTTTGCCCCGCTGGCGGTGCCCGAGGATGTGGTCGATTTCCTCGCCCGCACCATCACCCGCAATGTCCGCGAGCTGGTGGGCGGGCTCAACAAGCTGATCGCCTATGCCCAGCTGACCGGGCAGGACGTGTCGCTTCAGCTCGCCGAGGAACAGCTGACCGACATCCTCAGCGCCAACCGCCGCCGGATCACCATCGACGAGATCCAGCGCACCGTGTGCCAGTTCTACCGCATCGACCGCGCGGAGATGAGCAGCAAGCGCCGCGCCCGCGCGGTGGTGCGCCCGCGGCAGGTGGCGATGTATCTCTCCAAGGTGCTCACCCCGCGCAGCTATCCCGAAATCGGGCGCAAGTTCGGCGGGCGCGACCACTCGACGGTGATCCACGCGGTGCGCCTGATCGAGGATCTGCGCCAGCGCGATGCCGATATGGACGGTGACGTGCGCAGCCTGCTCCGGCAGCTGGAGAGCTGAGCCCGAGCAGGGTTAATTCGCACACAATACCCCCACCCTTTGCACCGCTCTTTCGACAGGCCCATCCACAGGCCTGTCGACAGGCGGTGCACAGGCTGTAAACAGCCTTTCCATGCCCCATTCACCGCTTTCCCCCGAGCTTGTCGACCTGCCGCAGGGCTGGGTCTCCGCCTTGGTGCGAGGGGTCAAGGGCCGCTGCCCGCGCTGCGGAGAGGCGGCGCTGTTCCGCGCATGGCTCAAGCCGGTGGAGCGCTGCCCGCATTGCCAGCAGGACTGGTCGGTGCAGCAGGCGGATGATTTTCCCGCCTATATCGGGATCTTCGTGGTCGGCCATCTGCTGGCACCCGTCGTGATCGCGATGATCGGCACCTTTGGCCTTTCGGCATGGCTGACCCTTGCGATCATCCTGCCGGTGGCGGTGGTGATGCTGCTGGTGATGCTCCAGCCGACCAAGGGCGCGGTGATCGGCTTTCTGTGGTGGCACGGCATTGGTGCCTTCCGGCAGGAGCGCCGCGCGGCCCCGCCTGCTTCTGAGGACCAGCCATGAGCCTCTCGCCCGCGCGCCTCGACCGCTTCGCCCGCCACATTGTCCTGCCTGAGATTGGCGGCGCGGGGCAGGTGCGCCTCGCTGCGAGCCATGTCGCCGTGATCGGTCTCGGCGGGATCGGCTCCCCCGCCCTCCAATATCTTGCCGCGAGCGGAATCGGCACGCTGACGCTGGTGGATGACGATGTGGTCGATGTCAGCAACCTCCAGCGCCAGACGATCTTCACCACCCGCGACGTGGGCTATGGCAAGGCGGTCTCGGCGCGGCGTTGGCTGGCGAATTTCGATGATGCGTTGGCCGTCAACGTCTCCGACGCGCGAATCACGCCCGCCAATGCCGCGAGCCAGATCGCGGGCGCGGACCTCGTGCTCGACGGCACCGACAATTTCGCCACCCGCCTCGCCGTCTCCGACGCCTGCGTGGCGAGCGGCATCCCGCTGCTGTCCGCAGCCGTGGGCCGGTTTCAGGGTCAGGTCGCGGCCTTTGCCGGACACCGCGCCGATCAGGCTTGCTATCGCTGCTTCGTTGGCGATGCTTTCGACGCCGAAGACTGCGACACCTGCGCCGACGACGGCATGCTGGGCGCAATGGCCGGGTGGGCGGGCACCTTTGCGGCGATGCAAGCGGTCAAGGTCCTGTTGACGGGTACCGCCATGCTCGGCGATCCGGGCTGGGGGCGGCTGCATATCCTCGACGGGCTGGAGCCCGGAATGCGCACCATCCGCATCGCCAAGGATGCCGGGTGCAAGACCTGCGGATCAGCCGCCTAGCACTTCCTCGACCCACGCCGGCACCACCACGCTGGCCGGGCCGAGGCGGGTTTCGTGAAACAGGCGCGATCCTTCGCTGGGTTCGAGATTGAGTTCGAGCGTCTTGGCCCCATTCCCCCGCGCCTCCGCCACAAACCCGGCCGCCGGATAGACCGCGCCTGAGGTGCCAATGCTGACAAACAGGTCGCAGGCCTCAAGCGCCTGATAGATGCGGCCCATTTCGTAAGGCATCTCGCCGAACCACACGACATCGGGGCGCAAGGTCGGTGCGCGGCAGACGGGGCATGGCGGGCGATCGATCATCGTGCCAAGCCATGGCGAACGCATTTCGCAGGACTGGCACAGCGCCGATTTCAATTCGCCATGCATGTGCAGCACGCGGACCGATCCGCCGCGTTCATGCAAGTCGTCGACGTTCTGGGTGACCAGCAGAAGATCACCCGGAAACTCGCGCTCCAGCCGAGCGAGCGCGGTGTGCGCGGGGTTGGGAGCGACATTCGCCAGCGCCGCGCGGCGCATGTCGTAGAAATTGAGCACCAGACCGGGGTTGCGCGCGAAGCCCTCGGGCGTGGCGACGTCTTCCACTCGGTGCTGCTCCCACAGGCCGCCCGCCAAACGGAAGGTGTCGATCCCGCTTTCGGCCGAAATCCCGGCCCCGGTGAGGATGACGATGCTGTTGATCCTTGCGCTCAAAGCCATCTCCGTTCGGGCTGAGCTTGTCGAAGCCCTGCCCTTTCTTCAAAGGAGGTAAAAGGAAAAGCGACCCTTCGACAAGCTCAGGGCGTACGGAGTTCGGGCAATGCTGCAATTCGGAGTGATCGGGCACAAGGGCCGCATGGGACAGGCGCTGGCCGCGGCGATTGCCGAAGCGGGTCACGAAATGCGCGTGGGGGTAGATGCCGGCGGCGATCCGCGACCGCTGGCCGGGCAGTGCGACGTGCTGGTCGATTTCTCCGCGCCCGGTGCTCTCGCGGCAAATCTCGCCGCGGCGCTGGAAGCTGGGATTCCTATTCTGATCGGCACCACGGGGCTTGAGGAGGCGCATTTCGTCATGCTGGCCGAGGCAGCCAAGGCGGTGCCGGTGCTGCAATCGGGCAATTTCTCGCTCGGCGTCACGTTGATGGCGCATCTGGTGCGAGAAGCGGCGGCGCGGCTGGGGCCGGAGTGGGACATCGAGGTGCTGGAAATGCACCACCGCATGAAAGTCGACGCGCCGAGCGGCACCGCCAAGCTGCTGGGCGAAGCAGCCGCAACAGGCCGGGGCATCGCTCTATCAGACAATATGGAAAGCGGCCGCCACGGGATGACCGGCGCGCGGGCAGCGGGCGCGATCGGCTTTGCCACCTTGCGCGGCGGCACCGTGGCGGGCGAGCACAGCGTGATCTTCGCTGGGCCGGAAGAGCGCCTGACCCTGTCGCACTCGGCGGAAAACCGCATGATCTTCGCGCGCGGAGCCGTCAAAGCGGCCGCTTGGCTGATCGGCAAGCCCGCCGGGCGCTACACCATGAATGATGTGCTGGGGTTGACCGCTTGACCACTTTCAGGCCAAGTGTATTAGATCCTTAACACACAACGGGGATCAGTTCCGATGGCAAGCACAATGACGCCTGCGCAACAGGCCGCACGGATGGTCGACAGCCTTGGGCCAGAGGCGCTGGCCAAGGCTGAGGCCTATACCACTGGCAATCACTGGCTATGGTTCGCCGGGGTGGCCGTTTCCGTGCTGGTGGCCTTGATTATGGTGCGCCTGCGTCTGCTGGATCGGATCGCGGCGCGGATGGAGATGCGCAGCCTTTTCCTGTCGACCTTCACGGTCAGTGCCGCCTTCCTGCTGATCTCGACCATCATCGCACTGCCCTGGACGATCTACACCGACTGGCATCGCGAACGATCCTATGATCTTTCCAGTCAGGGCCTGGGCGATTTCCTCGGTCAACTGGCCATCAGTGAAGGGATCGGCATGGTCTTGGGCGGCCTGTTCCTCGCCGGGGTGTATGCGCTGATCCGCCGCACCGGCACGCGCTGGTGGCTGTGGAGCGGCGGTCTTGCAGGCGGCGTGACGCTGCTGATGCTGCTTGCCGGCCCCGCGCTGATCGAGCCGCTGTTCAACGAATACAAGCCCGTGCCTCCGGGCGAAGTGCGCGACGCGCTCGAAAAGATCGCCGATGATGTCGGCATCCCGCACGACCGGATCTTCCTCTACGACGGCTCACGCCAGTCTGACCGCTTCACCGCCAATGTCTCAGGGATCGGTCCCGCTGCGCGAATCGCGATTTCCGATGTCGCCATGAAAGAGGCCTCGCTTGACGAAGTGCGCGCCGTCACAGGGCATGAGGCGGGGCATTACCGATTGGGCCATGTCTGGCGTTCGGTGGCGATCCTGCCGCTGCTCGCGATGCTGTTCTTCTACCTCCTCAACCGCCTGTTTGCCCCCACCGCGCGCCTGTTGGGAAGCGATGCGCGGCTGGACGAGCCACGGGGCCTGCCAGTGTTTGCAGTGGTCGGATCGGTGCTCTCCTTGCTGGTGACCCCGCTCACCAACTCGTTGACCCGGGTGGGTGAGACCGAGGCGGATCAATATTCGCTCGAAACGGTGAACGAGCCCGAGGCGCTCGCCACCGCGCTCATCAAGACCGCCGAATATCGCTACCCGCGCCCGACCGCACTGCAAGAAGCGCTGTTCTACACCCACCCCTCGGTCGAGAAACGGGTGCTGCGGGCGATGGAGTGGAAGGCCGCGCATCCGAAAGCATCCCCGCCCAATCCATGACCAAGGATCAGATCTTCGAATTCTTCCGCCGACTCGCGGAAGATAACCCCGCGCCGCAGACCGAGCTCGAATATGGCAATGCCTATCAGCTGCTGGTGGCCGTCGCGCTGTCGGCGCAGGCAACCGATGTCGGCGTGAACAAGGCCACCCGTGCACTGTTCGCCAAGGTCAATAACCCGCAAGCGATGCTCGATCTGGGCGAAGCGGGGCTGAAAGAGCACATCAAGACCATCGGCTTGTTCAACTCCAAGGCCAAGAACGTGATGGCGCTCTCCCGCATCCTCGTAGAGGAACACGGCGGCGCGGTGCCCGATAGCCGCGAGGCGCTGGTGAAGCTCCCCGGCGTTGGGCGCAAGACGGCGAACGTGGTGCTCAACTGCTGGTTCGGGCAGGAGACCTTCGCGGTCGACACCCACATTTTCCGCCTCGGCAACCGCACCGGCATGGCCAAGGGCAAGACCCCCGATCAGGTCGAGGCCAAGCTGGAAAAGCGCGTCCCCCAGCCCTTCCGCCGCGATTCGCACCACTGGATGATCCTCCACGGCCGCTATGTCTGCAAGGCGCGCACGCCGGAGTGCTGGCGCTGCAAGGTCGTGGACCTGTGCAGCTTCCGTAAGAAGGTGCTGGAGGCGCCGAAGGGGCGTGCTGAGGCGGGGGCAACCGAGGCGGATTAAGGCGTGGTTCAACCGCGCGGGCGATCATTGCGTATCTTCACGGTGGAGGAAATTGCCATGACGCCTCGCTTGCTCGCCCTGCTGCCCCTCGCCGTGCTCGCCGCGTCTTGCGCGCCCACCGATCCTGCCGCCCGGGCTGAGGCAGATGCGGCGCGGGTTCCAGCGGTGACAGTGCTGGGAGAGGGACAGACCTGCATCATGCGCGATCAGGTGCGCGCATCGGTGGTGCGCTCGGGCAGCGTGATCGACTTCGAGATGACCAGCGGCAAGGTGTACCGCAACACCCTGAAAAGCCGCTGCCCCGGCCTCGATTGGGACCGCGCGATCACTTACGAGACCTCGATCAACCAGCTGTGTTCGCCGCAGATCGTCTATAGCCTGACCAATATCGGCGGCGTGCCGCAACGCGGCGCGGCGTGCTCGCTTGGGCCATTCGTGCCGGTGGAGTATGTGAAGGACAAGTAGAGGCGCCAAGGGCGCCGACTGTCAGAGGACGGTCGCCTCGCGGACATAGTCCCATTCGCCCTGTCCGCTCCAGGCAAGACCATCGGGATAGCGCACCTCAACCCCGGCCAGATCGCCAAGGTCAGCCAGCCATATATTGACCCCCATCATGGTGTTGCCGTGCTGCGCGATTGCAGCTTCAGTCAGCACGAAATGGGTGGTCGTCCCGCAATCCCGGCAGGAATGAACCTCGGCGGAGGCAGTGGGCTTGTCCGTGCGGGCGGCACCTGACGTTGCGCCGGAAATGCTGACCTGCTCCGGACTGTAATACGCCCACCGCGCCGCTACGGCTGTGCAGAGCGTGCAGTTGCATTCGTGGATGAAGTCGGGCTTGCGGGCGAGCGTCAGTGTCACCCCGCCGCACGTGCAGTTGACTGTCATGGCGTCACCCGCGCCCGTCCTCGAAATTGCTGGGATCCAGCTCCAGACCCGCACGGCCATCGGCGGCCGTGTGCGCAGGTGCGTGGGCGTGTTCGACGAAGTCGGGCTCCTCGACCTCCAGCATCCCTTCCCACTTGGTGATGACCGCCGTTGCCACCGCATTGCCGACCACGTTGGTCGCAGTGCGGCCCATGTCGAGGAACTGGTCGATGGCGAGGATGATCGCCACGCCCTCGACCGGCAGGCCGAACATCGCCAGCGTGCCGGTGATCACCACGAGGCTCGCGCGCGGAACGGCAGCGATGCCCTTGGACGAGATCATCAACGTCAGCAGGATCATGATCTGGGTGCCGATGCTGAGCTCGATCCCGTAAGCCTGCGCGATGAACAGCGTCGCAAAGCTCATGTACATCATCGAGCCATCGAGATTGAACGAGTAGCCCAGCGGCAGCATGAAGCCCGAGATGCGGCGCGGCACGCCGAAACGGTCGAGCTGCTCGAACAGCTTGGGCAGAGCGGCTTCCGACGAAGCGGTCGAGAAGGCGATCATCAGTGGCTGGCGGATGTAGCGGATCAGCGCCCAGATCCGCCCGCCGAGGAACACGGCCCCCGCCCCCAGCAGGATCACCCACAAGAGCACCAGCGAGAAATAGAACTCAAGCAGCAGCGTGAGGTACGTGCCAAGGATCGCCAGCCCGCTCGCGGCAACCACGTTGGCGAGCGCGCCGAACACCGCGATCGGCGCATAGCGCATAACGTAACCGGTGACCTGCAGCATCATCTCGGCGAGCGCATCAGCGCCCTTGACCAGCGCCTGCCCGCGTTCGCCGATGGCCGACAAGGCAACACCGGCAAAGATCGAGAACACCAGAATTTGCAGGATATTGTTGGTCGCCAGCGCCTCAACCGCGTTCTTGGGGAAGATCGAGAGGATGAACTCGGTCGCCTTCAATTCCTTGACCTCGCCCACCGCCGCGGCGGCTTCGGCGGCCTCGGGAATCGGGGCGCCGATGCCGGGCTGGAACAGGTTCACGAGGATGAGGCCGAGGCCGATCGAGATCAGGCTGGCGGTGATGAACCACGTCAGCGCCCGCACGCCTATGCGGCCCAGCGCCGCGCTATCACCCATGTGGGCAATGCCGACGACGATGGTCGAGAGCACCAGCGGGGCGACCAGCATCTTGATGAGGTTCAAAAAGATGTCGCTCAGCAGCTTGAACCACGGCGCGATATCGGCCTTGATCACCTCGGAGGGGACCATCTGGTTCAGCACCTGACCAACGATCACGCCGAGCACCATGCCGACGAGGATGTAGAGGGTGAGCTTGCGGTCCATGATATCTCCCGTCCGCCGCAGCGGCTATCCTTGGGTTTCGTTGAGCGCGAGAGCATCGCGCGCGATGCGGGCGTAGATGCGGGCGAGTGCGGCAAGATCGGGGATCGCCACGGCCTCGTCGCGCTTGTGCATGGTGGCGTTGCATAGGCCGAATTCGATCACCGGGCACACAGCGCGCAGGAAGCGCGCATCAGAGGTGCCGCCGGTGGTGCTGAGTTCGGGCGTGATGCCGGTTTCGGCTTCGACTGCGGCGCTCACCAGCCGGGAAAACGCCCCCGGCTCGGTCAGGAACGGCTCACCCGAGATCACCGGGCGCGCCTTGCCGCCGTGCTTTTCGGCGATCGCGCAGACCCGGTCGGACAGGCTCTTGCCGGTGTGAAGGTCATTGAAGCGGATCGAAATACGCGCCTCGCCCTTGGCCGGGATCACGTTGTGCGCGCGGTTGGGGGCGGTGATTTCGGTGATTTCGAGGTTGCTCGGCTGGAACCACTTGGTGCCGGTATCGAGCGTCAAGGCGTCAAGCTCGGCAAGGATCGCGACCAGCCGGGGCAGCGGGTTGTCCGCCAGATGCGGATAGGCGACGTGGCCCTGCGTGCCCTCAACCGTGATGAAGATATTGACCGAGCCCCTGCGGCCGATCTTCACCATGTCGCCCAGGCGGTTGACCGAAGTGGGCTCGCCCACCAGACAGAGATCAGGTTGATGCCCGGCGCTCTCCATAAAATCGATCAGCGCGCGGGTGCCGTGCAGCGCGGGGCCTTCTTCGTCGCCGGTGATGATGAAGCTGATCGTGCCTGCCTCGACGGGAACCTCGGCGACGGCAGCAACCATCGCGGCAATCGCCCCCTTCATGTCGACCGCGCCGCGCCCGTGTAGCAATTCGCCGCGCTCCTGCGGCTCGAACGGGTCGGAGGCCCAGCCCTCCCCCGGTGGGACGACATCCAGATGCCCAGCGAACGCAAAGTGGCGCGTGCCCTCTGGGCCTTGGCGGATCGCGAAGAGGTTTTCGACCGGGGCTTCCTCGCTCCCCTCCGGCCCCTCCCCGCGCATGAAGCGGTTCACGGCAAAGCCCAAGGGCACCAAAATTGCCTCCAATGCGTCAAACACCGCGCCGGTGGCAGGCGTTACGCTGGGGGCGGCAATCAGGCGCTTGGCAAGGTCGAGCGGATCAAGCATTCGTGCCTGCCTAGCAGGAGTTTCCGGCAATGCCCAAGCTCGATCTTGACGCGATTCCCCAGACCAATGCGACCGGCTACCCGCCGCCCTACGATGCGGCGGTGGAAGGCCGCTGGTATCGCCGCCTTGCGCCCGCCGCGGGCCTGACGTTGATGGGGGCGAGCCACGTGACCCTCGCGCCCGGTGCCTATTCCTCGCAGCGCCACTGGCACCGCGGGCAGGATGAGCTGGTGGTGATGCTGACAGGTGCGGCGGTGCTGATCGACGATAGCGGCGAGACCGCGGTCGGTCCCGGCGATGTGCTGGCCTTTCCGGCGGGCGAGGAAAGTGGCCACTGCCTCCACAACAGCTCTGACGCCCCTTGCGTCTTCGTCGCCGTTAGCGCGGGCGCGCGTGAAGGAGACAGCGGCGAATATCCCGATATCGACATGGTGTTCGACGCCGAAGGCTATGCCCGCAAGGACGGCTCGCGCTACGATACGCGCCGCATACCGTGATCGACATTGGCGGCTTTGCGCTGGCGGTGCTGTTGGTGCAGCTGACCCCAGGACCTAATATGGCCTGGCTGGTCACGCTCACCCTTGCAGAAGGACGCCGCGCCGGGTTGGGGGCGATCTTCGGGGTCGCGCTGGGCCTCGCCGCCAATGCTGCCCTGAGCGTGCTCGCGGCGAGCGTGATCCTTGCACAGGGCCCGGCGCTCACGCAGGCGATTGCCGTACTGGCGGCGGCGATGATGGCGTGGCTCGCGTGGGAGGCGTGGCGGGACTCAGGCGAAAGTTCGCCCACCGCGACCCCGCGCCAGAGCCAGCAACGTCACGCGCTGGCCGGGTTCGTGATCAACCTTGTCAACGCCAAATCGGCGCTGTTTTTCATCACCGTGATGCCGCAGTTCATCACCGGCGGGACGCCGAGCTTCGGGCAAGGCCTGACATTGGCGGCGGTCAGCGTGACCATCGCCACAGCAATTCACCTCGCGCTGGTGCTGGGGGCAGAGCGGGCGCGGGGCGTGCTGATGGCCGAAGCGCGCGCCCGAATGGTGCGGCGGGTGCTGGCGTTGGCGATGCTGGGCGTGGGCGCGTGGTTCCTCGCCAAGGCGTTCGGATAGCCTAGCGCCGCCGTTCTTCCTCCACCACCAACGGCCCCGGCGCGAAGGCACTTTCGAGCAGTCCGGCGATCCTGAGCCCTGCCTGCTGCACCCGCCGCTTGGCGATCGGCACCCCACGAGCGATGTCTTCCTGGCTCAAGGCGGTGCTCTCGGGCAGCGGCGCGGCGCAGACGTCTTCAGCGTCGAAGGCGGTGGGATAGACGAAGCTGCGCGCGATTTCCCAGCTTTCGCGGCCCCAATCATCGGGCGTGCCCCCGGCAAGCTCCGCGCGCTCGGCAGGCGTGTAGCGGCGCACCACCGGGTCGGCAGGATCGCTGATCGCGCGTTCGGCCAGCGGGCCATCCCAAATGCTGTGCAAGTTCAGCCCCGGCTTGATCCCATAGGCAGCCTCGCGGTCATTGCCGCCGCGATCCTCGTTGTCACCCGAATGGAGCGGCATGTGCACATCGCCCGCGAAGTGCACCATGAAGGCCAGTGCTTCGAGCCGGACGGCGGCGGGCAGGCTCTCGTCCGCCAGCACCCGGTGCGCGCGGGTGATCTGCGCGGTGACGCAGGCCCCGCCTGCGCAGTTCGCGCGCGGGTTGAAGGTCTCACAAATCGGCGCGGTGCGGTAATGCCAGGCGGCGGTATAGCCCCAGCGCCAGCCCTCGCCCCGGACGCAATCGGCCCACACGGCAGCGTCTTCCAGCGACTTGAGCGGGCAACGCGGCGTGCCAAGCTGCTTTTCATAGGCGAGCAGGCGCTGCACCTTGGCGCGCACCTCGGGGCTCACGTTCGCCAGCGCAATCGTGGCGGTCTGACGGTGGGCATAAGCGCCCCATGCGTTCGCCGAGGTCGGCAGGACCAGCGCCAGCAGCGCCGCCAGCCCAGCGAGCGCGCTCAGCGCACCATTTCGAATTGTTCGATAACCCATTGTTCTTCCTCAGCCGCGCCGATCCATTCGCGCATCCAGTCATGTTCCCAGATCGCCTGCATATAGGCCTGCGCGAATCCGGGGACGCCGATGCCATAGGTGACAAACCGCGTCACTATCGGGGCATAGAAGATATCGGCCGCGCCAAAGGTTCCGAACAGATAAGGCCCTGCGCTGCCGTGGCGCGCGCGGGCTTCGGCCCAGAGCTGGAGGATGCGCAGGATGTCGTGCCGGGTCGGCTCGGTGAGGCCGGGAAGTTCCACCCGGCGGCGGATGTTCATCGGCAGCTCCTTGCGCAGCGACTGATAGCCCGAGTGCATTTCTGCCACCATCGAGCGGGCCATGCCGCGCGCGACCTCATCCTTGGGCCAGAACCGCTCGCGCCCGACCTTGTCGGCCAGGTATTCGAGGATCGCGAGACTGTCCCAGATTACCGCCTCGCCGTCCCACAGGATCGGCACCTTGCCGCTGGAAGGCTGGACCTCGCCCATGTCCTGCTTCAGCCGGTCCCACTCCTCGCCCATGATCGGCACGGTGAGTTCGTCGAAATGCAGGCCCGACTGCTTGACCGCGAGCCAGCCGCGCAGGGACCAGCTCGAATAATTCTTGTTGCCGATGATGAGTTTCATGGGTCTGCGCTCCACCTGCGAGACGGGTTAAGCGGTCGCCCTAGATATTCAGGCTGGCGCTGTCGAGGCTGAACGGGTTAGGACGAAGTGCCACTTGGAGTCTTGTCGATGAACCTTCCCCCCTTCCACCTCGCCTTCCCGGTCGATGATCTTGCCGCGGCGCGCGCCTTCTATGGCGGGGTGATGGGCTGTGCTGAGGGGCGGTCGTCGGAGGAGTGGATCGATTTCGACTTCCACGGCCACCAGATCGTGGCGCACTTGGCACCGGGCAAGGCCGGGGACCGGGCGAACACGCATGTCGATGGCCACGGCGTGCCCGTGCCGCATTTCGGGCTGGTGCTGGGCATGGCCGAATGGGAGGCACTGGCCGAGCGGCTGCGCGCTGGCGGGGCAGATTTCGTGATCGAGCCCACCATCCGCTTCAAGGGCCAGCCGGGCGAGCAGGCGACGATGTTCTTGCGCGACCCATCGGGCAATGCGCTCGAGTTCAAGGCATTTGCCGATATCGGGCAATTGTTCGCCACCTGAGGCCCGGCGCTGAGCGGCGCGGGGGCCGCACCGCGCAACAATCATGCGGGCACGCGTGCAAAAGATTCACGCGTTGATTCACATGATTCAATCACCATATTTTTCTTCACAGATTCAATTTGGGGCTTGCGGGCCGCGCGACTCAAGCTTGGTCCACGCGTCGCGGGTGTGACACCGGACTGAAACACCCCTGTCACGGTTACTAGGTGCTTAATCTGCCGTTGACGGGATTCCCCGGCTGATTCATCATCTAGTGGTTCGGTGCAAATCGGACCCCCAAGCCATGGTGACTCCCTGCCGCTCCCCAGCGGAGCGATCGGGAGACGAGTCGCCCCAGCCGCAGGGTCTGATGCGCAGCCCGAACGGGATCAACAGACCTGCCAGCACGCCCCGATACCGGGCGCCCTGTTGGCAAGTCTGTGGAGACACCGGTATAGAACAGAATTGGAACATCGCTCTTGCGTTGATGGGCCGATTCGGGGGACAAGTGGGGCTTCAGATGGATTTCAAGGCGAGCGAAAACGTGCCGGTTGATGTTGTGAACGAAATGGATGCCGGCACTGCGCCCGAGACGTCCGCGGGGGATGAGAAGGCTGTGACCATGACCAAGACCGATGCAGGATCAGATGCGCTGATCGCCGCCAAGGCGGGCGAAGCGCTCGCTGGCGCGATGGCCGAGGCGATCAAGGACGCTGCCAAGCCCGACAGCAAGAAGGTCAATGACCGCCGCTTCACGGTCGTCACCAACCCGGACCGCGATGCCCGCCTCACCGATTTCGGCAAGGAAACCCTGACCGATCGCTATCTACTGCCCGGCGAAAGCTATCAGGACCTCTTCGCCCGCGTGGCCGATGCCTATGCCGATGATCAGGAGCACGCCCAGCGCCTGTATGACTACATCTCGAACCTGTGGTTCATGCCCGCGACCCCGGTGCTGTCGAACGGCGGCACCAACCGCGGCCTGCCGATCTCGTGCTACCTCAATTCGGTCGAGGACAGCCTCGAAGGAATCGTCGGCACCTGGAACGAGAACGTGTGGCTCGCGTCCAAGGGTGGCGGGATCGGCACCTATTGGGGCAATGTCCGCGGGATCGGCGAGCCGGTCGGCCTCAACGGCAAAACCTCGGGGATCATTCCCTTCGTGCGCGTGATGGACAGCCTGACGCTGGCCATCTCGCAGGGCTCGCTGCGGCGCGGGTCTGCGGCGTGCTACCTCGACATCTCGCACCCGGAAATCGAGGAATTCCTTGAAATCCGTAAGCCCTCGGGCGACTTCAACCGCAAGGCGCTGAACCTGCACCACGGCGTGCTCGTCACCGACGAGTTCATGAACGCGGTGCGTGAAGGCGCGGAGTTTGAACTGAAGTCCCCGCGTGACGGTTCGGTTCGCGGCAAGGTGGATGCGCGTTCGCTGTTCCAGAAGCTGGTCGAAACCCGCCTTGCGACCGGTGAGCCCTACATCGTCTTCAACGACACCGTGAACCGCATGATGCCCAAGCATCACCGCGATCTGGGACTCAAGGTTTCGACCTCGAACCTGTGCTCGGAAATCACCCTGCCGACCGGGATTGACCACCTCGGCAATGACCGCACGGCGGTGTGCTGCCTCTCCTCGCTCAACCTTGAAACCTGGGAAGAGTGGAAGGGGGACAAGCAGTTCATCGAGGACGTGATGCGCTTCCTCGACAACGTGCTGCAGGACTATATCGACCGCGCGCCCGACGAGATGGCCCGCGCCAAGTACTCCGCCTCGCGCGAACGCAGCGTCGGGCTCGGGGTGATGGGCTTCCACTCGTACCTGCAGCAGAAGGGCGTCGCCTTTGAAAGCGCGATGGCCAAGGCGCTGAACCTGCAGATGTTCAAGCACATCCACGCCAAGGCCTCGGAAGCATCGATGCTGCTCGCGCAGGAGCGCGGGCCGTGCCCCGATGCCGCCGACATGGGCGCGATGGAGCGCTTCAGCTGCAAGATGGCGATCGCGCCGACCGCGTCGATCAGCATCATCTGCGGGGGCACCTCGGCGTGCATCGAGCCGATCCCGGCCAATATCTACACCCACAAGACCCTGTCGGGCAGCTTCATCGTCAAGAACCCGTATCTGGAAAAGCTGCTCGACAAGAAGGCCAAGAACTCGACCAATGTCTGGAACTCGATCCTCGAACGCGGCGGATCGGTGCAGCACCTCGATTTCCTCACCCCTGAGGAAAAGGCCGTCTACAAGACCAGCTTCGAGATCGACCAGCGCTGGCTGCTCGAATTCGCGGCGGACCGCACGCCCTATATCGATCAGGCCCAGTCGCTGAACCTCTTCATCCCGGCCGATGTCGACAAGTGGGACCTGATGATGCTGCACTACCAAGCGTGGGAGCGCGGCATCAAGTCGCTCTACTACCTGCGCTCCAAGAGCGTGCAGCGCGCCGGCTTCGTCGGCGGGGTCGAGGCGGACAACACCACCGAACTCGCCAAGATCGAGCTTTCCGCCAGCGGCGAGCAGACCGATTACGAGGAATGCCTGAGCTGCCAATAGGCGGCCGGGCCGGGGCGCGGCAGACAGGGCTTGCCCGGCCGCGCCCGCGCTCGATCATACAAGGGGGAGAATAAGAATGAACCTGCCATTCGGCGTCGCTATTTTCGGGCTCATCGTCAGCGCGATCTTCGCCTTTAACGCGGTGCGCGAATTGAAGCGCAATGTGCCCGGCCACGCCCGCAACGCGGCGATGATCCATGTCGCCATGGTGTCGATGCTCGCCCCCTTCTGCATTTTCGTTCTGATTGCCTACGCGCCCTGAATCCGCCTGCGCGCGTGCACCGTAACTGAATAACGCCTATATTGCTGACCTGAACCGAAGGAAGACCGCCCATGTCGCTGCTCGAAGCCCGCTCCACCTACAAGCCGTTCCAGTACCCCTGGGCCTATGACTTCTGGAAGCGCCAGCAGCAGATCCACTGGATGCCCGAAGAAGTGCCGCTGGGTGAGGATTGCCGCGACTGGGCGCAGAAGATCTCCGAGAACGAGCGCAACCTGCTCACCCAAATCTTCCGCTTCTTCACCCAGGCCGATGTCGAGGTGCAGAACTGCTATCACGAAAACTACGGCCGGGTGTTCAAGCCGACCGAGGTGAAGATGATGCTCGCCGCCTTCTCCAACATGGAAACCGTGCACATCGCGGCCTATTCGCACCTGCTCGACACCATCGGGATGCCCGAGAGCGAATACTCCGCCTTCCTCGAATATGAGGAAATGAAGGACAAGCACGATTTCCTCGGCCAGTTCGGCGTCGACACCGATGAAGACATCGCCCGCACGCTCGCCGCGTTCGGCGGGTTTACCGAGGGGCTGCAGCTCTTCGCCAGCTTCGCCATGCTGATGAACTTCCCGCGCTTCAACAAGATGAAGGGAATGGGCCAGATCGTCAGCTGGTCGGTGCGCGATGAAAGCCTGCACTGCGAAGGCATCATCAAGCTGTTCCACACCTTCTGCGAGGAACGCCAGTGCCTCACCAAGGCGGTGAAGGAAGACCTGATCGACATCTGCCAGAAGACCGTGCGCCTCGAAGACGCCTTCATCGACCTCGCCTTCGAAATGGGCCCGATCAACGGCATGAGCGCCAAGGAGATCAAGCGCTACATCCGCTACATCGCCGACTGGCGCTTGAAGCAGCTGGGCCTGCAGGAGATCTACATGATCGACGAACACCCCCTGCCGTGGCTCGCACCGCTGCTCAACGGGGTGGAGCACGCCAACTTCTTCGAAACCCGCGCGACCGAATATTCGAAGGGCGCGACGCGGGGCGACTGGAACACCGTGTGGTCGTCGTTCGACAAGCGGCAGAAGGCCAAGGCTGTGAACGAGGATGATGGGGTTGTGGCTGAGGCTGGGCTGTTTGGGGTGCAAGCGGCGGAGTAGGGGAGATGCTCGAAGGTCTATGGGTCACTCGATTTATCTCACCGTCACCGGAACAACTCGACGTTTTGAGTGGAGTTGTCCTCATTGAGACGGGTCGTATCCTCGGGGGGGATAGCGGCTTTCTTTATCTCGGTGAGATTGGCGAAAAGGTGGGCGACGCATGGCCTGTTTCTGTTCGCATTAAGCAACATGACGATCGAGTGGATAGCATCTTTGGCGATATCGACGATTATGTTCTAACGGGGCGTATCGTGCAGAATGCCGATGGCGGCGAAGGGCAACTTATGATCTACCTCGGCCGAAATGATGCCGACGAAGTCATTGTGTCATTGACCAAAGCGGCGGAATTGCCGGGATGACGAAAGACGAAAAGTTATCTAAGTGGGCGCCAAGCTCTTTGAGGGCGAGGTCGCGTCGAGGTGTTGAACGCCTGACCGCGCAATGATAGGGCATAAGGGAATTTCGTCGATCTAGCAGACCCTTGCGCTAATTCTCACGGAGATATCTTTGGCGCTTCGCGTGAACTTGCCCGAGCGAATAGCCCGCTATAAACGCTGGACCGCTCTTCTGAACTTTTTTCGAGCGCACCAGTCGCCCCAATGGGTCTATCGCGGTCAGCGGCAACATTGGCCAATGCGCCCGACGGTTGGGCGAGGCAGCGACTACGACCCGGCACGTGAGTTGCAACTTTTCAACGAGTTTGTTCGGCTTTCTGCACCCCACCTGGACCGAACAAGAATGATGAACGATTGGGATTGGCTTTTTGTTGCGCAGCACCATGGATTGCCCACACGGCTGCTAGATTGGACGACGAACCCGCTTGTTGCGACTTACTTCGCCTGCCAGCCTTCACCTATGGGCAAGCGGGTTGGTGAGATAATTGCGGTTCGAGTCAGCGACGTCGGTCTCTTGAGTCATGCTGACCAGATGGCTGGCCCATTTTCAGTCCTTGACGCAAAGTTTGTCTATCCTACCGCCCTTGCAGACCGTATATGGAGCCAACGAGGCATTTTCAGTGTACATCCGAGTCCCAACCAAGCTTGGAGGCTTCGAAACAAAACAAGCAAGATCACGGTTGCTGCTGAAGACAAGGCAAGCTTTCTTGGTTGGCTGTTTGGCCTTGGTGTAGATCAAGCAATGATCAAGGCCGACCTTGATGGTCTTGCCGAAAATTTAGCTTGGCGATTTAGGACCGGTAGGGCTTTGTAATGGCAACGAAAGCCACTCTTCAGGCTACAAAATCTGACGCTTGGTCGGATGAACTAGCCGAGCGAATTGAAGACGCTCTGCTGGAATACGGGCTTGCAGAAAGCGGTGATCTCTCTGAATTGGATGATCTAGCGTCTCAGGTCATCATCGATAATTTCGTCGTTATGCCAGAAGCAAGTGTTATCGCAGATGATGAATGGATCGCGCCCGGAACAGTATTCGTCGAATTGATTTATGATCCCAATTCGGACGAACCGATTCACATTTATGACTCTTACCCGCTGTCGGTCCACTTTACTGTAAGCGATGGAATTCCCGTTATCAATCGAGTCGAAGTAGACGTTAGTTCATTTTACGAAGATTGAAGGCGACCCTCCCGCTTAATTCGATTTGAATGTTTATCTATCTCCCCGGATCAGGCCCCGGATGACGATAAAAGCTCGGCCGGAAAAGGCAGTCGCTGCGCCCCATCCCCCCAAAAAGCAACCCAATCGCAACCCCTTGCGCGTACTACGCACCGCATGGATCCGCTCCCCGCCGCCCTCAGCGCCTTCCTCACCCCGGCCAACATCGCGACGGCCATCATCGCGATGAACTTCCTCGCTTTTGCCGCTTTCGGGATCGACAAGGCGCGGGCGGAGACGGGGGCTTGGCGCGTTTCGGAAGGGACTCTGCTGCAGCTGGCGTTCTTTGGCGGCACGCTGGGGGCCTATGCCGGGCGGGCGCTGTTTCGGCACAAGACGAAGAAACAGCCCTTCTCCAACAACCTCCACGCAATCGCCGCGCTCCAGCTGGTGGTGGGCGCCGGGCTTGCCGTTTTCTTCTGGTAACCCCCGCCCCCCACACCCCACTTTCCTACCG
>LSKF01000077.1 GCA_001556995.1 Erythrobacteraceae bacterium CCH12-C2
CCGCCGTCGCCCCTGCCCCGGTTCCGCCTAGTGCAACCGCGCTTGCCCGGCTTCGCGCGGTTCCACCCGAGGAATTGAGCACGGTGCAAATGGTTGAGCGCTTTGCCGCTGCCCTGCACGAACACCGCGACCCTGCGACGGGAAAGACCATCCACAGCCGGGTTGCAGCGTCCCGCGAGGCTGCTCTGGCGGAGGCATTGAAGGCCTTGGCGACCCTCAGCGATCAGGACAACCCATCCGACACGCGCAAACCGCTGCGGGATGCCATGGCACAATTGCAGTCGCGACGTGGGGCTGCCTGATGGCATCGGGACTTCGATGATCGGCGCAAGGACTGCAACCCAGCCAGCCGGATCGTGAATCTTGCGCAATCTAACGATAGTTTGAATAGGTCTGCGAGAAATAATACTTCGCGCGAGGGCCTTGCCAAACCCGCTTCCTGTCGGCATGAGGGGCCCGAAAACGGGTAAGAGCGACCCTGAAGGGGGTCAACGCGCCCGATAGACCTGCCTCAGGCGTGTTCCCTGCATGAGCGATCATGCCACAAGGGTTCGCGCCTATCGGCATCTGACAGATCGGACTTGACGCATGGGACACCCCTCCCCCCAGGGTCTTTACGACCCCGCCAACGAACATGACGCCTGCGGCGTCGGCATGGTGGCGCATATCAAGGGTGAGAAAAGCCACGCCATTGTGCGGCAGGCGCTGGAGATCCTCGAAAAGCTCGATCACCGCGGGGCGGTGGGGGCTGACCCACTGCTGGGCGACGGCGCGGGCATTCTCATCCAGATCCCCGATCCGCTGATTCGCGCTTGGGCGGAAAGCCACGGCCACGATCTGCCCGCCCCCGGTGAATACGCCGTTGGCATGTGCTTCCTGCCGCAGGACGGGGCCGCGCGCGATTTCGTCATGCAGCGCATGGAAGCCTTCACCGCCAAGGAAGGCCAGCGCTTCATCGGTTGGCGCGATGTGCCGACCACCATGGACGGGCTGGGCGATGCGGTGATCGCCTCGATGCCGGTGATCCAGATGGCGGTGATCGCGCGCGGTGAGAACTGCGCGGATCAGGACGCCTTCGAGCGCAAGCTGCTCACCATCCGCAAGCAGGTGCAGAACCCGCTGGCGCAGCTTGCGCAAAAGCACGGCCTGCCCGCGCTGACCGATACCTATATCCCGAGCTTCTCAACCCGCACGCTGGTCTACAAGGGCCTGCTGCTGGCGACGCAGGTGGACAGTTTTTACGACGATCTGCGCGATCCGGCCTGCGTTTCGGCGCTGGGCCTCGTCCACCAGCGCTTCTCGACCAACACTTTCCCCAGCTGGCGCCTTGCCCACCCGTTCCGCTTCATCGCCCATAATGGCGAGATCAATACGGTGCGCGGCAACGTCAACTGGATGAACGCGCGCCGCCGCACGATGGAGAGCGAGCTGCTCGGCCCCGATCTCGACAAGATGTGGCCGATTATCCCGCATGGGCAATCGGACACGGCATGTCTCGATAACGCCTTGGAACTGCTGATCGCGGGCGGATACAGTCTCGCGCACGCGATGATGATGCTGATCCCCGAGGCGTGGAGCGGCAACGCGCTGATGAGCCCCGAGCGGCGCGCCTTCTACGAATATCACGCCGCGCTGATGGAGCCGTGGGATGGCCCGGCCTCGGTATGCTTCACCGATGGCCGCCAGATCGGCGCGACGCTCGACCGCAATGGCCTTCGCCCCGCCCGCTTCTGCGTGACGAAGGACGACATCGTCTGCCTCGCCTCGGAAAGCGGCGTCCTGCCCTTCCGCGAGGAGGACATCGTGCGCAAGTGGCGGCTCCAGCCCGGCAAGATGCTGCTGATCGACTTGGAACAGGGTCGCATCATCGAGGATGATGAGCTCAAGGCCGACCTCGCCAATGCCGAGCCCTACGAAACGTGGCTGAAGCAAGCGCAGTACAAGCTCGAAGACATCACGGACATCGTCCCCGAACTGGCGGCGATCCCGGCGGAGGAAGGCACGCTGCTCCAGCGCCAGCAGGCCTTTGGCTACACGCAGGAAGACATCAGCCGCTTCCTTGAGCCGATGGCGGTGGACGCGGATGATCCGATCGGGTCGATGGGCACCGACACGCCGCTGGCGGTGCTCTCCAACCGCTCGCGCTTGCTCTACGACTATTTCAAGCAGAACTTCGCGCAGGTCACCAACCCGCCGATCGATCCGATCCGCGAAGAACTGGTGATGAGCCTCACCAGCATGATCGGCCCGCGCCCCAATCTCCTGGGCCGCGATGCCGGGACGCACAAGCGGCTTGAGGTCGATCAGCCGATCCTCACCAACGAGGATCTCGCCAAGATCCGCTCGGTCGAGGAAGCGCTCGACGGCGCGTTCCGCTGCGCGACCATCGACATGACCTGGGACGCCAGCACCGGGGCCGAAGGCCTTGGCATGGCGATCAAGGAAATGTGCTGGGCCGCGACCGAGGCGGTGCTGCAGGATCACAACATCCTCGTCATCAGCGACCGCGCGCAGAGCGAGGCGCGCGTGCCGATGCCGGCGCTGCTCGCCACGGCGGCGGTGCACCATCACCTCGTCCGTCAGGGCCTCAGGATGCAGACTGGTCTTGTGGTCGAAAGCGGCGAGCCACGCGAAGTGCATCACTTTTGCGTGCTGGCGGGTTACGGCGCGGAAGCGATCAACCCCTATCTCGCCTTCGAGACGATCGAGGCCCTGCGCGCCAAGCGTCACCCCGAGCTGCCCGCCTACAAGGTGCAGCAGAACTTCATCAAGGGCGTAGGCAAGGGCATCCGCAAGGTCATGTCCAAGATGGGCATTTCGACCTATCAATCGTACTGCGGCGCGCAGATTTTCGACGCGGTCGGGCTGTCCACCGCTTTCGTCGAGCAATACTTCACCGGCACCGCCACCACCATCGAAGGCATCGGTCTCGCCGAAGTTGCCGAGGAAGCGCTGCGCCGTCATGAGCAGGCCTATGGCAACAACCCGCTCTATGACGGGATGCTCGATGTCGGCGGGATCTACCAATACCGCCTGCGCGGTGAGGAGCACGCCTGGACGCCGCAGAACGTCGCGCAGTTGCAGCACGCGGTGCGGGGCAATGATCCCAAGAACTATGAGGAATTTGCCAAGTCGATCAACGAGCAATCCGAACGGCTGCTGACGATCCGCGGCCTGCTCGAATTCAAGAAAGCCGACAAGCCGATCCCGCTCGACGAGGTCGAACCCGCCTCCGAGATCGTGAAGCGTTTCTCTACGGGCGCGATGAGCCTTGGCTCGATCAGCCACGAAGCGCATTCGACCATGGCGATTGCGATGAACCGCATCGGCGGGCGTTCGAACACCGGTGAGGGCGGGGAGGAGCCGTTCCGTTTCAAGCCGCTCGCCAATGGCGATTCGATGCGTAGCCGGATCAAGCAGGTCGCCTCCGGGCGGTTTGGCGTGACCACCGAATACCTCGTCAATTCGGACGACATCCAGATCAAGATGGCGCAGGGCGCAAAGCCCGGCGAGGGTGGCCAGCTGCCCGGTCACAAGGTCGACAAGCGCATCGGCGCTGTGCGGCACTCGACCCCGGGCGTGGGCCTGATCTCGCCCCCGCCGCACCACGACATCTATTCGATCGAGGATCTCGCGCAGCTCATCCACGATCTCAAGAACGTGAACCCGGTGGCGCGCATCTCGGTAAAACTGGTGTCCGAAGTCGGCGTCGGCACGGTGGCGGCGGGCGTGTCCAAGGCGCGCGCGGATCACGTGACGATTGCGGGCTATGACGGCGGGACCGGCGCTTCGCCGCTGACCTCACTGACCCATGCGGGCTCCCCGTGGGAAATCGGCCTCGCTGAGACCCAGCAGACCTTGCTGCTCAACGACTTGCGTGAGCGGATCGCGGTGCAGGTCGATGGCGGCCTGCGTACTGGGCGCGATGTCGCCATCGGCGCGCTGCTCGGCGCGGATGAGTTCGGCTTTGCCACCGCGCCGCTGATCGCGGCCGGGTGCATCATGATGAGGAAGTGCCACCTCAACACCTGCCCCGTCGGCGTCGCGACGCAGGACCCGGTGCTGCGGGCGCGCTTTACCGGACAACCGGAGCACGTGGTCAATTACATGTTCTTCGTGGCGGAAGAGCTCCGGCGGATCATGGCCGAAATGGGCATCCGCACCGTCGCCGAGATGGTCGGCCGGGTCGACCTGCTCGACACCCGCCGGATGGAGCGGCACTGGAAGGCACGCGGGATCGACCTCAGCCGCATCTTGCATCAAGTGCCGCTCAAGCCCGGCGCTTCGCTGCGTCAGCGCGGGGTGCAGGATCACGGGCTCGAAAACGCGATGGACAACCAGCTGATCGCCGATTGCCGCAGCGCGATCGCGGGCAAGCAGCCGGTGCAGCTCGAATACCCCATCCGCAACGTCCACCGCACGGTCGGCGCGATGCTCTCGGGCCAGATCGCTAAGGCGCATGGCCACGAGGGCCTGCCGACCGATTGCATCCGCATCAACCTGACCGGCGTAGCGGGGCAGAGCTTCGGCGCTTGGCTCGCGCATGGGGTGACGCTCGATCTGGTCGGCGATGCCAATGACTATGTCGGCAAGGGGCTGTCGGGCGGGCGCATTATTGTGCGCCAGCCTACCGAGGCTCCGCGCGCGGCACAGGACAACATCATTGTCGGCAACACCGTGCTCTATGGCGCGATTGCGGGCGAGGCCTATTTCAACGGGGTCGCGGGCGAGCGCTTCGCAGTGCGCAACTCGGGCGCAATTGCGGTGGTCGAAGGCACCGGGGATCACGGCTGCGAATACATGACCGGCGGCGTTGTCGTCGTGCTCGGCAAGACCGGGCGCAACTTCGCGGCGGGTATGAGCGGTGGGGTCGCCTATGTCTATGATCCCGAGGGCGCATTCACGGATCTGGTCAACCACGCACAGGTCGATCTGCTGCCGATCAGCGCCGGCCCCGATGCTGAAGAAGGCACCGGGCGTCCCGCGCAGCGCCCGCGCAACGTTCACGATTTCGGCATGGGCGACATGCTGCGCCACGATGCCGAGCGGCTGCGTATCTTGGTCGAGCGGCACCAGCTCCACACCGGCAGCAAGCTGGCGGGCGAACTGCTGGCCGATTGGGGCGCGGCGCTGGGCAAGTTCGTCAAGGTGATGCCGCGCGATTATGCGGCCGCGCTCAAGCGGCTCGAAGCGGAACGGCTTGAGGCCGAAAGCGTCGCAGCGGAATAAGATTCAGGAACGAGACAAGCACATGGGCAAGGAAACCGGATTTCTCGAGCTGGATCGCCGCGAGCGGGACTATCTCGACCCGAAAGAGCGGCTGAAGAACTACCGCGAATTCGTCATCCAGCCGGATGAGGGCACGCTGGCGGGCCAGGCCTCGCGCTGCATGAATTGCGGCATTCCGTACTGCCATAACGGCTGCCCGGTGAACAATCTGATCCCGGATTGGAACCACCTCGTTTACGAGGCGGACTGGAAGCGTGCGCTGGCGATGCTGCACAGCACGAACAATTTCCCCGAATTCACCGGCCGCATCTGCCCCGCGCCGTGCGAGGCCGCGTGCACGCTCAACATCATCGATCAGCCGGTCACCATCAAGTCGATCGAATGCGCGATCATCGATCGGGGATGGAAAGAAGGCTGGGTCACGCCGCAGGTGCCCGAAACGAAGACGGGCAAGTCGGTCGCCATCGTCGGCTCAGGCCCCGCCGGACTTGCCTGCGCCCAGCAGTTGGCGCGCGCAGGGCATTCGGTGACGGTGTTCGAAAAGAGCGATCGCTTGGGCGGGTTGCTGCGCTACGGCATCCCCGACTTCAAGATGGAAAAGCACCTCATCAACCGCCGCGCCCAGCAGATGGAAGCCGAAGGGGTGACGTTCAAGACGTCCAAGGAAGTCGGCGTCGACATCTCGTTCAAGAGCCTCCAGGAGAATTTTGACGCGGTGGTGCTCGCAGGCGGGGCTGAGGATGCGCGCCAACTCCAGATCCCCGGCGCGGAAATGCCCGGGGTGCGGCTCGCGATGGAATTCCTCACCCAGCAGAACAAGCGCGTCGCGGGCGATGATGAACTGCGCGCCGCCCCGCGCGGCAGCCTCACCGCCACCGGCAAGCATGTCGTGGTGCTCGGCGGCGGCGATACCGGGAGCGACTGTGTGGGCACCTCGAACCGGCAGGGCGCGCTCAGCGTCACCCAGCTCGAAATCATGCCCAAGCCGCCGGAAAAGGAAGACAAGGCGCTGACCTGGCCCGACTGGCCGATGAAGCTGCGCACCTCCTCCAGCCACCAGGAAGGCGTGGAGCGCGACTGGGCGGTGCTGGCCAAGCGGGTGCTGGGCGACGGCGACAAGGTCACCGGGCTCGAATGCGTGCGCGTGGAGTGGAAGGGCGGCCAGATGCAGGAAATGGCGGGGAGCGAATTCACCATTCCCGCCGATCTCATCCTGCTCGCCATGGGCTTTGTCGGGCCGAAGAAGGCGGGGCTGCTGGAGCAGGCAGGCGTCAAGCTGTCGTCACGCGGCAATGTCGATGCTGATACCGAGAGCTACGCCACCAGCGAACCCGGCGTGTTCGCCTGCGGCGACATGCGGCGCGGGCAGAGCCTGGTCGTCTGGGCGATCCGCGAAGGCCGGCAGTGCGCGCGCAGTGTTGATGAGGCGCTGATGGGGACGACCACCCTGCCGCGCTGACCGCGCCGCCTTGGCGCGGTGCGCCATTTGCCGTATATTGCTCCGGCAGGATCGCGCCCTAGGGCAAAGCGGCGCGTTCAAGCGGGGGACCTATGGGTAAACAGTCGCTGATCAATCTGCTGCCGCCGGCAACGCTCGCGGCCGTCTGGGCCTTCTGGTGGCTTGCGCCGACCGCGTGGGTCGAGGCGCCCTTTACCATCATGATCGTCGGGCTGACAGTAATCGCCTTCGTCCAGTTCATGGAGCTCGCCTTCGAACGGCACGCGGGCTGGCGCATCAACCGGCAGGAGTTGATGACCGATATCTTCTACGTCGCCTTCGGTTATGGCGTCATCGGGTTCCTTTCCGAGATGCTGATCAACTCGCCGCTCGCCGCGCTCAAGGCCGATCTCGGGATCGCCACGCCGTGGCTCGCCGCCAGCCCTTTCTTCGTGCAGGTGCTTGTGGTGATGCTGGTGTTCGAATTCGGCCAATACTGGATGCACCGCGCGATGCACAATTGGCACCCCCTGTGGCTGACCCATGCGCCGCATCACCACATCACCCAGCTCAATGCGATGAAGGGCTTCATCGGCAATCCCATCGAGCTGTTCCTGATCAGCCTCGGCGTGATTGCCCTGCTCGATGTGGACCTCAACGCGCTGTTCGCTGCGATCACCGGCGCGGGCGTGATTGCGACCTATGCCCATGCCAATGTGCGCGCCGATCCGCCGATCTGGTATGGCTTTCTCTTCACCACCATTCGCAACCACTCGCTGCACCATACCGCGCTGAGTTACGAGGACACGCGCTGCAATTACGGCAACAGCGTGATCCTGTGGGACCGGGTGTTTGGCACGTACCGCGAGGGCGAATCGGCGGTTGTCGGCCAGGACGAGCGCCGCCGCCTCTCGATCAAGGAGCAGTTCCTGTTTCCGTTTCAGGGCTGGCTTACCCGGCGGTCGGGCAACGCCTAGTCCCGCCTCCCGTTACCGGAATAGCCTGCCCGCGACGGCATCGAGCTTTGCCAACAACGCCGGATCGTGTTCGTCCGGCGCGGTGATCACGGCATCATCGAGCGCGGTGTCGATGGGCGAGGGCGCGCGTTCCTTGGGCAGGGCGGCGATGAAGTTCTTGACCATCGCCCGGGCAATGGTGCCGTTGGCCTGCATCTGCTCGATCACCTGCGCGACATCGACCGAGTCCCCTTCACGCCAGCAATCGTAATCAGTGACCATGCCGACCAGCGCATAGGGCAGCTCGGCCTCGCGCGCCAATTTGGCCTCGGGCATCGCCGTCATCCCGATCACATCCGCGCCCCATGCCTGATACATCCGGCTTTCGGCGCGGGTCGAAAATTGCGGGCCCTCCATGGCGAGATAGGTCGCCCCTACCGCAACCTTGCCCTTGGCCGCCGCGACGGCATTGGCCGCCATGTCGGACAGACGCGGGCAGACCGGGTCGGCCATCGAGACATGGGTCACAAAGCCGCTGGTGAAGAAGGTTGAGGGGCGATGGACGGTGCGGTCGATGAATTGTTCGACCACCGCGAACCGCCCCGGCTCCAGCTCCTCCCGCAGCGAGCCGACCGCCGAAATCGCAAGGATATCGGTGCACCCCGCGCGCTTCAGCGCATCGATATTGGCGCGCGAATTGAGTTCGGTCGGGGTGATCGGGTGCCCCCGGCCATGGCGCGGCAGAAACCGCACCTTCACCCCGCCGAGCGTGCCGCACAGGATCTCGTCCGAGGGATCGCCCCAGGGCGTATCAATCGCGATCCATTGCTCGTCCTCGATGCCGTCAATGGCATAGAGGCCCGATCCGCCGATGATCCCGATGCACCATTCGCTGGCCATGCGTCCCGCCCGTTCCTTGCTCGCTGATTGAGGCGCTGGGCTTAGGTCAGGTCGAAGCGGGTCGGCAAGGCCTTGCGGATGATCTTATCCGCCGCCGCGTAGGGCTCGGCGATCAGCGGCAAGGCTTGCATCGCGGCGAAATGGGCGGCGAGGGCGGGCCATGTGTCGAGCGGGGTTTCCGCGACCAGCGCCACTTGCCCCAGCACGGTCGCCACGGTGATGTCGGCAATCGACAGCGCATCGCCAGCGAAGAAGGCTCCGCCATCCAGCCGCGCTTCCAGCACGTCGAAAATCGGCGGCAGCTGGTTCGCCCAAGCATCACGCGCCTTGTCGAGCCCCGGCTCCTCGCCCTTCGAGACCGCGAAAAAGATCGGGCGGAAGATGCCGAGGCCGCCTGCTGCGGCGAGCGACGTGTCGGCATATTCCTCGATGAACAGCGCCGTGCCCAGCGCCATCGGGTCTTCGGGGTAGAGCGCCGGGGCAGGGTGCTTCTTCTCGATAAAGGCGCAGATCGCTGACGAATCGGCGATGGTGCCGGCCACGCCTTCCTCCGCCACCGAACGGTCGCGCAGCACCGGGATGCGCTTCATCGGCGAGATGTCGCGGAACCATGCGGGCGGATCGAACACGTTCACCGCCTCGGTCTCGTAAGGAACGCCCTTGGCGATGCACAGGCCCGCCACCTTGCGGACGAAGGGCGAGACCGGGCTGCCATAGATAACCAGATCAGGGCGGGTATCGTTCATTGCTGCGTCCTTCTGCATGGCGGTTTGCCGCCTCATGATACCTGCGCATCGATAGCGCAATCGTCGCGATTGCGTTTTTCAATGCAACGCGCCAACCTGCAACCCAGAGAGAGACGACTCCCCCATGCGTTAGAGAGGAACAATCATGGTCACCCAATACAAGAACCTGATCGGCGGCGAGATGGTCGCGACCGACCGCTGGCTCGATGTCGTGAACCCCGCGAACGAGCAGGTGATCGGGCAGGTCCCCGTCTGCGGCAAGGGCGAGCTCGACCGCGCGGTTGCCGCCGCGCGCGCCGCATTCAAGACGTGGAAGAACACCCCCATCGAAGAACGCCGCGCCGCCATTCAGGCCATCTCAGGCGCGATCAAGGCGAACGCCGAGGAGCTGTATCGCCTGCTCACCAGCGAACAGGGCAAGCCGCACGATCAGGCGCGCGGCGAAATCTATGGCGCGGCGGCCATGAGCGCGGCGCAATCGACCCTCAGCCTTGATGACGAGATCAACGAGGATTCGGACACGCGCCTCAGCCGCACCCGCCGCGTGCCGGTGGGCGTGGTTGCCGGGATCGTGCCGTGGAACTTCCCGGTGATGATGGCGATGCAGAAGATCGCCCCCGCGATGCTTTCGGGCTGCACCATTGTCTTGAAGCCCTCACCCTTCACCCCGCTCACCACGCTGCGCATCGCCGAGCTGATCGCGCCGCTGGTGCCTGCGGGCGTCGTCAACATCATCACCGGTGAGGACGACCTCGGCCCGATGATGACCAGCCACCCCGATGTCGACAAGATCACCTTCACCGGCTCGACCGCGACTGGCAAGAAGATCATGGAAGGCGCCTCGGCGGACCTCAAGCGCATCACGCTCGAACTGGGCGGCAATGACGCCTCGATCGTGCTCCCCGATGCGGACCCGAAGAAGGTCGCCGAACAGCTGTTCTGGTCGAGCTTCTCGAACGCTGGCCAGATCTGCGTCGCAGCCAAGCGCGTCTATATTCACGAGGACATCTATGATGAGCTGTCGGCGGCGATCGTCGAATACGCCAAGACCGTGAAGGTCGGCGACGGCAGCGAGCAGGGCACCGGCGTCGGCCCGATCCAGAACAAGAAGCAGTATGACCGCGTGCTTGAGCTGATCGAGGATGCCAAGGACAATGGCTACAAGTTCCTGCTGGGCGGCAATGTCGATCCGTCAGGCACTGGCTACTTCGTGCCGCTGACCATCCTCGACAACCCGCCCGAAGATGCCCGCATTGTGGCCGAGGAGCAGTTCGGCCCGGTCATGCCGCTGATGAAGTTCTCGACCGAGGAAGAGGTGATCGCCCGCGCCAACAACTCCGAATACGGCCTTGCCGGTGCGGTTTGGACTGGCAATCCGGACAACGGCGTGAAGATCGCCGAGCAGCTCGAAACCGGCACGGTGTGGGTCAACGAATACCTCCACCTCTCGCCCTTCGCGCCGTTTGGCGGGCACAAGCAGTCGGGCTTCGGCGCGGAGTACGGCAAGGAGGGGCTGAAGGAATTCACCTATGCGCAGGTGATCACCGTGAAGAAGGAGAAAGCCCCCGCTTGATACCTACAGGCTGCGGGCGGATCGGGGGCGAGACGCTCCCGATTCGCCGGAGCTTGTTGACTCAGTTCATGCGGGGCCGGGGTTTTGCGCGCGTCAACTTGCGCAGTTTCACCCGTCCGCCCGCGCTGCGGGCCAATGCTGACAGGCTCCGCCGATGTAGGAAAGCGGCTTTTGGGAGAGCCGGAGCCATGATCGACACCGCCGTTCTGCGCGACGGGCTGGCCCGCGTCTGCCAGCGCGCAGGGATTGGCGCGCTGACGGGGGAGCCGCAGCGGCTGACCGGCGGGGCGGTGATGGAGAGTTGGCGGTTTGAGGCTGCGGGTGAGCCATTCGTGCTGCGCCGCGCGCCGAGCCTCGCCTTCATGGAGGGGCGGCCTTATGGGCACGCGGTCGAGGCGGCGCTGAACGAGGCGGCCCGCGCCAAGGGCGTGACCGCGCCGGAAGTGGTGGCGGTGCTGGAGGAGGCTGACGGGCTGGGCTCGGGCTTCGTGATGCGCGCGCTGCCGGGGACGGCTGATCCCAAGGTCATTCTCGGTTGCGACGATCCCGATGGGTTGCTGCGACGGGCCGCTCGCGATCTGGCGCGGATCCACTCGCTGCGGCAGGCCGACGTGCCCGAGTGCGTGCCGGTGATGGACTATCGCGCCGCCATCGCGGAATTGAAGCAGCAGTTCATGGACGCGGGCGGCGACCGTCCGATCATTGCGCTCGGCCTCAGGTGGCTGGAGGACAATTGCCCTTCGCAGGTCGAGCCGGTGCTCAACCACGGCGATTACCGGATGGGCAACCTGCTGGTCGAAGGCTCCTCCCTGACGGGGGTGCTCGACTGGGAGATCGCCCATTTCGGAGACCGCCACGAGGACCTCGCCTTCGGCTGCATGGCGGTGTGGCGCTTCGCCCGCTACGATCGGCCCGCGCTGGGGCTGGGGAGCATCGAAGACTACATCGCCGCCTACGAGGCCGAGGCGGGCGTCACCATCGACCCTGCGCGTTTCCGCTTCTGGACGATCTACCGCACCGCGTGGTGGGCGCTCGGGTGCCTCAAGATGGCCGCCCAATGGCGCTCGGGCGCGGACCGGATGCTCGAACGCGTGGTGATCTCGCGGCGGACCAGCGAGCAGGAGCTCGATCTGCTGCTGCTGCTGGAGGAGGATGCGCCGGAGGCGGAGCGGGCCCGTCTCTTGCCGCCCAAACTCTTCGCGATGCCGAGCTGGCCGGGCGAGGCGTCGGACCGTGAAATCGTGCAGGCCGTGCGCGAATGGCTCGAAAGCTTGAAGGACAAGGGCAGCGGGCATGACCGCTTCCAGCTCGCCGTCGCCCGCAATGCGCTTGGCATGGTCGTTCGTAACATGACGTTCCTGCCTGCTGTATGGGATCGCACGCTGGCGGCGATGATCCTCACAGGCGACCTCACTTTGAACGACGAACACCTGCTGGCGAAACTGCGCTTCGAGGCTTTGACCAAGCTAGAGGCTGACGTCCCGAAATATCCGGCGCTCAAAGCCGCTCGCAAGACGTGGCCGGGCCATGCGGAAGCTGAGGAAGAGGAATAGACATGGACTTCGCCATCCCCGCCGACCTGCAAGCCTATCTCGATGAACTCGACGCCTTCATCGCCGCCGAGATCAAGCCGCTGGAGAGCCAAGACGACAATATCCGCTTCTTCGACCACCGCCGCGAACACGCGCGCACCGATTGGGAGCGCGGGGGGCTGCCCCGGCACGAGTGGGAGGAACTGCTCAAGGAAGCCACCCGCCGCGCCGACAAGGCGGGACATTGGCGCTTCTCCGCGCCCAAACGCTATGGCGGCAAGGATGGCAGCAACCTATGGATGGCGGTGATCCGCGAGCACTTTGCACGCAAAGGCTTGGGTCTGCACAATGACTTGCAGAACGAGCACAGCATCGTCGGCAACTTCCCCTTTGTCAGCATGTTCGACCAGTGGGGCACGGAAGAGCAGAAGCAGGAATTCATCCTCGGCGGGTTTGAACGCACGCGGCGCATCGCCTTTGGCCTCACCGAACCGGATCACGGATCGGACGCCACGCACATGGAAACCCACGCGGTGCGCGAGACCCGTGACGGGGTCGATGGCTGGCTCATCAACGGCGAGAAAATGTGGATCACCGGGATGCACGTCGCCACCCACTGCGCGATGTTCGCGCGCACTTCGGGCAAGGCGGGCGATGCGAGCGGGATCACCTGTTTCCTCGTCCCCAACCCCACCGAGGGCCTCAAGATCGAGGAGTGGATGTGGACCTTCAACATGCCCACCGATCACCCGCGCCTCAGCGTCACCAACGTGTGGGTGCCCGATAACGCGATCCTCGGCGTGGAAGGTCGCGGCCTCGCGCTCGCACAAAGCTTCGTCCACCAGAACCGCATCCGGCAGGCGGCGAGTTCCTGCGGCGCGGCGCTCTATTGCATCGATGAGAGCGTGAAATATGCCCGGACACGCAAGCCCTTCGGCGAGGAATTGGCGCGCAATCAGGCGATCCAGTTCCCGCTGGTGGAGCTGGCGACGCAGGCGGAGATGCTGCGCCTGCTGATCTTCAAGACCGCGTGGGAGATGGACAACATGCCCCACGAACAGATTGAACGCACGATCTCGGACAAGGTGAGCATGTGCAATTACTGGGCGAACCGCCTCGTCTGCGAGGCGGCGGACCGGGCGATGCAGGTCCACGGCGGCATCGGCTATTCGCGCCACAAGCCGTTCGAGCACATCTACCGCCACCACCGCCGCTACCGGATCACCGAAGGCTCGGAGGAGATTCAGATGCGCAAGGTGGGGGCGTATCTGTTCGGGTATTTGGGGCCGAAGCGGGGGATGTACGGGTAGTTTCGTCACCCCGGCGCAGGCCGGGGCCCAGAGGCGACGGCGAAGCTGGGTCCCGGCCTGCGCCGGGATGACGGGATGATGTCCTATTCGACAAATGACATATGTGACCGCTGGCAATATTCTTTCGCCCCGCTAGTCTCCCGCGCCAACAGAGGGAGAATTTCCATGCGCCATATCGCCGCCGCCCTGCTTGCCGGGGCCGCCTGCATTGCCACACCACTCGCCGCCCAGACCAAGGGCAAGGACGCCAAGGCCGACGACAAGTGGAGCGTCGAGGCGCCCAAGGGCGCGGTGATCAAGCAGGTGCCGATCAAGACCGATGAAGGCACCTGGATGGATGTCGACGTTTCGCCCGATGGTCGGACGCTCGCCTTCACCCTGCTCGGCGACATCTACACCATGCCGATCACCGGCGGCACGCCCACGCGCATCGCCGAGGGCCTCGCGTGGGACGTCCATCCGCGCTTCTCCCCCGATGGCACGCGCATCGCCTTCACCTCGGACCGCGGCGGCGGGGACAATATCTGGGTGATGAACACCAACGGATCGGACAAGCGGCAGGTGACCAAGGAGGATTTCCGCCTCCTCAACCAGCCCACATGGTCACCCGATGGCCGTTTCATCGCCGCCAAGAAGCACTTCACGACCGAGCGTAGCGGGGGGACAGGCGAGATCTGGCTCTACCACGTCAGCGGCGGCGGCGGGGTGCAGGTCGTCGAGCGCGCCAATGAGCGGCTCCAGAAGGAATTGGGCGAGCCGGTCTTCGCGCCCGATGGCTCGGCGATCTACTACACCCGCAACACAACGCCCGGAAACACCTTCGAATACGCGCAGGACTCGCAGAGCGGCATTTTCGCGATCGAGCGCCACGATCTCGCGACCGGCGAAGTCACCACGGCGGTCGATGGCTATGGCGGCGCGGTGCGTCCTGCGCCTTCGCCCGATGGGAAGGAACTCGCCTTCGTGCGCCGCGACAAGGACCAGTCGCAGCTATGGGTGAAAGACCTCGCCTCCGGCCGCGAGCGGATGATTTATGGCAAGCTTGATCTTGATGTGCAGGAGACCTGGGCGATCACCGGGGTCTACCCCAATATGGACTGGTTGCCGGACAGCAGCGGGATCGTGTTCTGGGCTGGGGGCAAATTGAACCGGGTGAACCGTGATGGCAGCGGCCACGGCGTGATCCCCTTCACCATCAACGACACGCGCGGCGTGGCCGATGCTCCGCACCCGGTGATCGACGTGGCGCCTTCGACCTTCACCACCGCAATGGCGCGCTTTGCCACGCTCACGCCCGATGGGTCGCGGGTGGTGTTTGAAAGCCTCGGGCGGCTGCACAGCAAATCGGCGAAAGGCCGCGATGCGCCTGCGCCGCTGACGGGCGATCCCGCTGATGCAGTGGAGGCCTTCCCTGCCTTCAGCCGCGACGGCAGCCGCCTTGCCTATGTGCGCTGGAATGATGAGACGCTGGGCGAGATCATTCTCGCCGATGCGAGCGGCCAGAACCGCAAGGTGCTGACCGGGCCGGGGCATTTCGGCAACCTCGCCTTCTCGCCCGATGGCAGCATGGTCGCGTTTGAAAAGCGCAGCGGCGGGTTCATGACCGCTCCGACCTATTCGGAAGACGCAGGTATCTACGTAATGCCCACGGATGGCTCGGCCGCGCCGCGCCTTGTCACCCGCGAGGGCGCGAACCCGCAATGGGGCACGGCCAGCGACCGTCTGTTCATGCTCGCGCGTGACAGGGGCAAGCTGGCGCTGATCTCGACCGACCTCAATGGCGAGGCGAAGCGCGTCCATGCGCGGGGCGATCTTGCCAATGATCTGCGCATTGCGCCCGATGGCCGCACCATCGCTTTCCGGCAGAATTACGAGGTCTTCGCCATGCCGCTGATTCCCGGCGGCAAGCCCGTGGATGTGAGCGAAAAGGGCGGGGCGCTGCCCGTGACCAAGGTCAGCAGCGGCGGCGCGGACTACCTCGGCTGGGCGCGCGGGGGCGAGACGCTGTTCTGGTCGATCGGCCCGAGCTTGCAGAGCGCCAACGTCAGTGAATTCTTCGCGCCCTTGCCCAAGGCGGAGGGCGACAAGACCAAGCCCTTCACCCCACCCACCACCGGCATTCCCTTGGGCGTGACGGTGCAGGCGGCCAAGCCTACGGGCACCACCGTGATCACCGGAGCACGGGTGCTGACCATGCGCGCAGGCCTCGGTGCGGATGATGCCGGCGTGATCGAAAACGGCATGATCGTGATCGAAGGCGACCGCATCACCGGGGTCCACGATGCGACGCTTGTGAAGATGACCTTCCCTGAGGGCACGCGCTTCATCGACGCGAGCGGCAAGACCATCATGCCCGGCCTCGTCGATGCTCATGCCCATGGGCCCTACGGGGTGGGCGATCTGATCCCGCAGCAGAACTGGGCGCTGCTGCAAGATCTGGCCATGGGCGTGACCACCGTGCACAACCCCTCCAGTCAGGCCAGCACCGTGTTCGCCGCGGCCGAGCGCCAGCGCGCCGGGCTCACGCTGGGCCCGCGCATCTTCTCGACCGGCGAGATCATTTACGGGGCCAAGGCACCCGGGGTCTATGCCCGGATCGACAGCTATGAGGACGCGCTCGCCCATGTTCGCCGGATCAAGGCGCAGGGCGGCATTTCGGTCAAGAACTACAACCAGCCCCGGCGCGAACAACGCCAGATGGTCGCGCGCGCTGCGGCGGCGGAGAACATGCTCGTGGTGGCCGAAGGCGGATCGCTGTTCGGGATGGACATGAACCTTGTGGCCGACGGCAATTCCACCCTTGAGCACAATGTGCCGGTCGACGTGTTCTATGAGGACGTGCTGCAGTTCTTCGGCCAGTCGAACAGCAATTACACGCCGACGCTGGTGGTGACCTATGGTGGCCTCGCCGGTGATCCTTATTGGCGGCAGGCGATGGACGTGTTCGATCATCCGCTGATGGTCCACACCCCGCCCAAGGCGCTGTTGGCGGCGACCGGGCGGCGCACGAAGGCCCCCGAATGGGCCTTTGTCGATGACAACAATGCGCGCGAAGCGAAGAAACTGGCCGAGCGGGGCATCAAGGTCAGCATCGGCGCGCATGGCCAGCAGGCCGGGATCGGCGCGCATTGGGAGCTGTGGAGCTTCGCGCGCGGTGGGATGAGCCCGGTTGCAGCTTTGAAGGCGGGGACGATCACCTCGGCCCAGTCGCTCGGGATGGCGAAGGACATCGGCAGCATCGAGCCGGGCAAGCTGGCGGACCTCGTGATCCTGTCAGCCGATCCCAGCGTCGACATCGCCAACTCGGACAATATCGAGCAGGTGATGCTGGGCGGGCGGCTGTATGACGCCAAGACGCTGAACGAAGTCGGCACCGGCAGTGCCACGCGCAAGCCCTATTGGTGGGAAGCCAACGGCGGCAATGGCGCAGGCGGATCGGCGGCGGCGACGTCGGACGGTCTGGGCCATGCCGATGGGGATGATGGGTAACGCAAGCCCCGTCACTTCACCCAATTCCGTCACCCCAGCGAAAGCTGGGGCCTAGGGCCTCATAGTGCAGCGCTTGCCGCTCTAGGTCCCAGCTTTCGCTGGGATGACGGGTATTCTGCCGTGACCATCACGGAGCCTCCATCAACCCCCGCAGGTCCTTCAGCGCCTTGGCGCGCAGCTGGTGGACGCGGGGCACGCTGACTTCGAGCACCGCAGCGATTTCGGTAAGGTGCAGTTCCTCGACGAAGAACAGCTGGAGCACCAGCTTCAGCCGGTCGGGAAGCTGCACCATGGCTTGCAGCAGCCGCTCGCGGTCCTCCGCGGCGCACAGGGCCTCGAAGGGATCGGGATCGTCGCTGGCGAAGGCGAGGCTGGTTTCGTCATAGGCGTCCTCGATCGGGGTGAGTTTGACGCCTGCCCCCTCGATCGCCAGCAATTCGGCATCGCTCACGTCCAGCGCGCGGGCGAGTTCGGCGCGGCTGGGTTCGCGCCCCAGCGCCCCGCGCAGCGCAGCGAGCGCCTGGTCATAGGTGCTGCGCTTGGCCCGCGCGGTGCGGCTGGTGGGGGCGACGCGGCGCACTTCATCCAGCATCGCCCCGCGTACCCGGATCTTGGCATAGGCGGCAAAGCCGTCCTCGGTCGGCCCGGCGTGGCGCTGGGCGCATTCGGTGAGCGCCACGATCCCTGCCTGCACCAGATCCTCGATCTCGAGCCCGTCGCGACCGCGCCCGTTGACGTGCCACGCGGTGCGGCGGACCAGCGGCAGGAAGCGGCGCACCCGGTCCTCGACCTCGGCGCGCGACGGGGCATAGCGCTGGGCTGCGGCGAAAGCGCTGTGATCGTGCTTCATGCGGCGAGCGCCTCGGGCGCGGGCGATGCGAGCATGGGAGCCTCGTCGGCCCCGCCAATGACACCAACGACCGCAATCGGCTGGTTGGCGGGCAGTTCAGCGATGGAAAGCACCAGACAGCGCGGCGCCCGCGGGCGCAGCAGCGCGGTCAGCGCACGGCGGGCGGGCGGCTGGACGATCAGGGCAATCGGCCCGCCTTGCGCATCGGCGACAGCGTTGATCTCGCGGATGATGAGCTGTCCGCAGTCAGGCTCGATCAGCGGCTGGCCGGTGCCGGGGTCGATCATCCCGCCAAGGATCGCCGCTTCCAATGCGGCATCGAGGGTCAACACCTTCATCGCCTCGCCCGGCGCAGCAATCCGCGCCACTAGCCGACCACTGAGGTCCGCCCGAACGGCATCGATCACCGCATCGAAATCGGGATTCTTCTGCAGGGCCAATGCGAGGCTCGTGAACAGCGGCTGGGGGTGCGCAAGGCCGATCCCGTCGGCCACCAACGCGCGCAAGATGCGGGTGAGCGCGGCGAGCGAAAGCGGATCGGGATGCACCGCCTCGACCAGCGCGGGGGCATGGGCCTTGAGCCCCTCGACCCATTCGCGCACATCATCCGGGCCAAGCAGTTGGTGCGCTTCGGCCAGCAGCGCTTGATTGGCGTGGGTGGCGATGACGGTGGAGGGATCGACCACGAGGAACCCTTCGGCAATCGCATGATCGCGCGCGGCGGGCGCGATCCACAGGGCGGGGCAATCGAAACTGGGATCGCGCGTCGGCTCGCCGGAAAGACCGTGACCGGGGCGCACCTCTCCCGCGTCAATCGCCAGCAGCTTGCCCGGACGCACAGCCCCGCGCGCAATGCTAACCCCGCCCATCAGCACTGCGTAATCCTGCGCGGCGAGATCGAGCGAATCGCGGATACGGAACTGCGGCAGGACAAAGCCCAGATCGCGCGACAATTGCTTGCGGATGCCGGTGATGCGGGTGACGAGCGGCGCGCCTTGCGCCGCATCGACCAGCGCGACGAGGCCGTAGCCAAGCTCGATGGTCACCAGCGTGCTATCGGCCACATCGGAAAGCGCGATGTGATCGGGGGCAACCTCCTCAACCGGCGCGGGCGGTGCGGGGGCCGCAGCGCGACGCTTCAATTGCCACCAGATCGCGCCCGCAATGGCTGCGCCGGGCAGGAAGATCAGCTGCGGCATCGCGGGCACCAGCCCCACCGCGCCGAGGATCAGCGCCACCGGCAACCACCCGCGCGGATCGGCGAACTGCCCGCCGATTTGCCCGGCAAGGTCGCGCTGGTCGCTGACGCGGGTGACGATGGCCGCCGCCGCAATCGACAGCAGCAGCGCGGGCACCTGCGCCACCAACGCATCGCCTACCGCGAGCGTGACATAGGCCTCCCCCGCCTCGGTTGCCGACAGGCCATGGCTGAATATCCCGATGGCGAAGCCCGCGACGATATTGACCCCGAGGATCAGGAGCGCCGCCATCGCATCGCCCTTCACGAATTTCGACGCCCCATCCATCGAGCCGTAGAAATCCGCCTCGACCGTTACCTCGCGGCGGCGTTCGCGCGCTTCGTCGGCGGTGACGAGGCCTGCGGCGATGTCAGCGTCAATCGCCATCTGCTTGCCGGGGAGCGCATCGAGCACGAACCGCGCCGAGACCTCCGACACGCGGCCTGCGCCCTTGGTGATGACGATCATGTTGATGATCATCAGGATCGCGAAGACGAACAGCCCGACGACGAAATTGCCGCCGACGAGAAAGGCGGCAAAGCTCTCGATCACTTCACCCGCCGCCGCGCCGCCTTCGTGGCCGTGGACCAGCACCACGCGGGTCGAGGCGACGTTGAGCGCGAGCCGGAGGAGCGTCGCGAACAGCAGCACGGAGGGGAAGGACGAGAAATCGAGCGGGCGGCGGGCGTTCAAGGCCACCATCAGCACCGCAATCGAAATGGCGATGTTGAGCACAAAGAAGATATCGAGCAGAAGCGCCGGGATCGGCAACACCATCAGCGCCAGCAGCGCGAAGATGCCAACGGGGAGGGCGAGATTGGCGGGCATGGCGGCCAACCGCGCGCGGGCGCTCAAATGGGCAAAGGCACTGACGCTCACAGGCCGAACGCCTTCAGTCGGTCATAGGCGCGGCGCACTTGCACAGGCACGGCGGCGGGATCGGTCCCGAAGGTCACGCCGAGCACCTGCGACATGGGCGGTCGTGCAGGCATGCGCAGGCTCGGGGGCGGCACCGTGCCTTGGGTCACGGTCGGCGGATAGCCGGGGCCGAACACGCCTTCATCAGCGATGAGATAGGGCGCGCGGGGGGATAACAGGGGCGTAAACCCGCCCCCCGTGCGGTAATCGGCGCGCGCATAGCGCGGGGCCGCATCGTCGGCAGTTCGGGATAATTGATCCATTCGCGCACCGCCTGCCACGCAACGGGAATCGCGGGATCGTCGATGAACAGCGCGGGTGACACCCCATAGGGCGTGCCTGTCTCCAGCAACCGCCAGCCATCCCACAGGAAGCGGTAGTAATCATCCTCGAAGGCGCTGTGCCCGAACAGGGCGAGCGCATGTCCGATGAGCGCGACGCCAAAGACGGTGCGCGCGCTCAGCGTCAGCGGGCGCCATGCCAGCAAGCTGACTGCCAAACTGCCGCCGATCAGAGCGGCAACATAGGGGATGATCGGCGGCGCAATCTGCCGCGACATCAAGACCAGCACCGCGATAACGCCCAGAAATGCGAGAGCCGCACCGGGCTCTCGCAAACGCACAACGTTATCGTCCGGCGCGCTGGGGATCACACGCCGTAACGCTGGCGCAGGTAATGCAGAACGGCGGCCTGCTCCTTGTCGGCGAAGGCAAACTTGCCGTCGCGAACGGCCTGCGCGACCTCGCCGGCATTACTCTTGGTCACGCCGTCCTTGTATTCGCAGGTCTTGCAGGTGATCCGCTTCTTGAGCGCTACGCGGCCGCGTTGCTGGAGCCGTTGTTCCTCGGTCAGGGCCGATGCGAAGGGGTCTCCCCCGCCAAAGCCAGCCGCTGCACCGGGGCCGCTCGATCCGGATCCGGAGGCCAGAGCCGGGGCACCCATTACACTCAGCGCTGTCAACGCCAACGAAATCACCATGCGCTTCATATTGCGAACCTCTTGTCGACGGCGCAGGATTGCCCGTCCATGCCAGCGGTTCGTGCCGACGCAGGATGTGGTTACAGGCCTGATGCAAAGCGTCTTTCTGAATGCTCCGCTTGGCCGCTTGTGAGAGGGGAGCCGCGCTCAATCGCGACGGCAGCCACCCGCGCCAGCTATGCAGCGAGCGGCCCGCAGGCGAATTCGTCGCGGGTGATGGCGTAGGTCAGGTGCGGGATCACCGCGCCGCCCGCCATGACCCGCACCTCGGTTCGATCGGTCAGGCGCGCGCCAATCCTTTCCAGCGCGCGGCGCGAGCGCATGTTGGTTTCGCCGACCAGAAACCGGCACTCGGCGACGCTGGCAAGCGCATGCGCGAGCATCAGCCGCTTCATCTCGTGATTGAAACGCCCTCCCCAGTGCAACCGCGCGAGGAAGGTCCAGCCAATCTCGACCGAGCCGCCATCGGCCCCCTCCAGCCCCTGAAAGCGCGAGGAGCCGATCACGGCGCCCGTCGCTCGGTCAATCACGACGAGCGCGCCCTTGTTTGCCAGTGCATCCTCGAAAAAGGCGCGGAACACCGGCTCCTGCCAGCGATCATGCGCGGGGTGCTGCTCCCAGATCAGCGGGTCGGATGCGACCGCAAAGAGCGCGTCCCAATCCTCCACCTGCAAGGGGCGCAGCCGGAGAACCTCGCCCTCCAGCACGGGCTGGCGGTCGAGCATGGCAGCGCGCTCAGCCAGCAGCCGCCGCCAAAGCGGCAATGAACTTGGGCAGATTGCCCGTGTTCAGCCCGGCGATGTTGATCCGGCCCGAAGCGGCCATGTAAATGCCGTGGTCCTCGCGCAGGGCAACAACCTCGTCCTTGGTAACGGGGAGGATCGCGAAAAGCCCATTCTGCGTACCGAGCGGCGTCAGATCGATCCGCCCGGCCTTGCCCGCCGCTGCCAGCGCATCGCGCACGCTACGCATCCGGGTGCGCATCTCGTTGAGCTCGGCCAGCCACTGCGCGGTCATGTCGGGATCGCGCAAGATGATCCGCACCGCAGCGCCGCCATGATCCGGCGGCATCGACCAGCACGCGCGTGCCAGCGCATTGGCGTTGGAGAAGGGGATATCCAGCGCATCTTGCGAAGCACCGAGGATGTAGAACGCGCCGACCCGGTCGCGGTACTGCCCGAAATTCTTGTCGCAGCTGTAAGCGATGAAAGCTTCGGGCACCGCGGCGAGCACGGTGCGCATCCCGGCTGCGTCTTCCTCCATTCCAGCCCCAAGGCCCTGATACGCGCTGTCGATGATCGGGAAGGTCCCGCTCGCGGCAAAGGCGGCGGCGATCGCGGCCCATTGATCGGCGGTGTAATCAATGCCGGTCGGGTTGTGACAGCAGGCGTGCACCAGCACCGCCTCGTCCGCCGCAGCGCCATTGATCGCCGCCAGCACGCCCTCAAGATTGGCACTGCCATCTGCGTTAGCGTGCTCGAACGGCACCAGTTCCATGCCGAGATCGGCAAGGATCTGCGCATGGTTAGGCCAGCTCGGCACGCCCATGTGCACCCGGCGAATCCCAGCCTTCTGCGCCAGCGCGAGCGCAAGCCGCACCGCACCGGTGCCGCCCGGGGTCTGCATCCCCGCAATCCGCCCGCCCATGGTCGGGTCAGCACCAAAGATGTAGGGCATCAGCGCGTGGACGAAGCCGACGTCGCCTTCAGGTCCGAGGTAAGACTTACTGTCCTGTTCATCGACCAGCCGCTGTTCGGCCGCCTTGATCGCGGCAAACACCGGGGTCGCGCCTTCCTCGGTGCGATAGACACCGACCCCGAGATCAATCTTGTCCTCGCGCGGATCGGCGGCGTGGAGACGGATAAGGGCGAGCAGGGCGTCAGGCGCCTGGGCGGTGAGTCGTTCAAGCATCATGCCGCGCGACATGGCCCGCACAGCGCGCCGCCGCAACCGGGTTTTCGCTTAGCCGTTCAGAAAGGCGACCAGCGCTGCTTTTTGGAGAAGCGCATGTAGCCCGCATTGACCCCGAGCCGCAGCCCAGCGCCAACCCGGATCGGTATCAGCACCACATCTCCGCGCCGAAGGTAACTCACATGCAGCCCGCCGACGAAATAGGCTTGGCCCTCGCCTGCGGGAAAGCGTTCGAAAAGGTCCTGCGAATCATACAGGTTGTAGACGAGGACGAAGGTGTTGGCGGCATTGGCTCCAGCGTCGAAACCGATCGAAGGGCCGGTCCAATACACTTGCTGGGTGCCTTCCACCTTGTGATGCAACGTGCCCGACCCATAGCGCGCGCCGACGATAAAGGCCCCGCCCGCTTCGCGCCCGACAATATAGGCGTTGGGCTTGCCCTGCTTCGCGAGGAGATCCTCAATCATCTTGGCGAGCCCTTCGGCCCCTTTTCCGAACACCCCTTCAGCGGCACCGATCAGGTCATCTTCGCCGTAGGTAGCGGAAGTTGTTTCTGTGGCGGGAGGGGCGGAAACGGCCTCAGAGCTCGCATCGGCAGCGGACGTGGTGGCGGGGGCTGCTGTGAAATCACCAAAGTTTTCGTCAACCGTGGACGTGGTTGCTGGCGGCTGCTGCGGCGAAACAAGATCGGCATCTATACCTGTTTCCGCACCCCTTTGCGCCTCATTATCCTGGGTGTTGTAGGCCTGATCGGGATCAAGCTTCTCCAGTTCCTGCGCCGCCGCGTTGCCAGCCAAAGCTAAGCCACACAGCATAGCCAATGTCGCGCCAAAGGCTTGACGGTAAATGCGGAATGGAGGTTTGATCATGCTGATCATCTTGCAGCCTTTCACAGGAGCAGTCAGCCCCGGATTGTTGCGGAATGCAACAGAAGCATTTGTGCCACGCCCGGCAATCCCCCCGCGCCAGAGCGAATCAGAATTGCGACGAGCCGTCTGATGCTATGGTGAGTAGGCTGAACACGCGCCGAACCGCGGAACCGGGCCCGGCTGAGGTTTTTCTTGCAAGCCACCTTGCCGCTGGCCAATCTGGCCACTATACGCCGCGCCTCAACGCTACGCGATGACCCGGAGACGTGGGTGAGTGGCTGAAACCAGTTCCCTGCTAAGGAACCGTACTCTATCAGGGTACCGAGGGTTCGAATCCCTCCGTCTCCGCCAAGCTTTTAATCTTATCAAGTGGTTGAAAGTCCTAATCCGCGCCAAGCCCCTGTCCATGCTCATTTTTGGATTGGCTTTGGGCAACGCCGGCTGGACACCCTGGCAAATTGCGATTCCCCTGTGATTGCTGCATCTTCGGCGTGGTCGGTCCGTTTTCGCAGCGGGTAATGGGACATCCGATCTCAATGCCGAAGATTGGTATTCACCCAAGGATGCACAAGCGATCCTCGAACCACGATAGGGAGTGGCGCCCAAAGCCTTCATCGCTGACAAGCTTAAGGATGACCGCATCCCGAGCGACGTGCTCCCCCGATTGTTACCAGTCAGAGGTAGAATCTGGCTCCTTCATGATGGTTGCTTGATGGGATGGCAACGTGTCGGGGTGCATGCCCCCACACTCGTTGACCGGCGATCTGGGCGGGGGTCTCCACGTCCAGTTCCGAGTGCGGCCTGACCATCTTGTAGTCGTGCAGCCGGGCAGCGGGTACGGACCCGCGCATGGGCCAGCGCGGTGACGGTGGCGCAGCTGAACTCGTGACGGCGGCAAGCCGTCTCCCGAAGGATAAGGTAAACGCGACCCGAGCTGTCTCGGCCTCTTGTCGCGCAGCACTTACACCCTGCTGCGCCCAATCGAGGCGCCGCCGTCGACGAACAGGGTCTGCCCAGTGATGAACCCAGCATCCTCTGAAAGCAGGAAGCGCGCGGCTGCAGCGATTTCGGCAGGTTGGCCGAAGCGACCCATTGGGACGGCGGCAAGGTAGCGCGCCTCACCGGGGCTTCCGGGAGGGTTGTTCTGGCGGAAGAGTTCGGTTTCGGTCGGTCCGGGCGCGACGGCATTAACGGTGATCCCCGTTGCCGCCAGCTCCAGCGCCCAGCTGCGGGCAAAGCTCACCAGCGCGGCCTTCGCGGCGGCATAGGCGGTGCGTTCGGGCGCGCCGAGCACGACGAGGCTCGCGATGTTGACGATCCGGCCCCAACCGCGCGCGCGCATCCCCGGAAGCAGCGCCTGCGCGGCAAGCAACGCGGGGTGAAGGTTCAAACGCAAGACATCGTCGAGCGTGTCGAGATCGATCGCCCCGAGGGGTTGCGGGCGGACGAGGCCGACATTGTTGACCACCCCGTCAAACTCATACTGCTCGGCGAGCGCGGCGAGGCCGGCCGTGCTGGCCTCCCGGTCGGCCAGATCGAGCGGGACAAGCGTTCCCGGAAAGTCCGGATCGTCGGCCCCGCGTGCGATGCCGACCACATGGTGCCCCGCTGCGGCCAGCTGGGTTGAAAGCGCGCGGCCGATGCCTTTGCTGGCGCCGGTGACGAGGAAGGTGCGCCGCGTCATCACGCGGCGACCTTGGTTGCGGCGCGGCGGATCGCGGGAAGCATGTCGGCGGGCTCGGGTCGGCGGGTGTAGTCGGGGTTGACCTCGGCATAGACGATTACGCCGTCACTGCCGATCACGAAGCGGCCCGGCATCGGCAGAGTCCAGCTGTCGTCGCCATTGAACTGCGGAAGCATGTTGCCGAGCGACTTATAGAGATCAACCAGATAATCGGGGAGCGCGAAGCGCAAGCCGAAGGCGGCAGCGACAGTGTTGCCCGCGTCGGAAAGGATCGGGAAGCCAAGCGTGTTCTCGCGCACCGACTTGCGGCTGTTCACCCGGTTCTGCGGCGAAATCGCCACAAGACTTGCCCCGGCGGCTTCGAAATCCGCACGCGCGGCTTCGAGCGCTTGCAGCTCCATATTGCAATAGGGGCACCACACGCCGCGATAGAAGCTCACCACCAGCGGGCCATTGGCGAGCAGATCGGCGGAGGACACAAGCGTACCATCCTGCGCTTCGAGCGTGAAGGTAGGAGCGCGGTCACCGGCCTTGAGGGCGCGGCCGGCAGCGCCGCTCGCGATCAGTTCGGCGGTCGCCCGCTCCATGGTGGCGCGCACTTCGGGCGGGCGGGCGGCGATGAATTCGGCCTTGAAGGCATCGAGACGGTCTTGCAGGGACATTGAGGCTCTCCTTGGGATGCAGGGATGGGGGGTTATTGGGCTTCGGCCATCCGCCGAGCGACGTCGGCGGCGCTGATCCCTTCGAGCGCGAGGCCATAGCCTGCGCCCTCGTCGATGATCCGGCGCAGCTTCTGCGTCAGCGCGATCCGGGTGTAGCGCCCGGTCAGCGGGGGCAGCGCGGCAAGGCTTTCGGCGATTTCGTGTGCGCGGGCGAGCAGGCTGTCGGCGGGCACGATCTCGTTGACTGCGCCGTAATCCTTCGCCGTCTGCGCATCGAGCACCTGACGGGTGAGGATGAAGTAGCGCCCCCGCACGCTCCCGATCACCTCGGGCCAGAGCAGGTTGACCCCGTCTCCGGGCACGATCCCGAAATCGAAATGCGGCTTGTCCTGGAACACCGTCTCGGGCGTGGCGAGGATGATGTCAGCGAGCAGCGCATATTCGGAGTGCAGCAGCACCGGGCCATTCAGCGCGGCAATCATCGGCACTTCGATATCGAGGATGTTGGAGAGCACCTTGCGCCCTTCGCGCAGGATCTTGTCGTAGCCCATGGGCGAGAAGAAATCGAAACCCTCGGGGTCGATGCTGTCCATGAAGGCATCGCCCGAACCGGTGAGAATCACGACGCGGTTGTCGCGGTCCTCGCCGATAGCGTGGAACAACTCGACGAACTGTTCGTGGGTGTGCCCGTTGAACACGAGCTTGCCGCCATCGGTGTGGAGCGCGACTTCGAGCACGCCGCTGGCCGAGCGGGTGAGGCGGGCATTGGCGAAGCGGTTCTGGTAATCGGCGAAGCGGGACATTGCGGCTCTCCTTCTGAAGGGTGTCAGGCGGCGGGGACGAGGGTTTCGACGCGGGCGATGGCGCGCTGCACGGCGGGGCGGGCCTCGATGGCCGCGACCCAGCGCGACAGGTTCGGGAGGCCTGCAATGTCGACCTCCGCGAAGGCGCGGCGCCACAGCCAGCCGAAATGGGCGATGTCGGCGATGGTGAATTCATCCCCGGCGACGAATTTGCGCGTTGCTAGGACGAGGTCGAGCATCCCGGCGGTGCGGGCGGCCTCGGCCTCGAAGCGGGCGATGGCGAGCGGCTGGGGTTCGGCGGCCTGCTTCTTGAAGAACCCGGCCTGGCCGAAAGCGGGGCCGAGGCCCGAGGCGTGGAAGAACAGTTGTTCGAACACCCGCGCGCGGGCCTCGCCCGATGCGGGCAGCAGTTGGCCCGTCTTTTCGGCGAGATAGACGAGGATCGCCGCGCTTTCGGTCAGCACCAGCGGGCCATCGACCAGCACCGGCACCTTGGCATTGGGGTTCATCGCGACGAATTCGGGCACCTTCTGCTCGCCCTTGCGCACGTTGACGCCGTGGAGCGTGTATTCGAGCCCCAGTTCTTCCAGAGCAATGGGCACCTTGACGCTGTTGGGCGTGGCGAATGCATAGACTTCGATCATGGTTGTGGCTCCTCTATCAGCGGTTGAAGATGCGGTGGGCGAAGGGGACGGCGGCGGCGAAGATCGCGGCAGTCACGCTGCCGGTGATCTGCAAGGTGTAGGCTGCGTCCTGAATGGCCTGTCGCATCATGACCGGGTTTCCTTCTCGTCAGCCGCGGCACGTCCGCTGGCTTTCTGAAAAGACAGGTGCCTCTTTCCCGCGCGACAGGGCAGACGGCGCGTGGCACTATGATCTATTCCAGGGGGGAATGAGGATGGACCGTTTCCAGGCAATGGCGACCTTCGTGCGGGTGGTCGATACCGGCTCGTTCTCGGCCGCCGCGCGGCAGAGCAATGTCGGTCAGCCCGCCGTATCGAAGATGATCGCGCAGCTCGAAGACCAGCTCGGCGTGCGGCTGGTGACGCGCACCACCCGCGGCCTTTCGCCGACCGAGGCAGGTCAACGCTATTACGAACGCGCGCTTCGGGCGCTGGAGGAGGCGGACGAGGCCGAGGTCGCCGCGCGCGGGGCGGGCAAGGGGCTGACCGGGCGGCTGCGGATCTCCGCCGCCACCACCTTCGCACGGCTCCATGTCGTCCCCAGCCTCCCCGCTTTCATGGTCGAGCATCCCGATCTCGAGCTCGAGATGATCATGGATGACCGGGTAATCGACATGGTCGAGGAGGGAGTCGATGTCGCGCTGCGGATGGGCGCGCTGCCGGATTCGACCGCGACCGCGCGCAAGCTGGCGGCGGGGCGGCGGCTGCTGGTGGCGACACCGGCCTATCTCGCCCGCGCCGGAACCCCGGCAACACCCGCCGAGATCGCAGGGCATCAGGCGGTGGTCTACACCCGTTACGAGGCGGCGCACTGGACCTTCCGCCACGCGGCCGGCGCTGAGGCTTCGGTCAGCGTCGGCGGGCGGCTCAGGGTGACGGCGGCGGAGGGCCTGCGCGCCGCGGTGCTCGCCGACATGGGGCTGGCGGTCGCCTCGGAATGGATGTTCACGCGCGAGCTCGCCAGCGGCGCGGTGGTCGAGGTGCTGGCCGACTGGGCACTGCCGCCGCTCGACCTGTGGGCGCTGTTCCCGAGCGGGCGGATGGCGAGCGCCAAGGCGCGCGCCTTTGCCGATTATGTCGAAGGCGTGCTCAAGGTCCGGTGATCAGCCGCGCCGCAGGGTGATCGCAATCCCGCCGATGATCAGCACTGCGGCAAGCGCGAGCCGCCACGTCAGCGGCTCGGCCAGCAGGGCGGCGGCAGCGAGCGCGGCGAGGACCGGGGTCGCCAGCTGCACCGCGCCGACCGCAGCATGGGGCAGACGCGGCACCAGCCGGTACCACACGACATAGCCAAGCCCCGAGGTGAGCGCGCCCGATATGGTCGCCAGCACCAGGCCCTTTGCGCTCACTGCCGCCGCGCCGTCGAGCAGCGGCAAGGGGGCGGCGAGCAAGGCTGCGAGCAGGAAATTGCCCGCAGTGCGCCGGGCCGGATCAGCGGCGGCGCGGCCCATGACCGAATAGAGCCCCCAGGCGATCCCCGCCGCGATCATGCTGGCCGTCGCCAACAGCGGCCCCGGTGCGAGATGCGCTCCGAGCAGCACCGCCACGCCGCTGAGGGCCAGCGCGATCCCGGCAAGGTCGCTCGCGCGAACTTTCTGGCCCGAGAGCGCGGTGCTCGCGAGCACGGTCGCCTGCACGGCGGCGAACAGTACCATCGCGCCGGTTGCTGCGCCCAGTTCGACATAGGCGAAGGAAAAAGCCGCGCAGTAAGCGAACAGCGCAAGCGCGCCACTGGCTCGGAACGACCCGGCAACGACCTGCCGACGAAGCAGCAACGGTAGCAGCACGAGTGCGCCAGCACCGAGGCGGATCGCGGTGAAGCTCCCCGCGCCGATCAGCCCCTCGCCCAACGCCGCGCGGGCGAGCAGCGAATTGCCGGCAAAGGCGGTGACCGCCAGCACCGCCAGCGCGGCGGTCGTGAGGCGCGGCGGCACCATGTCAGTCGTGGAAGGGATAGTCGATATATCCGTCCCCGCCCCCGCCATAGATGCGCGCGGCGTTGAGCGGGTTCATCGGCAGGTCCTCGGCCAGACGGCGCGGCAGATCGGGGTTGGCGATGAACAGCCGCCCGAAGGACGCGGCATCGATCTCGCCTGCCTCCAATGCCGCGCGGGCACGCGGGCCGGTGTAGCTGCCGTTGGCGATGTAGGGGCCGCCGAACGCCTTCCTCACCACCTGCGGATCGACGATCCGGTCAAAGGGGTCGCCGCGCGGGTCGCTCGGCTCGACGCAGTGGAGATAGGCGAGCCCGCGCTTGCCGAGCTGTTCGGCGAGGTAGCCGAACAGCGGCGCGGGGTTGCTGTCGCTCATCCCGTTGATGGTGAGCGAGGGCGAGAGGCGGATGCCCACCCGGTCCGCGCCCCAGACGCCGACGACCGCGTCGGTCACTTCGAGCGTCAGCCGGGTGCGGTTCTCGATCGAGCCGCCATACTGGTCGGTGCGTTGGTTGGTGCCATCGCGCAGGAACTGGTCGAGCAGGTAGGCATTGGCGCTGTGCACTTCGACCCCGTCGAACCCGGCGGCCTTGGCGTTGATCGCCGCGCGGCGGTAATCCTCGATGATCCCGGGGATCTCGTCGGTCTCCAGCGCGCGGGGGACGACGAAGTCCTGCGGGCCTTCATAGGTGAAGGCATGGCCCTGAAGCCCGACTGCGCTCGGCGCGACCGGCAGCCCGCCGCCCGGTTGCAGCGAGGGGTGCGACAGCCGCCCGACATGCCACAGCTGGAGCATCATCCGGCCACCGGCGGCGTGGACCGCTTGCGTAACCCCGCGCCAGCCTGCGACCTGTGCCTCGGAATAGATCCCCGGCGCGCCCGCATAGCCCTTGCCCTGCTGCGAGATATGCGTCGCCTCGGAAATGATGAGGCCCGCGGTTGAACGCTGGGTGTAATAGGTTTGCTGCAGCTCGTGCGGCGCGTCGTCGGCATTGGCGCGGGTGCGGGTGAGCGGGGCCATGACGATGCGGTTGGGCGCTTCGATGGCACCATAGCGGATCGGCTGGAACAGGGGATCGTGGGTCATGGCAATCATCCTTCGGCTGACAATGGTGTTGGGGCAGGCCGGGCCAGCCCGACGGCGGTGACAAGGCCGAGTGTGGCAAGCGCCGCCCCGGCGATTTCGAAAAACGCGGGCAAAGTGCCGCTCGAAAGGCCGCCGAGCAGCAGCGTGGCGGCGGGAACAATCGCGGGGAACAGCCCGGCCTTGGCGGCGCCGAGGTGGCGCACCGCGACGCCAAAGGCGATCACCGCGACCACGCCCGACAAGAGCCCCTGCACCGCGAATTGCGCGGCAAGCGCCGGCGCGGGCAGCGCGGCAATCCGCGACAGGTCGCCAGCGATCAGCATGATGGGAACAATGGCCAGCGCCGAGATGGTGGAGACGGCCCCGGTTACCGCCAGCGCGCCGAGCTCCCAACGCTTGATGAGGATGGTGAAGCCGGTCCAGCTGAGGCCCGCAGCGACGAACAGAAGGTCGCCGATCCACACCATCCCGCCGCCCATCGCGCCGGCATGGCTAGCGATGACCGCAAGCCCGGCAATGATAAGCGCGGTTCCCGCCAGCTTGGCGAGCGTCGGACGCTCGCCCAGCAGCAGGCCCGCGGCGAACATCGAACCGAGCGCAATGGTGGAGGGCTGGATCACCGCGCCGTGAGACAGCGGGGCGAAGAGGTAGCCGCCGGTGCCGAGCAGGATGAACGGCGGCCCGGCCAGCAGCGTGAGAATGATGCCGCGCCTCCAGCCGACCCCGGCAAGGCCGCGCGGGTTGTTGCGCAGCAGCCAGGGCAGCATGATCGCGGCGGCCGTGCCGAAGCGCAGCAGAACGAAGTCCTGCGGCAAGAGGCCGCCGGTCGTGCCCGCCTTGGCGAACAGCATGTAAGTCGCCCAGATCAGCGCCGCGGCAAGCCCTGCGGCCATGCCGGTAGCGGCGGGCGATGAAAGCGAAGAAAGGGCCCTGCCATGCCGCCCGACAGGGGGGGAGAGAGTGGCGGTCATGGCAGGGCTCCAGGGGGTGCC
>LSKF01000078.1 GCA_001556995.1 Erythrobacteraceae bacterium CCH12-C2
GATCCACCAGATAGAGGATCGCCCCGCCGATGCCGCGGATCGCCGGAATGCGCAGCTCCATTGGGCCGGGATCATTGGCGACGGGCTCCGCGCCTTTCTCGATCAGATAGTCATAGGCCTTGGCCGCATCGCGCACGCGGAACGCCATGCCGCAGGCCGAAGGGCCATGCTCGCGGGCAAAATACCATGCGGCCGAGCGCGGTTCGTAATTGGCAATGAGGTTGATGCCCCCCTGCCGCCACAGCTGCACGTCCTTCGAGCGGTGCTTGGCGACGCAGGTGAAGCCCATGGCTGCAAACACCGGCTCCAGCACGCCCTTGGTAGGCGCGCAGAACTCGACGAATTCGAAACCGTCGAGGCCCACCGGGTTGTCGAACAGGTCTTTGGCATGCGGTTGCACTGTCATGTCAGATCTCCAATTTGCGCAGGGCCCGCGCCAGTCCTTTTATTGCGCCGAAAGCCCGCCATCCACCGCCAGCGTATGTCCCGTCACGAAGCTGGCCTTGTCCGACATGAGCCAGGCCGCAGCCTCGGCGATTTCCTCCGGCTCAGCGATGCGACCCAGCGGGTGAACACTGGCGGCCGCAGCGGCAAAGCCGGGATTGGCGACAAATCCGCGCTCGGTCAGCATTGGGGTTGCTACCGCGCCCGGCAGCACGGCGTTGACGCGTATCCCGTGCGGCGCGCCTTCCAGCGCGGCCGAGCGGGTCAAGCCGACCACCCCATGCTTGGACGCAGAATAGGCCGCCATGCCGGCCGCCCCCAACCAGCCCATCACGCTCGACGTGTTGACGATCGCTCCTCCGCCATTGGCTTGCAGCGCCGGCAATTGCGCCTTGAGGCAGTTCCACAAGCCCCTGAGATTGACCGCTATGACTTTGTCGAAGGCTTCATCCGGATAATCGCTGATCGGGATCATCGCCCCGCCCGCGCCCTCGATCCCGGCATTGTTGAACGCGCCGTCGAGCGCGGGAAAGCGGGCAATCACTTCGGCCAACGCGGCGGGATCGGTAATGTCGGCAGCGCAGCTATGCGCGCCATGCAACCCTGCGGCGACATCGCCTACCGCCTCGTCGCGATCGACCAGCATGAGCGTCGCACCATAATCTGCAAACAGCCGCGCGGCGGCAAGGCCGATGCCGCTGGCGGCACCGGTGATCATGATGTTTCGGCCATCGAGCATGATACAGACCCCATTCCGGCAGGAGAGAAGGCATCCTGCCAAGTTCCGGTTGGCATCAGCGGCGGGCCATATGGTCATGAATAGTCTATGCAGCCCGATAATTTTGGGTGCTCATGCCCAGATATTCATTCCCCCATGCCTGAAATTCATTTCAACAAGCGCGGTGCGCCAGTGAAGCTTGCACAACATTGCGATGGCCAGCGCCCAGAAGCACGCGCAAGACAGGTCCAAGCGCGATTGGGGAGAACAAAATGAAGCGCGCACACAACACAATTCCCGCATTGATCGCCAGCTTGATGGCGACATGCGCAGTCCCGGCTTTCGGCCAAGAGGGCACCGAAGCACCCGATGAAGCCGGCCCTGTCGGCGACATCATCGTCACCGCAGAACGTCGCGCAACCAATCTTCAGGAAACCCCGCTGGCCGTGACCGCGATAACGGGTGAGACCTTGCAGGCCTCGGGCGTGGGGGTGATCAACGATCTTGCCGCCACCGTGCCCAACCTGACCTCGACGACCGGACCGCAGGGCTCAGCCGATGCGAACTTCTTCGTGCGCGGGGTCGGACAGTTCGACTTCATCATCACCAACGATCCGGGCGTCGGACTCTATGTCGACGGGGTCTATCTCGGCCGCACGGTCGGCGCGATGCTGGACAGCGGCGACATCGAGCGGGTCGAGGTGCTGCGGGGGCCGCAGGGTACGTTGTTCGGGCGCAATACGCTGGGCGGCGCGATAAATATCGTCTCGCGCCAGCCCGATCCGGGTGAATTCTCGGGAAGCGCGAGCGTGCTCTATGGCAGCCGCGACCGAATCGAGCTGACAGGCGCGATCAATGCCCCGATCGGTGAGTACAGCGCGCTGCGTGTCTCGGCCTTTTTCCGCGAGCAGGACGGTTTTGCCCGCAATGCGGTGACTGGCGATCGCTTCGGCGCGACCGACAGGTATGGCGGCCGTGCGCAACTCAAGCTTGGATTGACCGATAACCTGACAGTTGATCTTTCGGCGGATTATTCGCTTGACCGGTCGAACCCGGCGCCTTCGGTCACACGTGCGATCGTGCCCGCGCCGTTCTTCCCGCCCGCCGCGCTGAATGACGTGTTCGATCCCAACAACTTCTACCGTATCTTCGCCTCGAACAGCCCTGAATCGCGCAATGAAATCTTTGGTTTTTCCGGTACGGTGACGCTCGAACTTGGCAACGCGACGCTGAAGTCGATCACCGCCTATCGCGAGCTCGACAGCTTTTCGACTTCCGACCCGGACGGCACCCGTTTCCGGCTCTACGATCAGGATGTGACGACCAAGCAGAACCAGTTCAGCCAGGAGCTGCAGATCGCAGGCGATGCCTTCGGCGGAAGCCTCGATTACCTGCTAGGCGCCTATTACTTCGCCGAGGATGCGCAGCAGGTGCTGGGCCTGTGCTTCGCGCCGATCAGCGATCCGGGCGCGGCGCCCTTTGCCGCGTGCAACACATGGACGCAGGGCAATGAACAGGAGACCCGCAGCTACGCCGTGTTCGGGCAGGCGCGCTATGAGCTGCTCGACGGGCTCTCCTTCACGCTCGGCGGGCGTTACACTTGGGACAAGAAGGATATCGTCTCCAACCAGTTCTTCGACTTCCGCCCACAGGCAGTAGGCCCGGGCGCGGTATTCGGCTTCGGGCTTCCCCCTGCGCTGATCGGTCAGCGGATCGTGCTGCCGATCGTCACCAATCTGACTGACAGCGTCTCGTTCGAGGAGTTCACCCCCAAGCTGGGCTTGGAATACAAGGTCAACGAGGACGCCTTCTTGTTTGCGTCCTATTCCAAGGGCTTCCGCGCCGGGGGCTTCAACGGCCGACTGATCGCCCCGCAGACAAGCGTGCCCACCTATGCGCCGGACACAAATGACACCTACGAGGTGGGCTTCAAGACCGACTGGCTGGATCGCCGCCTGCGCGTCAACGGCACCCTGTTCTATTCGCAGTACAAGGACATCCAGCAGACCATCGTCGACCCACAGGTGCAATTCCGGGTGGCGAACGCCGGCGACGCGGTGCTCAAGGGCTTCGAACTCGAGACAGTGATCGTTCCCACCGACGCCCTGCGCTTCGATATCGCGGTGGGCTATACCGACAGCGAGTTCGAGAACGTCCCGGCCGCGGTGGGCCCGATCAACGGCAACCGCCTGCCCTTCAGCCCCGAATGGACCCTGTCGCTGGCGGCGCAATACGACATCGAGACCAGCGCGGGCACCTTCACCCCGCGGGTCGATTATCGCCTGCAGTCGGAGGTGTTCTTCACCGCCTTCAACCTGCCCCTCGAACGGCAGGAAAGCTACGGTCTGCTCAATGCACGATTGACCTGGACCGATGCCGACCGGCGCTTCAACATCGCAGTGTTCGCGCAGAACCTGACCGACGAGGAATACTTCACCTTCGGGCAGGATGCTCTGGCCACGCAGGGTGTCGCCTATTCCTATCTCGGCCGCCCACGCGAGTATGGCGTGAGCGCCGGAGTGAACTTCTGATGCGTCCCCGGCGCGTGTTGGTGATCGGGGGGACGGGCAAGATCGGTCGCCCGCTCACCGCAATCTTGCGGGCACTGGGCGCCGATGCCGTCGTCCTCGCCCGCAATCCGGGTCCGGGGGGCCTTGCGGTCGATACCGCGGACGCGGCCGCTTTGGAGGCGGCGGCGCGCGGGTTCGATGCAGCGCTGCTGACCACGCCCCTCGGACCGGACGAGACCGAGATCGGCGTGGCCGCCGTCGCCGCGCTGCGCCGAGCGGGCGTTGGCCGGATCGTTTACATCGCGATCCACAACCTCGAAGCGATGCAGGCCATCCCGCATTTCGCCACCAAGATCCCGGTCAAGGCGGCGGTGCTGCAAGACCGCAGAGGCACCGTGCTCCAGCCCAATTTCTTCTTCCAGAACGATCTGCTCGCCCTGCCCGCGATCCTGCACGGCGACATCTATCCTATGCCGATTGGCCATGCGGGTATCTGGAGCATCGATGCCGCCGACATCGCCGAGGCCGCCGCCAACGCGCTGCTGGAAGACGCGGGGCTTGGGCAAGCGGTGAACCTGTGCGGCCCCGAGGAACTCACCGGCACGACCTATGCCGCGCACTGGGCCGAAGCGCTGGGGCGCCCGGTTCACTACGGGGGCGACGACATCGCCCCCTTCCTCGGCGCGATGCAACAGGCCATACCGGGACTCGGCGCCTGGGAGATCGAGGATTTCCGGCTGATGATGGAGGTGACCCAAAAGCTCGGCTGCCCCGCCACCGCCGCCGATCATGCCGCCACCGCCACCATCCTCGGCCACGCGCCCCGTTCGCATCGTGACTTCATTGCCGACTTTCTCAAGGAGGAAACCCCCGCATGAAACCGCTCTACACCGCCACCGCCACCGCCTCTGGCGGACGAAATGGGCACGTCGAGAGCGACGATGCGCTCGTCAACCTCGATCTCGCCATCCCCAAGTCGATGGGCGGGCCGGGCGGAGGGAGCAACCCCGAACAGCTCTTCGCTGCGGGCTATGCCGCCTGCTTCCATTCGGCGATGCAATTCGTCGCCGGGCAGAGCAAGACCGACGTCAGCGGATCGAGCGTAACCGGCCATGTCTCGATCGGCACCCGCGACGATGGCCCCGGCTTCGGGCTGGCAGTGCACCATGAGGTGAACCTGCCCACGCTCACCCAGGCCGATGCCGAGGCGCTGGTCGCCAAGGCGCACGAGGTATGCCCTTATTCCAACGCCACCCGTGGCAATGTCGAGGTGAAGTTCACTGTCACCGGAGGCGCGGCATGAGCGAGATGGGCTATACTGCAGCGCTCGCTGCCGAGCATGACGACGTGCCGCCGATGCGCGCTTTCACCGAGCGCGACCACCCCAATGCGATCATGCTCTACGAGGCGCACAATGCCTTCAAGCAGGGCGATGCCGAGGCACTGTTTTCGAAGATGGCAGACGATGTCGTGTGGCACATGCCGGGCGACAACTGTCTCGCCGGGACCTATGTGGGGCGCGAAGAAATTCTACGCAATTTCGGTATGTTGCAAGCCGCAGTTGAGGCATATTGGGCACATCCGCTCGACTATTTCGGCAGCGACGACCACGTCGTGCTGATCGCCGAGGTCCGCGCGCGCAAGGGCGAGCGGACGCTTCAGACGAAAGAGGCGATGACCTGGCGGATCGAGAACGGCAAGCTCAAGGAATGCTGGCACATGTGCCTCGAACCCGAAAAGTGGGACGCCTTTTTCGTTAAGGCGTGACTCTCTCCCGCCAAGCCTGAGGGCGGCCGCGCATCTCGAGCGGGGCCGCCTTCATTTTGTCCGGCGTCCAGATGAAATCGGTGTCGATTACCGTTTCGACCCGTATAACCCCCGGCAGCTTGGCAAGGTCGTCTGCTGCGGCCTGTGCGAAGTGCGGCGCCATGGTACAGCCGGCGAAGGTGACGCAGAATGTCACCGTGAGCACGCCCTCAGCGTCAAGCATCCAGCCGCGCACCAGCCCCATGTCGAGCACCGAGACCGGGCGGCCTGCCGCGATCGAACACGGGTCATGGATGCACGAGAGCACCGCACGGATATCGGCGTCGATTACAGGCTCCGCCAGCACGACCACGGCTCCTTCATATCCGCACCGTCGAACACATCGCCCTTTTGCCGCGCCTGCCAGTCGGCAATGTCGAGGCCCGCGAGCCTCGCGTAATTCCCACCAAAGATCATCCGCTTCACGCCTTCGTCGATCTGCGGGATGCCGTGGCGATCCAGCGTCTGCTCACTGAAGGCGAAGGCCCAGAACAGCTTGAGCAGATGCTGCGGGTGGACCACGGTGCAGCCGGTCGACCACAGGATCTTCTCTGGCCCGCCCCATTGCATCAGCAGCGCCAGCGCCGCCTCAAACCGCCCCGGTGCCTGCCACAGCATGGCGGTAGTGGTTTCCAGATTGGCATAGACATTGGGAAAGCGCCCGATCGCCAGCGCCGTCTCCTCAATGAAGGCCATGCCCGAATGGACGATCTCGAAGGCCATGTCAGGAAAGGCGTCGGCGGCCTGTTCGAAGTCCTCACCGATCCGGTAGGGTGCAAGCGGGACCGAGCCATTGGGCAGTGCCTTGTGGATCGCGATCGACTTCAGGCCCAGAGCCCGCGCCCGCTCGATCAAGCGCATCACCGTGTCGTCAGTGGCGAGCCAGCGGCGATAGGGGTCCATCTGGTGCGGGTAGAGCTTCACGCCGATGGCATTGGGGGTGGCGGCGACCTGTCGCTCAAGATCTTCCAGCACCGCCGCGCAGTCCTGCGTCGGATCGAGCCCGACATAGCCCAGCACCCGCGTCGGCCAGCGGGTGGTCATTTCGACGGTCTTCCATTCCGCCGCAAATCCGTCCTTGAACCAGGTGTCGAGCCTGAGTGTATGGGTAGCGGCAAGACTGGTCTGGCTTTCCTCGAAGATCGTGCGCACCAGCGCCTCGGGCGCCATGTCGGTCATGTAGACATCCTGCGGGCACAGCGCCTCCGGCGGGCTGAGCATCGCATGGAGGCCATAGGACATCTGGTAGAGCTGCTCGCCATATTTGCTGGCGACATTGTCAGCCGCGAGATTCAGCGCGTGGACTACCGGATCGATGACGAAGACGTCGCCGGGCAGATTGGGCAGCTGGGCGTAAGGTGCAGGCATGATCTCTCCTTGGCTACGGTTATGCCGCCTTGGCGAATGCGTTCCAGTGTCTGCGTGTCGCAGCGGCATAACCATAATTCATGCAGCCCGCGCACCCGGTAGCATGAAGGCAGGGCACGCCCCGCCTAATGTCGCGGCATGACAACGCCATCACCCCTGCGCGATCTGGTCCGCCCCGATTCTGTCCATCGCTCGGTCTACACCGATCCGGTGATCTTCGAGCTGGAGATGGAACGGATCTTCGGCCGCGCCTGGCTTTATCTGGCGCATGACAGCGAGCTGCCCCAGCCCGGCGACTATGTGGTGCGGCACATGGGCACGCAGGGCGTTATCCTGACGCGGGGCAAGGACGGCGCGGTGCACGCGATATTCAACCGCTGCTCGCACCGCGGGTCGACCTTGTGCGCCTTCGACAAAGGCAGCGCGCCGGCCGGACACCAGTGCCCTTATCACGGCTGGATGTTCAACGCCGACGGCACCCTGCGCGGCATCCCCCATCCGAGCGGCTATGACGGGGTGCTGGACAAGGTCGACCTTGCAATCACGCCGGTCCGCACCGAGACCTATCGCGGCTTCATCTTCGGCAACCTTGCGGGAGACAAGGCCGGGCCGCTGGAAGATTTCCTCGGCCATATGAAGACTTCGATCGACGACCTGGCCGACCGCTCACCCACAGGCCAGATCGAAGTCGGCAAATACCAGCTAAGGCACTATTATCGTGCCAACTGGAAGATGACCTTCGAAAATTTGAACGACACGATCCATCCCGGTTTTGCCCATTCGGCCTCGGTCGTTTCGGCCAAGGCGGTGATGGCAGAAGTCGGCCCGGAAAACGTGGTGCCGACCGTGGGCATGATGCTGGCAAACGGCAAGCCCATCCAGTTCTTCCAGGATCTCGACATGGTCACTGCGCCCGGAGGCCACTCTTATATCGGCGGTCACATGGGGGCGAATTACACGCCTGACACGGCCGACGCCTACACCGCCGCTTTGATCGTCCGTCACGGGGAAGCGCGCGCGAAAGAGGTGCTGTCGGTCGATCGCCACTTGATGCTGCTCTACCCCTCGTCCTTTTGGCACGCGCGCTACCAAACGATCCGCATCATGCGCCCCGTCCGCCACGATCTGACCGAGATGATCGGCTACACATTCCGCCTCGTCGGCGCGCCCGAGGAGACCCACGTTAACGCGATCGAATACTGCACCGGAGCCAATTCTGCTGCCTCACCGGTGATCGCCGATGACCTTGAAATCTACGAGCGGTGCCTTGAGGGCAATGGCTACGACACGCGCGAATGGGTGCCGATGAGCCGCGGCCTCAGGGAAGTGCGCGGGGCAGACAATGCCCACACCCGCTCGCCCTCGACCTCGGAAATCTACATCCGCAACCAGTTCGCCGCTTGGGCGGAATACATGAGTACAGAGGCATGATTGCTGAGGTCACCGCGCTGATCGAACTGGAAGCTGCCCTGCTCGACGATGGCCGCTATCCCGAATGGCTGGCGCTGTTCACCGAGGATTGCCTCTACTGGGCCCCCGTCTCGCCCGAGATGGCGTCCCCGCGCGAAGGCCCCAGCCATTTCCGCGACGACCGGCAGATCATGATGGTGCGCACCCACCGCCTCGCCAACCCACGCGCCTTCGGAGCAGAGCCTTCCCCGCGCACCCTGCACGTCATATCGAGCGTGCGGATCGAGGAAGACCGCGGAGACGAAATACTTGTCTCATCCAGTCAGATCATGCTCGAATACCGCAATCGCAGGCGTTTCGAGGAGGATCAGCGCGCCTTCGGATCGCGCGTGCGCCACCGGCTGCGGCGTACGCCCGAAGGGCTGCGTATCGCCGAAAAGCGGATCGACCTCATCAACGCTGAAGCCGCCTTCAACGCGATGGCGGCCCCGCTGTGACCATCGCATGGGTACCTTACGGGGCCTACTGGTCGACACCTTTCGTGCGCTGGCAGGGCGCATTGGCCGAACTTCACAGCTTGCGCCTCGCCGCATGGGTGGCAGGCCGTGCACTGGCGAAGCGCGGGATCGCGCCCGGGGTGTTCGATTTTGGCGTGCTCGGCATGACAGTGCCGCAGGCCGGATGCTTCTATGGCTTGCCCTGGGCGATGGGGGAGCTCGGAGCGGCGCAGGTCGGCGGACCGACCATCATGCAAGCCTGCGCCACCTCGGCCCGCTCAATCCAGGTCGCAGCGCAGGAAGTTGCAGTGGGCCTTGCTACGACGGCGCTGGTTCTGACCTGCGACCGCGTCTCGAACGGCCCGCATATCTACTACCCCGCACCTTCGGCTCCCGGCGGGACAGGCGCACACGAGAATTGGGTGCTCGACAACTTCGCCCGCGATCCCTTCGCTGGCGTGGCGATGGTCACTACTGCCGAGAATGTCGCGCGCAAACACGGCATCACCCGCGAGGAGCAGGACGATCTGACGCTCGCCCGCTATGCCCAGTATAATGATGCGCTGGCGGACGACAGCGCCTTTCTGCGCCGCTTCATGGACCTGCCGTTCGAGGTGCCAGACCCGCGCTTCGGCAAGATCGCGGCGAGCCTTGATGGCGATGTCGGCATCCAGCCCTCCGACCCCGACAAGGTCCGCGCCTTGAAGCCCGTCGTCGAGGGCGGCAGCGTGACCTATGCCGGGCAGACGCACCCGGCCGACGGCAATGCCGGGCTGGTCGTAACAACGCGCGAGCGGGCGCGCGAACTCGCCCGGGAACAGGGCATCGAGATCGCCCTGCTCGGCTTCGGTACAGCCCGTACGGCCATCGCCCACATGCCAGAGGCCCCCGTCCCCGCCAGCCGCCGCGCGCTCGACCAGGCGGGACTGACCATCGGCCAGATTGACGCGGTGAAATCGCACAATCCCTTCATCGTCAACGATCTGGTGTTCGCAAAGGAGACGGGCTTCCTGCTCGACGCAATGAACAATTATGGCTGCTCGCTGGTGTGGGGCCACCCGCAGGGGCCGACGGGGCTGCGCGCGCTGATCGAGCTGATCGAGGAGCTTGCCGCGCGCGGCGGCGGGCGCGGGCTGTTTCAGGGATGCGCGGCAGGGGACACGGCGATGGCCGTGGTGATCGAGGTACGCGGATGCTGATCGGAGCCAACGGTGCGCCCTTGTGGGTCCCGCAGACGACCATCGCGATGCTCGACCGCGCCGCGGCCCGCTGGCCGGGCAACACCGCGCTGGTATGCGAGGGCGAACTGCTCACCTATGCGGCCTACCACGACCGGGCTATGCATCTCGCGAGCCGTCTTGTCGCCCATGGCGTTGCCGGGCGGCGCGTGGCGATCGTTCTCCGGAACGGCATCGACATCGCGCTTGCGCTGTTCGCGGTGCAGGCCGCAGGCGGCGCGACCGCGGCGCTGAATCCCGACTACACCCCGGTCGAGCTCGCCCCGATCCTTGCACAGGTCGATCCCGTGCTGGCGATCACCCATGCCGACCTGCGCGAGAAGCTCGCACCGTTGCTGCCCGCAGACTGCCCGGTCGTGACCGTGCCCGAATTGCTCGAAGCTGGGCCGGGGAACGCCCAGCTGCCGGACGTCAATCCCGCGAGCATGGCCGTGCTCCAGTTCACCGGCGGCACCACCGGTACGCCGAAGGGGGCGATGCTCAGCCACCGCGCAGTCGCCATCAACGTTGTCCAGCGAGAAGCGGTGCTGCCCACCCGCGAGGCGGAGGAACGCATCGTTTGCATGATGCCGCTCTACCACTCCTTCTCCGCCGCGATGTGCCTGCACCTTGCCGCCTATAGCGGGGGTGCTCTCCACATCCTGCCGCGCTACCGCCCGGATTGGCTGCTCGATACCATCGCCCGCGAGAAGATCACCCGGCTCCCGGCGGGGCCGACGGTGTTCAACAGCCTGCTCAGCTTTGACGGGCTGTCGCGTGAGGGGGTGGCAAGCCTCGTCTGCGCCTATTCCGGCTCCGCTCCCCTCCCCCACGACACGCTGGCGCGCTGGGAGGCGGCGACGGGGGTTCCGATCTACGAAGGGTACGGCCAGTCGGAGGCCGGACCGGTGCTGACCTATCATGGCCCCGGCATGGCGCTGAAGCAGGGCTCGGTCGGCCCCGCCCTGCCCCTCACCGAATTGCGCATCGATGGCGACGGCCCGCTTGGCGAGGTGCTGGCGCGCGGCCCGCAAATCATGGACGGCTATCTCAGCCGCGCGGAGGAAACCGCCACAACGCTCAAGGCCGGCTGGCTCCACACCGGCGACATCGGGCGGCTCGACGAGGACGGCTATCTGTTCATCGAGGACCGCAAGAAGGACATGGCGATCGTCGGCGGATTCAACGTCTATCCGCGCGAGATCGACGAGGTGCTGGCCGCTCACCCCGCCGTGTGCGAAGCAGGCGCAGTCGGCGTGCCCGACGCCTATCGGGGCGAGGTGATCTGGGCCTTTGTCGCAGGCGAGAGCGTGACGGACAACGCAGTGATCGAGCACTGCGCCGCGCGACTCGCCAAGTACAAGCGCCCCGCGCGGTTGATCATCCTCGACGCGCTCCCCCGCACGCCGGTCGGCAAGATCGACAAGCAGGCTTTGAAAGCTCTCGCCCGCACTATGCTCGAGGACGCCGAACATGCCGCCTGAACAGCTCGCTCCGATCCGCGCAGGCCTGCTCGCCCGCCGCTCAGCTCCGCCGCCGCCGATCGAGGCCCGCCGTGCGGGCTTCGAGGCGCAGATGGCAGCCCTGCCGGTCGATCCGGAGGTAACGGTCCAGCGCATCGACCTCGGCGGCCTATCGGCGCTGCGCTCGCGCCACGGGGAGCCAAGTGGACGCGCACTGCTGTGGCTGCACGGCGGGGCCTTCGTCCTCGGCTGCGCGGAAAGCTATCGCCCATTCGCCGCTCGGCTGGCGCGCGCCTGCGGATGCGACGTGATCGTCCTGGATTACCGCCGTGCGCCCGAACACCCTTTCCCCGCAGCCCATGACGATGCCCATGCCGCGCTAGAAGCGCTCGAGGAGAGCGGCTACGCGATGGCCGACATCGCCATCGGCGGGGACAGCTGCGGTGCCAATCTCGCGCTGGCAGCAGTCCATTCCCGCATCGCTGACGAACGGTCGGTGCCTGCCGCGCTGTGGCTGATTTCGCCCTATCTCGATCTCACCCACACCGGCAACAGCATCGTGTCACGCGCGCCCGCCGATCCGTTTATCGACACAAGCGGGATGGACGACACCGCCCGCATTTATCTGGGCGAAGCGAACCCTGCCCAGCGCCGCGCATCCCCGCTATTCGCCGCAGCCCTAGGCCTTCCGCCCACCCTTATCCAGATCGGCTCCGACGAGGTCCTGTTCGACGATGCAGCCCGCCTGCGCGATCGCATCGAGACCGCGGGCGGGCGCGCGGTCTTTCAGGAATGGGCCGGGATGATCCACGTCTGGCCGCTATTCGCCCATGTCGTCGACGAGGGGCAATGGGCCATCCAGCAGGGTGGAGCATTCCTCGGCCAGGTATGGCCCCCCGTTGCGTCCGCGCCGGAGTGATGTAGGCTCGCCTCATGGAACTTCGCCAGATCAAGTATTTTCTCGAAATCGTGCGCTGCGCGAGTTTCGGGCAGGCGGCTGAGCGGCTGCATATCACCCAGCCCGCGCTTTCGAAAAGCATCCGCAATCTCGAACAGTCACTGGGTGTGATGCTGCTGGAGCGGCACCCCGGCGGGGTGGTGCCGACAGAATATGGCAAGCTGTTCCTCGATTATGCCGCGCTCATCACCGGGGAGGTCGACCGCGCGCTGGAGGAAATCCAGCAGCTGAAGGGCACTGGGCGCGGGATCGTGCGCGTGGGCGCGGGCGCAACGATGATGCAATACCTGATCCCGCAGGCAGTCCGCGTTTTCGTCGCAGGGGACGACCAGGCCGTGGTCACCTTCCGGCAGGGGCTGCGCGACGAGTTAATTGCATGCCTGCGCCGCGGCGAGGTCGATATCGTGGTCGGCTCGATCGGGGGCCTCAGTCATGATGATGAATTGCGGCAAGAGGTAGTCCTCGAGGACGAAATCGTCGTCGTTGCCGACAGCGCCCATCCTCTCGCCAGCCGCGAAAGCGTCAGCATCGCCGAGCTCGGTGCCTACAAGTGGGTGCTGCCTGATGGGACCGAGGGCGAACGCAACCGTCTCACGCGGGTGTTGCGCACCGCCGGGCTGCCACCGCCGACCTGCGTGATCTCGACCCCGTCATCGACCTTCATGGCGACGATGCTGCGGGAAACCGAATTCCTGAGCTACCTGCCGCTGGCGCTGATCCAGCTCGACCGGGAATATGCCCATCTGGTGCCGATCAGGATCGATACGCCGATCTGGGATGCGGTAACGGTGGGCGTGACGTATCGCCGCAGAGGCGTCATGCTGGCGCCGGTGCGCCGCTTCATCAACCGGTTGATCGAAGTGGGCAAAGGGATCGGCAAGGCGGCTTAGGGCTTGCGTTCAGACCAGACCGGCCGCTCGGCGCTCAGATCGGCGTTGATCCGCGTGTAGCTGCCCGGCCCCGTCACCCGCCCGATCAGCCCCATCGCGTAAGGGTCGGGACGCAGGCGCTGCGCATCGATGAAGGCATCGGCGATTTCCATCGCTACCACCTCGCCGATCAGGATCACCGTCTCGGGCGGAGCATCGAGAAAGTCGAAAAGCCGGCACTCATAGGCGACCGGCGCGTCGGCGATTGTCGGCGGGGCCACCATCCGCGAAGCGCGCATGGCGAGGCCCGCCAGCGCCGCCTCGTCCACTTCGGGCGGGGCATCGATGCAGGTCGCGTTCATGGCGGCCAGCAACGGCTCGCCCACCAGATGCACCACGAATTCGCGGGTCGCGAGGATGTTGGCGGCGGTGTCCTTCAAGCGGCCATCAGCCAACCGCATCGTGCCCAGCACCAGCAGCGGGGGCGATGCGCCCATCATGTTGAAAAAGCTGTAGGGCGCGACGTTGCCCACCCCGTCTGCCGACAGGCTCGAGACCCAGGCGATAGGGCGCGGGACGATGCACCCCGCCATCAGCTTGTAGCGCTCGGCCCCGGAAAGCGCCGCCATGTCGAAACGCATCAGTCCTCGCCCCTGAAAGCGACCGGCGGGCGGGCGCGCGTATCGACCTCGAGCCGGAACACGTCGGGTCGGGCATAATGCCCCGCAACATCGAAATCGTAACGCGCGCGCGGTATTTCCTTGGGGTCGATGTCGGCATAGAGAATGGCCTCACCGCTATAGTCCGGCCCCGCCAGCACGTCGCCGAGCGGCCCGACGATCATGCTGCCGCCGCGCATCAGAACCGTTTCGGGATCATCGCCCAGCGCGCAGTCGAAGTCCGCAGGGTAGTCGCCGCGGCGGATGAACTGGCAGGCAGAGAGCACATGGCATCGCCCTTCTAATGCCACATGGCGCATCGTCGCCGCCCAGCCGTCACGATCGTCTGCTGTCGGCGCGCAATAGAGCGTCACACCTTGCGCATACATCGCCATGCGCATCATCGGCATGTAGTTTTCCCAGCATATCACCGCGCCAACCTGCCCCAGCGCTGTCTCGACCACCGGCAGGGTCGAGCCGTCGCCGAACCCCCAGATCAGCCGCTCGGCACCCGTGGGCATGAGCTTCCTGTGATGCGCCATCGTGCCCGCCGCTCCGTCGATGATGAGCGCGGTGCAGTAGAGCGTCGATCCGGCGCGCTCGATGATGCCGATGACGACGACCAACGCCGCCGCGCCCGCCGCCTCGCGGATCGCCCCGACCTCGGGACCGTCGAGCGTCACCGCCTGATCGAAATAGCGCGCATAATCCGAACGGCCTTCGGGCATTCGCATCCCCACCGGCGTGCCGAAGCTCGCACCCTTGGGATAGCCGCCGATGAAAGCTTCGGGGAAGACCGCCAACCGCGCGCCGCCCGCGCCCGCTTCGGCGATCAACGACGCGGCCTTGGCGGCGCTTGCGGCGCTATCGGCGGGACACGCGCTCGCTTGCACAACGGCGGCGCGAAACGGCTGGGGGCGAACAGAGGTAATGGCCATGGCACCGAATAGCATGAGGGACACAGGCCCGCGCAATGGCAATAATGACCCGATGCAATAACCATTGCGCATGAGGGAGCCTGCCATGGGGCAGACAAGTTTCGACGCCTATCGCGAGGACATCGCGGGCCGCGCCAATGTCGCCGATACGCCCGAACTGGTGGCCTATTACCAACGGCTCGCGCAGCTTGGCACCGGGGCGCTTTGGACCGTCGCCAACAAGATCGAACCGTGGGAGCCGCAATCGACCTCGGTGCCGATGCTGTGGCGCTTCCGCGATCTGCGCGAGGACGTGCTGCGCGCGCTCGACCTCGTAACACCGGAGCAGGCCGGGCGGCGGGTGGTCTATCTTGAGAACCCCGGCCGTTCGGATGTGGTGGCCGCCGTCGGCTGGCTCTATTCGGGGCTTCAGGTGATGAAGCCCGGCGAATGCGCCTCGAGCCACCGCCATTCGGCCTCGGCGCTGCGCTTCATCATGGAAGGCTCGGGCGCCTTCACCAATGTCGACGGGCACAAGCTGACGCTCGGGCGCAACGACTTCGTGCTGACCCCCAACGGCACCTGGCACGAGCATGGCGTCGCCGAGGACGGCACGATCTGCATCTGGCAAGACGGGCTCGACATCCCGCTGATGAACGCGCTCGAGGCCAATTTCTACGAGGTCCACCCCGATCTCAATCAGGCCGTGTCCTATCCGGTCGATGATACCACCGCGACCTGGGCGGGATCGGGCCTGCGCCCACAGGGACACGAATGGTCGAAGCGATATTCGCCCATGCTCAAATACGAATGGGCACCGACCTATGAGGCCTTGAGCGCCCTTGCCCGTGTCAGCGACGGGTCGCCCTATGACGGGATCATCATGGACTACGTGAACCCCGTCACCGGCGGACCGGTGATGCCGACCATCGGTGCGCAGATGCAGCTTCTGCGCCCCGGCGAGCATACCAAGGCGCACCGCCAGGTCGGCAGCTTCGTCTATCAATGCGCCAAGGGCAGCGGCTTTTCGATCATCAACGGCCAGCGGTTCGACTGGCAAGAGCGCGACATCTTCGTCGTCCCCGCATGGATGTGGCACGAACACGCCAATGCCAGCGCTACCGAGGACGCGTGCCTCTTCGCCTTCCATGACCTGCCGGTGATGCGCAGCCTCGGCCTCTATCGCGAAGAGGGCCTTGGCGAGAACGGCGGGCACCAGCCTGTCAGCCAATAAGAAGGACAATTGATGAAGCTTGTGACCTATCGCCGCCACATCGAGGCGGCTGCGCGGCTGGGCGCGATCGTCGATGACCGGGTGGTCGATCTGGCGCAGCTCGGAGCGGTTAGCGGCGCCCCCCTGCCCGCGACCATGCTCGAATTCATCGACCTCGGGCCGGACGCAGTGGCGGTCGCCTCGCAATTGCTGGCCGATGCCGGGTCGCGGTTTCCGCTGGGCGGCGCCCTGCCGCTCGCGGATGTGCGTCTGCTTGCGCCCATTCCTCGGCCGCGCAAGAACATCTTCGGGATCGGGCTCAACTACACCGAGCATGTGGCGGAAAGCGCGCAGAGCCTGGACACCTCGCCCGACCTACCGCGCCAGCCGGTGATTTTCTCCAAGCCTCCGACAGCAGTCATCGGCACCGACGAGCCGATCCGGCACAACGCCGCGATCACGCAGCAACTCGACTGGGAGGTGGAGCTCGCCGCGATCATCGGCACCACGGCGCGGGCCGTCGCGCGCGAGGACGCGCTCAAATATGTGTTCGGCTACAGCCTCGTGATCGACATGAGCGCGCGCGACAATCGCCGGGCCGGCCAATGGATCTACTCGAAGGGGCAGGACAGCTACGCCCCGATGGGTCCCTGCATCGTCACCGCCGACGAGATTCCCGATCCGCAGACGCTCGAACTGGCGCTGTGGGTCAACGGCGTCGAAAAGCAGCGCAGCAACACCGCCTTCATGCTGTTCAAGGTCGACGAATTGGTGGCCGACATCAGCGCCGGAATCACGCTGGAGCCGGGCGACATCATCGCCACCGGTACGCCGGCGGGCGTGGGCGCTGGGCGGACACCGCAGGAATGGGTGTGGCCGGGCGACGTGATCGAAGCGGAGCTCGAAGGGATCGGCCGCTTACGCCATCCGATCGTCAAGGTCTGAAGGGAGTGCGGCTCGAAGCGATATGGCAATCGCTTCGGGCCAAGGGCGCGAGCGCTGAGCGTCGAGATCCATGCACACCAGCACGCCTTCGCCCTTGAGCCGCAAGATGTCACCGCTGGTGAAGGCGAACCGATAGGTGCAACTGCTGGTGCCGACCTTGACTGGAGTAAGTGCCACGGCCAGCTCATCGCCGAGCATCGCCGGGGCGAAAAAATCCACCTCCAGCCGCACTGTGGGCGTGCCGATCCGGTCGTCGAGGTGGAGGCTGCGGAAATCCCGGCCCAGCGTTGCGAACCAATCCTCGACCGCCGCGTTCAGCATCTCGAAGAAACGCGGATAGAACACGATCCCCGCCGCATCCACATGGGCGAAGCGCACGCGTTCAAGGTGGACGAAAGCCATCGCCGCAGACCCGCGCTATGCTCTCAATGCCTCGGCGAGCTTCGCCTCGGCGCGTGCCATCTGTTCGTAGCCAGGGCGCACCGCAGCTGGCACAAAAGCCCGCGCCTCAGCGGCCTTCGCGGCGGCATGAAGCGTGAACATCGGATTGGCGAGATGCGGGCGGCCAATGCCGATCAGGTCGGCGCGGCCCGCCAGCAGGATCGAGTTAGCCTGGTCGGCATCCTCGATATTGCCTACCGCGATGACCGGCACGCCGACCTCGTTGCGGATACGGTCAGCAAACGGTGTCTGGAACATCCGACCATAGACGGGACGGGCCAGCGGATTGGTCTCGCCCGCGGAGACGTCGATCAGATCGACGCCCTCGGCCTTCAGCGCCCGCGCGATTTCCACCGCGTCGGCTGGCTGGATGCCCCTGTCGCCCGACCAGTCGGTCGCCGAGATCCGCACCAGCATTGGGCGGTTCTGTGGCCACACGTCGCGCACCGCGCGCACCACTTCAACCGGCCAGGCCATCCGCGCGGCAAGGTCTCCGCCCAGTTCATCCTCGCGCCAGTTCATGATCGGGGTGATGAAGCTCGAAAGCAGGAAACCGTGCCCGGCGTGAAGCTCGAGCGCATCGAATCCGGCGTCATAGGCGCGCCGCGCCGCGGCGACGAAGGCGTCCTTGATCCGCGCAAGGTCTTCCGCGCTCGCCTCGGCCGGCACTAGTCCGCCGGGCTTCCACGCCCGTGCCGAGGCGGACAGGATCGGCCAGGGGTCGTCGAGCGGCACGTCATAGCCCCGTCCGTCGACCGGCACCCTGCACGCGCCTCGCGCGCCGGCATGGCCTATCTGTGCACAGGTCCGGCTGTCCGAATTGGCGTGGATAAAGGCGTTGACCGCGTGCCACATCGCGACCTGTGCATCCTCCCATAGGCCGGGGCAGGCGATGGTCGGCCGCCCCTCCGGGGAAACCGCCAGCATTTCGGTAATGATCAGCCCCGCCCCGCCGAGCGCCCGCGCGCCATAATGGACAAGATGGCGGTCGGCCGCAAAGCCTTCCGCGTCGGCCATGTAGGTGAGCATCGGCGCCATGACGACGCGATTGGCGAGCGTGACGTCGCGCAGGACATAGGGGGTAAACAGCGGCTGGCCGTTGCTTCCGCCCGCGCCTTGCGCCTCCCGATACCAGCGTTCTGTGCCCTCAAGCCATGCGCTGTCGCGAAGCCGCAGGTTCTCGTGGCTGATGCGCTGGCTGCGGGTCAGCAGGGCATAGGCGAATTGCGGGAGCGCGAAGCTGATATAGCGATCGATGTCCTCAAACCACTCGGTGGAATTGCGCGCTGCGTTCTGGATGCGCAGCACGGCGGTGCGCCGCTCCCCCTCGTATTCGGCAAGTGCGGCGGCGAGGACATCAGGTGCCTCCAGTCCGGGCCGGTCGAGCACTTCGGCCAGCTTGATCGCATCCTCCAGCGCCAGTTTGGTGCCTGATCCGATCGAGAAATGCGCCGTGTGCGCCGCATCGCCCAGCAGCACCAGATTGCCGCGCGACCAGCGCCCGCAGGACACCCGGCGGAAGTTGAGCCAGTTGGCTGACCCCCGCAGATGCGCCGCGTTGGAAATCAGCCTGTGTCCGCCAAGGTGCCGCGCAAACAGCTTTTCGCAGAAGGCGATCGCCTCCTCCTGCTCCATGCCCTCGAAGCCCAGCCCGGCCCAAGTCTCGGGGCTGCATTCGACGATGAAGGTCGAGGTGTCGGTGTTGAACCGGTAGGCGTGCGCCCAGACCCAGCCGTGCTCGGTGGGCTCGAAGATGAAGGCAAAGGCATCGAACAGTTGGTGTGTGCCGAGCCACATGAACTTGTTGCGACGCACTTCGATGTCGACCTCGAAATGCTCCGCGAACCGCGTGCGCACGGCGCTATTGACCCCGTCGGAAGCGACGATCAGATCATAACCGGGATAATCCAACGGATCGCTGCTGCATTCGTGCTCGAAATGCAGTTCCACCCCGAGCTCTGCCGCGCGCGCCTGCAGGATCTGGAGCAGGTGCTTGCGGCCGATGCCGATGAAGCCGTGGCCCGATGAAGTGCTGGTCGTCCCATCGACGGTCGTGGCGATATCGTCCCAATGGGCGAAGCTTTCGGCAATGGTCCGGGCGCTGACCGGATCGGTAGCCGTGAGATTGGCAAGGGTCTGGTCGGAGAACACCACGCCCCAGCCGAAGGTGTCGCCCGCCTTGTTGCGTTCGAACACCGCGATGTGGTGCGCCGGATCGCGCAGTTTCATGGCGATGGCGAAATAGAGCCCAGCGGGGCCTCCGCCGATGCAGGCGATACGCATGGGTGTCAGCTCCCTGTGGCAGCAAGCAACGCGCGATCGCGGCGCAGCGCGTCAATGAAGGCTTCGGTCGAGGTGGTGGTGAGGGTTTCGACGTGCCCGTCGGCGAAGCGCAGACGGAAATGCGGCATCGAGGTGACGCCGCGACGGCGCCATTCCTCGGTCTCGGCAAAGGGCTCGGCGAGATCGAGCTCGCTTTCAAGATGCGCGCGCGCCGCCGCGGCATCGAAGCCATGGGCGGCTGCGGTACGGACGAGGAAATCGAAGTCGATGATCTTAGCCTCTTCGTAGAAACCGCGCGCGATCGCCTCGATCAGGTCGCCAGCGCTGCCCGGACGCTGTTTCTCAGCCCAACGCACCAGCCGGTGACCGTCGATGCTGGCAGGGCCGCGGGTGATCTTTTCGAAAGCGAAGTTGATACCCAGCGGCGCGCCGACGCCGCGAACGCGCTCCCACATCGGCACCTGCAAGGCTTCGCCATACTTTTCCCTGAACACGGCAAGGAAATCATGCCCTGCCCGGCCGAAATCGGGATTGAGCATGAACTGGTGCCAGGTGATTGTGACCTCAGCGTCGCCCTCCTGCTCCAGCGCGAGCGCAAGCTGCCGTTTGGCGATGAGGCACCATGGGCACAGAAAATCATAGACCGCTTCGATATGCATGACCGCCATCCCTTCGCGCCGAACCGGCTTCTGGCACGGCGATATTCATCGGGACTTTGAGCGGGGGGAGGCCAATCACTTCTTCGGTCAAGGCCATGACAAAGCCGCCAGCTGCAGCGCTGGTTACCGGCGTGCCACGGGATGACATTGCATCGCTCCATGCAAGCCAATGCAGATTGGTTACGTCGAAAGCTTCAACGGCCGCATGGGCAAAGAACTGCTTAACAACACCCTGTTCATGAGCCTTGCCCATGCCCAGGGCCGAGACTGCGGCCTGAGTCGAGGATTACAACCGGGAGAGGCCGCACTTCTCCCTAGGCTCTGCAACCCCAGCGGCGTTTACCGCCGACTTTGATAAGCAATGGCCTGCTTCGCTACGTCCTAGCGGCTCCGCTACGCAGCCCAATGCTTCAACCGCGTTGGTGTGCAAAGCAACCGTCCGCCTCTCATCCCGGCTGGAGGAAATATGGAGGTCACGCCATTCACCTTCCCCAAATTGGGCATCATCGGAGGAGGGATCGCGATGGTTGTGGGGGGACGGGTTGGAAGCAATATACTGCAGAAATCCAAGGTTTTCCAAGGATTTCTGGGGACATCGTTAGACAGGAAAGTGGTGGCAGGGCTTGTACCGAACCACCTCATTAAGTGCTGTATTTTATAGATAAATAATGGATTTTCAGATATATTCTCCCACATTTCCTCCCACATAATGGGTTCCTTGCGACGTACAGTCGTTCGCCTTAGGCGTTTTATCTGACCTCAGAAGGTGCACAATCCATGTGACCGACCGGCTCAACCCGAGCGACAATCGCTGGTTCAACCCCTGAAAGAACGGTACGCGCTAGAGCCAGATCGTGGGACTTTTCGGCCATCAGATTTCAATGTCCTCAATGCCAGCTCTCAAGGCAAAACCGGACATTACGGCTCACTCAGGCATTGACCCTATCGATGCTGTGACTGAGCTGATTGCAAAATGCCGGCGTTGATCACGCATTCGGGAGAGGCCGCTGTCCTCCAATCTGTCTTCAGAGTTAGCCAGCACCCCGTCTCGCCGATTATGGCGTCGCGAAATCAAGGCGGCATCGCAGCCGCGTGACAGCTGACTAGAGCGGCGGCGATGACCTGCCATGCGTGTTCATTAATCGGAAACAAGGCTCCTCTCCCGGCACGAGCTCACCAGTCGCCAAGGCCTAAAATTGGCTCAGATGCGTTGCCTATAGAGGGTCTCGGTGCTCGAGACTTGCCTGCACCATAGACCCCTGCGAGCGACGCACGGGGAAAGACATATTGCTTCGAGCATAGTTTGGCCCTAGCCTTTTCCAGATGTTTGCCCGGCTTGGCCTACTCCTTGTCCTCTGCGCGATGCTCCTTTCGGGCAGAGCTTGGGATGCGCATTTGGCTGTGCACGAGCAGTTGTCCTCTGCCACGGCCGTTCATACGCACCATTCGGACCATGTTCACGCTGTGGACCCGGTGGCAAGCTTCGAGAAGGCGGCGCTTGGGGACGCACCGGCCGATCAGCGGGATCCGGAGAGAGGCCTGACGCATAGTCATGGCTCCATGGCCGGGCATGGCTTCGCCCTGCTTTCCGCCGATCATACCGAATTTGCAGGCCTGCCATCGGCGAAGGAGCTCCATTTTCCGCCGCGTGCATCGCTTGCGGCTATCTCCCGCCCCAACTCGCTTCTGAGACCTCCGCGAACCGCCTGACATCGTTGCACGGTGTCGCCGGCTGCGTCCGGCTGCGCCTTGAGCAGACGTGTCAGGAGCAGGTGAAATGAAGACGATACTGCGTGCCGCACTGCTTGCGGTCACGTTCCTGTCAGCGGGAGCGGCCAATGCCGATACGCTGACCCTCGAAGAGGCGATCCGCCAGTCTGTGGCCAACTCGCCGCTGGGTGCCGCAGCAACAGCCCGGGTGGAAGTGCTGGAGGCCGCGCGCGCGGCTGCTGATACAAAGCCCGCTGCGACCATCGACGGCGCCGTCGAGAACATCGGGACGAATGGTTTCAACCAGTTCCAGATCGATGCCACCTATAATCAACGCATCGAGCGGGGCGGCAAGCGTGCGGCCCGGGTGGCACTGGCCGAAGGCGACATCGGGGTCGCGCAGGCGCAGGGGCTGATCGCGCGGCTCGATCTCGCCCAGAAGGTCCAGCAACTCTACGTCGAGGTGCAGGCCGCGACGCTCGATCTCGAACTCGCGCGCAGCCGGGTGGAGATCGCCGAGGCGCTCCAGAAAGACGTGCAGCGCCGGGTGGACGATGCCCGCGATCCGCTCTTTGCTGGAACGCGCGCGCGAACGCAGCTGGCGGAAGCCAAGGTCGATCTGGAATTGGCCGAACATGCGGTGGAAGCGGCCAAGACCCGCCTTGCCTTGCTTTCCGGACAGGCCGACGACGAGTTCTCGGTTGTGACGGACGCCTTTCTCGACTTCGCGCCGGCAGGCGCAGTGCCGGACGATCTCGCCTCGATCGATCTGGCCTTGTATGAGGCGCGCAGCCGCCGCGCCGATGCCAATATCCGTTTGCAGGACGCGAACGCGCGCACCGATCCGACCGTGTTCGCCGGCCCCCGTTTCCTTGGGACGGGCGATGTCGCTCTTGTTGGCGGCTTCTCGCTGCCGCTATCGAACCGCGCACTCAACCAGGCCAATCGCGACCGCGCCGAAGCCGAGAAGCGCCAGATCGAAGCCGACCTTGCCGTCGAGCGGTTCGAGCGGCGCCGCGCCATTGGCTTTGCCGTGGAGCGGGTCGAGGAAGCGGGCCACGAGGCGGAGGCGATCCGCACCAAGGTCGTGCCCGGCGCCGAGCAGACGCTGCGCGAAGTGCTGGCGGGCTACAAGCGCGGCGGCTTCACCTTTCTCGACGTCTCGACCGCGCAAAACGCTCTGCATGACGCACGCGTGCGGATGGTCGATGCCATGACCGAATATCACCGTGCCAAGGCTGAACTTGATCGCCTGACCGGCCGGTTTGCCGAACTCGTTGGGGGTAACTGACCATGCGCCGTATCTATCTCATCGCAGCCACTCTTCTCGCGGCACCTCTCATAGCCTGCGGTCAAGCGGGCGAGAATGCCGGGACCGCAGAAAGCGCCGAAGCCGAAGCTGCTGCGGCCGCCGATTACGAGCGCGGGCCGCACAACGGGCGGATGCTGCGCGACGGCGATTTTGCCATCGAGGTCACCGTGTTCGAGGATGGCGTGCCGCCCGAATACCGGCTCTACGCCTACCGTGCGGACAAGCCGCTTGATCCCAAGGAGGTCAAGGCGCGCGTCATGATCGCCCGGCTCGACGGGGAGAAGACCACCTTCGACTTCGCCCCGCAGGACGATTTCCTGCGCGGCAATGCGGTTCTGGTCGAGCCGCACAGCTTCGATGTCGTGGTCGAGGCGAGTATGGGCGGCAAGGCTCACAAGTGGAGCTTTGCTTCCTACGAGGGCCGCGCGACCATCACCGATGCGGCCGCAAGTGCCGCCGGCATCAAGACGGAGACCGTCGGCCCGCAGGCGATCGGCGATACGGTCGAGATCATCGGCCGGGTGGAGCTCGATCCGGCCGGCAGCGCCGAGGTGGGGGCCAAGTATCCCGGCCCCGTGGTGGCGGTGTTCCGGAACGTCGGCGACCGGGTCTCCAAGGGAACGCTGCTGGCGAAGGTCGAGAGCAGCTATTCGCTCCAGACCTACGCGATCTACGCACCGATGGCGGGCGTGATCAGCGCACGCAATGCCAATGTCGGATCGATTGCCGACAGCGAGCCGCTGTTCGTGATTTCCGACCCGGCGCGCACCGTGGCGACCTTCCCGATTTTCCCGCGCGACATCGAGCGGGTGCGGCCCGGCCAGCAGGTCCAGATCCGCGGATTGGAAGGCGAGCGCACGCAGAGCGCGGTGATCCGCGATTTCCTGCCGCTTGCCGATGTCACCAGCCAGGCCGTGACTGCGCGGGCTGCGCTTCCCAACCGCGACGGCTTCTGGCGTCCCGGCATGGCAGTGCGCGGGCTGGTGACCGTCGAGCAGCGCCAGGTGCCGCTGGCAGTCAGGACCGACGCGATCCAGCAGTTCCGCGATTTCCGCGTGGTCTTTGCCAAGATCGGCCAGACCTATGAAGTGCGGATGCTCGAACTCGGCAAGGAAGGGCCGGAATGGACCGAGGTGATCAGCGGCATCAAGCCGGGCACGGTTTACGCCGCCGAGAACAGCTACGTCATCAAGGCCGACATCGAAAAGTCCGGCGCAAGCCACGATCACTGAGAGGCCCCCGGAAATGCTTGAGAAAATTATCGAGCTGTCGATCCGGCAGCGTGTCGCAGTGCTGGTCGCGGTCCTGCTTCTGGCCGCCATCGGGGCCTACAGCTTCGGGCGGCTGAAGATCGATGCCGTGCCCGACATCACCAATGTCCAGGTGCAGATCAATACGGCCGCGCCTGGCTTCTCGCCGCTGGAGGCCGAGCAGCGCATCACCTTCCCGGTCGAGACGGCGATCGCCGGCCTGCCGGGGCTCGAATACACGCGCTCGGTCTCGCGCTACGGCCTGAGCCAGGTGACGGTGGTGTTCGCCGACGGCACCGACATCTATTTCGCCCGCCAGCTCGTCAACGAGCGCCTGCAAGGCGTGCGTTCGACCCTGCCCGCCGGGATCGAGCCCGAACTGGGCCCGATCGCGACCGGGCTGGGCGAAATCTTCATGTATACGATCGAGGCCAAGCCGGGGGCGGTCAAAAGCGATGGCACGCGCTACACCGCGCAGGATCTGCGCACGCTGCACGACTGGGTCGTTCGCCCCCAGCTGCGCAACGTGCCGGGGGTCACCGAAGTCAATTCGGTGGGTGGCTACCGCAAGGAATATGTCGTCGCCCCCGATCCCTCGCGGCTCGCAGGCTTCGGCCTGACGGTCGAGAACGTCATCGCCGCGCTCGAAGCCAACAATGGCAATGTCGGCGCGGGTTACATCGAGCGTTCGGGCGCGCAATACCTGATCCGCGTGCCGGGGCAGGCGCAGGGCGAGCGTGACCTGGCCGGCATCATCGTTGCGACACGCGGCGGCGTGCCGGTGCGGATCGCGGATGTCGCCGATGTCGAGATCGGCTCGGAAATCCGCAACGGCGCGGCGACCAAGGACGGGCAGGAGGTGGTGCTCGGCACCATCTACATGCTGGTCGGCGAGAACGCGCGCGAAGTCAGCGTCGCAGTGGCCGAACGCCTTGAGGAGGTGAACCGTTCGCTTCCCGGCGGGGTTGTCGCCAAGACTGTCTACGACCGCTCCAAGCTGGTCGAGGCCACCGTCTCCACCGTCGAACGCAACCTTGCCGAAGGCGCGCTGCTGGTGATCGTGGTGCTGTTCGTGCTGCTCGGCAATATCCGCGCGGCGCTGATCACGGCGGCGGTGATCCCGCTGTCGTTCCTGATGACCATCACGGGCATGGTGCAGACCAATGTATCGGGCAATCTCATGAGCCTTGGCGCGCTCGACTTTGGCCTCATCGTCGATGGTGCGGTGATCATCGTCGAAAACTGCCTCAGGCGGTTCGGCGAGGCACAGCACAGGCTTGGCCGGGTGCTTGACCGTGAAGAGCGGTTCAAGCTCGCCGCCGGTGCCTCGGCGGAGGTTATCCGCCCGAGCCTGTTCGGCATCCTGATCATCACCATTGTCTACATCCCGATCTTCGCGCTGGAGGGCGTGGAAGGGAAGACCTTCCACCCGATGGCGCTGGTGGTGGTGATGGCGCTCACGGCCGCCTTGCTGCTGTCGCTCACCTTCGTTCCCGCAGCCGTGGCGACCTTCGTCACCGGCCGGGTCGAGGAGAAAGAGAACCGCGTCATGCGCACGGCCAAATCCCGCTATGTCCCGATGCTCGATTTCGCGATCCGTCAGCGCCGGATCGTCGTTGGCGCAGCGGCCGTGCTGGTGGCGCTGAGCGGTCTCGCCGCGACGCGTCTGGGGTCGGAGTTCATTCCCAATCTCGATGAAGGCGACATCGCGCTGCACGCGCTACGCATTCCCGGGACGAGCCTGACCCAGGCGGTGCAGATGCAGAGCGCCCTCGAAGACCGGATCAAGAAGTTCCCGGAGGTCGACATGGTGTTCGCCAAGATCGGCACCGCCGATGTTGCCACAGATCCGGTGCCGCCTTCGGTCGCCGATACCTTCGTCATCATGAAGCCGCGCGATCAATGGCCCGATCCGCGCAAGCCAAAGGCCCAACTGGTCGCGGAGATGAACAAGGCCGTGCAGGAAGTGCCGGGCTCGCGCTACGAGTTCATCCAGCCGATCCAGATGCGTTTCAACGAACTGATCGCGGGCGTGCGTTCGGATGTCGCGATCAAGGTCTATGGTGACGATCTCGATCAGCTGGCGGCAACCGCAGCCGAAATCGAGAACGTGGTCGGCAGCATTGCCGGATCGCAGGACGCCCAGACCGAACAGGTTACCGGCCTGCCGTTCATCCAGGTTGTGCCCGACCGGCTCAAGCTCACCCAGCTCGGCCTCAATGTCGATGATGTCCAGACCGTGGTCGCCACCGCCATCGGTGGTGCCGAGGCGGGGCAGATCTTCGAGGGTGACCGGCGTTTCGACATCGTCGTGCGTCTGCCCGAGCAGCTGCGGCAGGACCCGCAGGTGATCGAGCGCCTGCCCATCCCGCTTCCTAGCGGCGGCGCTGTGCCGCTGTCCGAGGTCGCCAGCATCGAGCGCATTCAGGGGCCGAACCAGATCAGCCGCGAGGACGGCAAGCGCCGCGCGGTGGTGACCACCAATGTCCGTGGCCGCGATCTGGGATCGTTCATCGCCGAGGCGAAGGAGCGGATCGGTGCCGAGGTCGAGCTGCCCGAAGGCTACTGGATCGATTACGGCGGGACCTTCGAGCAATTGCAATCGGCGGCGACGCGCTTGCAGATCGTCGTCCCGCTCGCGCTGCTGCTGATCTTCGGCCTGCTCGTCACCCTGTTCCGGTCATGGAAGGATGCCCTGGTGGTGTTCTCCGGCGTGCCGCTTGCGCTGACCGGCGGGATCGCGGCGCTGCTGCTGCGCGGTATCCCGTTCTCGATCTCGGCCGGGGTCGGGTTCATCGCCCTGTCCGGGGTTGCGGTGCTCAACGGGGTGGTGATGCTGACCTTCATCAAGCAGTTGATGGAGGAAGGCAGCGGGCTGGAGGACGCGATCCGCGACGGTGCACAGGCGCGCCTGCGCCCGGTGCTGATGACCGCGCTGGTCGCAAGCCTCGGCTTCGTGCCGATGGCGCTCAACGTCGGGCTCGGCTCCGAAGTCCAGCGTCCGCTGGCGACCGTGGTGATCGGCGGGATCATTTCCTCGACCATCCTGACCCTCATCGTCCTGCCCGCGCTCTACCGCATGGTGCGCGGGAGGGAGGTGGAGGCGCAACAAGGTTCGGCCATGCCGGCGAACGTGGCATGATACATCTGGGCGGCAAGGGATAGGAGAACCCGATCATGCTATCCGTGCTTGCACACCGCACCTACCGGCATCTGTTTCTGGCGCAGGTCATCGCGCTGGTGGGGACGGGGCTTGCCACGGTGGCCCTCGGTCTGCTGGCTTACGAGATCGCCGGCGCGGATGCGGGTGCGGTGCTGGGCACGGCGCTGGCGATCAAGATGGTGGCTTATATCGGCGTCGCGCCGGTGGTCGGGGCCTATGCCGACAGGCTGCCGCGCAAGGGACTGTTGGTGGCGATGGACCTGCTGCGCGCCGGTGCTGCACTGACGCTCCCGTTCGTCGATGCGGTCTGGCAGGTCTATCTGCTGATCTTCCTGCTGCAATCGGCCTCGGCGGCCTTCACGCCGACGTTTCAGGCGACCATCCCCGATATTCTCCCGGACGAGGAGGAATACACCCGCGCACTCTCGCTTTCGCGCCTCGCCTATGATCTGGAAAGCCTGCTGAGCCCGATTCTGGCCGCTGCGCTCCTGACGGTGATCAGCTTCCACTGGCTGTTCGCGGGCACAGCGATCGGCTTTGCGATCTCGGCGCTGCTGGTCGTCACGGCCGCGCTGCCGCATCGCAAGGCTGCCGCGGCGATTGTCGAGAGTGTCTGGCGCAAGACCACGCGCGGCGCGCGCATCTATTTGAAGACACCCCGCCTGCTCGGCCTGCTGGCCGTGACCCTCACTGCTGCGGCGGGCAGCGCAATGGTGATCGTCAACACGGTCGTCATTGTGAAGGGCATGGGCCGCAGCCAAGGCGATGTGGCTCTGGCGCTTGCGGCCTATGGCGGCGGCTCGATGCTGGCCGCCCTCGCGCTGCCGCGGGTGTTGCAGCACATCGCCGACCGGACGGTCATGCTCACGGGGGCTCTAATCCTCACCGTGACGCTTGGCGGACTGGCAGGTCTGGCGCTCGATTGGCCCCATCTTCTTGCCGGGTGGCTGGTGATGGGTATCGGCTATTCGCTCTGCGTTACGCCGGGTGGCAGGCTGCTGCGGCGGTCATCCAGCGAGGCTGATCGCCCCGCGCTCTTCGCCGCGCAGTTCGCGCTCAGCCATGTCTGCTGGCTGATGGCCTATCCGATCGCGGGGCAGGCGGGCGCCCGCTTCGGCATGACAACCGCCTTGGTCGCACTGGCGGGGCTCGGCGCTGCGGGACTGTTGCTGGCGCTATGGCGCTGGCCGACGAACGACCCCGCCGCATTGGCCCACGACCACCCCGATCTGCCCGCAGACCATCCGCATCTGGCCGGGCATGGCGGTGGGCAACACGCCCATCCCTATGTCATCGACGACTTGCACGGACACTGGCCGGGCCGCTCCTGATCAGGCAATCGCCGCGCGATACCGCGCGTCGACCACCTCCCAGTCGAGATTGGCCATGAAAGCATCGACATAGCGCGCGGCGGCGGTGCCATAGTCCATGTGATAGGCATGTTCATACATGTCGAGCGCGATCAGCGGGGTGCCGGTCACCGCGCCGTGCATGTGATCCCAAGCCCAGTAATTGTGGAGCGACCGGGTGTGCGCGTTCCACGTGAGCACGCACCAGCCCGATCCGCCGGCAAGGCTCATCGCGGTGCGCCGGAACTCGGCCGCCCAGGCATCGTATCCGCCGAACCAGCTTGTCAGCGCTTCGGTGATCGATCCGCCGGGAGTGCCAATCCCGCCGAGCGCGCCGAAATAGAGCTCGTGCAGCACCACCGATCCGGTGCGGTGCAGTTCCTCGCGCTTGAGCCCGGAGTAGGCGACCGGCGGAAATTCGGGATCGGCCATCGCCGCGGCGAGCCGGGTCTCGATGGTATTGAGCCCGCGCACCGAGCCCTGGTAATTGTTCTCCCAGTGCGAGGTGATGAGCTTCTCCGACAGCCCGGTTAGTTTAGCGGGGTTAAAGCGCAGCGGCTTGGGGGTGTGCTTTCCGGCGAAGGCGGCGGCAGCAGAGGCCGGCGCCTGCCCGGCAACGCTGCCATGGGTTGCTACCAGCGCCGCGCCGGCTGCGGAAAGGGCGGCGGTGCCGATTGCCTGCCTTCGGGTAATATCGCTCATATCGTCCTCCTCACGTCGCCAGAACCAGAACCAGTCCGCCCACCCCGCAGGCCGCCAGCACGCGCAGCACCGACCACTTCAAGCCGAAGGCGAGCGTGAAGGCCAGTAGTGCCAGCAAGCCCGCGCGCCAGTCGAAGCTGGCAAGCTCGGGCCAGTAGAGCCGAACCGGGCCGACATGGCGCTGGCCCACCGCGGTAAACAGCACGTGCAGCGCGAACCACGCGGTCAGGTTGCCGATCACCCCCACCACCGCCGCCGTCACCGCTGCCAGCCCGCCTTTCAGCGCCACCGCACGGCCGAGCCGGTCAATCCACGGGGCAAAGGCGAAGATCCACATGAAGCACGGCGCAAAGGTGACCCAGGTCGTCAGCATCGCCCCGAGGAACCCTGCCATCAGCGGCGAGAACGGCTCGGGCGCGCGGAAGGCGGCGAGATAGCCGACGAATTGGGTGACAAGGATCAGTGGCCCCGGTGTGGTCTCGGCCAGGCCGAGCCCGTCGGCCATTTCACCGGGCTGGAGCCAGCCGAAACCCTGCACTGCCTCCTGCGCCATATAGGCGAGCACAGCATAGGCCCCGCCAAAGGTCACCACGGCAAGCTGCGAGAAGAAGGCCCCGATATCCCACAACACATGCTCGCGCCCCAGCGTCGCCGCAATCAGCACCATCGGCGCCGCCCACACTGCGCCCCACAGCGCAATCGAGAAGAAGGTGGTGCGCCATGGCCGCTCCGGCACAGCGTCAGCCCCTGTGGCTGGCTTGAGCGCCAGCAGATCGGGTCGCCTCTTCCCCGCGATCATGCCGATGACCCCTGACCCCAGCACGATCAGCGGGAATGGGAGATCGAAGAAGAACAGGCCGACAAAGGCCGCCGCCGCGAGCCCGCGCTTCAGGCCCGTATCGAGTGCGCGCCCGGCAATCCGCAGGAGAGCTTGCACGACGATGGCCAGCACCGCCGCCTTCACGCCCAGAAACAGCGCTTCGACCCATGCGAGATTGGCGGCGATCGCATAAAGCACCGACAGCGCGAGGATGATCAGCGCACCGGGAATTACGAACAGCAAGCCTGCAGCCAGCCCGCCGCGCCAGCCATGCAGTCGCCAGCCAATCCACGTCGCCAGCTGCTGCGCTTCGGGGCCGGGAAGCAGGTGGCAAAAATTGAGCGCGTGGAGAAAGTCCTCCTCGCTTATCCATTTGTGCTCATCCACCAGCTCGCGGTGCATGAGCGCGATCTGTCCGGCGGGGCCTCCGAAACTAAGGAAGCCGATACGGGTAAACACCCGCAGCAGTTCGGCAAATGTGATGGACGGGGAAGTAGCCAGTGAAGCCAAGATAACCTCGCGCAATTCGCCCCACCGGAAATGGCAAGGCAACGAGGCAACGCTTGGGCCTGTCTTGACCTCGGCGGGAGGTTGCTTAGCCCCGCTGGGGTGCTGTTTAGCGTCCAAATAAAGGGAGATCAAGCAGACACCCGCGCGCCAATCATCCAGCCGCGCCGCTTGTTAGCATCCCTTGCATCCCACTTTTTCAGCAGAATATTATCCGGGTGACGCAGACTGTCAGTATGACCACTGTAAGTGCCTGCAGTCAGGTCGGCCGCCGACATACCGTGCCAAATTGGCCCGGAAACGCCTTTAGCTCGACACAATATCTCGCATCCAGTCGTTGATTTCCGCTTCGACCCATACGACACATTTCGGCCCCAGCGATCGCGATCTCGGGAACCGGCCCTCGCTCATACGCTGATAGATAGCGGAGCGGCGCAGTCCGACCCGGGCGATCACTTCCGGCAGGCGCAAAAGCCTCGCCGGCGGTGCTGCTTCGGGCGGTTGAGGCGTGTGCATTTCATCTGGTGTTGCATGCGGCATTGTTGATCTCACTTGCTTGGGTTCGATCCCCTCCGAACTTTGGCATTTACCGGGGCAGCGACATCGCGATGTCCCGGTCCACAAAATCATCGATGTGCTTGGCAAGCATTCGTGCCACGAGCTGTGAGGTGCCGTTGGCCCACCGAGGCCGCAGATCCTCAATCCGCCGTCCGAGGGTCCGCTGAAGATGGACTGGGAGGCTTGTGAAGAACTCTTCGAGAAATTCGCCCATTTCGCCATGCATCCACTCGCAGGCGAGGTCTTCCTGCCCGGCAAGAGCAAGGATCATCGTCGCGCGGGAGTGCGCTCCACAGGCGGCGAGCACAAGTGCCGCATCGTCGAGCCCGATAGGCCGCTCGCCGCGCGCAAGGCGAAGCAGGGTCTCGCGGTGCATTCCGCATTCACTGGCAATCCTGTGGCGGGGCTTGCCGGCGGCATCGATCGCGTGGGCAAGCACGCGAGCCAGACTTTGATTGGCCGGTCTGGCAACGGTGGTTGGATGGTGCATGGGTGTCTCCTTGTATCTGCACTGGTTCGAGTCGCAGGCATATCGCGAAGCACCCCATGTAGGAAAACAAAAAGAACATTAGCAGAACATCTCGTTTAGAGGCGAATCAGTTCCTCTATCCGAGTCGTCGCCAAATCCCGGCTGCCGTGACGGCCTTTACCGACACAAAAAGACTGATTTTACGTCGTTATCGTCGACTTCAAGCGCTGGACTGGATAAGATGCGTCCGCATCCTTCCATGTCCAGGCGGTATTGTCGCTGAAAACTTTCCTACGGCCATTTCCTAGATGCATGTGGAACACACAGCGAACGCAAGAACGCTGTGACCACCCCTCCAACCGGAGCTTCACATGCAGTCTCTCACCCTCCCCAGGCGCGCCAGCGTCAAGGGTCTCGGCAAGACCCTCAACATTGCCATCCCGGTCGCAATCGCGGCGCTTGCGGCGAGCGCCGCCTATGCCGGCGCTGACACGACCTTCACCCCTGCCCTCACGAAGTTCACCGACTTTCTGGAAGGCTCGGGCGGCAAGATCATCACGGTTCTCAGCCTCGCTGGCGGCCTGATCGGTCTGGCATCCGGGCGTTTTTCGCTCGGCCAGGTTGCCGTTCCGGTGGGTGTCGGCATCGGTGTCGGCACGGGTGTTCCGATCGTCACCTCGGTCGTGACCGCGGTCATCTGAGCGCGGCAAGGGAAGGCGGCGTCGCCATGGCAGACCCATACATCATTCCTCGACGGCTCGATGACCCGGAGCTTATCGGCTTTTGGACCATCGACGAGTTCGCGGGAATGCTGGCCCCCTTCACCTGGGGGATCCTCACCCAGCATATCTTTATCGGCATCATAGTCGCCTTCGGCGCCTGGTTCGCATTGCGAAAGGCAAAAGCAGGACGCGCCAGCTCCTGGGTAGCCCACGCCGCATACTGGTATCTGCCTGCAGGATTTCTGGGCCTCAAGGCAACGCCGCCTTCCCACTGCCGACTACTCGCCGGTTGAGGGGCACTTCCATGTATTCCGACATATCCCACGAACGGCAGCAATCGCTGCTGCGCCAGCGGAACCTCTTTGCGCTCACTAGCGCTGGCCTAGGCCTTGCTCTGGTCGTCGCCGGGAGCCTTGCCGCCACCCGCGACCGCGAAGTGGTGCTGGTTCCGACCGTTCCCAAAGCGCTCACCGTGAGCAGTGCCGGGGTCGAGGCCGATTATCTCGAACTCGTCACCCGCGATGCGGCTCTTGTTCTTCTCAATCGCAGTCCGGAAGGCCTCGATTACTGGATGAATGAGATCCTGAAGCTGGCAGATCCCGCAAGCTATGGCCGCCTCAAGGCCGAGCTCGTCCGGATCGTCGAAGAGCAGCGGGGCTCGGATGTCACCCAGGCATTCGTGATCCGGTCGATGACTGTCGACCCGAAAGGCCTCACCTCGGATGTGACGGGCACGCTCAAGACCTTCGTCGGCGCGCAGGTGATTGCGAGTGACGAACGCCGCTTCCGTTTCAGCTGGACTTACCGCGGCCTGCGCCTGGCGCTCTCCGGGTTTGCCCAGCTCCCCCCACAGGACAAATCGAAGGAGGCCCAGTGATGGCTTACCGAAAAGGGACCCATACACGGGGTCTATTTCTGAGCGCGGCCGCTCTGCTCACAGCAGCATCCCCCGCTCATGCGGCCGACCAGTTCAAGCAAACGGCTGACGGCGCCGGAATCGAGTGCAGCGTTTCAGCGCGAGAGCTGACCCGCTTCGCGTTGGTCGACGACCAGTTCGCCAGCGTCTCGAAGATCTCGACCGGCACGCCCTACAACGACTTTGCAGTGACCAACGAGCCGGTGCGCGGCGACATCTATGTGTCGGTGCCGGAAACTTACGCGGCACGGTCGATCAGCTTCTTCACCACCACGAAGAAGGGCTTCGTCTACAAGGTCGCGTGCCGGGTTGAGCAAATTCCGGCGACCCAGGTCTTCATCACCAACCCCGCCATCGCGAAGAACCGGGCGGCGGATTGGGAAAGCCAGACCCCGATCGAGACCAACGCCGTCAGGCTCATCCAGGCGATGGCCAATGACCGGACGGTCGACGGTTTCGAGGTCCGCCAATCGACTGCCATACCCGCACGGGTCGGCGATCTCGAAGTCCAGCTCATCGCTGATTATCGCGGCGCCAGCCTCACTGGGAAGGTCGTCCGCATCCACAATCGCGGAGCGAAACCCGTGACGCTCGCCGAACGCGATCTTGCACCGCGCGACACGCTCGCCGTCTCGATCGCCGAGCCAAAGCTCGAACCCGGGGCCAGCACCACGGCCTTTGTTGTCGGCGCAAGCGGGGAGACAGGCAATGACTGATGCAACCCATACGCCAAGCACTTCCCCTTTGCAGGCCGAGAGCGCGGCATCGTCCGAACTTTCCGGGCTCAACGCCCGCACCGCGCGCCGTCAGAAGCTGCTGCTGGGGTCGCTGGGAGCACTCGCCCTCATCGGCGGAAGCTGGTTCATCCTTGGCGGCGACGACAAGGACAAGACCGGCGATCCCAATGCGGCGCAGACGATCGACACGGCAGGCCTGGTCAACCGCGACCTGTCGCAGCGCGAGTTCGTCGCGACCTACGGCAACAGGCTCGATGCGGTCACCCGCGAGCAGAAGGCGCTGAAGGATGGGAGCGTCCCGCGGACGGAGATCGAGGCGCAGCTGGCCGCTCTCAAGGCCGAAAACCAGGCCATGCGGGTCGATGGACAGGCCGCGATCGATGCCATCTCGGCAGAGAACGCCGAGCTCAAGACCCGGCTTGCCGCGCAGCCTGCATCACCGGCACCGGCTGTTCTGCCACCGGCTTATGGGCCGCAGGCAGGCGGCTACGACGCGCGAGCCCGTTCGTCCCAGTCAGGAGCTGCGCCCACTGGGGGTGATCCGCAGGGCGGCATGATCTCGTCGCCTGGCGAGGTGAAGTTGATGAGCTTCAGCTCCGACAAGGCAGCGACCAATGGCCTCCGTGTGGGCCGGCCCGATGCGCCACCGGTCGTCGTCGAGGACTCGCCCGATTATCTGCCGCCCAACTCCTACGCTCCGGCACGCGTAATCGTCGGCGTCGATGCCTCGGCAGGTGTCGCCAGCCAGACCGATCCGCTGCCTGTGGTGCTTCGGATTACCGGCCCTGCTCGTTCGGTGATGCAGAACGGAAGGGTTCTGACCACCCGGATTCAGGGCTGCGTCGTGAACGGCGCGGCACGCGGGGATCTCAGCAGCGAAAAGGTCTATGTGAAGCTCGCCCGCATGACCTGCGATCAGCCTGGCGGCAGGGTCGCAGTGAGCGAGGTCAAAGGCTTCATCAGCTTCGCTGGCAAGTCCGGGGTCCGCGGCCGTGTCGTAAGCCGCGAAGGCAGCCTCGTCAGCCAGGCCCTGCTGGCCGGGATCGTCGGCGGCTTTGGGCGCGGCTTCTCGGCCAATGCCAACAGCGTCTTTTCCGGCGTCACGACCAACCCCGACGGCAGTCGCTCCAAGCTATCGGCCGGCGACATTCTCGGCGGCGGGCTTGGCCAGGGTGCCGCCGATGCGGCCGACACGGTCAGCAAATACCTGATCGAGCGCGCCGAACAGTACCAACCCGTTGTCGAGATGCCGACCGGCATCGATGTCGAGATCGTGTTCCTCGACGGCGTCTACGTGAGGAACTCCCAATGATTGAAAATACTCTCCTCGAGCAGGACAATCGTCGGCGCCGCTGGTTGCGCACGGCGGCCGGACTGGCGGCGATCATCGCCGTGTCAGCCGCGACGGGATGGGGTGTGGCAAGCCTTGCTGCCCCTGCTGCTGCTCCGGACACGGCGAAAGTTCGAGAGGCGCTCAAGCTCCGCCTGCCCAAGACGCCGATCGACGCGATCAACTGCAAGGGCCTTGGCGGCCTGTGCGAGGTCGCGTCCAAATCGACACTCTTCTACGTCGACCGGGCTGCGAAGTATCTGGTGATCGGCCGGGTCTACGACATGGAAGCCCGTCAGGATCTCACGGCTGCCCGGTTGCTTGCCCTTAATCCGGACTTGTTGGCAGCGGGGGCAGCGCGGCGCAGCAATTCCGAGACGCAAGCGGAAGGCAGCCCGAGCGCAGCCGCAGCGTCAGCCCGGACCACCCCGCCGCGCCATGTCCCGCTCGGCAATCTTCCCGCCAAAGGCGCGATCACCTGGGGCCCTGCCAACGGTCCGCGTGTCGTCGTCTTTTCGGACTTCCACTGCGGCTATTGCAAGAAGCTCGAGGCCGAATTGAAGGCGATCGGAGCGCGGGTCGAAGAGCGGCCGATCTCGATCTTCGGGGCGGAAAGCCGGCGCGATGCCGAACGGGTGCTGTGCTCGCCGCGGCCTGAGCTGGCGCTACATATGGCCTATTCGGGTCTGGCGCTCGCCAATCCCAAACCCTGCGACACAAGCGGTCTCGATGCCAACGAGGCCTTCGCGCGGGCCCACGGCTTTGGCGGCACCCCTGTGATCGTGCGCCCCGCCGATGGCGCTGTTCTCGAAGGCTTCCGGCCTGCCGCTGTGCTCCGGGACTTCCTGCGCGCTGGCCCCTCCCTGGCCCCCACCCCTGCTCCCAAAGGATAGACCCATGCGTTTTCCGACACGTCTCCTTGCCTGCGCCTGTCTGGCCGGTCTTGCCAGTGGCTGCGCCACGTTCGGCACCAACGTAGAGGGCGATTTCACCTGCCGCGCGCCGAAGGGCGACTGCGCACCGGCTCACGTCATCGATGCCAAGGCGACGGACAATCTGTCGAACGGCACGCTGCTCCATGCTGACGCGCGGCAGAGGTCAGGCGTCGTGGATGCCGACACCAGCCGCACAGCGGAACGCACCTTGCGCGTCGTCTTCCCCGCTCATGTCGATGAAGCTGGGACGCTGCATGACGAAGCGGTCGCCTGGACCGTCGTCGAAAATCCGCGCTGGGCCACCGAGCTGCGCCGCAAGGCGGGCGAGGGCCAGGGCGGATCCCTGATGCGCCAGGTCCATCGGCAGCTGAAAGCCGCCCAGAGAGCCCCAGCACCGGACGGTGCGGAAGGAGACCCGAACGTAGCTGACGAGGCGTCGCCCTTCTCGTCTGCACGCGACGACGCGGGTCAGGCTGGCGGCATCTGGGGCGCCGATGCCCCCAGTCCCTTCAACGAAACTTCAGATGCCTCGCCGCTGGTCCTCCCCTCCACGGCGCGCGAGGCCGTTGCCGGTGCCAAGGCACCGGCGGTCGAGGGGTTCGACACGTCGCCTCCCCCGCGTGATCGAGCCCCTCGGCCTGAGGCGGGGCAGAGCGCTCCGGTGTTCCCGAGCGCAGCGGCGATTGAAGCCGCAAAGGCCGCAATCCGCCCGTCAGCCAGAACCGGCGAACAGCCGATCGTCAGCACCTCGCAGCCCAAGGAACCCAAGTGATGGCCGAACAACTCAAGACCGTCGTCGATCGGCTGCTCAGCGGATTGCTGGGTGATGCCGAACACGCCGACAAAGCACGCCCGCAGCTCATGGTCGATATGCTCTCCGACTGGCTCCCCTACCGGGTCTATGATCCCGCAACCCGCCTTTACCTCAACGCACGCTCGAAGGGCTTTGTCCTCTCGGTTACGCCGCTGATCGGAGCCGACGAGCGCACCGGCGAAATCCTGGGACAGTTCTTCTCGGAAGGCCTGCCAGCAGGCGCCTGCCTTCAGGTACTTCACCTTGCAAGCCCGCGCATCAGCAGGATCATCGCCCCGTGGTTCGCCCCACGCTACATCCAGGGCGGCGTGTACGAGGCAATTGCCCGGCACCGGGCGCGGCGGCTCTATTCGCTGGTCTGGGAGTCCGGCTCGCCGGATGCGCCCTTCCATGCGCGGCATCACCAGGTCATCGTCTCGGTCGGGGTGCCGACCTCCAAGTCGGTCAGCAACGAGGATCTCAAGCAGACCCGCGATGGCCTGGTGGCGATGCTCAAGTCGCTCAATCTCGGCGTGGTCGAAGTCGGGCCGGAAGCGCTCATCGCTGTCATCGATGATCTGACTTCGCCCACCACCGCCCCGCAGGACGATGCGGTGCCCTACAACCCGAACGATTCGATCGCCTCCCAGGCGATCCGCCACGACATCGAACTGGTGGTGGCTGAAGATCGCATGCGGCTCGTGACCGAGCGTTTCCGTGCCACTGGCAAGGTCAATGACGGCGTGCCCGAGATCGGGACCGTCTATCCCGATGCCTTCGATGTCCGGCATTTTGCCGTACGCAACATGCCATCGCGCTGGGCCCCGTGGGAATGCGCGCGGCTGATCGGCGACCTGTTCACCGACAAGCTGCGCTTCCCCTGCCCCGCCGCCACCATGCTGTGTCTCGTCTATCCGGACCAGGAGGCTGCATCGGCGAAGGCCGGATTCAAGTTCATGCGGACGACCAGCCTCGCCGGAACCCGCAGCGCGCGGTTCCTGCCTCGGATCGGCGAACAGGCCGCCGAGTGGCAGCATGTTCAGGCCGAGCTGCAGGAAGGCCGCCGTCTCGTGCGGGTCTTCTACGGTGTCACGACCTACTCGCCGCTGGGCCAGGGAGATCGCCACGAACGCGCGATCAAATCGATCTACAAGGCGGCGGGCTGGGACCTCACCGACGAGCGCTACCTCCAGATCCAGGGATTGCTCGCCGCGATGCCGCTCACCCTGGCTGACGGGCTCGGCGCCGATATGGAGCGGCTGAAGCGATTCAAGACCGTGTTGTCGACGACCGCAGCCAATATCGCGCCCATGCAGGGCGAGTATCTCGGCAGCGCCCATCCCCACCTGCTGTTCGTCGGGCGGCGCGGCCAGCCCTTCTTCTGGTCGCCGTTCGAGAACGAGGCCGGCAACCACAATGTCGCGATCTGCGGCAAGTCGGGATCGGGCAAGTCGGTGCTGCTCCAGGAGATGTGCGCCGCGCTGCGCGGTGCCGGCGCACAGGTGGTCGTGATCGACGATGGCCGCAGCTTCGAGCACTCGGTCAAGCTGCAGGGCGGCCGCTTTGTCGAGTTCACGATTGCAGCGGGCTTCTGCCTCAACCCGTTCTCGATGATCGATGCGACCCGTGCCGCCGAAGACGAGGACTACCGCCTCGACTGCTTCGGGATGATCAAGGCCATCGTCGGGCAGATGGCTCGCCACAGCGCGAAGCTGACCGACACCGAGCGCGGATTGATCGACCGGGCGGTCAACCTCGTCTGGGCGCAGCACGGCGCGGCTGCCACGGTCACGACCGTCGGTGAGATGCTGCCCAGTCTCGGCCATGACACTGCCGCTGACATCGCAACCGCACTTGCCCCCTACATGGCGGGCGGAACTTACGGCGCCTTCTTCGAAGGCCAGGCAAGCCTCGACCTCGATGCCGACTTCACGGTCTTCGAGATGTCCGACCTCGCGAGCCGGGAGGATCTGCGCAGCGTCGTGCTCTCAGCCATCATGTTCATGACCAGCCAGGCCATGACGCGAAGTCCGAGGTCACTGCGCAAGCTTCTGCTGATCGATGAAGCCTGGTCGATGCTCAAGGGCGGTTCGATGGGTGAATTCGTCGAAACCTACGCCCGCACCTGCCGAAAATATGGGGGCGCGCTGGCGACCGCTACCCAGTCGCTCAACGACTACTACAAGTCGCACGGGGCTACGGCGGCGCTCGAGAACAGCGACTGGATGCTGATCCTCCAGCAGAAGCCGGAGACGATCGCCGATTTCAAGGCGAGCAAGCGCCTCGATATGGACGATCGCACCGAGACGCTGATCCGCAGTCTCAAGCGCTCCGGGAGTGACTATTCCGAGGTGTTCATCAAGGGGCCGGAGACCGAGGCGATCGGGCGGCTCGTGCTCGATGACTATTCGGCAACGCTCTTCTCGAGTTCGCCCCAAACCTTCGCCGCCATCGATGCCGAGATCGCGCGCGGGCACCAGCTCGCCGATGCGATCGAGCGCATCGCTCATCCCAACCGCTGACACCCCATCACCAAAGGATACCTAATTCCATGCCTCTCCAACTCGTCACCCCCTTCGACCGGACTGACCCGTCCGAAGACGAACAGCCCGTCAGCCCGCCGGTGCGGATATTGCGCTCGCGCATGGCCGACGGCTGCTACATTCTGCTTCGCGGCAGTCTGTTTCTCGGCTCATCCTACCTGATGGCGCTGGGCCTGCCGCTGTTGTTCTTCCTGCTGTTGTCGGGCGGCAATCCCGATGCCTTCTTCGCCCATGTCGCCAATCTCGGTGACCGCTTCCTGGCGGCCGACCTCGCACGGCGCGTGACATTCCTCGGCCAGTGCAAGATCGTTCTGATCGGTCTCGCGACGCTCGTCGTCGTGTGGCGCATGCCGCGCTTCATCCGCGATCTCGACCGCGAACTTTCGGGAGAAAAGCTGTGAAGAACATTCTGGCAACATCGAGCCTGCGGGGGCGGCTTTCAGCGATCAATCTCATCGCTGTCGTGGTCGGCGCTGGCATGGTCGGTCAGGTTCTGTGGGGTGTCTGGGCGACGGACAAGCTGCTCACCCTGGAAAAACGCGAGGTCGTCACGGTCCAGCTGAGCCGGATCATGGGCGACTTCATCGAAGCCGAAGCGCGTGCCGGTCGGCCGCCTGAAGAAACCAGACTGCGCGTCCAGGCCTACCTCAAGGCCGTGGAAGCCTCGGTACAGAAGCTCGGCCGCGAAGGCCGGACAGTTCTGGTTGCCGAAGCAGTGGTCGCCGGGAGCACGCCGGACCTGACCGGGTCTGTGCGTGCCGACGTCGTGCGCCGCATGGGAGCCCTTCCCGATGCTGCCCGCTGATCTCTTGATCCGCTCAGCATCGGCGCGCCGGCTCGTGCTTTGGAGCGGGCTCGGCGCCGGGGCACTGGCGCTCTCCTCGCTTGCCGCCTTCGCGCAGGGCCATGCGCTCATGATCAATGTGAGCCCCAGCCTGCCCTACTGGGCCATCTGGGTCACGCGAGGGGCACCCGTGCATCGCGGGGACATCATCCTGTTCGAACCGCCCACCTCGCCTTTGTTGGTCAAGCATTTCGGGGCGAAGCCCAAGCCGTTCGGCAAGCGTGTGAGCGGTGTTCCGGGCGACATCATCACCGAGCAAAACCGCATCTACTTCGTCAACGGTGAGGCCGTGGCCAAGGCCAAGCTTGAGAGCCGCCTCGGCGAACCGCTGGCGCTTGGACCTACGGGGCGTATGCCGAAAGGCTGCTACTTCGTCACCAGCGAACACAAGGATGGCTTCGACAGTCGCTATGCCGCGATCGGTTGGATCTGTGGACCGCGCATACTCGGGGTCGGGAGGCCGATCCTGTGAGGCTCCTCACTCTGCCGGTTTGCACCACTGCGCTGGCGCTGGCCATCGCACCACAGGCAATGGCTCGCGATTACGGCCAGCACGGCGCGGTATGGCCGGTCATCGAACCGGACCTGCTTCAGCAGATCCATGCCAGGCTCACCCAGCTTGAGAAGACCGGCGAAACGGCCCGTCTCAACGAAGAGCTGAAGCGGCGGACAATCGCCCGGGTCAACCGGCCAGAGCCGGTCGCGGGCGTTACCGTCGCCTCGGCGCTGCGCAGCTGGCGCTTCGATCCGACGATCACCGCCCCGCGCGATATTGCCGACGACAAGGGCCGGGTCATCATTGCCGCAGGCACGCGGGTCAATCCTCTGGATACCGTGCCGCTGCGCGCACCCCTCGTCTTTCTCGATGGGGACGACCCGGCACAGCTCGCCTGGGCCACCCGCCGCTTTGCCAGCACCAAGGCGAAGCTCATCCTCGTAGCCGGTGCGCCGCTCGAACTCATGAAGGCCCGTCAGCGGCGCTTCTACTTCGATCAGGGCGGCACGCTGGTGAAACACTTCGGCATTCGCGCGGTGCCCGCATGTGCAGGCATCGCGGCTCGCGCTCGCCCGCTTCTCCTACAAGCTCCACCGCGAACTCGTCGCTTGGGGGACGATGGGCAGCAAAGGGCTTTGCGGCAAGTACCTGATGCCGGTGATGCGAAAGCAGCAGTACCGCTTCCAGGCCACCAATCCCAATCCGCAGACCAAGGGCCGCTATGCCTGCGCGCCCATTGGTGCCTCCACCACCTTCATGTCGGCAGGCCAGGTCTATCCCGCCATTGGCGAGGACATGGGCTACTTGGTCTGGCGCAAGCGGAATTGCTGTGCGCTATGAACAAACTTCCTCATCTTCTTGTCGTCGCATCGCTTTCCAGCCTTGCTGCTTTGGCTGGCGCCTCGGCGCAGACGGCCGAACCGGACCTCGATCTGGCCGCTATCCGGGCGCGGGCCAGTGCTGGTGCCCCCGATGCCGACGCGCTGTCTGCCAATGCCCGCGCCAGAGCCGAAGCCCTGGCGCGGGAGGCGAGGACCAGCTCCGACGAGGCCGAGGCGCACGCTCGCCGCTACATGCGTGAGGCCGCCGCAAACACGAAGCCTGGTGAGGCCAGCACATTCGATTTTGACCGGATGGTGGCCGATGCCGGCGCCATGACCAGCGAAGGCATGGGCGAGGCGCCGAGATTCATCGCCTTTGCTTCGCTATCGATGCCGCCTGCAGCGCTGCGTGCGATGATCGACGACGTGACCAAGGCTGGCGGTGTTGTTGCCTTGCGCGGGCTGCCCGGCAACAGCGCCAAGGCTCTCACGGCGGCATTGGCCAAAGTTGCCAAGCCCGGCGAGCAACTGGACGGCATCGGCATCGACCCGCGACTGTTCCGCGCCTTCGGGATCGAGGCGGTGCCCACCTACGTCGTCACCAGCAGCGACTTCGATCTGTGCGACGGGTTCGACTGCCGGACGCAAGTTCCGCCGCACGACCGGATGAGCGGCAATGTCAGCGCAGCTTACGCGCTCGAGACCTTCGCGCGCGGCGGCGGCCCCGGCGCTTTGCTCGCCGCCCAGCACCTCGCCCGTCTTGAAAGGCAGGTTCCATGAAACGATCGGTCCTCTCTCTCGCTGGCGTGGGCGCGCTTCTTCTCGCCCTCGCCGGCCCGCTCTACGCCCAGACCACAACCGATGCTGCCAAGGCCGACGGCAAGGCTTTCGGGCGGGACAAGGCAGCCGCGGCGCAAAGCGCGGCAACGACGAACCCGGATGCAAGCCGCATTCCCAATTTCGGCGGCACGCCGAGCCAGTCGGGTTACTTCGACGATCCTGACCGGATGAGCCGCGAAGCGGCGAGCCATGCGACGACCAACACTGGCTACAAGGCCATGCGGGATTCGATGGACCGGCGCGCCCGGTTTGCGCCGCAGGATCTCGACGCAACGATCGCGCGCAGCAATATGATCAGCGATGACCCGCTCGCCTATACGAGCGGAATGGCCATTGGCGGCGCACAAGGGCGGTGCGTGCCCTTGCCGCCCGCCAGCGGAACCGCGGCGCGCTACATAGCGACCTGCAATGTCGGCTATACGGCGACACAGGAAACGCGGACCTGCCCCGTGACGTTGACCGCGCGTGTCGAGCAGCGGCAGGTCTACGGCTACTATTGCGTAGGCGGCAGCGGTGTGGACCCGGCTTCGGTCTACAACTGCAACCGCTACCCCGCGCCGCAATGCACGGTCACGCAGTCCTATCCGATCAACCTGTGCGATCCTTACTTCGGGATCTACTGGGGCTGTAACTCGGGCGATCTGAGGGTCGATCTCGTCAGTTGCACGGCGCCGGTCGATGGCGCGACGCCCTACACGGTGACAGGCGAGAACGTCGTCACGACCACGCGCGATGAAAGCCTGTGCGCTGGTCTTGCGGCTGATACCTCGTGCCAGCAGGACACCGAGACGTGCACGGACAGCGATCCGGTGACCCGCATCATCGATGGCATCGCCGTGACGCAGCCGTGCTGGGCGTGGAGCCGCAGTTACAGCTGTGCGCAGTTCACCGAGGCACAGGACTGCCAGACACTTGAAGCCACTCCAGGCTGCAAGCTGATGCGCGAAGACTGCCTCGCGGGCGAGCCCTGCCGCACCTGGGAGCGGGTCTATGATTGCCCAGTTCCAGACCAGCCTGCAACGACCGGCCAGTTCATCTGCGACGGTGATGTCTACTGCATCGATGGCTCGTGCGAGACCATCCAGCGCGAGGCTAACGACGACTTCAAGGACGCGGCCGTCGCCTTGAACGCGATGAACCAGGCGCGCCGCGAATTCGATCCGAACAATCTCACTCTGTTCAAGGGGACCCGAGAAAGCTGCTCGTCCAAGGTCTTCGGCGTGCTCAACTGCTGCAAGGGCAAGGGCTTCCCGCTTATCCCGGGCATCCAGCTGCTCGTGGCGCTGGGCTGCAGCCGCGAGGAGATGCTGCTGCATCAGAAGGATGCGCAGGGTCTGTGCGCCTACGTCGGCACCTATTGCTCGTCCTCGTTCCTTGGCGTGTGCCTGACCAAGCGCAAGGTCTACTGCTGCTTTGAATCCAAGCTTTCGCGGATCCTTCAGGAGCAGGGCCGCCAGCAGCTGAACAAGCCCTGGGGCAAGCCGAAGACCGAGCAATGCCAGGGCTTCACCATCGACGAGTTTGCCCGGCTCGACCTCTCGAAAATGGATTTCAGCGAGGTCTACGCCGAGTTCACCGACGCTGCTCGCCTGCCTGACGAGCTGCAGGCCACCCAGGACATCCAACAGAAGATCGAGGACTACTATGCCCGCGCCCGCCAGTAAGGCCGCGTGGTGGCTGCTTGCCGCCTGCGCGATTGCCAATTCCGTTTGCCAGTTGTCTCCGGCGACCGCCCAGTCGGTGGCAAGCCGGACCGATGCGCCGCCCAGCGCACAATCGGCCGAGCGCCAAGATAGCTTCTATTGCGAGGAACGGCGGCTCGGATACTGGTTTTACTGCGAGCGGCCCAAGACGCCGGAGCAGAATTCGCCCTCGCCAGCACCTACGTCCAGCGCGACCAGCCAACTTGACGCGATCACGGCGACGTTGCGCGAACTGAAGGCCAAGGCGATCCTCGAGCCGACGCCAGCAAATGTGACGGCCTATATTCGGTTCCAGCGCGCCCAGCTCGACCGGGCATCGCTCTTCAGCGACGTCTGGCAGCGGGCGATCTGGCAGGATCCCGAGCTCGACTACACGCTGCAGCGCCCGGTCTCGACGCTTGGCAAGCGCCAGTGGCAGGATTCGCGAAGCGCGGAACGCAACGCCGCGATGGCCCAGCTTTCCGAGCGTTACGGGCTCTTCTACTTCTTCGCCCAGAGCTGCGGCGCTTGCGAAGTCATGTCGCCGATCGTGCAGAGCGTTGCCTCGACCTGGCATATCGCGGTGCGCGCGATTTCGACCGATGGCGGCCCGTCGCGGCATTTCCCGAACTACACGGTCGAGACCAACCAGCGCAGCCGCATGGGGCTCGAGCCCAAGATCACGCCAGCGGTCGTGCTCTGGGACGCGCAGACCGGCCGCCCCATCCCGATCGGCTACGGCGTCATGAGCGCCGACGAGCTGCAGGACCGGATTTACCTCCTCACATCGAAGGAAGCTGGACGTGACTACTAGGATGAAAAGAGCCGTCGCTGCGCTTCTGGCAGCCGCCCTCCCCTTCGCCCTCCCGCTGTCTGGCGCATCGGCCGACGTCGGCAGTTCGATGGACTCGTTTCTGAACGACGTCGGGGGCGCTGCCAACGTCAACGGACCTACCGCGTTCCAGGGGCAGTCGGCCGGCTATTACAGCCTCGGCAATGTCTGGACGCGGTTCCCGCAGAAGACGACCAACATCGCCAATCTGCAGTTGCCGCGCGCTCGCGCCGGTTGCGGCGGTATCGACATCTTTGCGGGGTCCTTCAGCTTCATCAACGCGAGCGAGATCGTCGCGATGCTGAAGGCAGTCGCGAACAACGCTGTCGGCTTTGCCTTCAGCCTGGCGATCGACACCGTCTGCCCGGAATGCTCGAAGATCATGCAGGAGTTCAGCCAGAAGGCTCAGCTCATGAACAACCTCAACATCAACTCCTGCGAGATGGCGCAGGGTCTGGTGGGCGGGATCTGGCCGAAGGGCGACCTTGCCGACAAGGCGATCTGCGAAGCGATCGGCAACTCCGAAGGGATTTTCACCGACTATGCCGCGGCCAAGCATGGGTGCGGCACCAAGGGGCAGCGATCGAGCACGACCGCGCAAGGCTCGGGCAAATACGATGACGTCAATCCGGGCGTTGCGCGAAACTACACCTGGACGATCCTCAAGAAGTCGGCGTTCTTCTCGCCTGGCGGCCGCTTCGACGAGGAGCTCGCCGAATATGCGATGACGCTGCTGGGCACGATCATCTACGTGCCCCCCAAGGACGATGAGCCGGGCAAGTTCGTGCCGATTGTCGGTGAGGCATCGTCCACCCTCGTTACTTCGCTGCTGGATGGCACGACGAAGGGCAATGTCCTCATCTTTGACTGCGACGAGCCGGAGAAGTGCCTCAACCCGGGCTTCAAGTCGCTGAGCCTGCCGGCATCGAAAGCGCTGCGGCCGCGGGTGGCTGCGCTCATCGGCGGCATGGTTCAGGCCATCCGCGACGACACCGCGATCAGCGAGGAGCAGAAGGAACTGCTGCAAGTCGCGTCCATCCCGCTCTACAAGATCCTGACTGTCCAGGCGGCCTATGGCCGGGGCATGCCAACCGACGACCGGGAGACCCTGGCCGAGATCGCCAGTGTCGACCTGCTGTTTGCCGTGCTCGACCGGATCGTGAGCGAGGCGGGCCGCTCGATGTCGAGCTTCATCGGAGCCGACGAGGCCAAGATCGCGATGTGGCAGAACCAGGTCAATGTCGTGCGTCAGGCGCTCGCTGACCGGCAGGCCAACACGCATCTCAAGGTCAATGCGGTGCTGCAGATCATCGAGAAGACGGCGTTCATCGAGAACGTGCTGGCCGCCTCGATGTCGCCCGGAATGGCCGCCTCGCTGGACTGGTCGCGCGGCGTCCAGAGCCGCGCCCTCACCCACTGACCGGACCAACCACATCCAGGCGGGACAACAGACATGGTCGAGATTTTCACGGTCGGCGGCGGGGACTATCTGGTCAACGTCTTCCAGGCGGTCGCCGCCTGGACCGGCAACGGGGGCTACAAGAGCCTGCTCCAGGTGGTGATGGTAATGGGGCTTGGCCTGTCCGCCCTCACCCTTGCGTTCAATCAGGACTGGCGCGCCTGGATCAACTGGTTCCTCGGCGCAACGCTCGTCTACTCCTGCCTCATGGTGCCGCGGCTCGACGTCCATGTGACCGATCGGCTCAACCCGAGCCTTGCCCCGGCCAATGTCAGCAACGTGCCGCTTGGCCTTGCCTTAATGGCGAGCTTTACCAGCCAGGTCGGCGACTATCTGACGGGCTCGGCCGAAGTGGTGTTCGGCCTGCCTGGTGATCTCAACTATTCGAAAAACGGGATGATCTACGGCGCGCGGCTCTACGATGCGACCCGGTCCTTGCGGATTTCCGATCCGGAGTTTGCTGCCAATCTCGACGAGCATTTTCGGCAATGCGTGTTCTACGACGTGCTGCTCGGCCGCTACTCGATGAAGGAGATCGCGGAAACAGGCGACATCTGGGCGACGATCGCGCCGGGAAGCCAGGCGCGCGCGCAGCGCTTCCTGACCCGGGATGCCACTTCAGGCCAGGTGAGCTCGAACATCGTCACCTGCCGCGAGGCTTATGACACGCTCAATGCGCAGTGGGCCGGCCTCGTCGATGCGATGGGATCGGTGTTTGGCCGTCAGCTTTACCCCAACCAGACGGCCGCGCTCGCCAAGGCGAAGCTCTTTGCCGACCTGCCGGTGGCCTATCAGTACCTCACCGGCGTCTCGGCCAACGCGACCGAAATCTTCAAGCAGACGCTGACCATCAATGCGATGAGCCAGGCCATGCACTCGATGTCCGGCACCAGCGGCGCCGGAAATGTCGACGTCTACGCCCAGACCCGCGCCGACATTCAGACCGAGCGGACCTATGGCTCGATTGCGAGCAACGCCATGAAGTGGGTCCCACTCCTGAACGTCGTGCTGACCGTGCTGTTCTACGCCCTGTTCCCGGTGCTTTTCCCGCTCTTCCTTCTCCCCAAGACGGGACCTGTCGCACTCAAGGGCTATGTGACAGGCTTCTTCTATCTCGCGGCCTGGGGACCGCTGTTCGTGATCCTCCACATGATGCTGATGTACAAGGGTGCGGCCGACATAAGCGCGGTCACGGGCAGCAACGGCCTCAGCCTGGCGAGCTTTACCGGCATGGCCGACGTCAACAGCGATATCGGTCTTCTGGCAGGCTAACCCGTTTGCCAAGGATCGACGGCTGCCTCGTTGCCGCGGTCTTGACGTGCTCGGCCAAACGGAACGCAAATCCGTCGCGGGTCATGGGCTGCCCGTTGGCATTGAGGAATATCTCGGCAGCTTGCGCGTCGGGCCGTATCGCAAGCCACGCGCGCAATACGAACTGGGTCTCTTTCCAGAGCGGAAGGACCCGTTCACGCCGACCCTTGCCCATGATGTGTACGGTGGACAGGGAGCGGTCCGGGAAATCGCGCAGCTGCAGCGTTACGAGTTCCGACACCCTCAGCCCGCCAGCATAGGCCAGATGCAGCATCGCGCGATCGCGGGTGCCAAGCCGCGTCCGGGGATCCGGGGCATCAAGCAAGGCCTTGATCTCGGTCCGGTCGAGATAGTCGATCAGCGCCTTGTCGGTCTTCTTGGTCGGGATCGATCTGACGCGGAGAGCCTGATCGAGGCAGGCCGGAATCCGGTACTCGATGTACCGGAAGAAGGACCGGATCGCAGCGAGCCTGCCATTGCGGGTCCGCACGCAACTGCCGCGCCCGGTCTCGACATGGTCGAGGAAGGCCATGATCATATCAGGGCCGAGATCCTCGATCTCAAGATCGGTCGGCCGACGCTTCAGCCGATCGGCAGCGAACCGGACGAGGAGGACGAAGCAGTTGGCATAGGTCTTCACCGTGTGCGGACTGACGGCACGTTCGCGTGGCAGATGCTCACGCAGGTATGCCGAGAGATGGGGGGCGAGCGCCGTCATGCCGCTTCTCCCCGGTAAAGCTGCTCGCTGGCGGCAGCGATGTCGCGCAGCAGCACCGGAGTGGCCTCGAGATACCAGTACGTGTTGGCGACCGACACGTGCCCCAGATAGACGCTGAGACCGGCCATGTGGTGAGCGATGGCCTCCCTGTCGGGCGGACATGACTCAAGTGAGCGGACAGCGAAGGTGTGCCGCAGATCGTGGAGTCGCATGCCCGCAGTACCGGTTGGTCCACGATATCCGAGCAGCCGGGCCAATCTGACGAACACGACGTGGGCGCGCACCTTGTGCGGTGCCCGTCCCCGGATAGTGACGAACAGGTCGTTGCCCCTGGCCGCGTGCTTCTCGCGGAGGGCGAGATAGGCTTCGAGTGCTTGGCGCGTCGATGGCTGCAAGGCAATCAGCCGCTGCTTGCCGAACTTGCCGTTGCGGACGATCAGACCATCCTCGACCAGATCGCTGCATTGTAGCGCAAGGGCCTCGGAAATCCGGAGACCTGTCGCCGCCAGCAGACCGAACAGGTAATGGTACGTGTATGGGCTGATCGTGCCTTGGGGTGGAACGTCCAATGCAGCAGTCATGATCGCCCGCACTTGGTCTGGATCAATGATGATCGGCGTTGGGCGTGGCCGCTTGCCCCGACCGAAGACGCCGGCAGGCGGAACTTCGTGGCTTGAATCTTCGGCGTGAGCGAAAAGGCTGAAGTTACGTGCGGTGTCGAACCTGCGGCGGGCCACATATTGTGAGCTAGACGAGTGGCACCAGTCGTAGATGCGCTGGACCTGAGTGTGCCGATCGCCGAAACCCTCGGCGTATGCAGCGTACTGGCGGAGCATCCGGTCCTGTTCGGAATACTTGCGACCCAGGCTGCGATGCAGGGTGACGTATCTGGAAATGTGCATGTTCAGCATGGCAGGTCTCCTGGCCAGGGCTGCGCGATCTTCATGAGCATCGGCAGATCGACCTTGGCGTAGATGGCAGTGGTCTCGGGCGAGCTGTGACGCAGGATGGTCCCAACGGACTCCAGGCCTGCGCCCGCGCGCAGCAAGTTGGTGGCAAGCGAATGCCGGAATATGTGCGACCCGGTCGGCACCCCTTCGATCCCACCGCGATCGTGCGTGCGTGCGACGATGCCTGCGATCTCCGCGGACGAGCTGAATGGCCGGAACGGAGCTTGCACGCGCAGGAACAGATGGTCGTCGACGGCCTTCGGGCGGGCTGCCGCAAGATATGCCAGAATCGCGTCGCCGACATCCTGCGGCAGCGGCAGCCGGTCCGGCCTTCGGGTCTTGCCCTTGACCCGGATGTACCCGCCCCGCCAATCGATATCGTCAAGCCGCATGTCCCGGACATCGCCCGCTCGCAGTCCGAGCCTGGCGAGCAGGAGAATGATGGCCTTGTCGCGGACTTCCACCGGCCGAACTGTCGGACAGGCTGCAATGATCTTCTCGATCGTGGCCGGGTCGACGTGACGGGGTAACGCCGAAAGGCGGTAGCGTTGCACTGATGGTATCGCGTGCAACAATGCCGGTCGGCACTCGCCTTGCACGATCAGGAACCGAATGTAGCTCCTCATTATCGTGACGAGCAGCGATGCCGACCCCGGCGTCTCCTTGCTTCGTCGTTGGAACGCGCGCCTGAGAGCGGCTGCATCCCATTGTGAAGGCTCGCCGAGCATGGGCATGAGCCGCGTGATATCGGTCCGGTAACGCCGGATCGTCTCGTCGGTCGCGCCGCGATGTTGCTTGAGCCATGTAAGATATGCCGCCATGTGCGGGTTATCGTCCACCACCGGTTCGACCGGTGGGATGACGCCCCGACCCCGCAGAAACTCGACGAAGTGCCGAGCGCAGCGCCGCCGGCGCTTGGTGCCCGTGGCGACCAGCTTGCCCCGCTTGCGCCAGACCGGGCAACGGCAATCGTGCGCGGCGTACTGGTCGATGATCGTGTCGTCGATATCGGCCCATCGCCGTCGCGCAATGCGAAGCCAGGCCACGACATGCTCGGCCTCGGATCGATAGGACTGCGCCGGTCCCTGCGCGAGTTGCAGGTAATCGACCGCATCGGAATAGTCGGCGAGGTGCCGTGGCAGATCGCCGATCCCATCGTCGACTTCGACGTAGCCTTGATCTTCCAGGAAGCGGACGAAGCGTCTGACCCGCGCTGCAATGTCCGTCTTATATACTGGCTGCTGCGCCGAATACCGGTGGCACCGGCACCGGTGCTTCTCGAACCGCCGAACAACCCGATCGTCGATCGTGCGGACCGCGATCCCATGGAGTTCCAGCCAATGCAGGAAATGGCGGGCAGCAGCGCCAAACAGAACCGCACAGGCTGACCTCTCGTCGAGCGACAAAGAGGAGAGGAATGCGGTGAGTAGGGTGCCGTGACTGGGCGGGTCTTCGACCCGGAGCGGGGCCGCTCGAAACGGCAATGATGATCGTGTTCGCATGTAGCTTCCTTCGACTTGTTGAGGTCGAAGGAACTGTAATTATCTGGAGTGAAATCATGGAAAACCGAAGGAAACCTGCGCCTCCCGCCGCCACGCTCGACATAAACTGCGACTGCAAAGAATATATGTAATGTTGAGCTCAACATTACATGGCTTCCCGCGGGGAGAGGTCGATCTCGAGAGCTTCGCGTTCCTCGTCAGACAGGTCGGCAAGTCGCCGGTCGAGCATGGCCTCTGCCGTCGAGACGAGTTGCACGACAACGGCATGCCCATCGGCGATCGCCGTATCGATCGCGGGTAGCAAGCTGGGGAGCTTCATCGACAGAAGCAGCTGCGCGAGGAAGCGCTGCTTGGTTCCCTCGAAGATCGACAGCGCTGCGGACTTGGCACCGGAGTTGAGCGTGCCCCCGGTCTCGCTGTCGACGATCCGCGTGGCTTCCAGCGCGTCGCGCAGGTTGGCGTGGATGATTGCCCAGGCCTCAGCATAAGCGTCATAGACTGCGATCTGATCCTCGGTCAGGCAATGCTCGAGGATTTCATATTCGACACCGGCGAATGAAAGGGCCCGGGCTGTGTAGAGTCCGAGCGACTTGAGGTCCCGCGCGACCAGCTCCATCGCGGCAATGCCGCCGTCCCGAATGTCGGCCACGAAGGCCTCACGATTGGCGAAGGCGGTCTCCGGCCCCCAGAGACCGAGGCGCGTGGCATAGGCCAAGTTGTTGACGTCGGAAGCGCCGGTTGCCGAGGCGTAGAGCACGCGTGCGCGGGGCAGGAGGTTCTGCAGGCGTACGCCGGAGATACCCTGCTCTGAGCCCTTGACCTTACCGCGCGATCCTTCGCCGCCAGCGGCATTGGCCATGGCGTGCGCCTCGTCGAACACGATGACGCCGTCGAAGTCGTCGCCCGCCCAGGCAAGGATCTGGTCGAGGCGAGTCGCATCGTTTCGGCCCGAACGCAGGGTCGGGTAGGTCACGAAGAGGATGCCCTCGCGCATGGCGATGGAGGTGCCAAGTTTCCAGGAAGCCAGAGGCTGAATGTCGATCGGTAGGCCGCCAAGCGCAGCCCAGTCGCGCCGGGCATCTTCAAGCAGCGCCTCGTTCTTCGAGATCCAGATATGGCGGCGTTCCCCGCGCACCCAGCGATCGAGGATGACGCTGGCAACCTGACGGCCCTTGCCGGCACCCGTTCCGTCCCCGAGGAAATAGCCCTGGCGGTACGTCTGGCCTTCCGCAGATGCCTTGAGTGAACAGCCCTTGTCCTCGGGCTCGAACCGGCCGGAAAGATCGCGGGCGTGAGCGCTGGCGGCGTAGATCAGGGTCTCTGCCTGGGCAACAGACAGCAGCCCCTTGGCAACCAGGCCGTCGGGAAGCTGCGGCACCGCTTCGGGCTTGGGTGCGGCAATCGACCCCATGGCGGCGGACTCAACGAGCGGCGTTGGATGCTCGGCCGCGCGATCGATAACTATCCTGCTCGGGCGATAGGGCAGATAGTGGCCGACCTGAGGGGCAAGCGGCGCAGGGGCTTCGAGCGACTGGTAGGTAAGCGACCCGATGGCGGAGGCTGAAGGAGTGATCCTCGCTGGTGTAGGCAGCGGCCTGCGCGGCACCGTCACCAGGCGAAACGGCGCACGAAGCGGGAGGCGCGATTGCTCGGGAACAGCCTCCAGGCTGGCGCGAGCCGGCAAAGCATCGACAAGATCAGCCAGCTGGCGAAAGTCGTTCGTGCGGATTGCGACGGGCTCGTTGGCGCTTTCCGCCTTGTCGAGAACCAGCAGTCGCGTGGTGATCCCGGTGCCATGCTTGACGAACGCACGTTCGACCGCGGCATTGAGCCGCAACGACACTGGCCCTTTTGTCTTGGCCAGAAACCGCGCGCAGTCGAACCATTCAGGCATGATCGCGACGAGCCTTCCGCCGGGAGCAAGTCGGCTCCAAGCCGATCGTAGATGCCTCGCCCCGGTGCGGCCATCGTGGCCCCGCCCGATGCCGTGAGAATAGGGCGGGTTCATGAGCACGGCGCTTGGGACGATGGCCGGATCGAGCAATTCGTCGATCAGCTCGGCATCATATCCGGTCACACGGGAAGCGGGGAACACAGCAGTCAGGCAGTCGCGGCGCAGCGGTGAAATCTCGTTGAGGGCAAGGCGCGAGCCGGTCTTGGCAGCCCAGACCGCGAGCATGCCCGTTCCGGCCGAGGGTTCCAGCACAAGCTCGCCAGTGGCCAGCGCGCAAGCCCGGGCAGCAAGCCAGGCAAGCCGCGGCGGCGTCGCAAACTGCTGCCATTCGATCTGCTCGTCGCTGCGATTGGTCTGGGTCGGAACTTGGGCATCGAGACCGCAGAAGAACTGTTCCGCCTCGTCGATCGTGCTTGTGGGCTGGACTTGATCTGATGCTTGCAGGTGTTGAACCTGCGCCAGCTCGAGCGCAGCGTGAGCATCACGGACTGACCATGCCCCGAGTGCATCGGTTGCGCCGAAGTGGTCCGTCATGATGCGGTTGATGTCGCTGCGCGAAAGCGCGCTGCCTGCTGCCAATTGCAACGCCATTGCTTTGGCTGCCGCCACGACAAGCGGCGGAGATGGTGGATCGAATGCGAAGGCGAAGGAAGAGTTGGACATGGGAAACCTCCTGACGAGGTCCTGCGTCTCGCAGGCCTCAATCAACCGAAGGCCCCCTCCCCTCTGGCATGCTGATCAGGTTTCACAAGCGAGCCTTGCCTTGAGTTCGTCATTCCAGTCGAAACCGGCGGACGCTGGCGCTCGCGACTGGATCACCCGGCATGACGCAGAATATGCCTTTAGGGCGCGCTGATTTGCGAGCTCGCCCCCTCGATCATTGTCGATGAACAAATGAAGCTCGCGCACACTCTCTGGAATCGCGACGAGGCCGAACCGCTCGTTACCGAGCGTT
>LSKF01000079.1 GCA_001556995.1 Erythrobacteraceae bacterium CCH12-C2
CCCGCCACAGCCAGCGCCCGCGCCCCGCACCGCCCCCTTCCTGCCGCCCGCCGCCGCCGCGCGCCCGGCGCGCCGCCGCCTGTCGGTTGATGGCTGGGCGTTCTGGCGACAGGGCTCGGATGCCGCTCCGATCTCGCAGGGGCGGGTGCCGATCTATGGCGCGAGCCAGGTCGGCGGTGTGCTGCAATACCGCCTCGCACCGCGCAGCGGGCATGATCCGCGCCTGTATCTAAGGGCCTATCGCGCGCTTGTGACCGTGGGCGAGAGCGAGCTGGCACTTGGCGGATCGCTCCGCCCGCTGGCGCGCGTGCCTCTGCGCTTCGCGGCTGAGGGGCGCTACACCGACGCGCCCCTGGGCAGCGAGGTGCGCCCCGCAGCCTATGCGGTGACCGAGTTTGCGCCGCTGCGCCTTCCTTACGACACCCGGCTTGAAGCCTATGCGCAGGCGGGCTGGGTCGGCGGCGATGCTGCGACCGCCTTTGCCGATGGGCAGCTCAACCTGCTGAAGGAATTCGGCGGGGTCGGACGCGCGACCAATAATGCGGTGCGGCTGATGTTTGGCGCAGGCGCATGGGGCGGCGCCCAGGAAGGGGCGGAGCGGGTCGACATCGGACCAACGGTGCGCGCCGATTTCCGCCTTGGCCGGGTGCCTGCACGGATCTCGGTCGATTGGCGTCAGCGCGTCGCAGGCGATGCCGCCCCCGGTTCAGGGGTGGCAGCGACCCTCTCGACCGGGTTTTAGCGGCAGGCTTTCCATCACCGATGGTGGGTTAAGCGAATAAGGCGTTCGCCCCGGCTTTCATCGCTGGGATGGCTGGGCTAATCGCTAGGCCATGGACGTTTATCTCCCCATCGCGAATCTCTCGGTCAACGGGCTGTTCATCGTGTTGCTGGGAGGGTTGACCGGAATTCTGTCGGGCCTGTTCGGGGTGGGCGGCGGGTTTCTGACGACGCCGCTGCTGATCTTCTACGGCATCCCCCCGACGGTGGCGGCAGCTTCGGCAGCGACGCAGGTCACCGGGGCGAGCGTGTCGGGCGTGCTCGCCCATTCGCGCCGCAAGGGCGTGGATTACCGCATGGGCGCGGTGATGGTTGGCGGCGGCATCATCGGCGCGCTGATCGGGGCGGCGCTGTTCCGGGCGCTGCAATCGCTCGGTCAGATCGATGTGGTGATCAACATCCTCTACGTGCTGATGCTCGGCTCGATCGGGACGCTGATGATGCGCGAGGCGATTGGCGCGATCCGCCCCGGAATGCTCGGCACCGCTGCCGTGCCGGTGCGCAAGCGCCGTCACCACCCGCTGGTGGCGAGCCTCCCCTATCGCTGGCGTTTCTATGCCTCGGGCCTCTACATCTCGCCGCTCGCCCCGGCGCTGTTGGGGCTCGCCGTGGGCGTGCTGACCATGCTGATGGGCGTGGGCGGCGGGTTCCTGCTGGTGCCCGCGATGCTCTATATCCTCGGGATGAGCGGCAATGTCGTGGTCGGCACCTCGCTGTTCCAGATTCTGTTCGTGACCATGGTGACCACCATGACCCACGCGCTGACGACCAAGGCGGTTGATCTGGTGCTGGCGGCGCTGCTGCTCTTGGGATCGGTGCTCGGCGCGCAGTTTGGGACGCAGATCGCGCTCAAGGCTCGGCCTGAATATCTGCGCCTCGCGCTGGCGGCTCTCGTGCTGCTGATAGCTTTGCGGATGCTGTACGGGCTGGGGGTGCAGCCCGATGAAATCTATACCGTGGACCGCCTGTGACGCACCCGCGGCCGTCACAATGGGCCGCGCGGGCGGCGCTGGTGATGGCGGCGTGGATAGCGCTTTCGGCCCAGCGCGAACCCATTTTGGTGCCCGAAGTCAGCCAGTCTCTGATCGAGGTGCGTCAGGGCTTCACCGGGGCGAACCTTTTGCTTTACGGCGCGGTGATCGATCCGGCCGGGAGCGGCGGGCGGGCTGGGGACTATGACATCGTGGTCGTCCTCAAAGGCCCGACCGAGCCGATCCGTCTGCGCGAAAAAGAACGCATTGCCGGCATCTGGATGAACGCCGAGTCCAGCGATTTTCGCTCCGCGCCGTCGTTCTTCGCGGTGGCCTCCTCGCGGCCGGTGAGCGAGATTGTCGATGAACGCACAGCGGCGATTTTCGAACTCGGCACAGAGTTCATCCAGCTCAGCCCCTCGGGCCAGATCGAGCCTGAGGAGCAGGCGCGCTTTGCCCGCGGGCTCGTGGAACTGCGGCGGCGACAAGGGCTGTATCTGGAAAACCCCAAAGGCGTGCGGATCAGCGAGAAGGTGCTCTATCAGGCGCGCATCACCCTGCCTTCCAATGTCACCACCGGGCCTTACACCGCCGAAACCTTCGCCATTGCCCGCGGGCGGGTGGTCGCCAGTGCGACCGCGCGGATCGAGGTGGTGAAGGCCGGGCTGGAAGGCCAGGTGGTCAGCGCCGCGCAGCGCTGGTCGTTTCTCTATGGCCTTGGCGCGATCGCGCTTTCGCTGGGCATGGGCTGGCTTGCCGGCCGACTGTTTGCGAGACCCTGATAAGGCACCGGAGTTTGTGTCTTTTGCCCGTCCGGACGGATCAATGTTGACGCGATTTTAACCCCGCCTGCCCTAGTCCCCTCGCAGCACCGAAAGGGCGCGGGAAAAGGCGCAGATGACCGATCACAGCAGGCAGGATTTCGAACGCTTCACTGGCCCCAATCCGACTGGGGAACAGGAATTTGCAGCGGCAGTGGCCCAAGGGCATGACAATGCCCGGCTGCCGATTGGCGTGGTGCTGGAGATTTCGGGTTCGGGTTCGCAGATCGCGCTTGATCTGCAACGCCTGAACGAGTGCATGGCCGACAGCGATCCTTCGGTTGCGCTTTCGGGACAGGTCGGCAGCCAGCTCAAGATCCGCGTCGGCGATGCCTGGCTGCTGGCCAGCGTGCGCGACCAGCGCAAGGATCGCCGCACCGAAGGCGGGATCATCGCTCATATCGACTTTCTGGGCGAAGGCAGCGAGGAAAAGCTCACGGGCCGCATCAATGGGTTCAAGCGCGGGGTGACGCGCTATCCCATTCCCGGCGCGATGGTCTATCCCTCCTCCACCCGCGATCTGGAACAGATCTACGCCAGCGATGGCCGTCCCAGCATCACCATCGGCAAGGTATTCCCGACCAAGGATATCCGTGCAGGGCTGTATATCGATGCCATGCTGGGCAAGCACTTTGCGCTGCTCGGCTCGACCGGGACCGGGAAATCGACCAGCGCCGCGCTGATCCTGCACCGCATCTGTGAAGCCGCGCCCAAGGGTCACATCGTGATGATCGACCCGCACGGCGAATATTCCGCCGCCTTCCGCCAGACCGGGCAGATCCTCGACGTGTCGAACCTGCAGATGCCCTATTGGCTGATGAACTTCGAGGAGCACTGCGAAGTGTTGCTCTCGACCAGCGGTAACGAACGCCAGGTTGATGCCGATATTCTGGCCAAGTGCCTGCTCGGTGCGCGGTCGAAGAACCGGCTGGCGCAGACCATGGGCAAGATCACGGTGGATTCGCCGATCCCCTATCTTTTGTCCGATCTCGGCAACATCCTGCAGGACGAGATGGGCAAGCTTGAAAAGGCGACCTCGTCTGCGCCCTATATGCGGATCAAGGGCAAGCTCGACGAGCTCAAGGCCGATCCGCGCTACCAGTTCATGTTCTCAGGCATGCTGGTGGGCGACACCATGGTGGATTTCATCGCCAAGGTGTTCCGCATGCCCGCCCACGGCAAGCCGATCTCGATCATCGACGTGTCGGGCGTGCCGTCCGACGTCACTTCGACCGTGGTCGCCGTGCTGTCCCGCCTGGTGTTCGACTTCGCGATCTGGGGCCGCGACGAAAAGACCCGGCCGGTGCTGCTGGTGTGCGAAGAAGCCCACCGCTACGTCCCCAATGAAAAGAACGCCGATGGTTCCTCGGTCGGCAAGATCCTCAGCCGCATCGCCAAGGAAGGTCGTAAGTACGGCATCAGCCTTGGCCTGATCACCCAGCGCCCCTCCGACCTTGCCGAAGGCGTGCTGTCGCAGTGCGGCACGATCATTTCGATGCGTCTCAACAATGATCGCGACCAGGCTTTCGTGAAGGCGGCCATGCCCGAAGGCGCGCGCGGGTTCCTTGATTCGATCCCGGCGCTGCGCAACCGCGAATGCATCATCTGCGGCGAGGGTGTGGCGATCCCGATCCGCGTCAGCTTCGACACGCTTGAAGAACACAAGCGCCCGGCCTCCGAAGACCCGAGCTTCGTTGACCTGTGGAGCAAGGATGGCGGCGAGGAAGAACTGGTCGAGCGCGTGGTGATGCGCTGGAGAAGCCAGGGTTGATCTCACTCATATTGTGAGTCCCCGCGCAGGCGGGGACCTCGTTCGCGAGAGCACCCCGCTGGCCGGATGAGGCCCCCGCCTTCGCGGGGGATCACCTCGGTTTTCACGTGCCGCGGGTATCGCCATACAGGTGAATATGAAGCCGGTCGCTCATCCGGAATCCATGCTCGAGGCACAGCGGAGCGAGCCACGCCTGCCGTTCGCGCTGGGTCGCGCTGTCTGTGCCCTCGGCCATCAGGAACACGCGCTCGGGCCGGAAACGGTAGCGGCGCTGGAGTTCCAGCACTTCGTCCACGTCCTCTGGCGCGGCGATCACGAATTTGAGGAACGCCCGCGGGTCGCTGGCCCAAGCGTCGAGCCGCTCGGGGATCAGGGCGAGGTCTGCCGGGTTGCCGCTGTGCGAGAGCTTGGGGCTGACATTGTATTGATCGACCCGCACATCGAGCCGCGCGGGCGGGGCGACCGTGCCGTTGGTTTCGATCTCAACACTGATGTCTGGCAGAGCGCTGAGCATCACCGCCAGCGCGCCCGCCTGAAGCAGCGGCTCGCCGCCGGTGATCACAAGGCGCTTCTGGCCTAGTTCGGCGATCCGCGCAGCGGTTTCCGCAGGCGTTAGCGTCACCTGATTGGCCTTGCGCTCAAACGCGATGCCGTCGCGGTGCGGCCGGTTGTCGCCTTCGAACCGCCACGTATAGGCCGTGTCGCACCAGGTGCAGGCAAGGTTGCAGCGAGAGAGGCGCACAAAGGCGACCGGCATCCCCATGCTCGGCCCTTCGCCCTGCAATGACGCGAAGATTTCCGGCCCGCCGGTGTCGTCAGTGGCGAGAGTGAGGTTCACCTCACCCCAGCCGCTTGAGCGCCGCGGTCAACCGCTCGACTTCGCCGCTGTGGTGGGCGAGATCGGCGCGCGCTTTTTCGACCGCTTCGGGCTTGGCCTTCTCGGCGAAGGCGGGGTTGCTGAGACGCCCTTCGAGACTCTTGGCTTCCTTGGTGCTGGCCGCCAACGCCTTTTCGAGCCGCGTTTTCTCGGCCGCGATGTCGACGATCCCTTCGAGCGGGATCACGAACACGTCCTCGCCTGCGGTGACCTGCATCGCGGGGCCAGCGGGAGCCTCGCCGATGGTGACAGGGGTGAGGCGCGCGAGGCGCTCGATTGCTGCGCTGCTGCGCTCGATGGTGCGTGCGGCGACATCGGAAGGCGCAGCCACCCACGCCGCCAGCTTCGCGCCCGGTGCGATGCCGAGCTCGTTCTTGGCCGAGCGGGTGTTGGTGGTGAGGTCGATCACCCAGTCGATGGCGTCGGTGGCTTCCTTGCTGACCTCCGCCTCGGGCGCGGGCCACTGGGCGAGGATCAGCTCGTAATCGCGCTGCCCCAGCTTGTGCCACAGCTCTTCGGTGATGAAGGGCATGAAGGGGTGGAGCATGACGAGGATCTGGTCGAGCGCCCAGCCGGCTACCGCGCGGGATTCGACCGCAGGCGGGCTGTTGGCGTCGCCGGCAAAGACCGGCTTGATCAGCTCCAGATACCAATCGCAGAACTTCGACCACGTGAACTGGTAGATCGCGTTCGCTGCCGCGTCGAAGCGCAGATCGGCCATGGCGCGCTCGATTTCGGTCACGCAGGCGGCGACCTCGCCGATGATCCACTGGTTGGCGGCCAGGCGCGCAGTCGGTGCCTTGACGCTCGCCGACGCGCCGATGCCGTTCGACTGGCAGAAGCGCGCCGCGTTCCACAGCTTGGTGGCGAAGTTGCGGTATCCCTCGACCCGCTTCTCATCCATCTTGATGTCGCGGCCCTGGCTTTCCATCGCCGCCATGAAGAACCGCAGCGCATCGGCCCCGTATTGGTCGATGAGGCCGAGCGGATCGACGACATTCCCCTTGGACTTCGACATCTTCGCGCCGTCAGCCGCGCGCACGAGGCCGTGGAGATAGAGCGTGTCCCAGGGCTTCTGGCCCATGTTGTAAAAGCCCATCATCATCATGCGGGCATCCCAGAAGAACAGGATGTCGAAGCCCGAGATGAGCAGGCTGTTGGGGAAGTGCTTTTGCAACAACCCCGTTCGGGCTGAGCTTGTCGAAGCCCCGTCCTGTTCTTCGGCACCCTCGGATGAAGAGAAAGGCAGCCCTTCGACAGGCTCAGGGCGAACGGAGGTGGTTTCTTCCGGCCAGCCCAGGGTGGCGAAGGGCCACAGGGCGGAGGAGAACCACGTGTCGAGGACGTCCTCGTCTTGCCGTAGAACGATCTTTGCGTCGTCTCGGTCTTTACCAAGGTTGTCAAAGACGTTGCTGATGACATCATTATCGTCGCCGAAAACGATTTGATCTGGACGCACACCATAGGCCTCAGCAGCCTGAGTCCTCACGTCTTCTTCGTTTTCGCCTACGAAGATTGGGCTTTTTCCACTCAACCGATATTGGTTGAGCCTTGACTGCAACTCATAACCTTCAGCGTGTGGCCCAAACCACGCCGGAATACGGTGCCCCCACCACAATTGCCGCGAGACGCACCATGGCTGGATGTTCTCCATCCAGTTGAAGAAGGTCTTCTCCCAGGTCTTGGGCACGATCTGGATATCGCCTGAGCGCACCGCTGCGATCGGCTTTTTCGCGAGTTCCGCGGCGTTCACATACCACTGGTCGGTCAGCCACGGCTCGATCACCACGCCGCCGCGGTCGCCGAAGGGGGTGGCGATCTGGCGCGGTTCGGCGTCGTGCGCCACCTCCTCGCCATCCTTGTCCTTGGTGATGTGCGGGATGAGGAGGCCGAGCGCCTTCATGCGCGCCACAACCAGCTCGCGCGCGCCGTCCACACCGTCACGCTTGAAGCGGTGGAGGCCGAGGAATTCCGCCGGCACCAGAACATCAGCGGTCTGGCACACGTTGGCCTCGGCATCGAGCATGTTGAGCATTTCGGCCGGGGCAAAGCCTGCGCGCTTGCCAACTTCGAAGTCGTTGAAATCGTGTCCCGGGGTGATCTTGACGCAGCCGCTCCCCAGCTCCGGATCGGCGTGTTCGTCGGCGATCACGGGAATGCGGCGACCGGTGATCGGCAGGATCACGTGCTTGCCGACAACGCTGGCATAGCGTTCGTCCGCAGGGTTCACCGCCACGGCCATGTCGGCGAGCATCGTTTCGGGACGGGTGGTGGCGACTTCGAGATAGTCGCGACCGTCGGGCAGGGTGACGCCATCGGCCAGCGGGTACTTGAGGTGCCAGAAGCTCCCCGCGATGGTCTGCGTCTCCACCTCAAGGTCAGAAATCGCGGTCTTGAGCTTCGGGTCCCAGTTCACCAGCCGCTTGTCGCGGTAGATGAGGCCGTCGTTGTAGAGATCAACGAAGGTCTTGATCACCGCCTTGGTGAAGTGCGGGTCCATCGTGAACTGCTCGCGGCTCCAGTCCATCGAGCAACCCAGACGCCGCAGCTGGTGGGTGATGGTGCCGCCGCTTTCTGCTTTCCACTCCCACACCTTCGCCACGAAATCCTCGCGGGTGTAGTTGGTGCGCTTGTCCTGCCGCGCTTCCATCTGCCGTTCGACCACCATCTGGGTCGCGATGCCCGCGTGATCGGTGCCGACCACCCACAGCGCGTCCTTGCCGCGCAGCCGCTCGTAGCGCACCACCACGTCCTGCAGCGTGTTATCGAGCGCGTGGCCGATATGCAGGCTCCCCGTGACGTTGGGCGGCGGGTTGACGATGGTGAAGGCTTCCGCGTCAGGGCGATGCGGGCGGAACAATCCGTTCGCCTCCCAATGCGCATACCAGCGGCGCTCGATATCGGCAGGGTCGAAAGTGGTGGGAAGAGTGTCGGTCATAATGCCCCGCGCCATGCCAGCAGGCTTTGCGCGATGCAATCGCCGCATTGGCCGCCAAAGGCGCGACAGCCTTGTCCCAGGGCGAAAATCTCCGCATAGACTGGCAGCGATGCATGCAGCCGCGCAATATTCGCTGGAAGACGACGGAGCGGGCGGGGCCGCGCGGCTGGCGCTGTCGGGACAGCTGACGCTCAGCAGCATCGCCAAGATCGAGCCGCAATTGCAGCAGCTTTCTGGTGCGATTGGTACGGTTGACCTCGCCGGGGTGGACGAAATCGACACGGTCGGCGCGTGGGTGGTGTGCCAGCTCGCGCGCCAGCACGGATCAGACATCACCGGGGCGAGCCCTGCGGCTGAGCGGCTGCTGAGCGCCGTGCGCGGGATCGATGCCAAGGGCGACATGCACCCGCCGCGCGCGCCGGTGTGGGAACGGGTGCCCGAAGCGCTCGGCGCGCAGGTCTATGCGGCGCGCGGCGGGGTTTACGGCGTGGTCGGATTTTTCGGCCAGATCCTGATCGGCGCGGGAAACCTGCTGCGCCGCCCGACGCGCTTCCCGATCAAGGCGCTGGTCCACCAGATGGAGCTGGTCGGCGTCACCGCGCTGCCCATTATCGGACTGATGAGCTTCCTGATCGGCATCGTCATCGCGCAGCAAGGCTCGGTGCAATTGGAGCAATTCGGCGCCGAATCCCTCACCGTGAACCTCGTCGGGCGGATCACCTTGCGCGAGCTTGGCGTGCTCATGACCGCGATCATGGTGGCGGGCCGTTCGGGCAGTGCCTTTGCCGCGCAATTGGGCACGATGAAGCTGACCGAGGAAATCGACGCGATGCGCACCATCGGCATCTCGCCGATCGAGGTGCTGGTGATCCCGCGCATTCTGGCGGCGACCTTCATGATGATCCTGCTTGGCTTTTATGCCTCGGTCATGTCGATCATCGGCGGGGCAGTGGTGGGGGATCTGACGCTGGGCATACCGTTCTTGACTTTTCTGGCGCGGATTCAGGAAGTGGTGCCCGAACATGACCTGTGGGTCGGGCTGATCAAGGCCCCGGTGTTCGGGCTGATCGTGGCGCTCGCAGGCTGTTATCACGGGCTTCAGGTGCGCGGGAATTCGGAAGAAGTCGGGAGCCGCACCACCATGGCGGTGGTCTCGGCGATCTTCGCGGTGATCGTGCTCGATGCGTTTTTCGCGGTGTTCTTCACCGAAGTGGGCTGGGGCTGAACGATGCGCACCGCGACCCACCCCGATGATGATACGCCGCCGATTGTGGTTGAGGGCCTCGTCAACCGCTTCGGCGACATCACCATCCACGACGGGCTCGACCTGACGGTGCGGCGCGGTGAGATCCTCGGCGTGGTGGGCGGCTCGGGCAGCGGCAAATCGGTGCTGATGCGCTCGATCATCGGCCTCCAGCGGCCAAGCGCGGGGCGGATCGACGTGCTGGGGCGCACGATCACCGAGATTGACCTTGAGCAAGGCGTGGGCGTGCGCCGCCGCTGGGGCGTGCTGTTTCAGGGAGGGGCGCTGTTTTCGACCCTGACGGTGGGCGAGAATGTCGAAGTGCCGCTGCGCAAATACTATCCCCAACTCAGCACCGAACTGCTGCACGATATTGCCCGCTACAAGGTGATCCTGACCGGCCTGCCCGAAAACGCGGTGGCGAAGTATCCGTCTGAGCTATCGGGCGGCATGAAAAAGCGCGCCGGTCTCGCCCGCGCGCTGGCGCTTGATCCGGAACTGCTGTTCCTTGACGAGCCGACCGCGGGCCTCGACCCGATTGGCGCGGCCAATTTCGACCGGCTGACGCGCGAATTGAAGGAAACGCTCGGCCTCACCGTGTTCCTGATCACTCACGATCTCGATACGCTCTATGAAATCTGCGACCGGGTCGCGGTGATCGCGGAAAAGCGCATCATCGCGGTGGGCACTATCCCCGAACTGATCGCGACCGGGCATCCGTGGATCGAGGAATATTTCAACGGCCCGCGTGGCCGCAGCGCTCATGCCAGCCATATGCGGGGGGAAGCATGAACAAGAGAAGATTGGACATTCGCCCGCTGCGGGCGGCATAGGGAACGCATATGGAGACCAGAGCCAATCATCTGTGGGTCGGTGCGGTGACGCTGTTCTTGTTGGCAGCGTTGGCGGCGTTCATAGTCTGGATCGCGCGGCTGGGGCAGGGCGCGCAGGACGAATACGACATTTTCTATGCGCAATCGGTCTCGGGCCTCGCCAATGGCAGCCAGGTCAGCTTTGCTGGGGTGCCGGTGGGGCAGGTAACCGAGATCGCGCTGGCGCGGGACAATCCCGAATTCGTGCGGGTGCGGATCAAGGTGAAAGATGACGTACCGATCCTCGTGGGCACGCAGGCCACGATCCAGGCGAGCTTTACCGGGGTCTCAACCATCCTGCTCGATGGCGCGCGCAAAGGCGCGCCGCCGATCACCTGCGAAACCACCGCCTGCCCCGAAGACCGCCCGGTGATCCCCCCGGGGCGCGGCGGGTTTGGCGAGATCGTTGCCAATGCGCCGCTGCTGCTCGAACGGCTGGCGACGCTGACCGAACAATTGAACGTGATCCTCGGCCCGGAAAATCAGGAACAACTGGCCGCGATCCTGCGCAATTCCAACCGCCTGACCGGCGGGCTCGCTGATGCGACGCCCGAACTGACGCAGAACCTCAAGGATTTCCGCGTGACCATGCAGGAATTCAACCAGACGCTCGATGCGGTCGAAAAGCTGGCAGTGACCACCGATGGGCTGGTGAACCGTGAGGGCGAGCCGCTGGCGCAGGAACTGCGCGCAACGCTCAAATCAGCCAATGCGACGCTTGCGACCCTGACGGCAACCCTGGAGGACACCCGCCCCGCTGCGCGCCAATTGCGCGAGACGACGCTGCCCAATGCCGAGGCGACCTTGCAGGACCTGCGCGCCACCAGCAGGGCGCTGCGGGCGGTGACAGAGAAGCTCGAAAGCGAAGGCGCGGGCGCGTTGATCGGCGGCAAGTCGCTGCCCGACTATAAGCCTTGACGAATTTGGCCATGATGGAAGGACGGACCCGGATGAACATCAAGGCGTATATGGTTCTGCTCGCCCTGCCGCTGGCGCTTTCCGGCTGCATCAGCCTCGGCGGGAAGCCGCCGGAAAGCCTGCTCACCCTGAACCCCGAAGCCCGCGCGTCCGCCGGGGCCGGGGCGGCCGCCGATGCCACGCGGCCAGTGATCGCGGTGATGGCGATCGACACCCCCGCCAAGCTCGACGTGCTGCGCGTGCCGGTGATGGTGAGCGATACCGAACTCGCCTATCTGCAAGAGGCCTTCTGGGTCGAAAAGCCCGCCCGCCTGTTCCGGCGGCTGGTGGGCGAGACGATCCGCGCGCGCGGCGGCGCGCTGGTGGTCGATGGCGATGACACCGTAACGCTGGCGAGCGTGACCTTGCGCGGCACGTTGATCGATATGGGCTATGAAGCGCAAGCCGGGGCCGCCGTGGTGCGCTTCGATGCGGTACGGCTGGACGCGCAAGGCAAGATCACCACCCGCCGCTTTGAAGCGCGCGAGACGGGCGTGCCCGCCGAAGGCCGCGCCGTGGGCGCAGCGCTCAACCGCGCGGCGAACCGCGTGGCGGCAGAGGTCGCGGATTGGGTGGCGGCAGGCTAGGGCCGTCGCTCCCACTCCGTTCGCCCTGAGCTTGTCGAAGTGCTGCTTTTCTTCGTCGCTGTCAGAGCAGAAGGAAGGGCAGGGCTTCGACAAGCTCAGCCCGAACGGATCTGTTTAACCCCGCGCCAGCCGCGCGAAGGCGCAGGCGCGCAGGAAATCGGCCTCACGCCGGGCGCGGCGTTCCTCGGCCTCCCAATCGCGGCCCCACAGATCGGCCTGCCATTCCTCCTCAAGGCACGCCGCCTGCCACAGCGCCAGCGCCTCATCCTCGCGCGCATCCAGCGCGGCGAGCGCGGTGACGAGCGAGGCTGCGAGCTTCGCCATGGCCTCCACCCCCGCTAGTACAAAGGGATCGAGGCTCAGCAGCCGCTCCCGCAGCACCGCCAGCGCGGCGTGCGGCTGTGGGCGGTGGAGCACACCGCTCACCCGCGTGAGCTTGATTCCATGCTCGGCCTCGAAAGCGGCGAGCAGCGGCTCCCACACCGCCTGCTGGCGTTCGTAGAGCGGCTCATCCGGGTCAGCGCGGTAACACAGGGTATCGGTCTCGGCGTAGGCGAGCAGGCCCTCGGCCACCGCCGCCGGAGCGGACGAAACAATGTCGATCGCGTAATCGGCCATATCGCGCAGGGGCAGGCTTTTGGGGTCGATCTTGTCCCCCTGCTGCCGCCATTCCGCCGCCAGCGCCTCGGCCAGCGCCTCGGCAGGCACGATCTGCGGCGCGCCGCCGACAGTTTTGACCCCGCGCTCGTCGAGCAGCACCTGCCAGCCGCTTGGGCCTGCGCCCAGCGTGACGTCCTTGTAGAACTTGCGGATCATCAGCGCTGATCACCCTCGCTCTTCCACCGGCGTGCGATGAGGCGGGGGAGGAAGAAGAATTCGACGAGGCCGACGACAGCGATGACCACGCCCACCACCCACGGCACATCGAAGGGCAGCACCCCGCGCGCGATGACGATGCCGAACAGCACCAGCGCCATCCCGCTAAAGCGCACGGCATTGAGGACAAGAAAGCGCTGCCGCGCGCGGGCTTCGTTATCGGCGCGGCTCATGGCAGCAACTCGTCCAGCAGGTCGCCCAGCGCCGCGACCGTCTCGGCCACCTCCACCGCCCCGCTGGCCATGAGTTCGTTCGCTCCATGATAGCCCCAGCCCACCCCCAGCGCGCGCACGCCGGCGCTGCGGGCCATCATCATGTCAAAGCTGGTATCGCCGATCATCACCGCCTGATGCCGCTCGGCCCCGGCCTCGAACAGCGCGGCTTCGAGCATAGCCGGATGGGGCTTCGAAGGGTGGCGGTCGGCGGTCTGGAGCGAGACAAACAGATCGGTGATGCCGTGCGTTGCAAGGCAGGCGGCCAGCCCTCGGTCGGACTTGCCGGTGGCGACCGCCAGCTGCCAGCCTGCGCCGTGCAAGGCGGCGAGCAGCTCGGCGATGCCATCATAAAGCGGCTCATCCAGCAGCCCTTCCTCGCGCCGGGCGCGGAAGCTGGAGCGGTAGAACTCGGTGACGGCGGCGTTCTGGTCTTCGGACAGATCCGGCGCGAGCGCACGCACGGCGGCGGGCAGGCTCAGGCCGACGATGCGGCGCACGGCTTGCGGGTCCGGCGGGGCAAGGCCCGCGCGGGCGAAGGCGCGGTCCATCGCCCAGCAGACATCCGCCTGCCCATCGACCAGCGTCCCGTCGCAATCGAACACGGCGAGCCTCATGCGGGCAGACCCCGAATCAAGTGCGCAAGCGCGTTCGCCCCGGCAGCCTCAAGGCCGTCGGCAATGCGGGCGCGGTCTTCGGGCGGCTTGTTCTGCGAGAGCTTGAAGGTCGGCCGCCACGCCAGCACCTCCATTTCAAAGCCGACAATGCCGCGAAACAGCCCGGCCCACATTTTTTCCGAGGATTCCTCCGCCCGCCACGGATCGCCGCCGAGCTTGCCTTCGTGCTTGGCGATGGCGGCGTGGAGGAAAGCTTCGAGCCCCTCATCCGCCATCCGCCGCACCCGGCCTTCGAGCTCCAGCGCGACGTAATCCCACGTCGGCACCGTATCACGATTGGTATACCAGCGCGGCGAGACATAGGCGTCGGGGCCATTGACCACGATCAGCGCGGTCTCGCCCTCCAGATGGCGGGTGAGCGCATTGCCACGTGCGAGGTGAAACTGCACGGCACCATCGCCGGTGGTCAGCAAGGGGGTGTGGGCGACGCGCGGGCCATCGGGCGTGGCGGCGAAGACCATGCCGAAGCCGACCTCGTCGATCAGCGCCTCGCACAAGGCGCGGTCGTCGCTGCGGTAGAGCGGGTTGGGATGCATCAGCGGCGCGGGCTCTTGGCACCGCCTTTGGGTGCAGGCTTGGTGCCGCCGGGCTTGCCCTTGGCCGGAGCCTTGGCGGCTTTTGGCTTGGATTTCGGTTTCGCCTTGGGCTTAACCGCCGCAGAAGCCCCGCGTGCCCGCCGCGGCGCGCGCTCTTCCTTACGGGCCTGCTTGAAATGGCGGCGCGCGGCCTGCTTCTTTTCCTCGGGCGTCTTTTCCGTGATGTCCTCGCGCAGCGGCGACGCGTCGGACATGCCGGGGTCAAAGCCCAGCACCTCCATGCTCGCCGCGAAATGGTGCGGGAGTTCGGCGGTGACATCGAGCTTGCCGCCGGAGCCTTCGCCCACCTTGGGCTCGGTGATGATCAGGCGGCGCGCGTGCAAGTGCATCTTGCGGCTGACCGCGCCGGTCAGGAAGGCCTCGGGCCCGCCATACTTGCCGTCGCCCACGATCGGGTGGCCGATCGCGGCCATGTGGACGCGCAGCTGGTGCGTGCGCCCGGTCAGCGGCTCCAGTTCCACCCACGCGGCGCGCTGTCCGGCATTGTCCACCACGCGGTAACGGGTCTTGGCCGCCGCGCCGTTTTCCTCGTCGATATGCATCTTCTCGCCGCCGGTGCCCGGCTGCTTGGCGAGAGGAGCGTCGATCACGCCTTCGGCCAGATCAGGATGGCCGACCACCAGCGCCCAATAGACTTTCCGTGCCGACCGGCTGGCGAAGCGCTTGGAGAAGCTCGCCGCGCTCCCCGGCGTGCGGGCGATGAGCAGCACGCCCGAGGTGTCTTTGTCGAGCCGGTGGACGAGGCGCGGACGGGGGGTGCGCTCGTCGGCGACGAAGGCATCGAGCAGGCCGTCCACGTGCTTGGTGGTCTTGCTCCCCCCCTGCGTGGCAAGGCCGGGGGGCTTGTTGAGCACGATGGCGCTCGGCGTCTCGCGGATCACCATGGCGCGGGCCTCAGCGATCTGTTCGGGGGTGAGGGCGCGCACGCGGGGCGCGGCTTTCTTCGCGGCGGGTGCATCCTCACCGCCGGGGGGCACGCGCAGCACTTGCCCGGTGGCAAGGCGATCTTCGGGCTTGGCGCGCTTGCCATCGACCCGGATTTGCCCGGTGCGCGCCCAGCGCGACACGGTGGCAAACCCGACCTGCGGCAGATTGCGCTTGAACCAGCGGTCGAGCCGGATGCCATCGTCATCCGCGCTCACCGTGAACTGGCGCACGTTATCGGCGGGAGCAGCGGCGCTCATGATGCGCTCTGCGCGATGACGAGACCCATGATCATCGCCGCCATCCCCGCAATCAGCGAGGCCGCGCCATAGCCAAACGCCATCGCCGCCTGTCCGCGATGCATCAAGGTCACCATTTCGGCGCTGAAGGCACTGAAGGTAGTAAAGCCGCCCAACAGGCCGACACCGATCAGCAGCCGCATGGTCTCAGCGCTGGTGCCCTCGATGCCGCCGCGCGCCAGCCAGCCGAGCAGGCCGCCCATCAGCAGGCTGCCGACAAGGTTGATGCTCAGCGTCCCCCACGGAAAGGTGTTGTTCGGTCCGGCGATATGCGCCACGAGGTTGCCCGCGTGATAGCGCGCCACCGCGCCGACAGCGCCGCCAGCGGCGACCAGCGCCGATGCCGCGTAAGGGGAAAGTGCAGGGGAGGTCATTCCCGAGGCTCTTAGCGAGCCATCGCGCTTCTGCCTAGCGGGGCGCATCGCTGCCTCGGACAATGCGAATGCTTTGGCCTCATGCGCTCGCGGCTTGCCTTTCCGGTGCTGTTGGACTATCGGGGCGCGGTTTGGAGGGCGGTTCCCGTTGGGATTCGCCCGTCTTTCATTGGAAATTCACCGCGTATTCCCGCGCACTTCTCGGCGGGCTCTGGCGTTTTGGACATGAGGTAGTCGTCGTTTATGCAAATCATGGTTCGCGATAATAATGTCGATCAGGCCCTGCGCGCGCTCAAGAAGAAGCTGCAGCGCGAAGGCGTTTATCGCGAAATGAAGCTGCGTCGCCACTTCGAAAAGCCGAGCGAGAAGCGCGCCCGGGAAAAGGCCGCCGCCGTGCGCCGCGCCCGCAAGATGGAGCGCAAGCGGATGGAGCGTGACGGGAGCAAGTGACGTCAACCTTCGCCGCGTGAGCGGCGCTTAGGTTTGCGTCATCCTCGTGAAAGCGGGGATCTCGTGCCTCAGGCGGCACAGCCGGCAGGTATCCGCTTGAATCCCTTTTTCCAATCAGCCATCAGGGCGCGGCTTCATTCCGCGCCCTTTTGCTGTCAAGCATCCGTGATGAACAGGATACAACCATGACCGAGATTACCCGCGTTCCGATTCAGCCCGTCGCCAAGGGTTCGCTCACCAAGCTGTGGATCGGCGTGATCCTTGCCGTGCTGGTGGGGGCGGGGCTCGCGTGGGCCGCTGTGCCGCGCGGGGTGAGCGTTGATACCGAAGTGGCCGGCACCGGACCGATGCCCGCAAACGGCGACGTGGTCTTCATCAAGTACAAGGGCAAGCTGGCGGCTGACGGCACCACGTTCGACGAATCGCGCGACATCCCGCTGCCGGTTCAGGGCATCTTCCCTGAAGGCACCCCCTTTCCGGTTGAGGAAGGTGCGACCATCCCCGGCTTCTTCGAAGGGCTGAAGCAGATGCAGAAGGGCGGCAAGTATTCGCTCTTCATCCCGGCCGACAAGGCCTATGGGGCCGAGCCGCCGCAGGGCGCGCCGATCCCGCCCAATGCCGATCTCGAATTCGAGATCGAAGTGATCGACATCATGACCAAGGCGACCTTCGAGCGGAACCTCGGGATTCTCCAGCAGGCGATGCAAAGCCGGATGGGCGGCGCGCCCGGTGGTGCTCCTGGTGGTGCTCCGGCGCCGGCACCGGGCCAGTAAGGAGCGCGGGACTCATGTCAGTCGACAAGGCAACTGTCGCCAAGATCGCCAGTCTGGCGCGCATCAGCATGGATGATGCTGCGCTGGAACGGATGGTGCCGGAACTGAACGGCATCCTCCAATGGGTCGAGCAGCTGGGCGAAGTCGACACCGCCGGCATCGCGCCGATGGCGGCGGTGATCCCCAACACCTTGCGGCTGCGCGATGATGTGGTTGACGCTGATCCGCTCACCGGCGGGGGGCGGCGCGATGACGTACTCGCCAATGCGCCTGCCGCCGAGCATGGGTTCTTCGGTGTGCCCAAGGTGATCGAGTAGCGAGCGAGGGCCTGTCCCTTCTCCGTTCGGGCTGAGCTTGTCGAAGCCCGCGCTTTTCTTTTTCTGATCCTGCGCCCGAAGAAGGACAGCCCTTCGACAGGCTCAGGGCGAATGGTTGGAAACAATGACTGACCTGACCTCTCTTGGCGTAAAAGGCATCCGCGACGGCGTGCGCGCCGGAGACTTCACTGCGCGCGAAGTCGCGGAAGGCTTCAATGCAGCCGTGGCCGAAGCCGCCGCACTCAACGCCTTCATCGTCACCACCCCCGATCACGCACTGGCCGCCGCCGATAAGGTCGATGCGGCGCGCGCTGCGGGTGAGGCGCTGGGCGGTATGGCGGGCGTGCCGATCGGGATGAAAGACCTGTTCGCCACCTATGGCGTGCAGACCACCGCAGCGAGCCACATCCTCGAAGGCTTCACCCCCCGCTACGAATCGACTGTCTCGCAGAAGCTTTGGGACGCGGGCGCGGGGATGCTGGGCAAGTTGAACCTTGATCAGTTCGCCATGGGTTCGTCGAACGAGACAAGCTATTTCGGCAATGTCGCCTCGCCGTGGCGCAAGGCTGGCAGCAACCAGCCGATGAGCCCCGGTGGTTCTTCGGGCGGCTCGTCCTCGGCCGTCGCCGCGCGCATTGCGCCCGCTGCGACCGGAACCGACACCGGCGGCTCGATCCGTCAGCCCGCCGCTTTCACCGGCATCTGCGGGATCAAGCCGACCTATGGGCGCTGCTCGCGCTGGGGCATCGTCGCCTTCGCCTCGAGCCTCGATCAGGCCGGGCCGATGGCGCGTTCGGTCGAGGACTGCGCGATCATGCTTGGCGCGATGGCCGGGTTCGATCCCAAGGATGCGACCAGCCTCGATATGCCCGTGCCCGATTGGGAAGCGGCCCTGAACGCTGACCTCCGGGGCAAGAAGGTCGGCATCCCCCGCGAATACCGCATGGAGGGCACCGATCAGGCGATCCTCGATTCGTGGGAACAGGGCAAGGCATGGCTCAAGGACGCCGGCGCCGAGATCGTCGACGTCTCGCTGCCGCACACCAAATATGCGCTGCCCGCCTATTACATCGTCGCGCCTGCCGAAGCCTCGTCGAACCTCGCCCGCTATGACGGGGTGCGCTATGGCCTTCGCGATCTGCCCGAGGGGGTCGGCCTCCAGGACATGTACGCCGCCACCCGCGCCGCCGGGTTCGGGGATGAGGTGAAGCGCCGCATCCTGATCGGCACCTATGTGCTCTCGGCGGGCTTCTACGATGCCTATTATACCCAAGCGCAAAAGGTCCGCGCGCTGGTCGCCCGCGATTTCGAGCGGGCTTTCCAAGAGTGCGACGTGATCCTCGCGCCCACCACGCCGACCGCGAGCTTCCCGCTGGGTTCGATGAACGCCGATCCGCTGACGATGTACCTGAACGACGTCTTTGCCGTGCCTGCCAGCCTCGCGGGCCTCCCGGCGATGAGCGTTCCGGCGATGCTGAACGCCGATGGCCTGCCGCTCGGCTTGCAGCTTGTGGGGCGTCCATTTGACGAACAGGGCGTGCTCAATGCAGGGCTGGCGATCCAGCAGCGTGCGGGCTTTACGGCGGCGCCGGAGAAGTGGTGGTGAAGTGGCTGGCCGAACTGGTGAACTTCCTCGCTGTACTGGGCGGTGCGGGTCCGACCGGATTGGACTCCTCCGGTGCATCGACGGAGCGAAAGCGCCGACGTACCTTTGAAGAGTGGCAGAAAAAGCACGGTTCGAAGTTGGACAAGAAACCATGACTCCCGATCTGCCGCTGTGGATTGCCGGTATCGCAATCACGCTCGCGGTGCCGGTGACCTTCATGGTCGCCAATTGGGTCAGGAAAAACGTCGATCACGGCGAAATGCGCTTCGGGCCTGACGGCAAGGTGATCGAGGACGAGAAGAACAAGCCCTGACCGTCACCCCAGCGCAAGCTGGGGCCCAGGGCGGCAAGGGCAACACATGATGGCTTGAGGTCCCAGCTTGCGCTGGGATGACGAGGAAAATGCTATGACAAACTACCGCATCCAGGGCGCAACCGGTGAATGGGAGGTCGTGATCGGCCTCGAAGTCCACGCGCAGGTCACCTCCAACGCCAAGCTGTTCAGCGGCGCCGCCACCGCCTTTGGCGCGGAGCCGAATGCGCAGGTCTCCCTTGTGGACGCCGCGATGCCGGGGATGCTGCCCGTGCCCAACCGCGAATGCATCCGTCAGGCGGTGCGCACCGGCATGGCGATTGACGCGCAGATCAACGCGTGGAGCCGGTTCGACCGCAAGAACTACTTCTACGCCGATCTGCCGCAGGGCTACCAGATCAGCCAGCTCTATCACCCGATCGTGGGCGAAGGCAGCCTGCTGATCGAGGCGGACGAGAAGGCGGGCATCCCGGAAGACAAGATCATCGGGATCGAGCGTATCCATGTCGAACAGGACGCGGGCAAGCTGATGCATGATCAGCACCCGACCATGTCCTATGTCGACTTGAACCGCTCGGGCGTGGCGCTGATGGAGATCGTCAGCCGCCCCGACATGCGCTCGCCCGCCGAGGCGGGGGCGTACCTCAGAAAGCTGCGCGCGATCCTGCGCTATGTCGGCTCGTGCGACGGCAACATGGAAGAAGGCTCGATGCGCGCCGATGTCAATGTCAGCGTGCGCAAGCCCGGCGAGCCCTTCGGCACCCGCACCGAGACCAAGAACGTCAACTCGGTGCGCTTCGTCATGCAGGCGATCGAGCATGAGGCGATGCGTCAGGTCGATGTCCTCGAAAGCGGCGGCACGATTGTGCAGGAAACCCGCCTGTTCGACCCCGGCACCGGCACGACCCGCACCATGCGCAGCAAGGAAGACGCGCACGATTACCGCTACTTCCCCGATCCCGATCTGCTGCCGCTGGTGCTCGCGGAGGACTTCCTCGCCGAATGCCGCGCTTCGCTCCCGGAACTGCCGGATGCCAAGCGCAAGCGTTACATCGAGGTGCTGGGCCTCACGCCGTATAACGCGCGCGAGCTGACCGCTGAGGTGGAAACCTTCGCCCGCTTCGAAACCCTGCTGACCGAAACCGCGAAAGCCACCGGCAAGGGCGATGCAGACGTCGCGACGCAGGTCGCCAACTGGTCGCTTTCGGTCGCGCCGGGGGTGGTGAAGGCGCTGGGCGATGAGGCCGACCTCGCCAACGCCACCGCAGCCGCGCAAGCCGCCATCCTCGCGATGGCCGACAAGGGCGAGATCAGCGGCGGGCAGTCGAAGGAAATCTTCGAAATCGTCCTCAAGACCGGCCGCGCGCCGGACGAGATCGCCGACACCGAGGGCCTGAAGCAGGTCAGCGACACCGGCGCCATCGAAGCCGCGGTCGATGCGATCATCGCTGCCAATGCCGACAAGGTCGAACAATACCGCGCCGGCAAGGAAGCTTTGTTCGGCTTCTTCGTCGGCCAGACGATGAAGGCGATGCAGGGCAAGGCCAATCCGGCGGTGGTGAACCAGCTGCTGAAGGACAAGCTGGGGTAACAGGCCCACCTCCAACCCCGATACCCGCCCCGGCGAAGGCCGGGGGCAAGCGTGAGGGGAGTTTCAGCGCGACCCAGTCCCCTTCCGCTTGCGGGAGGGGTTAGGGTTGGGCTTCCTAGGCCAGAGTTCACGCCCATGACCGCCATCATCCTCATCCAACCAGAAATCCCCGGTAACACCGGGGCGGTGGGGCGGACGTGTGTGGCGCTGGGGATGGAGCTGATCCTGATCCACCCGCTGGGGTTCGAGATCAGCGACAAGCGGGTGAAGCGTTCCGGCCTCGATTACTGGCCGCGCGTGCGCCTCGCCGAATATGCCAGCTGGGACGCGTTTCTCACCGCTCGCGCGCCACGGCCTGACCAGCTGTTCCTGTTCGAGGAATTCGGCAGCCGCAGCTTCTATGAGCCGGATTATCCGGAGGACGCCTTCCTCGTCTTCGGGCAGGAGACGAAGGGCATCCCCAAGGCAATTATCGACCAGCACCCGGACCGCCTGTTCCGCCTGCCGATGCGTTCGGACGTGATCCGCTCGCTCAATCTGGCGAACACGGTGGCGGCGGCGGCCTATCAGGCGCTGCGGGGCAAGCTCTGAGCCGCCGCTACTCCAGCCCCAGCGCCGCCAGGTTCATCGTCGCCGCGTTGTAGCTCGCTTCGGCCAGCCGCCCGGCGAGATCGGCGCGGATGGCGCTGATCTGGGCGTTGGCGGCGGTTTCCTCGCGCGCGTTGACGAGGAAGAATTCGCCTGCGCCGAGCCGGAAGCGGGTGCGTTCGGCCTGCACCATCTGGTTCGCCTGCTTCACTTCGGCATCGGCGAGTTCGCCCACTTTCAGCGCGGCGGTGAGGTTGGCGACGATATTGGCGACATCGGTGGTGATCTGGTCGGCGATGCGGCGCTGGCGTAGTTCGGTTTCGCGCAGCTCGGCCTCCGCCCGTTGCAGCGCCCCGCGCGCCTGTCGGCGTTGCAGCGGCACGCTGAAGGTGACGCCGACCACGGTGTCGGTGGAATCGAACGAAGGCCCGCCATCGCCCACCGCGCCGAAATCGCGCGACAGCTCGACACTGGCATCAAGCCGGGGCTGGAGATCATTGCGCCTGAGTTCCACCCGGTTGACCGCGCGTTCCAACGCTACGCGAAACGCGGCGAGTTCGGGCCGGTTCTGGATCACCTCGCTCATCGGCACCGCCAGCAGGGTCTCGGCCGGCGGGATCGCCGCGAGCCGCCCTGCGTCGGGCAATTGTTCGCGGGTCGGCACGATCATGCGGCCCGCCGTGTCGCGCAGGTAAAAGCCAAGGCTGTTGGCCGCGACCGCGAAATTGCGCTTGGCCTCTTCCAGCAAGGTGCGGCGGCGCAGCAGGTTCTGTTCGTTCTCGGTTAAGGCGATCCGGGCGCGCGCGCCTTCGCTCACTTCGCGGGTGAGACCCACTTGCCGGGCCTCGGCGATTTCGAGCAGTTCCTCGAACACCCGGATTTCCTCGCCCGCCGCCACCCAGCGCCAATAGGCGCGCAGGGCTTCGTGCTGGACGTTGAGTTGTACCAGCATCACATCGAGCCGCGCCTGACTGGCGGCAAGCCGGGTGTCCTCGATCCCGAAGCGGCGCTGATCGATGTTCTTGTTGCGCAGCAGCGAGAACAGCGCGCCGACCTTCACTTCGCCCAGCTGGTTGGTGTTGTTGATGTTCTCGTAGATCGGGAAGCGTCCGTCCGACAGCTTGTAGCTGGCGAAGACCTCTGCGCCAAAGGGGCGCAGCGGCTGGCGCGCTTCGGCCTTGGCGACCCCGCCCGAATAGAAGCCTGTCAGCCGGTCATAGGCCTCGCCCTTCAGCATCAGGTCGAAAGCGCCATCGGCGGCGAGCTGATCGGAGCGGGCGGCGGCCTCGCGCTCAAAGGCTTCGAGGATCGACGGGAAGGTGAGGGCAGAGGACCGCAGCACCGCCTCAGGCAGCAACGGTCCCCGCGTGAGCGCAGCCTCAAGCGGGTCGCCCACCGGCGCAATATCCTGCGCAGCCGCCGCCACCGGGGCAAGCGCCAGCAGCGCTGCCCCGCCGAGCATGGCGCCCAGCCGCAGGAAGGCAGTCCCACGCACCATCGCTATTTCGCCTGCCCGCCGGTCTCGCCCTGCGGCAGTTCGGGCGGGAAATTGTTGAGCTGACGCCAGATCTCGTAGCCCACCGGCACGGTCTCGAGCAGCACCCACGCCTGCACCGCCGCGCCGAAACGGACATAGCGTTCTTCGGGCCATGCCTCGCCTTCGCTGCGGTCTTCGTCGATCAGCACGCGGAAGCGGCCATCGACCTGTGCTGATTGGTCGACCGAGATGACCCGCCCGCCAAAGGTGCCAACGGCGGTGGAGGGCCAGCCGGAAAACTGCACCGCGGGCCAGCCTTCGAACTGGATACGGGCCTTGTCTCCGGGCTTCACCAGCGCGACATCGCGGCCATCGATGAAGATCTCGATCACGCGTCCGGTATTGGCCGGCACGAAGGTGGCGAGCACGTCGCCCGCGCTGATGAAGGTGGCGGCGTCGCCTGCGTTGAGGCTCTGGATAAAGCCATCGCGCGGTGCGCGCACGATCTGCACCGACTGGCGCGAGATGTTAACATCGGCTCGGTTCAGCGCGGCCTGCGCGGCGGCGACCTGGCCTTCGCGCTCGGCAATGCGGATCTGCGCCTGCTCGTAATCGCGCCGCGCCGCGAGCCCGGCCTCGAACAGCTCGCGCGTGCGGCGCTCATCGATCCGGGCGGTGGCGAGGGCGGACTGGGCGGCCTGCAATTGCAGCTCGATCTGCCCGCGTTCAGCCTGCAGGCGTTCGATCAGCTGCGGGTCGATATCGGCGATGCGGACGATGGGATCGCCCTTTTTCACCGTGCTGCCATCGCGCACATACCATTCCTCGATCCGGCCCGGCACCAGCGCGTTGATATCCTGACGGCGTTCATTGGGGTTGAGCGTGGTAATTACCCCACGGCCCGAGGTGGTCTGCACCCACGGCACGTAGATCAGAAAAGCGACTGTGGCGACGATTGCGGCCAGCAGCATGAGAAACACCACCCGCATCACCCGCGGCGTCTTGATCGACGCGAGCGTGGTGAAATGCGCCATGTCTTCCTTGAGCGTGGCCATGATCACTGCCCTCCCTGACGGGCAAGGCCCGGTGCGGGCGGGTGAGGCCGTGTTACGGCCGCGCGGAATTCGTCGAAATTGTCGAAATAGCGCTGCTGATTTGCTTCAAGATACAGGAACCGGTCGAAACCCAGATCGATGCGGCGGTTGGAGAAATAGATCACCGTCGAATAGGCCTGCGCCCGCAATGCTGTGATCGCGCGGCTGAGCGGCTCGGGTTCGAGCAGATCGAACAACCGGCTCAGCACCAGAATGCGGGGCTCCTCAAGCAGCGCATTGGCGAGCTTCAACTGCTGCAGTTCCACCGCCGAAAGCGGATACCCGGTCGAGGCGATGGGGGTATCGAGACCCTTCTCGAAGGTGGCAATGGTGTCCGCGAGGCCCACTGTCTCCAGCACTTCGATCATCCGCTGCGGCGCGGTGTCCTTGCACGACAGGGCTAGATATTCGCGGATCGTCATTTCGACGAAGGTCGGGCGGTCGAGCACGTGGACATTCTTGCGCAGATGGTGCGGCTCGATGTCCTTGACGTCGATCCCCCCCAGCGTCGCGTAGCCGCCCTGCGGCAAGACATGCATCTTGAGCAGATTGGTAAACAGCCGCTGCACGCCGTGATGGCTGACATCGGCCATGATGATGGCACCCGATGGAATCTCGAGATCGAACCGCGCGTCCTCATGACGGGCACGGCCGCGCACGCCTTTGAAAACGATGGTGTGGTCCGGCCCATCAAAGGGGTCAGCGCCCTTGGGCTGTTCCTGCTCGACATCGTAAAACTGCGAGATTTCCTCGACCGCAGCAAACAGGTCGTAGAAATAGGCAAGGTAGGTGCCAAGCTGTGCGACGCCCACGAAGGCCGCCGAGAGCACCAGCTCGGCCGCGACCAACTGGCCCAGCGTGAGCTGGTCCTCGATCACCAGGTATCCGCCCAGTCCCAGCAGCGCCGCGCTCGCGGCGGCGTACATGAACAGGAATGCGAGGGTCTGCGAAAACAGGTGTCGGAAATGGCGCTTGCGATCGGTGATGTAGGCGCGGGTGTAGTCATCGGTCTTGTCGAGCGCATAATCGATCCGGCGCTGCGATTTGAAAAAGCCGTTCGATCCGCCGATCGATTGCAGCCAGTTGGCGGTCTTGTGCTTGGCGTGGCTCACGTCGACCGCAGTGCGCAGCGCGCGGCTGCCCCACACCAGCCAGATCACCCACACCAGCGCCAGCATCACCAGCGTGAAGCCGAGAAAATAGGGATGGTAGAGCGACACCAGCACGAACCCGACCGCGATCTGAAGCAGCACGGTGAACCCGCCTATGAACAGGTTCGGCACCAGCGACTGGACATAGACGACATCGAAATAGCGGTTGAACAGCGACGAGGCCTTGAGATCGCCGAAAAACGGGTTCTGGGCATAGACCGAGATCAGCGAAATCTCGGCCACCATGCGCGCGTAAAAACGCCGCGCGAACAGCTCCATCAGGTGGATGCGCAAGGCGTAGATCAGGCTGGAGATGACCAGCAAGGCAAACAGGGTCAGCGACAGCACCACCAGCGGCGCGGTGAGCGCGGTGTTGGCGATGGTGTTGATCAGCATCTGCACCGAAATCGGCGTGGCGAGGCTGAGCAGGCTGATGCCCACGCCATAAACCACGGCCAGCCAGTAGAAATTCGCTTCGGGCTTGAGGATCTCGAAGAAGATCCGAAAGAATTTCACCAGTGAAATCTGTGAGCCGTAGGATTGGCCTTCACGTGCCATGGCAGCCTTTCATGTCGAAACCTGTTTCTATGCGGTCATTATCGGGCGAAAAGAGGCGCGCGTCGAGGCGTGGTTGCAGCTTGCGCAACATTGTGTTGCGGCAAAGCATCAATCGTCTTGCGGGCTGGCGGTTCCAACCCGCGACCTGTATGCAACTTCCTGAAGATACAAACCTATGAAGAGCTATTGCGAGGCATTATTGCGTTGCCCGCCCGATAGCGCGCAAAGCTTGCGGGTAGCTGAACCATCCGCGATGAGGGCCTGCGAAATGTGCCGCGCCGGGGAAGGAATTGTGGGATGAGCCGCACTCTGCTGCTGGTGGGGGGCGGCCATGCCCATGTGGCGGTGCTGGCCGACTGGATCCGTCATGGCGTGCCGCCGGGCGCACGCGGCGTGCTGCTGACGCCAGAGCGGCACTTGCGCTATTCCGGCATGGTGCCCGGCTGGATGGCGGGACAGCACACGCTGGAGGACGGGCTGGTCGATCTGGCCGCGCTGGCGGCGCGGGCCGGGGTGGAGTGGGTGGCGGATCGCTGCACCGCATTGGACCCTGAGGCCCGCGTGGTGCGCACTGCGGGCGGGGCCGAACTCACCTTCGATGTCGCTTCGCTTGGCACCGGCGGGGAAGGGCGCGCGGCGACGTTGCTCGGCGATGATCCGCGACTGATCGACGTGCGGCCCATCGGGGCCTTCGTTCAGCGCCTCGCCACTAGCCCCGCGCCGCGCCATGTTGTGGTGGCAGGCGGCGGGGCAGGGGGTGTGGAGCTGGCTTTCGGGATGCGCAACCTTGCTACTGCCCCGGCGCGGCCTGCGGTCACGCTGGTGGCGGGCAAGGCGGGCGTGTTCCCCAGGTTCGCGCCAAGCGTGTGCGCCCTCGCCCTCAAGGCTCTCGCGCGGCAGGGGATTGCGGTGATCGAGGAGGACGTGCGGATCACAGACGGCGCAATCATGGCGGGAGCCACCGCGCTCGAACCCGCCGATGTGCTGCTCGCCGCGCTCGGCAGCGGTGCGCCCGGCTGGGTGCGGACGAGCGGGCTGGCGGTGGACGACGCAGGCTTCGCGCTGGTCGATGCCCGGCACCGCTCCCTCTCCCACCCCCACATCTTCGCCGCCGGAGACGTCGCCGCCCGCGCTGACCGCCCGCTCGCTCACGCCGGGGTCCACGCGGTGTTCGCCGGGCCGGTCCTCGCAGAGAACCTGCGCAGCGCCTTGGCGGGCGAGACCCCGCGCGCCGCCTATCGTCCGCGCTGGAACAATCTCTACCTCATGAACACCGGCGACGGACGTGCCATAGCTAGCTATGGGCCGCTGACCGCTGAGGGTCGCTGGGTGCTGGCGCTCAAGCATGGGATCGACAAGCGGTGGATTGCGAAATACGCTGCACTTGCGAAGGCTGAGTAACTTTACGGGGGTCTGCCCGCGAATAGCGTCCAAAGGGGTTTGTCCGTGAAGAAACTTGCCATCCTCGCCGTGCTGGCCGCGCTGATCGTTGCCTATTTCGTGTTCGATCTGGGCCAATACCTCACGCTGGAGGGGATCAAGGCGCTGGCCGCCGATCTTTCGGCCTTTCAGGAGCGCAACGCGGTTCTGGTGATCGCGGGCTTCTTCCTCGCCTATGTCGCGGTGACCGGGGCCTCGCTGCCCGGAGCGGCGCTGATGACGCTGGCGGCGGGCGCGCTGTTCGGGCTGGTGGGGGGCACGATCATCGTCTCCTTCGCCTCGACACTGGGCGCGACGCTTTCGTTCCTGTCCTCACGCTATCTGCTGCGCGACACGATGGAAGCGCGCTTTGGCGACCGGCTGAAGGCGATCAATGCCGGGTTGGAGCGCGATGGGCCGTTCTACCTTTTCAGCCTGCGGATGATCCCCGCGGTGCCGTTCTTTGTGGTCAATCTGGTGATGGGCCTCACCCGCATCCGCACCGTGACCTATGCCTTCGTCAGTCAGGCAGGGATGCTGCTGGGCACCATCGTTTATGTGAACGCGGGCACGCAGCTGGCGCAGATCGACAGCCTGTCGGGCATTGCTTCGCCCGCGATCCTCGGCAGCTTCGTTCTGCTGGGCATCGTGCCGTGGATCGCCAAGGGCGTGATCGGGGTGCTCAAGGCGCGCAAGGTCTATGCGGGGTTCAAGCGGCCCAAAAAGTTCGACCGCAATCTGGTGGTGATCGGCGCAGGCTCGGCGGGCCTCGTCTCGGCCTATATCGCGGCGCAGGTGAAGGCCAAGGTGACGCTGGTCGAGGCGCATGAAATGGGCGGCGATTGCCTCAATACGGGCTGCGTTCCCTCCAAGGCGATCATCAAGAGCGCGAAGGTTGCGAACCAGATGCGCCATGCCGACAAGTATGGACTCACCCCGGTGGAGCCCAAGGTGCCGTTCCGGCAGGTCATGGCCCGCGTGCTGGATACGATCAAGGCGATCGAGCCGCATGACAGCGTCGAACGCTACACCGATCTGGGCGTCGATGTGGTCAAGGGTTACGCGACGATCATCGATCCTTGGACGGTCGAGATCGCGCTCAATGACGGCGGCACCCAGCGGCTCACCACCCGCTCGATCATCATCGCCAGCGGCGCGGAGCCGGTGGTGCCGCCGATCCCGGGGATCGAGGACAGCGGCTATCTCACCAGCGAGACCCTATGGCAGACCTTCGCGCAGCTCGACGCGGCGCCCGAGCGGGTTGTGGTGCTGGGCGGCGGGCCGATCGGGTGCGAGCTATCGCAGTCGCTGGCGCGGCTGGGCTCGCAGGTGACGCAGGTGGAGATGGCCCCGGCGGTGCTGGGCCGCGAGGATGCCGATGTGTCCGCGCTGGCCAAGGCGTCGCTGGAGGCGGACGGCGTGGCTGTGCGGACCGATCACAAGGCGGTGCGGGTCGAGGGCAAGGTGCTGATCGCCGAACACGGCGGCGATGAAGTGCGCATCCCCTTTGACGCGCTGATCGTCGCCATCGGGCGCAAGGCGCGGCTCACCGGGTTCGGGCTGGAGACCATCGGGGTAGACACCGCCCGCACGGTGACCACCGACGAATTCCTTGCGACCAAATTCCCCAATATCTTCGCCGCGGGCGACGTCGCGGGCCCCTACCAGTTCACCCACACCGCGAGCCATCAGGCGTGGTACGCCAGCGTCAACGCGCTGTTCGGGCAGTTCCGCAAGTTCAAGGCTGATTACCGCGTTATCCCGGCGGTGACTTTCCTCGATCCCGAAGTCGCGCGCGTCGGGATCAACGAACGTGAAGCCGCCGAACAGGGGATCGCGGTCGAGGTGACGCGCTACGAGCTCGACGATCTCGACCGCGCGATTGCCGAGAGCGAGACGCATGGCTTTGTGAAGGTGCTGACCCCTCCGGGCAAGGACAAGGTGCTCGGCGTCACCATCGTCGGCGCGCATGCGGGCGAATTGCTCGCCGAATATGTGCTGGCGATGAAATACGGGATCGGGCTCAACAAGATCCTCGGCACGATCCACTCCTACCCGACCATGGCCGAGGCCAACAAGTTCGCCGCCGGCAACTGGAAGCGAGCGCACAAGCCCGAAGGCGTGCTGCGCTGGGTCGAACGCTATCACGCATGGCGCCGGGGCTGAGGCGCTGGCGCTTGGCGGCGTGATCGGCCAGAAGCGCTGACGGAGCGATGATCGGGGGCGGGTTTGGAACTGTTTGACCAGTTGCGCGGGATCATTGGGCTGGCGGTGCTGATGGGCATTGCGTGGGGCCTGAGCGAGAACCGCCACCGCCGCCCCGGCTGGCGCTGGATCGCGGGCGCGCTGGCGCTGCAAGGCGTGCTGGCGGCGCTGATCATCCGCGTGCCCGCGGTGTGGGCGGCGGTGGGCCTTGCCAACACGGCGGTCAGCGCGGTCGAGCAGGCAACGCTCAAGGGATCGGCCTATATGTTCGGCTATCTCGGCGGGGCGGATCTGCCCTTCGCGCTCAAGGACGGCGCCCAGCCGCCGCTGATCATCGCCTTCCAGATCCTGCCGCTGGTGATCGTCTTTTCCGCGCTCGCCGCGCTGCTATGGCACTGGGGCGTGCTGGGAAGGCTGGTGGGCGCGCTGTCGTTCCTGCTGCGCCGCAGCCTCGGCGTGAGCGGCGTGGTCGGCCTGTCGGGCGGGGCCAGCGTGTTTCTCGGCCCGGTCGAGGCCCCGCTCGTCACCCGCGCCTATTTCGCGCAGGTCAGCCGCAGCGAGCTGTTCCAGATCATGACCCTGTCGATGGCGACGATCTCGGGCGCGATCCTGATCCTCTATGCCACCACCTTGCGCGATACCGTGCCCGATGCGGTGGGCCACATGATCGCCGCCTCGCTTATCTCGCTCCCCGCCGCGCTGCTGATCGCGCGGCTGATGGTGCCCCCGGCGGGTGAGGACACCGACACCGAGATCGGGACTGAAGAAACCGGCCTGCGCTACGAATCGAGCATCGATGCCATCGTCAAAGGCACGATGGACGGGATGCAGCTGTTCCTCAGCGTCATCGCCGTGATCATCGTGGTGTTTGCGCTGGTCGCGCTGGTCGACGGGATGCTCGCCGCGCTCCCGGTGATCGAGGGTGAGCCCCTCAGCCTCAAGCGCCTGATGGGCTGGCTCTTCGCGCCGCTGATGTGGCTGCTGGGCGTGCCGTGGGGCGAGGCGCAGGCGGCGGGCGGGTTGATGGGCACCAAGGCGGTGCTCAACGAATATGTTGCCTATCTCGAACTCGCGGCGCTGCCTGTGGGGACTTTTGGCCCGAGGAGCCTGCTGATCATCACCTATGCGCTGTGCGGGGTGGCGAACCTGGCCAGCGTCGGCCTGCTCGTTTCGACCATCGGCACCCTCTGCCCCGAGCGCCGCGCCGAGACAGCGGGCTTGGGGATGAAGAGCTGGATCGCAGGCAATCTGGCGACCGCGATGACCGGGGCCTGGGCGGGGTTGGTGACATGGGGGTAACTCGCCGTGTTCGACGCTAGAATTCGCCCACTGATCGATCCGCCCTTGAACGCTGCCGGGCGCGCGCTTGCGGGGGTGGGGATCACCGCCAATGGCCTCACCTTCACCGGGCTCGCTTTTGGCCTCGCTGCCGCCGCTGCCATCGCTTTCGGCCACATCGGCTGGGGCCTCGCGCTGATCCTTGCCAACCGGGTGTGCGACGGGCTCGACGGGGCGGTCGCGCGGGTGCGGGGGCCGAGCGATCTGGGCGGCTATTTCGACATCGTCGCGGATTTTGCCTTCTACGTGTCGATCCCCACCGCTTTCGGCATTCTGGCCCCGGCCAACACCCTTCCCGCGCTGGTGCTGGTGGCGAGTTTCGTGCTGACCGGCGTCAGCTTCCTCGCCTTCGCGGTGATCGCCTCGAAGCGCGGGGCCGAAACCACCGCGCACGGGCGCAAGAGCTTCTTCTATTCCACGGGCCTTGCCGAGGGGACCGAGACCATCGCGGTGTTCATCGCCATGTGCCTTGCCCCGGCGTGGTTCGGCGTTTTCGCCTATGGCTATGCGGCGCTGTGCACGCTCACTGTGTTCCAGCGTAGCGCGATGGCCGTGCGGGATTTCCGCCCTTAACGGCTGCCCGTGCCCAGCAGCGCTTCGGTGCGGCTGCGCAGGTCGTTGATCCGCGCGGTGTTGGCCCCGAGATCGCTGATCCCGACCCGGCTGACCGAGCGGAAATCGATCTGCGCATCGCCCACGCGGGCAACAACATCATCCTTGAACCCGAACCAGAAGCTTTGCGCCACGCCTTCGATCGTGCCCGAGGCGGGATCGGCACGAACCTCTGTGAGACCCATCGCCCCCATCGCGGCAGCGACCGCCGCCACGCCATCGGCCTTGCTGGCGCCGCCCAGCGGCAGCGGGGCGGGGCGATCCTTGCGGTCGGTGATGATCTGCGCGTGAGATTTGACCGCAATCTCGCCGCTCACCCGCTCAGCATAGAGTGGCAGCTTGCCCAGTGGCACCTGATAATCGCTCAGGGGGTTGGCACCTTCCGCTTCGCGCGCGGCGATAGTGTCAGCGGAAAAGACCGGGGGATTGGCGGTGTCGGTGGCAATATCATGGATCGGGTTTTCGCCCGCCTTGCCGCCTGCGGTAAGGAACAGCATCAGCGCCGCGCCGGGCACCAGCAGGCCGATGATCGCCGCCGCCAGCGGGCCATTGGCGCGCGGCTTGGCACGCAAGGCCAGGATCAGTGAAACCAGTGCGACCAGCGCCGTCACCCCCAGCACGATCATCCCGCCGGTAAAGGTCAGGGTCAACAGCCCCAGCTTCCAGTCCCACACACCAAACTTGGTGCCGAGCGCGGCGACGATGAAATAGAGCGGCAGGAACGCCAACAGGGCGAGGGTGAGCTTGGTGTGCTTGGGCATGGTCATCATGACGGCGGTCATAGCGCCCGCACCGCGAATAGCCAACCTTGGGCCATCCTTGCGCATAATTGGATGGGAAACCTTTGCGCTCCGGTGCGTTGGCGTTATGCGGAGATTGGAGAGAGGGTGTCGCGTGTGCGCGAAGTGCTGCTTTCCATGCCCGAAAATCTCGTTTATGGCCTGCATCGGATGCGGGAGGAACATAGTGTTCAGAGGACAAACGACCATGAAGCGTAATTTCCTGATGGGTGCGGCCGCGCTGGCGAGCCTGGCTACTCTTTCGGCTTGCGGCGGCCAGAAGGCTGCTGAGGCCCCGGCGGCTGAAACCGCTGAAGCGGCTCCGGCTCCGGCCGAAACCCCGGCGGCTGCTGAAACCCCGGCGGCTGATGCTGCTGCGGCCGGCGGTGCTGTCGAGTACGCCAGCTTCACCACCGATGTCGCCAAGGGCGAAAAGGTGTTCGCACTGTGCCGTTCGTGCCACGTGCTTGAAGAAGGCGTGAACCGCGTTGGCCCGTCGCTCTACAAGGTCGTCGGCCGCAAGTCGGCTTCGGTCCCGGGCTACGCCTATTCGGACGCCAACAAGGCGAGCGGCGTGACCTGGACGACCGACGTCCTGTTCACCTACCTCAAGGACCCGAAGGGCTTCATGCCTGGCACCAAGATGGCCTTCCCGGGCATCAAGGACGATCAGGATCGCGCCAACCTGGTCGCCTATCTTGAAAGCCAGTCGAAGTAATTCATCGCTCAAGGGCGAATAGAATTGGGGCGGTGTGGGATGCCACGCCGCCCTTTTTCTTGCCCGATTTTGGACGCAGAAATCGGCGCGGCCGTTGCCCGGTCGTAGCCCTGTCGTTGCGAACGCGTCGCCCGGTCGTTCTGCCGTCTTTGCGCCGTCTTGATCAGGCCGCCAAGCTGTCCAGATCGGCGGCGCAGTGACGTTTGAGATAATCCTCATGAGTCGGCAGGCTGGCAACGCTTCGATTGATCAGGGTGCGCAGATTGGCGAGGAATTCGGTAAGCTGGGCGGGGCCGATCTGGTCGGCCATCGGATCGTAATCCGCGGGGATGATGCCCTGTCCCAGCATCACCTGCACCCAGCTGGCATCGCGAAACAGATCGTCCGCATCGCGCCCCACCCGGCCCGAGGCCGCGAACAGCTCAAGCTTGTTAGTGAGGCTGTCCGGCACGTCCATGTGCTTGCAATAGCGCCAGAATTCCGAATCCTCCCGGTCCGTCCGATGGTAGTGAAGGATGAGGAAATCGCGGATCTGCGCGAACTCAGCAGCGCAGCGGCGGTTGTATTCTGCCCGCATCGCTGAAGGGTCGCCGCTGCGCGGGAAGAGCTGGATCAGACGGCTGACATGCGACTGGATGAGATGAATGCTGGTCGATTCCAGCGGCTCCAGAAACCCGCTCGAAAGCCCGATCGCCGCGCAATTATGCGCCCAGAACGCCTCTCTTCGCCCGGTGGTGAAGCGGATCGGACGGGGATCGCCCAGCGCTTTGGTATCGAGCCCCGCCAGCAGGGTCTCCGCCGCCGCCTCATCCGAGGTGAACCCACTGGAATAGACATGCCCGTTGCCGGTGCGGTGCTGGAGCGGGATGCGCCATTGCCAGCCGGCCGCCTTGGCGGTCGCGCGGGTGTAGGGAACCAACACAGGGAGCCGTTCGCTCGGCACCGCCAGCGCCCGGTCGCAGGGGAGCCAGCGCGACCAGTCCTCGTAGCCGACGCCCAGCTCCTGCCCCAGCATCAGCGCGCGAAAGCCGGTGCAATCGATGAAAAAGTCGCCCGTCACCCGGCGTTCGCCGTCGAGCAGGACCGCGGTGATATCGCCGCTTGCCCCGTCGCGCTCGACCTGCCGGACAATCCCCTCGTGCCGCGTCACCCCGCGCGCTTCGGCATAGTCGCGCAGGTAAAGGGCATAACGGCTGGCGTCGAAATGATAGGCATAGGCCAGCCCCGTCATCGCCGTATTGCCGACCTTATCGAGCTTGCCGAACCGCGCCTGATCGGCAGCGCGCTGGTGCAGCGAATAGTCCCACAGGCTCGCCGACGCATCATCGGTGCGCCCCATGATGCTGCGCCGCCAGTAGTGGTGGAACGCCGCCCCGCCGAGGTTCATGCCCGTGTCGCCGAAAGTGTGCAGGTAGCGCGATCCCAGCCGCCCCCAGTCGACGAATTCGATACCGAGCTTGAAGGTGCCCGAGGTGCGGCGCAGGAAATCATGCTCGTCGAGCCCGAGAATCGTATTGAGGCGGATGATCTGCGGGATCGTCGCCTCACCCACGCCAACCGTGCCGATCGCCTCGCTTTCAACGAGTTCGATCGTCAGGCGCTGGCCGAGAAGTCGGGCAAAGGCTGCCGCGGTAATCCAACCTGCGGTCCCCCCGCCGACAATCACCAGTTTCTGCACCCCTGCCTCATCCATGGCTCGGTCCTTTGCCTGCCTGCCGCCGGCTCGGGCGGAAAAAGGCGTTGATCGTCAGCCGCCCCGCGCGCGGATCGGCGGGGAGCGGCGCGGCGTTGTCGATGATCCCGCTATGCAGGATGTTGCCGCGATAGAACACGGCCTGATTGAAATGCCCGGCGACGGTGTGGATGCGCTCGAAATGCGGGTCCCCGTCAGTGGGATAGGCGGGGGGCGGCAGTCCGGACTCGGCAACATCGGCGTGCAGCGCTTCGGCATAGCGCGGGTAATCCTGCGCGGTGAGCGCTGAAAGGCCGGTGCTGCGATGGCGAAAGAAGGCGGTACCGCCGTGCCCGGTGCGGTGAAGGTAGAGCATCATCGCGATCAGGCCAGGATCGGTGCCGTCGACATGCGGGAGGCGCTGGATCGGGGCGAGCGCGGCTGGCGGTGCCGTCACCAGCGAATACCACGCCTGCATTTCCCATTGAACATCAACCGGGCCGAACCACTGGCTCAGCAGCGGCGCGAGGCGGGCTAGCCAGGCCGTGGCGACGGCAGGATCGAGCGCGGCCCGCACCCCGGGATATTGCGGTGTGATTTTTGCAAAATTCTGCAAACTTGCGGAATCAACGGCCGCATCCGGAGTCGCCAGCATCTGGGAAATCGTGACAAGCTGATGATTATCTGCGGAGAACTGCTCAATCACGGCTGAATCCGGGGCGATGGCCCAGCCTTTGGGGCATCGTTGAAGCGTGGGAGAGGCGGGCCGGTTCATCCTCATGAGCCTATCAAATCGTGAAAAGCTGTCCATGTCGGATCGGCAAGCATCAGGAAAAACAGTAAAAATTATCTCTGCAACGGTTCGGATCTGACGGCTCCGATGCGGCAGGGCACCCGCTGGGTCGCGTAGCCAAACGCCGGGCAATGAAACTGTGTCAATCCAGCAACAATCTGAGGCAACTCGTCCGCCAATAGGATCGGAAAATTGCCACCAACGACCACTAACATTATATAGATGAATGAGAAATTGGCATTTCGCCGATCAGCAGTCGGGCTTGCAGATTGGCAATTTACCTCGGCTGCAGACTGCTGTATGAAAAAATCTGCAAAGCGGGGCGTTTGACGTCGCTTGCGGGAGGGGATTGTGATGAAAAAGAACGGGATCAATGCAAGCGCGCGCCTGCTGTGCGGCGCAGCGACTTTTCTGGCTCTGGCCGCAACCGGGACCCCGGTGCTGGCGCAGGATGCCGATAAGCAGGCAGCCGAGAATCAGCCGACCGAGGTTGCGGAAGAAGAATATGACGGCGAAATGGTCGTCACCGGCATTCGCGGGTCGATCATGTCCTCGCTCGATGCCAAGCGTAAGGCGACCTCGATCGTCGAAGTGATCTCTTCGGAAGACATCGGCCTCCTGCCCGACCTTTCGATCGCCGATACCCTCGCGCGCCTGCCCGGCGTGACCGCGCAGCGTGTGCGCGGCCGTTCGCAGCAGGTTTCGATCCGCGGTCTCGGCCCCGATTTCAGCCTCGCGCTGCTCAACGGTCGCGAAGTGGTCTCGGCGGGCAACAACCGCGGGATTGAATTCGACCAGTTCCCGAGCGAGCTGATCGGCACTGGCATTGTGTACAAGACCGGCGATGCGCAGCTTGCGGCGATCGGGATTGCGGGCGCGGTCGACCTGCGCACCATCAAGCCGCTCGACTCGAGCAAGCGCCAACTCACCGTGTCGGGCACCTACACGATCAACGACAACGGCTCGCTCAATCCCGATTTCCCTGACGATGGTTACCGCTTCTTCGGCAGCTATATTGATCAGAACGCTGATGGCACCATCGGCTGGTCGATCGGCGCGACGATCCAGTCGATTCCAACCCAGATCATCCAGCGCGAGCTGAAGACCAACAATGGGCAGGTTGACCGCACCTCGACCCCCGGCGGCGTGGTTTTCCCGCGCGACAACCCGCGTCAGGGCGTGCAGAGCCGCCAGTTCGAGCGCACCTCGATTGCAGGCAGCCTGCAGTTCGAGCCGACCGACCGCTTCTCGCTGACGATTGATTCGTTCTACACCGGCACGCAGGACGCAGGCATTTTCCGCGGCACGGAGACCCCGATTGCTTCGTGGAGCACCAATGGCGGGGCGCAGGTGGGCACGGTCTCCGGCGCTGGTCCCTTTGCCGATTCGGCGACCTACCGGAACGTCTTCCCGATCCTGCGCACCGACACCGAGGGTGCGGATTCGTCGATCTTCGCGATTGGTGGCAACCTCGAATGGAAGGCCACCGACAACCTCGGTTTTGTGCTCGATTATGGCTATTCGACGCTTGATCGCGATGACGTCGATTACGAGTCTTACGCCGGCACCGGCCGCGCCGGGTCTGGCCCGGCCGACACGCTGACCTTTACCTTCCCGCGGAACGGCGAATACAGCATCGACGGGCTGATCGATTACACCGATCCCAATAATGTGCTGCTCACCGATCCGGGCGGCTGGGGTCAGGTTGGCTTCCTGCGCGAACCGGAAATCAATGACGAGCTGCACCAGCTGCGCGCCGAGGCCTATTGGGAGTTTGAGGGCGGCATCATCGACCGCATCGTGGCTGGCTGGCTCTACACCGACCGCAGCAAGGATTTCGACAACAACGGCACCTTCCTGCGCCCCGGCGTTGGCTTTGTGAACAGCTCGCTGCGGATCCCGACCGACCTGATCGTCGGGGCCACCAATACCAAGGGGATCGGGCAAGACATCATCGCCTATAACCCGGCAAGCCTGCTCACCAGTGGTGCCTATCTGCTTCAGCGCGCCACTGATGATACCGAGTGGGTGGTTGAGGAGCAGGTCCACAATTTCTACATCCAGGCCAATATCGACGGCGATCTGGGTTCGGTGCCGGTGCGGGGCAATATCGGCCTGCGCTATGTCGATACCTCGCAAAGCTCGACCGGCACGATCAGCGGCGGCTTCGTCAACCAGGTGGACTTTAACTACGACAACTGGCTGCCGAGCGCCAACCTCAGCTTCGAGGTCGCGCCCGACACGTTCATCCGCGCGGCCTTTGCCAAGACGATCACCCGGGCGCGGCTTGATCAGCTGGCGGCGAACCAGAGCATCACCGTTAATGCGCTGAGCTGTGCGGACACCAATGGCGATCAGGTTCCCGACCGGGTGCTCGGCTTCAACCCGCCCTCGCTGGTGTGCTTCAACTTGGGCGGCGGTAACCCGACGCTCCAACCCTATCGCTCGACATCGTACGATCTCTCATTCGAGAAGTATTTCTCGCCCGGTTCGGCCATTATCGTCGCCGGGTTCTACAAGGATCTGTCGGATTGGGTTGTCAGCCAGCCTGCTCTGATCGATTTCACGCAGGCGATTGAGAACGCAGGGTTCGGTTCGATCCTCAACACCGCCCCCGAACTTGCGGTCGGTGCGTTCAACGGGCCGGTAAACTTCTCGAACGGCTCGATCATCGGGATCGAAGGCACGGTGCGGATCAACTTCGGTGATTTCACCGACGCCTTGGACGGCTTCGGCGGGTTCTATTCGCTGACCTATTCGGATGCGGAAATCGAAGCACCCGGCAACGGATCAATCGCGATCCCGGGTTATTCTGACCTGACCTGGTCGGGCGATATCTTCTACGAAAAGAACGGTTTCCGTGCCAAGCTGGCGGCGCGCTATCGCGGCGGGTTCCTGTCGGAAGTGCCGAACTTCTCGGGCGGGCTCGAAGGGGCAGAAGCACTGAGCGAGACCATCTTGGACGCGCAGCTTGGTTACACGTTCGAGCGCGAAGGCAGCTTCCTCAACGGGGTGCAGATCCTCGCCGAAGTCTTCAACCTGACCGACGAGCCCTTCGTGACCGAAAACGAATTGTTCGACCGGGCCAATGGCAGCAACCCGCCGCCGCAATCGCTCGGGGTGTCCTTCCCGAGCCGCCACGAGCTTTACGGGCGGACGTTCCAGTTCACGATCCGCAAGAGCTTTTGACGAGACAGGGTCCCAAGCTCTCCCCTGCCTCAGGGACTCAAGGAAGGGCTCGCCAGCGATGGCGGGCCCTTTTTTCTGGGGCAGGGAAGGCGGCCGTCGCTGGGTCTTGCGCGATGTTTCGCGCGAAAGATGGTCAGGCAGCGATGGGCGCGGCGGCAGCGCAGTGGCGGGCGATGAATTCGCCGTGGCTTGGCATGGAGGCCACAGCCTCAGCCATGGCGTGACGGATCTGCGCGAACCGCTCAGCGACCGGAACGCCCTCGCGCATGGCGGCGAGCGCCGGGGCCTGCCGCGGTGTGATCCCTTGCCCGAGATAGACCGCGATCCAGCTGGGATTGGCAAACAGCTCCGGCCCTTCGGCGACGAGCATCCCGTGGGCGGTGAAGTGGTCGATCTTGTATTGCAGGCTATCGGGGATCGGCATGGCGGCGCAGTAGCGCCACAGCTCGGAATCATCCCGTTCGCTGGCCTTGTAGTGGAGGATCAGGAAGTCGCGGATGCGCTCGTATTCGGCGGCGGTTTGCGCGTTGTATTCGCGCGCCAAGAGCGGGGAGACAGTGCTGTCGGGCAGCAGCGCGATCAGGCGCAGGATGGCGTATTGGATGAGGTGGAGACTGGTCGATTCGAGCGGCTCCATGAACCCCGCTGACAGGCCAATGGCGACGCAATTCTTGCGCCAGAATTCGCGCCGTTTGCCGGTGATAAAGCGCAAGGTGCGCGGGTCGGCGAGCGGCTTGCCATCGAGGCTCCGCAGCAATTCCGCGCTGGCCTCGTCTTCGGAGAGGAACTGGCTGCAATGGACATAGCCATTGCCGGTGCGGTGCTGGAGCGGGATGCGCCATTGCCACCCGGCGGCCTTGGCGGTGGAGCGGGTGTAGGGGGTGAATTCGCCCTTCTCGCAGGGCACCGCCACAGCCCGGTCGCAGGGGAGCCAGTGTTGCCAATTGTCGTAACCCGCTTCGAGCGCCTCTTCGATCAACAGGCCGCGAAAGCCGCTGCAATCGATGAAGAATTCGCCCCGAACGACCGCGCCACCATCGAGCGTTACACTGTCAATGAACCCATCATGACCCCGTAACGACACGTCAACGACCCGCCCTTCGATGCGCGTCACCCCACGCGCCTCAGCAAAGCGCCTGAGGAAGGCGGCATAAAGCCCCGCGTCGAAGTGATAGGCATAGTCAAAGGTCGACTGGATCAGCCGCCGGTCGGGCGAGGGATGGGCGAACTTGCCTGCCTTGGCCATCGCCCAGCACATCGAGAAATCGTCGATCGGCCCTTGCGTGCGGCCCGCCAGATACTCGTGCATCCAGTGGTGGTAGAAGGGCACCTGATCAAATTCGGCGCCATACTGGCCGAAGGGGTGGAAATAGCTATGCCCCCGCCGTCCCCAATCCACGAACTGGATGCCGAGTTTGTAGCTCCCCTGCGTCTCGCGCACGAAGGTCGCCTCGTCGATGCCGAGGCGCTGGTTGAAGTTGCGGATCGGGGGGATGGTGGCCTCGCCAACGCCGACCGTGCCGATCACCTCGCTCTCGATCAGGGTGATGGCGCAGGTCTGTCCGATCGCATGGGCGAGCGCTGCTGCGGTCATCCACCCGGCCGAACCGCCGCCGACAATCACGATGCTCTTGAGGGGGGCAGGCGCGTCGCTCATCCGCCGCAACTTTCGCGGATCAGCAGGCTGGTTTCAAGCCGCTGCGAAATCGCCGGGCCGTCGCCCTTGTCGATCAGCTTGGATACCAGCATCCGGCCCGCCAGATTGGCGTCCTGATCGATGGTGGTGAGCTGCGGAGTCACCAGCCGCGCGGCGGGGATATTGTCATAGCCGACCACCGAGACATCCTCGGGCACACGCATGCCCGAGCGGGTCAGCGCCCGGATCGCGCCGATGGCGATGAGGTCGGAGGCGGCGAACACCGCATCGAAGCGGAGGCCCCGCGCAATCGCGCTGCGCACCGCGGCCTCGGCGGAGTGGACCTCGAAATGGGCGGGCACGATCAGGCTTTCATCGAACGCCAACCCCGCCTGTTCGAGCGCCTGACGATAGCCGCGATAGCGCTGCTCGGCTTCGGGCGCTTCGGTGTCGCCGAGGAACAGGATGCGCTGCCGCCCGAGCCGGGCAAGGTGCGCGGTCGCCCGCCGGCCACCCGCCAGATTGTCCGATCCGATCACGCAATATTGCGCATCGGCAAATTCCGCGCCCCACACCACGAAGCGGTTGTCGCGCGCCGCCAGCGCGTTGAAGGCGTGGTGGAGCGAGCTTTGCCCGATGAAGATCACCCCTGTCGCGCGGCTGGTGCTCATCGCGTAATCGAGATCGGTGCCGGCGCGCGGGCTAAGGTGGCTGATTAGGAGGTCGGCGTTTCGCTCGCGCGCGGCCTCGGCGATCCCGGCGAGCAGTTCGAGGAAGAACGGGTCCGACACCCGGCTGTCGCGCGCTTGCGGGGCGGGGACCACCACCGCGAGGGTCGCATCCGCGCCAATCGGGCCGCTCGGCATCGAGGCGCGGAATTCGTAGTCGTGCGCGCGGGCGATCTGCCAGATCTGTTGCTTTGTGCGCCGCTTGACCGAGGGGCTGTCGTTCAGCGCACGGCTGACGGTCGAGATCGAGACCCCGGCCTCGCGCGCGATGTCTTCCAGCGTGGCGCTGCGACGGGAGGAGGGGTTCGGGTTGTCGGCCATGCTTGCTCAGCTTGCCCCAATCGCCGCCCAATAGCCACTGCTGGGGGCCAGAACCGCTGGCAATGCGGCGCTGCCGACCACGGTCTCAGTGGTGAGCAGGCGCAAAGGGCCAAGGTTGGCGGGCGGGGACCAGCTTTCCGGTTCATCGCCGAGGTTGAAGACGCACAGCACCCGCTCGCCATCGGCCTCACGGATGAAGGCCAGCACCGCCTCGGGCGCGTCGAGCAGCGTGATATCCCCGCTCACCAGCGCCGGATGATGGCGACGCAAATGGAGCAGTTGCCGCGTGTAAGCGAGGGTGGAGCCGGGGTCAGCGGCTTGCCTGTCGGCAGAAAGCTGCGCGTGAGCCGGGTCCAGCTTGAGCCAGGTGCGGTTGGCGCTGGAAAATCCCGCTTGCGGCGCGGAAGCCTGCCACGGCATCGGCGTGCGCGCCCCGTCACGGCCGAGCGTGTGGGGCCAGTTGGCGATGGCTTCGGGGTCTTGCAGGTCCTCGTAGGCGACTTCGCCCTGCGGCAGGCCGAGTTCCTCGCCCTGATAGATGATCGGATTGCCGCGCAGGCTGAGCAGCAGCAGCAGCCCCAGCCGGGCGGCGCGGGGCATGTCACCATCGCGGGTCCAGCGGGTGACGCTGCGCGGGGCATCATGGTTCGAGAAGGCCCATGAGGGCCAGCCCTCACCTTCCGCGCCGCTCCATTGCGAGAGGCTGGCGCGCACCAGCGGCGCGGTCAGCTGCTGGGCGTAGAGGAAATCGAAGTTATAGGCCGAATCCAGCCGCTTGCCGCCTTCCGTGAAGGCCTTCATCTCGGCCAGCGGCTCCGGCCCGCCGACTTCGGCAACGGTGAAGCGGCCCGGAAATTCGTCGATCGTCGCGCGGATCCGCTCAAGGAAGGCGGTAATGTCGGGGTGCGACTGGTTGTACTGCTTGACCTGCATGTCGAACGGCCGGGTCACCAGCTCGATCGGCGTGCCGCTCGGCGGATTGTCGCGCAGCAGCGGGTCATGCATCGCAAAGTTCAGCGCATCCAAGCGGAACCCGTCAACGCCCCGGCTGAGCCAGAACCGCGCCACATCGAGCAGCGCATCCTGCACGGCACGGTTGTGGACGTTGAGATCGGGCTGCGAGGTCAGGAAATTGTGCAGGTAATACTGCTTCCTCGGCCCATCCCACTGCCACGCCGAGCCGCCGAACACCGATTGCCAGTTCGATGGCGGCGAGCCGTCGGGCTTGGGGTCGGCCCAGACATACCAGTCGGCCCTGGGATTGGTGCGATCTTGCCGGCTTTCCTGAAACCACGCGTGTTCATCGGAGGTGTGCGAATAGACCTGGTCTATGATCACCTTGAGGCCGAGCGCATGCGCCTTTTCCACCACCCGGTCGAAATCGGCAAAACTGCCGAAGCTGGGGTCAATCCCGCAGTAATCGGCCACATCATAGCCGAAATCCTTCATCGGCGAGGTGAAGAAGGGCGAGATCCAGATGCCGTCGACGCCCAGATCGGCGATGTAGTCGAGCCCCTCAGCGATCCCCGCAAGGTCGCCGATCCCGTCGCCATTGGTGTCGCGGAACGAGCGCGGGTAGATCTGGTAGATGACAGCCCCCCGCCACCACGCCAGCGGGCTGGTGGTGGCCAGTTCAGCGGCGTCCAGTGCCGTTGCCATTAGTCGTCAGTCTCCAGGATGCAGGCGGCAAAGCCGAAGGCGGGAAGCGCGATCTGCACCGTGCCGGGGGCGGCAAGCGCGGTCGGGCAGGCGCCCACCAGCGGCGCGATTTTGCGGGCGCGGTAGCTGACCTCGATGGCTTGCGAAAGTGGTTGATCGCCGGTGTTGAACGCGAGAATGACGCGCTGTCCGGTTTCGGGATCGTGGCGTTCCACCGCGAGCAGGCCGGGGGCGGTTTCCTCGAACGCGCGCACGGTGGAGAGCCCGCGCCGAAGGGCGGAGCTGGCGGTGCGCGCCGCCGCCAATTCGCCGATCAAGCGGTAAAGCGGGTGGGCGGTGTCGAAATTGCTCTGCGCCGTGGTGGCCTTGGTGCCGATCAGGCGGTTGTCGTTGTATGCCGCGACCTTGCTGGGAAACATATCCTCGCGTGCCAGCTGGTCATTGCCGTCGGAGATGAAGCCCTGTTCGTCGCCGTAATAGACCGTCGGCACCCCGCGCAGCAGGAACATCATCGCGTGCCCCAGCTTCACACGGGCCAGCAGGGTGTCGGGCGCGTCCGAACCGCTCATCTGGCGCACGAACATGGAAAAGCGCCCGAAATCGTGGTTGCCGAGGAAGGTCGGCAGGCCCACCGCCGTCCGCGCGCCGCCGGGATAGATCGCGTCCTGCTGAAGGAATTCGGCCATCAGCCGGGGCGGGCTTTTGCCGCTCGCGACCATCTGCGCTGCCTTGGCAAACCCCATGTCGAGCGCATAGGGGAGCTGGCTTTCGGCCATCACTTGGGCCGCGAGGGTAGCGGTGGGTTCCTCGTAAGCGATCTCGCCGAAGATGTGGAAGTGGTCGATCCCCTTGGCTTTGGCGCGGGCGAGGATCGGGGGCACGAAGGCGCGCCAGAATTCCGGGTTCACGTGTTTGGCGGTATCGATGCGGTAGCCGTCGATCCCGTAATCATCGATCCACTGGCCGAAGATATCGATCATCCCTGCGACCACGCGTGGGTGTTCGGTCGCAAGGTCATCGAGCCCCGAGAAGTCGCCATAGACGCTGCTCTCGCCGATCCAGTGCGAATTGCCGCGGTTGTGATAGAGCGTGACGTCGTTGAGCCACGCGGGCACCTTCGCGTTCTTTTCCGCATCGGGCACCACCGGGGTATAGGCGAAGGCGGGGTCAGTCAGCCGCGCCCAGTTGGCGGGATCGGGATTGTCATCGCCTTCGAACCCGGCGTTGATCGGAGCGCCCTGAGGCCCGCCGCGGCGCAAGAAGGGATAGTCGCCCTTGCTGCGATAGCGGTATCCGTTCGCCTCACCTTCCGCGTAGCCAATCACATCGGCGGTGTGGTTGATGATGATGTCCATATAGACCTTCATCCCCCGTGCGTGGGCGGCATCGACGAAGGCCTTGAATTCGGCATTGGTGCCGAAATGCGGGTCGACGCTGGTGAAATCGGTCACCCAATAGCCGTGATAGCCCGCGCTTTCCTCGCCCGGCTTGCCCTGCACCGGCTTGTTCTTGAACACCGGCGCGAACCAGATCGCGGTCACCCCCATGCCTTGAATATAGTCAAGGCGCTGGGTCAGGCCCTTCAGGTCGCCGCCGTGGTAGAAGCCCTTGTGAGTGGGGTCGAAACCGTGCTGGAACGGGCCGCCCTTCAGCCCGCCCCGATCATTGGCCGGATCGCCGTTTTCGAACCGGTCAGGCAAGACGAAATAGATGATCTCGTCCTCAAGCTGCCGTTCGCTGATTGGCGCGGCTGAAGGCGGCGCTTCCGGGGCAGGCGCGCCCCCTGCCAAAGCGGTGCTCGCCCACAACAACGCAGCAGCCCCTGCGAAGATTCGCATCATGACCCAACTCCCTCCGCCGATGTTTCTGCCAGCATGGGAAAATTTTTGCAAATCTTTGTGAAAGCCACATGCGCGGGCACGTCTGTTTTGCAAGGCTTGGAAATACAGCAAGATTACCGCAAGGCGCACGATTGGACCCGGAAATCTCGCACCAGAATTCGAATGCGTCTTGCAAATTTTTGCAAGCTGGCCAGACTGCAAACCGCGAGGGGGATGATCATCGGGCGCGAGACCCGTGACACTACCGCCCGCGATCAGCCGCGTCACCCCCGTGCGGGATCGGCGCGCGGGAGAGGGTATGGACATGACGCAAGCCGGCCACAAGCCTGCGCTGAATCCGGCGCAGATCTGGAACATGAGCTTCGGGTTCCTCGGCATCCAGATCGGGTTCGATCTGCAAAACGGCAATGTCAGCCGTATTTTCCAGACCTTGGGCGCGGACGTGAGCGATTTGGCGATCCTGTGGATCGCCGCGCCGATGACGGGGCTGCTGGTGCAACCGATCATCGGGCACCTGTCTGACAAGACCTGGATGCGGTTCGGCAGCGGGTATGGTCGGCGGCGGCCCTATTTTCTCGCGGGTGCGCTGCTGGCGAGCCTTGCGCTGTTCATCATGCCCAACGCGCCCGCGCTTTGGGTGGCGGCGGGGATGCTGTGGCTGATGGACGCCTCGCTCAACATCACGATGGAGCCGTTCCGCGCCTTTGTCGGCGACAGTCTGCCCGATCGCCAGCGCACCATCGGCTATGCGATGCAGAGCTTTTTCATTGGCGCGGGCGCGGTGCTGGCGGGGGCGCTGCCGTGGATGATGACGAACTGGCTGGGCCTCTCGAACGTCGCGCCCGAGGGGCAGATCCCCGCGACGGTGCAATGGGCGTTCTATATCGGCGGGGCGGCTCTGCTGGCGGCGGTGGCGTGGACGGTGTTCACGACGCGGGAATATTCGCCCGAAGAGCTGGCCCGGTTCGAGGAGGCCCGCCACGGGGCGCAGGCACCGCGCGCGGCAAGTGCGCGGCGCAGTGCGGCACAATTTCGCAGCGGCGGGATGATGTGGGTTGTGGCCGGGTTGGGGCTCGCGGCGCTGGTGGCACTCGCCCGGGGCGAGACGCGGCCTGCGTTCCTCGGCGATATCGAGGTCGCGCAGGAGCTTTACGTGCTCGCCGCGCTGGTGGGCGGGTTCGGTGTGATCCAGCTTGTCGCCGCCAGTCTGCGCGGGCAAAGCCGCAACGACAGCGGCTTCATGGAGGTGGTGAGCGATCTCTTCGCCATGCCCAAGACCATGCGCCAGCTTGCAGTGGTCCAGTTCTTCAGCTGGTTCGCGATGTTCGCGATGTGGATTTATGGCACCCCGGCGGTCGCCGAATATCACTTTGCTTCGCCCGATCCGGCGACGCGCGGCTATCAGGATGCGGCCGACTGGTGGAGCCTTTTGGGATCGGTGCGCAATGGGCTGGCAGCCGTGGCGGCGCTCGGGTTCATCCTCATCGCCGCGCGGTTCGACCGCTGCCGGCTTCACGCGATCAATCTGCTGCTCGGCGCGGCGGGGTTTGCCGCGACGCTGCTGATCCGCGATCCGGGGATGCTGTGGGTGCCGATGATCGGGATCGGGATTGCCTGGGCCTCGATCGTGTCGCTGCCCTATGCGATCCTCGCGGGCTGCGTCCCGGCCGAAAAAATGGGCATTTACATGGGGGTGTTCAACATCTTCATCGTGGTGCCGCAGCTGCTCGCGGCGACAGTGCTGGGGTTCCTCATCACCAACCTGTTCGGGGGCGAGCCGATTTATGCATTCGCGATTGCCTCGGTCAGCTTTGTGCTGGCGGCGGCGGCGACGCTGCTGGTGACCGATGGCGAGAGCGCGGCGGGTGCAGCCGGCTTGCGGGCGGGAGAGGCGTGATGCGCCTCGCTCTCGCCCTGCTGGCGAGCGCTCTGGCCGCCGCCCCGGCCTTGGCCGAGCCCGACTACGCCCCGCGCGATCCCGTGGAGATTATCAACGCCACGTGGACAGCCGACGCGGTGCTCTATCAGCTCAACACCCGCCAATTCACGCGCGAGGGCACCTTTGCCGCGGCGCAGAAGCAGCTTCCGCGCCTTGCCGCGATGGGGGTCGACATCATCTGGCTGATGCCAATCCACCCGATTGGCGAGGCGAACCGCAAGGGTTCCTTGGGTAGCCCCTATGCCGTGCGCGATTACCGCGCGGTCAATCCGGAGTTGGGTAGCGAGGCTGAATTCCGCGCCTTTGTCGCCGAGGCTCACCGGCTGGGCCTGAAGGTAATCCTCGACTGGGTCGCCAACCATTCGGCCTATGACAACCCGCTGACCCAAAGCCACCCCGAATGGTACACCCGCACCCCCGAAGGCGCGCTGACCTCGCCTGCGGGAACCGATTGGTCGGACGTCGCGGATTTCGACTACAGCCAGCCGGGCCTACGCCGCTACATGACCGAAAGCCTCGTCTATTGGGTGCGCGAGTTCGGGGTCGACGGCTACCGGGCTGACGTCGCGGGCTATGTCCCGACCGATTTCTGGGAAACCGCGCGGGCGGAGCTGGGCAAGGTGAAGCCCGTCTTCATGCTCGCCGAATGGGAGCAGCGCGATCTCCACGCCCGCGCTTTTGATGCGACCTATGGCTGGGGCTGGAAGGAGGCGATGCAGCGCCTCGTCAAAAGCGGCGAGGGCGCGGGGCCGATCCGGGGATATTATGCTGGTCAGCTTGAGACCTGGCCGCAGGCCGCGATGCGCATGGTCTATACCGAGAACCACGACCAGAATTCGTGGGACGGTGTCGCGGCGGAGATTTACGGCCCAGCTTATGAGGCGGCGATTGCGCTGTCCTTTGTCGGCAGCGGCCTGCCGCTGATCTACAATGGGCAGGAAGCGGACAATGACCGCCAATTGCAGTTCTTCGAGCGTGATCCGATTGTCTGGAAGGACGGCAAGCACGCCGCGCTGTTCGCCAAGCTGATCGCGCTCAAGACCGAGATGCGCGCGCTCCACAATGGCCGCTTTGGGGCGCCGATGGTCGAGGTGCCCACCAATGCCGCCGCCGATGTCTTTGCCTTCACGCGGGGGCAGGCGGGCGAACGGGTGTTCGTGGTGTTCAACCTCTCGCCGCGGCCGCAGCGGGTGAACTTCAACCATGCCCGCCACCACGGCACCTACACCGATGCACTGGGCGGCGCGGCCATGACATTCGCAGGCGGCGAGACGCTTGAACTGCCCGCCTGGGGCTACCGGATCTTCAAACAGACAAAATGAGCGCCAGGAAAGGCGCGGGAGAGGGATAATGACGAAGCACTGGACCAAGCTGATCGCCGTCGCCGTTGTCGCGTGGGCGGCTGCGCCCGCCGCTGCAGAGACGCTGGAAGTGACCTCGCCCGACGGCACAATCACCGTCACGGTCAAGGATGATGGCGGGCAAGCGACCTATGCGGTCAGCTACCAAGGCAAGCAGGTCATTGCGCCCTCCAAGCTGGGGATGCTGTTTGCCGAACACCATGGCTTCGAGCGCGGCCTCGCCATCGCCGGATCGACAAGGGCGAGCAAGGACACCACGTGGGAACAGCCCTGGGGCGAACGCCGACTGGTGCGCGACCAGCACAATGAACTTGCCGTCACCTTCAAGCCCGCCGATGGCCCCGACCGGCAGATGACCGTCCGCTTCCGCGCCTTCGACACCGGCATCGGCTTCCGCTATGAATTGCCCGAACAGGCAGCGTTGGCGGGCGACGTCAACATCACCGAAGAGCTCACCCAGTTCGGCGTCGGCGAGCAGACCACCATGTGGTACACGCCGTCGGACGAGTTCAACCGCTACGAATACCTCACCCGCACCGCGCCTGCGGGCAAGGTTGACGATGCGCACACGCCTGCGACCTTCCGCAACACCGACGACATCTATTTCAGCATCCACGAAGCCGCGCTGGTGGACTATTCCGCCATGTCGCTCGATCAGCTGCGCCCCGGCAATTTCGAGTCCAAACTGCGCAGCTGGAGCGGCGGGCCCAAGGTCAAGACCAAAGCAGGCTTCACCTCGCCCTGGCGCACCATTCAAGTCGCGCCCAACGCGGTGGGCCTCATCAATTCCGACATCATCCTCAACCTCAATGAACCCAACAAGCTCGGCGATGTCTCGTGGGTCGAGCCCGGCAAATATGTCGGGATCTGGTGGGCGATGCATATCCGCGACCGCACATGGGGCCGCGACGGCATCCACGGCGCCACGACTGAGGAAACCAAGCGCTACATCGATTTCGCCGCCAAGCACGGGTTCGCGGGCGTGCTGGTGGAAGGCTGGAACATCGGCTGGGATGGCGATTGGTACAACAATGGCGATCTGTTCGATTTCACCAAGCCGATGCCCGATTACGATCTGGAGGAACTCGGCCGCTATGCCCTGTCCAAGGGCGTGCGGATCATCGGGCACCACGAAACATCGGCCAATATCACCAATTACGAGAACCAGCTCGGCGCGGCGATGGACCTGATGCAGAAGGTTGGCGTGCGGCAGGTCAAGACCGGCTATGTGGCGGACGCGGGCGATGCGGTGCGGATCGACGAGAACGGCATCCGCCGCTACGAGTACCACGACAGCCAGTTCATGGTGCGCCACCACCTGAAGGTGGTGCAGGAAGCCGCCAAGCGCCAGATTTCCATCAACGCGCACGAGCCGGTGAAGGACACGGGCCTGCGCCGCACCTACCCCAATTGGCTCGCCCGTGAAGGCGCGCGGGGGATGGAATACAACGCCTGGGGCACGCCCCCCAACCCGCCCGAGCACGAGGCGATGCTGGCCTTCACCCGGATGCTGGCCGGACCGATGGACTTCACCCCCGGGATCTTCGATCTCAAACCCAACGAGCGCCCGCCCTTGCGCGCAGACATGCAGCGCGGCGACCCCTCGAACCGACCCGAGACAACGCTGGCGAAGCAGCTGGCGCTTTACGTGGTGCTCTATTCCCCGGTGCAGATGGCCGCCGACCTGCCCGAGAATTACGAGGCGCGCCCCGATGCCTTCCAGTTCATCAAGGACGTCGAAGCCGATTGGGAGCAGTCGATCGCGCTCGCCGGAGAGATCGGCGACTATGTCGCGATCGCGCGGCAGGGGCGCAAGTCCAAGGAATGGTTCCTCGGCGCGGTCAGCGACGAGGCTGCGCGCGACCTGTCCGTGCCGCTGAGCTTCCTCGAACCGGGCAAGCGTTACCGCGCGCAGATCTACCGCGACGGACCGGATGCCGACTGGAAGACAAACCCCTACGCGATGGTGATCGAGGAAAAGATCGTCACTGGCGGCGAGGCTTTCGCGGTGCGGATGGCGGCAGGCGGCGGGTTTGCGGTGCGCTTCATCCCGGCGGGGTGAGGGGCAACTCCATCCGCTCGGGGGCTATATTGATCCACGTCGCCCCGTGCTTGACACGGGGCTTGGCTAGTTCTGCTCAGTCAGCGTTCAAGAAGAAAAGCCTAGCCCCGGATCAAGTCCGGGGCGACGATCGAGGGGGTGACCGCAATCCATCAAGCATAGGTCATTCCCGACTTCTTGCCGCGATCGGAAAACTGCCTGACAGCAATCTAGGCCTTTCAGATAGAAGCTTTCTGTTAGCAAACGACCACGTTTCGGCCGTGGCGATGAACGCCTTCCGTGCTATCGTTCCCAAATGGATGAAAGCACACTTGCGAACCGACTGACACCGAGATTTCGGAAGGTCAGCGGGCCCTTTTTTCGCTCAGTCCTCGTTGATCGGGTGAGGGATGTCCTTGCTCCGCCCCTGCCTGAGAGCGCGGGTAGGTATCATCGTCCAGGGCAAGCCACGCTCTACATGAGCCCAAAGCTTGAATGGGCCATGATTGCGGTCTCTGGTTACATTCGGGAGGACGGTCGGCCGCGTGTTGTCATACCCTTAATGGTTGGGGTTGCTCATGTTCTCGATCAACACGACGAGGAAGCCTGTCGAGCAATAGGCGTTGATCGGGAACTATCGAATGCCCCCTGGCGAGCCGCGCTCGACGCCGGAGAAGAGCCGCCATCTTGGCGAAATGCCGATGCGGCGCGCGCGAGTGGAGCGGACGGCATAGTTGATCGTTCACGGATGATCCCAGGCGGATGGCACGTCAATTTGTTCCACTGGAACCACCTCGGCGGACCATCTGTGGAAGTCTGCTGGGAGCCAGTCGCAATCACGCTCCCGAGTGATGGTCCGAAGTGGGGTCTATAGTCCTTCAGGATCACAAAGAGGTGAAGAGCGACCCTTCAGCAAGCCAACCACGCGCTGCCATCCGCCGCGCGATCACCACCATCCAAAAGCTGCCCACCACACAAAGAGGGCGGACGCCTTCCCCCAAAGGCGTCCGCCCTCACTCCCGTCCAAGGGAGAACCGGTAGTCCTGTCAGTCGGAAAGCGGTCTAAGCGGCCTGTTCCATCCGCGCCAGTTCGCAATGCGACCAGATTTCGCTCAAAGCCTTGATCAGCCGGTCGATGTCGCCATCGGTGTGCACCGGCGACGGCGTGACGCGCAGCCGCTCGGTGCCCACCGGCACGGTCGGGTAGTTGATCGGCTGCACGTAGATGCCGTGATTGTCCATCAGCCAGTCGCTGATCATTTTGCACTTCTTGGCATCCCCAACCATCACCGGGATGATGTGGCTGGGGTTGTCGAGGTGCGGGATCCCCATGATGTCGAGGGCGCGCCGCACCTGCGCCACGCGCTTCTGCTGAAGCTCACGCTCGGCGCTGGAGGTCTTGAGGTGGCGGATGCTGGCCGCAGCGCCGGCCGCGATGGCGGGGGGTAGGGCGGTTGAGAAGATGAACCCGCTGGCGAAGCTCCGCACGAAATCGACGAGGTTGGCGGACGCGGCGATGTATCCGCCCATCACCCCGAAGGCCTTGCCCAGCGTGCCTTCGATCACGGTGATGCGGTCCATCAGCCCCTCGCGCTCGGCAATCCCGCCGCCGCGCGGGCCGTAGAGGCCGACCGCGTGGACTTCATCGATATAGCTCATCGCCCCGTGCTTTTCGCAGACGTCGAGGATTGCGGCGATGGGGGCGATGTCGCCGTCCATCGAATAGACGCTCTCAAAGGCGACCAGCTTGGGCACATCGGGGCCGTATTGCGACAGCATCTCGTCGAGATGCGCGACATCATTGTGCCGCCAGATCTTGTAGGGCGCGCGGCTGTAGCGGATGCCTTCGATCATCGAGGCGTGGTTCAAGGCGTCGGAGAACACCACACAGCCCGGAATGCGCCCCGCCAGCGTGCCGAGGCCCGCCCAGTTCGAGACGTAACCGCTGGTGAAGAGCAGCGCAGCTTCCTTGTTGTGGAGGTCGGCGAGCTCGGCTTCCAGCTCCACATGGTAGTGGTTGGTGCCCGAGATATTGCGCGTGCCGCCTGCACCCGCGCCGCATTCATCGAGGCATTCATGCATCGCATCGAGCACCGCAGGGTGCTGGCCCATGCCGAGATAGTCGTTCGAGCACCATACGGTGACGGCCTGGGTCTCGTTTTCGTTGAAGCGGGTCGCCTGCGGAAATCTGCCGCGGTGGCGCTTGATGTCAGTGAAGACCCGGTAACGTCCGTCGGCGCGCACAGTGTCGAGTTCGCCAGCGAAGAAGGCTTCGAAGTCCATGGGTTTTCCCTCTGTTTCCATGATTATGTTCTCAATTCTGATTGATCTGTGCGGGCGCGCCGCGCTTGGGTAGGGCCCAGCCCCACAGCATTCCGTCACGGAATGGGAGGGCGAGAAACAGGTGCTCCAGCACGCCGAGCAGGGCCAGCGTGGTGAGCAGGCTGGCGCCGACCATCTCCGCGCTGCCCACCGGCGCGGCGAGGGCCAGCGTTGCAAACCCCCAGGTCGCTGCCGCGATCGCGGCAATCGACAGGGCCAGCAGCAATGTCATGCGGTTGGGGCCGAAATAGGTTTTGAGATAGGCCAGCTGCTCGGGGAGCATTTCCGAGGAGGAATTGGGCACGCCCACGAACAGGTTGATCTTGGAGATCAGCCGCATCGCGAACATCAGCACAAACACCGTCGCGCCGATCTGATTGGGGACGTTCCATGACAGCGAGATTAGCAGCAGCGCGGTGAGCGCCAGTGCGACTTCGTGGTGCATGACAGTCGCGGCGGCCTGCCGGAAGCGCGCAAGGCCGGTCAAATCCGGGTCAGCCAGCCCCCGGCGCGGACCTGCCGAAGCACCCGTGAGGAAGCTCAATTCATGCCAGCCCCACACCATCAACGCGCCGATAAAGGCCAGATAGACCGCCCAGACCTCGACCGAGAGCGAGGCAACGAGGATCACCACCAGCCCGGCAATCCCGGCGATGCTGCCGATCATCAGACTGGTGGAGAAGGTCGCGCGCTCACGGTTATCCGCCCAGGCAATCAGCCCGGTCGCGATGAACCACACCGCCACCGTCACAATGAACGGCACAATATGGCCGCTCCAGCTTACCACGCGGGTTGGAGCCGGATCGATTGCGGTAGGGTATTGGGCTTGGGCCGCTGGAAATACATCCGCGCGAAGGCGAGCCCGGCTCCGGCCATGCCAGAGGCGCGCTTCACCATTCCGCCGATGCCGCCCTGTTCCTTGCCCGCCTCAATCCGCTCAGCGGCAAGGCGCAGCTTTTCCATCTGGCGGCGGAAGGCAGGGGCATCGATATCAAGCTCGACCGGGAAGACCTGACGGCTGATCTGGTTGCAGATCTCGAACACCTTGTAATCATACTCGGTCGGATCGACGCCCAGCGCAGCGTGGAACACCGGGCGGTTGTGATCGCGCACATACATCGTCGCATAGACCGAAAGCAGGAAGAACCGCACCCACAGCTTGTTGGCGCCCTCCAGCAGCTTGGGATCGGCCCGCAGCAGCATCGCGAAGGCCTCGCCGTGGCGGAACTCGTCGTTGCACCATTCCTCGAACCAGTCGAAGATCGGGTGGAACTTGTATTGCGGATTGCGCGCGAGGTGCCGGAAGATCGTGATGTAGCGGGCATAGCCGATCTTCTCGGACAGATAGACCGCGTAGAAGATGAACTTCGGCTTGAAATACGTGTATTTCTTGGCCTTGGTCAGATAGCCCAGATCGACCCCGATCCCAGCGTCTTTGAGGCTTTCATTGATAAACCCGGCATGGCGGCTCTCATCGCGCGCCAGCAGGCGGAAGAGCTGCTTCACATCGGGGTTCTTGGTGCGCTTGGCGATTTCGGCATAGAGCACGCAGCCCGAAAATTCGCTCGTCATCGAGCTGACGAGGAAATCGGTGAATTCCTTGCGCAGAGCAGGCTCAAGCCCTTCGATCACGCCTTTGAAGCTGTCGGAATGCTTGAAATGGAGCTTGTTGGGATCGCCCACCATGTCGGCAATCAACTGGTCCCATTCGGCGCGCACTAGGCTGACGTCGATCGCGTCAAGCGCGGCATAGTCAGTCGTGTAAAAGCGCGGGGTCAGCATCGTGTCCTGCGTGGCGATGGCCATCGCCTCTTCGCTGGTCATCGGCTTGTAGGCGTTCATTTGATCCTCCCGGCATTGAAGCTGACTTCGTAGAGTTCCTTGAGGTCGAAATAGGCCGCGATCCGGATCAGCGCGCGTTCGACCGGCCCGGCGCGGGTCACGGTCGCGCGGCGTTCGAATACCCGGCGGGTGCCGAACGGGATCTGGATCGGCGCGCCGTGCACCTGCACCTTGTCGCCCGGCTGAATCTCGACCTCATCGGCGAGTTCGACATGGGCGTGGAAGTGCTCCGAGCTCTGCTCAACCGTGATCGTGCACGGCGTTTCAAACGAGCGCGCCTGCCCCAGGAACAGCATGGCCATCACTGCGCGCCCTTTGGCGGGAGCATGTTGGCATAGATGGCGCGGTTGTCGGGGCCGAAAGACGCGGCCTCGACCGTGCGACCCGTGACGGGATCGCGCAAGGTCAGCGCGCCGTCTTCCCATTCGATCAGCTCGAACGCGACTTCGGAGCCGTGCCCGCGGATGCGGCGTTGATGGACGAGCGCGCGCACGCTGGCGCGGATGAAACCGCCTTCGCCTTGCCCGAACCGGCCGAGCACATCGCCGCTCACCCCATCCTCGACCCTGACGGTGCCGTCGGCCTCGTCAAAGAAGCGCAGGGTACGCTGGGCCACGATTTGTGTGCCGGCAGCAGCGCGGGCTTCGGAAGGCACAGCGCTACGCTCGACAAAGCCGAGCGAGACTGATGCGGTCAGCAATACCGAGATCGCCATCATCCCGCCCATCAGCATCAGCGGCACCTTGTGGACGGTGATCTCGTCCTTTTCATATTCGCGAACGATCATGCGGGGGCTCCCTCAAGTCCCTGTTCACCCAGACGGGCCACGGGGATGCTGCGGCTTTGCTGGGTAACCGCTTGCCCTGCGTGTTGGCCGGTGCGGGCGGGCGCTTCCTTGATCTCGGTCAAATTCTGCTCGATTGCGCCATATTGTGCGCGCGCTTCCGCGATTGTCTGCGCAAGCGCTGCGGCATCGGGCACCGCGCGCAGCATCGGCTGGGGGCGGTTGTAATGCCAAGGGCGCATATGGGGCCAGAGGATCACGGTGCCGAGCAAGCGGTCACCCGCCAATTCGAAGGCGAGGTCACCATGGCCCTTGCTGCGGGGACGGAAATGCGCGGCGGTGATCTGCTTGAGCGGTATGTTGATCCGCGTCTCGATCGCCATGCCAATGCGCATGATCAGGCGCGCGTCGGTCAGGATGTAAAGCGTGCTGCGGGTGCTGAGCCAGGCCAGCGTGTAGAGGATCGCCAGCAGCGCGGTGCCCAGCACCGCCGCAACGATCGCCGCATCATTGCGGCCCGATGCCAGCGCAATCACGATCAGCGCGCCCATGTAGAGCCCCAGCGTCCGGGTGTGGAACGCGGTGCGGGCGAACAGGCCGAGGCTGGGACGGCCCTTCCACAGCACTTTCTCGTTCGGGGCAGGCGTGCCCATGCGGTCGCCAAAAGCCTTGGGCCCGTCATTTTCGAGCGCGGCGTGGTCGATGCCCTCGGGCAGCGACCTTGCGGTCGCTGCTGTGGGCTCGGCGGTCATCAGATCCATGCTTCCGACCTTTCAGGCGTGGCATACATGTAGCCGCCGCCGAAATAGGCCTGAACGCGGTCCTCTTCGTAGCGGGTGATGATGCCGGGGGTTTCGAGGCCCGGTGCGGTCTCGAACTGCGCGGCGGTGATCGCGTCGATCTCGACGAACTTGGGCTTTTCCTCATTTATGGGCAGCAGCGCATCGATCAGGCTGTTGCCGTGGACCGTGGCGACCATCATCGGGGCCAGCACCTTCTTGCCGGTGTTGGTTTCGACTTCAAGGTAGCGGATGATGTGCTCGGCCTGATCGACCCAGATGTCGCTGATCTTGCCGACCATCTGCTTGTCGGCGGCCATCACCGGCCAGCCGATCAGCTGCGGATCATTGGGCGAGACGACCAGTTCGTGGCTGTCGGCAATCGGCACAATGCGCGGGCGGCCATCGAAGGTGAGATCGGGATACTTCGCACGGTTCGCCCATGCTGCCGGGCCGAGGCCGTCGACCATCGGGTCACCGGTCGGCACCCAGGGCGCGCCGCCGCCGTTGAAGGCTTGCTTGGCCGGGATGTTCACATCATCGCGGGCGACATCTTCGGGCACATAGGTGCCGCGGCCGTTGGGCAGCTGGAAGCTCTTCTTGGGACCATCGAACAGGCTGCCGGGATGGATCTTGCCGCTAGCCTCATCCTCCAGCGGATAGCCTTCGCGGCGGCTTTCCTTGTTGAGGTAGAAGACAAGCGCGACGAAAAAGCCGAAGAACAGCAGGAAAGCGAGTTCGGCCACATCAAAGGTGCCGACAATATAGGCTGCATTCATTTCACATTCCTCTCATGGAATATCCGGCAGAGGCGCAAGCCGGGCAGGATGGGTACGGACGGGCACGGGTAATCATGTCGGAAACTCCCTCAGGCCGAAGGGCTGAGCGAGGGGGTCTTCAGCATCACGTTCGCGGCGGTGGTGGCCGACCAGCGGACCGATGGCGGCCATGCCGGCGAGCAGCAGCGCGATTTCAAGCGTGTAAACGGTGGAGTATCCGGTCGCGCGGGTAGCCATCGAAACGGTGCCTTCACCACTGCCGGCCCATGCCGCGACGCCGTCGCGCAGCAGGCCGCCAATGGCGATGCCTGCGCCCGCGCAGGTCGCCTGCACCGCGCCCCAAGCGCCCAGCGCAAGACCTGCGGTCTCGGTCTTGGCGATGCTCATCGCCTCCATCAGCGTGCCGACCGAGAACAGCCCGAGCCCGAGCCCGATCCCCAGCGCGCCCGCGTAAAGCATCAACGGGGCTGCAAACGGCCCCGCGAACAGCACCAGCAGAAAAGCATTGATGCCAATCACCAGCCCGGCGCCCGCAAGCCTTAGCGGGTCCCACCCGCGCGCGAGCATCCGGCCCGACACCATGAACCCGATCAGCGATCCCAGCGCCCAGGCCCCCGTCAGTCCCGTGGTCGCCCCGACCGACAGGCCGAGGATCTCGCCGCCATAGGGCTCAAGCAGCGCATCCTGCATCGCAAAGCCCGCAGCCCCGATCCCTATTGCCGTCAACAGCCGCGCGTTGCGTCCATCATTGACGAAGGCCTGCCACAATTCCGAAAAGGTAGGCGTCTCGCGGTCGGGCGCGGTCACCGCAGTGTTTCGTGCTTCCTGCTTCCAGAGCGCGGTCAGATTGAGGATGATGGTCAGCAATGCGCAGCCCTGAATCACCTGCACCAGCTTGGTCGCGGAGTAATCATGCAGCACGCCGCCGATCACGAAGGCGGCAAACATCATGCCGACCAGCAGCATCACGTAAAGCAGCGCGACCGCGCGCGGGCGCTTGTCCTCGGGCGCGAGATCGGTCGCGAGGGCAAGTCCAGCGGTCTGCGTGACGTGGAAGCCGGTGCCAGTCAGCAGGAACGCCGCCGTCGCCGCGACGAGACCGATGGTGAACTTCTCGGGGATGCCGAGCAGCAGCAGCGCAAACGGCATGATCGCCAACCCGCCAAACTGCATCAGCGTGCCGAACCAGATATAGGGCACACGCCGCCAGCCGAGCACCGAGCGGTGCGTATCGGACTTGTGCCCGATCAACGCGCGGAACGGCGCGACCAGCAGCGGCACAGCGATTAGCAGCGCGACCAGCCAGGTCGGTGTGCCAAGCTCCACCACCATCACCCGGTTCAAGGTGCCGTTCAACAGCACCATCGCCATGCCCACGCTCACCTGAAACAGCGCGAGCCGCAGCAGCCGGGGCAAGGGCAAGTCCGCGCTGGCCGCATCTGCAAACGGGAGCAGGCGGAATACCGCCTCAGTCCAGTGCGACGGGGCAGGGCGAACCGGGCGGGTCATCCGTGACGCACCAATTCAAGCGCCTGCGACTTGTAGAAGCCGCTGGAGATGCGCTGGGTCCGTCCGACGCTCCAGCCGGGTAGGCGGGCCAACCGCGCGCGCAGATCGTCTTCGCTTACCGGCACGATCGCAGGGCTGCGGTCGGATTTGGGGAAGAACTTGCCGACTTCGTGCATCGCGGTCAGCAAGGTGGTGCGCGGGGCAAAGGTGAAGAGAATCGACCCGGTCGTTCGCTGCGCAAGCTCGCTCAGCGCGGCGACCAGATCGTCGGGCTGATAATGGATTAGCGAGTCCATTGCGACGACATGGGCAAAGGTGCCAAGGCCAGGATCGAGCATGTCGCCCGACCGCCAGTGGATGCGGCCATGCCCGATGAACGAAGGCGTGCGTTCGCGCGCCACCTCCACCAGACCTCCCGCCACATCAATCCCAGTGACTTCCGCGCCCCGGCAGGCCGCCGCAATCGCCAGCGCGCCGGTGCCGCAACCGGCGTCGAGCACTTTGGTGCGGCGCAGGTCCGTGGGCAGCCAGTCAAGCAGCGTCGCGCGCATGGCATCGCGCCCGGCGCGCACGGTTGCGCGGATGCCGCTGACCTTGGTGTCCGAGGTCAGATCGATCCACGCCTGACGCGCGGTGCTGTCGAAATAGGTCGCCAGCGCTTCGCGGCGGGCGTCATATTCGGAAGCGTTACGGGTCGCCATCATTCAAACCCCAGGAAATCGAAGATGTCGCGGTCTTTCATCGGCTGGGCCTTGGAGGGATCGACCCCGGCCCACAGCATCGCGGCAAGGCGCAGATATTCGTCCTGCGCGGCGATCACTTCGGGATCGTCGCCCATCTCGAACAAGGTGCACTTCTTGAGGCGCGAGCGGCGGATCGCATCGACATCCTTGAAGTGCGCGAGGCGCTGCATCCCGATCTTGTCGCAGAAGCGATCAATCTCGTCGGTCTCGCGGCTGCGATTGGCAACGACGCCGGCTAGGCGCACGTCGTAGTTCTTCGATTTGGCCGCGATTGCTGCGACGATCCGGTTCATCGCGAAGATCGAGTCAAAGTCGTTCGCTGCCACCACCAGCGCGCGCTCGGCATGTTGCAGGGGCGCTGCAAAGCCGCCGCACACCACATCGCCCAGCACATCAAAGATTACCACGTCGGTTTCTTCAAGCAGGTGGTGCTGCTTCAACAGCTTCACCGTCTGCCCGACCACATATCCGCCGCAGCCCGTGCCCGCTGGCGGCCCGCCCGCCTCGACGCACATCACGCCGTTATAGCCTTCGAACATGTAGTCCTCGGGCCTGAGTTCCTCGGCGTGGAACTCGACCGTTTCGAGAACGTCGATCACGGTCGGCATCAGCTTCTTGGTGAGGGTGAAGGTGCTGTCATGCTTCGGATCGCAGCCGATCTGGAGCACCCGGTGGCCGAGCTTGGAAAACGCCGCCGAGAGGTTCGACGAGGTGGTCGACTTGCCGATCCCGCCCTTGCCATAGACGGCAAACACCTTGGCGCCCTTGATCTTGTCGGCCGGATCGAGCGCGACCTGGACCGATCCTTCCCCGTCGGGCGGGTTGAAACTGGAGGATGGGCTGTGCAGGTTCATTGGTTCAGATCCCTCTGGTTATTCTGCCGGGAACACGCCTTCGAGGCGGTCCTCCAGCTCGTCATTGGCCTCACGCAGGGCGGCGAGGGTGGCTTCGTCAGGTTCCCACAGGTGGCGATCGCACGCTTCGAGCAGGCGGCTGGCAACCCGCGCTGAGCTCTTGGGATTGAGGTTCGACATCCGGCGACGCATTGCGGCGTCGAGCACGAAGGTCTCGGAAATCTTCTGGTAGACCCACGGCGCGACTTGCCCGGTGGTGGCCGACCAGCCGAGCGTGCTGGTCACATGGCCCTCGATCTGGCGCACGCCTTCGTAGCCGTGTTCGAGCAGGCCTTCGAACCACTTGGGGTTCAGCGTGCGGGTGCGGGTTTCAAGGTCGATCTGTTCGCCCAGCGTGCGCACCTTGGTGCTGCCGCGGGTCGCATCGAGGATATAGACCGGCGTCTCCGCCCCCTTGGCCCGCGCGACCGAGCGGGTCACCCCGCCGAGGCCGTCGACATATTGGTCGACGTCATTGATCCCAAGCTCGACGCTTTCGAGGTTCTGGTAGGTGAAATCGACCGTTGAAAGCGCGCTTTGCAGCAATTCGCGCTGCTGCACCGGCTTGCCCGAGACCCCGTAGGCAAAGCCCTTGTTGATCTCGAAGGCATTGGCGAGTTCATCCGGGTCGGCCCAGACGCCACCTTCGATCATCTGGTTGACGTTGGCACCGTAGGCACCTTCGGCATTGGAGAAGACGCGCAGGGCCGCCGTTTCCATGTCGCAGCTGTGTTTTTCCATCTGCGCGAGCGTGTGCTTGCGGACGAAATTGGCTTCGGGTGCTTCATCGGCCTGACTGGCAAGCAGCGCGGCTTCGGCCAGCATCCGGGTCTGCATCGGCAGCAGATCGCGGAAGATGCCCGACAGCGTCATGACCACATCGATCCGCGGGCGGCCCATTTCCTCCAGCGGGATCAGCTCCGCCCCGCACAAGCGGCCATAGGAATCACGCCGGGGCCGCGCGCCCATCAGCGTCATCGCCTGCGCGATCTGGACGCCTTCGGACTTCATGTTATCGGTGCCCCACAGCACCATGGCGATGCTTTCGGGGAAGGGCTCGCCGCCATTGACGTGACGGGCGATCAGCTGCTCGGCCTGTGCGTTGCCGAGGCGGCAGGCATAGGCGGACGGCATCAGGAAGGGGTCGAAACCGTGGATATTGCGCCCGGTGGGCAGCACATCGGGGTTCACCACCACATCGCCGCCGGGGGCGGGCTGGACATAGCCGCCATCGAGCGCGTGGATCAGCGCGCCCAGCTCATCCGAGGAGTCGAGCAGGGCGCCGAGGCGTGCGCGGTCTGGTGTCGGACCATCATGGCTCCCCGCCTCCATCATCGCATCGAGCATATCCTCACGCTCGGCCCCTTGCGGGTTGCGGCCGAGGACGTGCAAGCCGTGCGGGATCAGCGATTCTTCCATCTCGTAAAGGCGCGCGGGCAGTTCGCCGATTTCGGCATAGGTGATGTCGAGCGCCTCGCACTGGTCGGCGATCAGCGCGGCCAGATCGGCGCGCTCTTCGGCGTGATCGGCATCGTCGATCGTGGCGCGCCAGCGTTCAACGCTTGCCTTGAGTTCCGACAGGCCCTTGTAGAGCCCAGCCTGCGCCAGCGGCGGGGTGAGATAGCTCACCAGCGTCGCGCCTGAACGGCGCTTGGCCAGCGTCCCTTCGGAGGGGTTGTTGGCGGCGTAAAGGTAGAAATTGGGCGTGTCGCCGATCAGCCGGTCCGGCCAGCAATGGCCTGACATCCCCGCCTGCTTGCCCGGCATGAATTCGAGCGCGCCATGGGTGCCGAAGTGCAGGATCGCATGGGCACCGAAATCCTCGCGGATCCAGCGGTAGAAGGCGCTGAAGGCGTGGGTGGGTGAGAAGCTGCCTTCAAACAGCAGCCGCATCGGATCGCCTTCATAGCCGAAGGTCGGCTGCACGCCGACGAAGACATTGCCGAAATACGCGCCCTGGATAAGGATGTTGCCGCCATCCGAAAGCTGCTTGCCGGGGGCGGGGCCCCAAGCGGCTTCGATCTCCGCGAGGTGCTTTTCGCGCCGCACGTGATCATCCGCCGGGATGCGGTGGGCGATGTTGGCGTCAGTGCCGTAGCTTTCCGCATTGCCCTTGAGCAGCGCGTCACGCATCGCATCGACGCTTTCGGGCACATCGACGGCGTAACCCTCGGCGGCGAGGCGCTGGAGGGTGGCGTAGAGCGACTCGTGCACCGCCATGAAGGCGGCGGTGCCGGTCGCCCCGGCATTGGGCGGGAAGTTGAACACCACGATGGCAAGCTTGCGTGCAGCACGTTCACTACGGCGCAGCTGGATGAGCTTGACCGTGCGCGCGGCCAGCGCCTCGGCACGCTCAGGGCAGGCCTGCATCGGGCGGGCTTTGTGCGAGGCGGGGCGGGCGCAATTGCGATCGCACCCGGTGCAGCCTGCATCCGAATTGCCCGAGCGTCCGCCGAACACGCTCGGCACGGTCGAACCGTCAAGCTCGGGCATGGCGACCATCATGGTGGATTCGAGCGGGAGGAGGCCCTGCGGACGGTGCGCCCAATCCTCGATGGTCTGGAACTCGATCGCGTGGGCGGCGAGGTAGGGCAGGTCAAGCTGGCCCAGCACTTCGCGCGCGGCCTTTGCATCGGAGTAGGCCGGACCGCCCACCAAGCTGAAGCCGGTGAGGTTGACGATCGCGTCGACCGTCGGGCGGCCATCGGGGCCGATGAAGAACTTCTCGATCGCGGGCCGTGCGTCGAGGCCGCTGGCGAACACCGGCACAACCTTGAGCCCGGCCGCTTCGAAGGCGGCAATCGCGCCGTCATAATGCGCGCAGTCACGGCCCAAGAGGTACGAGCGCAGCAGGATCAGCCCGACCGTGCCCTTTTCGCCCTTGCCCGGCGGCAGCAACCGCAGGCTTTCGGAAATGCGCTGCTGGGTGCGCGGGTGATAGACCCCGGTCTCGGGGTATTCGAGCGGGGCATCGGCCTTGGTGATGCCGCGGCGATACATCCGCTCGCCCGCCGCATACCGGTCGATCAGCGCGCGCACCATGGCGACCACGTTCTCGTCCGATCCGGCGAGCCAATATTGCAGCGTGAGGAAATAGGCGCGCACGTCCTGCGCGGTGCCGGGGATGAACTTGAGGATCTTGGGCAGGCGGCGCAGCATCTTCATCTGCCCCGCACCCGAATTGGGCTTGCCACCCTTGCCGGCATTGCCGCGCAGCTTCTTGAGCAGCGCGAGCGGGCCCTTGGCGGGGGCGTCCATGCGGTAGCCGCCCATCTTGGTGAGGCGCACCACCTCGCCCGCCGACATCAGGCACACCATCGCATCGCAAGCCTCGCGCCGCGCTTCGAGGGCGGGCAGGACCATGCGGATGTGATCATCGAGGAACAGCATCGTCGCAATGACGATGTCGGCCTCGGCAATCGCAGCTTTCACCTTCTCGAGTTCAGCCGCATCGCTGCCCCATTCGGAAGCAGCGTAGAGGCTGAGGTCGATACCCTCGGGCGCGAGCGCCTCGTCGGCCCGGTCGACTGCGCCTTTGAGGTGGTTGTCGAGCGTCACGATCACCACCCTCACGGGTGCGCGGGGGTCAACCGAGGCGGCGGAGGGGACGCTACCGTGCATAATGCGCCTTCGCGTCGTAAAGCGTTTCAAGATCGATCGCTGTGCGCCCTTCGGCGGCGGCGAAATTCTCGGTGTTACGGCGGGCCTTGCCGCGGACGAAGAAGGGGATCTTCTTGAGCTCGCGCTCGGCCTCGGGGGTCCAGAGCGCGCCGCCTTCAGCAACTGCGGCCGGGGCTGGGGCCGGGATATCTTCGACCGGCGCTTCCGATACGTCCGCGACCGGCGCGGCCTTGCGCGGCGAATGGGCGGCAAGGTGGCTCGCGCCATGTTCGTCGGCGAATTCGAAATCCTCGCGGAACATGGTGAGGAGGTGCTCTTCCAAGCCCATCACCAGCGGGTGCACCCAGGTATCGAAGATCACGTTGGCGCCTTCGAACCCCATCTGGGGCGAGTGGCGCGCGGGGAAATCCTGCACATGCACCGGCGCGCTGATCACCGCGCAGGGCAGGCCCAGACGCTTGGCGATGTGGCGCTCCATCTGCGTGCCGAGCACGAGTTCGGGCGCGGCTGCGGCGATGGCGTCCTCGACCGCAAGGTGATCATCGGTGATCAGCGGCTCGATGCCGCAGCGCGCCGCCTCAGCGCGGATTTCGCGGGCGAATTCGCGGTTGTAGCAGCCGAGGCCGCAGACCTCGAAGCCCAGTTCCTCGCGCGCGATGCGAGCGGCGGCGACAGCGTGGGTTGCGTCACCGAAGATGAAGACACGCTTGGAGGTCAGGTAGGTCGAATCGACCGACCGTGACCACCAAGGCATCCGGGAAGAGGTGTCGCCGAGGGCAGGCGTGGGATCTGCACCTGCCAGCTCGGCGACGTCGGCGATAAAGGAGCGGGTCGCTCCCACGCCGATAGGGATGGTCCGCACTGCGGGCTGATCGAAAGTCTTTTCGAGCCAGCGGGCGGCCTCATCTGCGATTTCGGGATACATGACGATGTTGAAATCGGCCGCGCCGATCCGGGCAATGTCATGCGGGGTGGCGCCCAGCGGGGCGACCAGATTGATTGCGACCCCCAGGCAGTCGAGGATCTTGCGGATCTCGACCAGATCATCGCGGTGGCGAAAGCCGAGTGCGGTGGGGCCGAGGATATTGGCGCGGGCCTTGCGGCCTTCGCGCGGGCTCCGCACCAGCGACTTGTCGGCAAGGCCGCGGACGATCTGGTAGAAGGTTTCCGCCGCGCCCCAGTTTTCCTTGCGCTGGTAGCTTGGCAGTTCGAGCGGTATGACCGGGCAGGGCAGCCCCATCGCCTCGGACAGCCCTGCCGGATCATCTTGTATCAGTTCTGCTGTGCACGACGCACCGACGATGATCGCCTGCGGGTTGAAGCGGGTCACAGCCTCGCGTGCGGCGTCCTGAAAGATCTGTGCGGTATCCTTGCCCAGATCGCGCGCTTCGAAAGTAGTGTAGGTGACCGGCGGGCGCTTCGAGCGCCGCTCGATCATCGTGAACAGCAGGTCAGCATAGGTATCGCCCTGCGGCGCGTGGAGCACGTAGTGGAGCTTCTCCATCGCGGTCGCCACGCGCATGGCGCCGACGTGCGGGGGGCCTTCGTAAGTCCAGACAGCCAGTTGCATCGCCTAGACCTCCAGCATGTCGCGGCGCCGCAGCGGCCGGGCAAAGAGTTCGGCGAGGTCCGCAGCTTGGTCGAAGCCATGGATCGGCGAGAAGACGAGTTCGATCGCCCACTTGGTGGTAAGGCCCTCGGCCTCGAGCGGGTTGGCAAGGCCGAGCCCGCAGACGGTGATATCGGGCCGATCCGCGCGGACGCGGTCCAGCTGGCGCTCGACATGCTGGCCTTCGCTCAGGCGCACATGGGGGCCAAAGCGATCCAGCTCGCGGGCGAGGTGCGCGCGGTGGAGGTACGGCGTGCCGACCTCAACCAACTCCATGCCAAGCTCGTCCTGCAGAAAGCGCGCAAGCGGCACTTCAAGCTGTGAGTCGGGCAGGAAGCTGATGCGCTTGCCTTCAAGCTGCGGGCGCAGTTTGGACAGGGCGACGCGGGCGCGGGCCTGGCCGGGGGCAATGACCTTGTCGGCCAATGCCGGGTCGATACCGAATTCGCGCGCCACTGCGCGCAGCCAATCGGCCGTGCCTTCCGCACCGAAGGGGAACAGCGCCGGGATGCGCTGCGCACCGCGGCCCTCGAGCGCCATTGCGGTCTCGCCAAGGAAGGGCTGGGCCAGCACATAGCGGGTGTTTGGCCCCACATGCGGTAGATCGCGGGCATTGCGCGCCGGCAGCACGCCGACCTTGGGAATGCCCATTTCGGCAAACAGCCGCAGGAATTGGTCCTCGACGATATCGGGGAGGCTGCCGACGAT
>LSKF01000080.1 GCA_001556995.1 Erythrobacteraceae bacterium CCH12-C2
AGGGGGATGGCCTGATGCGGTTCAGCATCAGGAGCAGACCGTGACCGACCATTTTGAACAATCCAGCCAGAAGCTGGACGCAGCAATCACCGAAATCCAGCACGCCATCGCCACCGGACTGGCGAACAAGCCACGCCTGTTTGAGGCGATGCGCCAGCTCTACGGGGAGGGCTCCGCAAACGGCGCCTGGAGCCAGAGGGACGCTTTTGACCTGCTCGAGGCGGCATTGACGCGCCACGTGGCCGGACTGCTGAACAAACCTCAGATGCTGACTCAGATTTCGGAGATCAGTGCGCTTATCGAGGCACTGCCGACACATACGGTCAGAAGTGAAGACCAGATCAGGTACCAGCAATTCTCGACGCCCGCAGACCTCGCAGCGTTATCCGTGATTTTGGCGCAGCCACTCGCAACCGATATCGTTCTTGAACCGAGCGCCGGACATGGCGCTCTGGTGGCAACTTTGCCCGATGTCAGCGCATTGCATCTCAACGAAATCGATCCGCGCAGGCGTGAAAAGCTGGCACTGCTGTTTCCCGATGCCACCATCACAGGGATCGATGGAGCCATGCTGGCTTCCCATCTCGACGCGGCTGTGCAGCCAAGCCTGATCCTCATGAACCCGCCGTTCTCCCGGTCAATGGGACGAGGAGCAGACGAGTTCGCAGCGGTGCGTCACCTGCGCGCTGCCATAACGCGCCTCAAGCAGGGGGGACGGATCGTCGCGATCATGCCGGACTGGTTCACGACGAGCGCAAAGCTTGCGAAAATCTACGAAGACACCTTTGCCTCTTGCACGGTCCGCACATCAATCCGGCTCGATAAATGCTATCACAAACAGGGCACCAGCGTGGCCGTGCGCTTGTACGTGATCGACAAGATCCCAGGGCAGATCAGACCTGCAGTTTTGGCGCGGGAGACAGTTGCAGACGTCGCGTCTACGGTTCCAATCATCAAACGCGCGACAGCCCAACCCGACTGCGAGACGCGCGCGGCGCCGCCGAAGGCAAAGCCGGGCGTGCTCTTCAAAGCCATGCGGGCAACGCCCATCACAAAGCCGGTCAAAGCGAGGGTAGACCAAACCCCCAAGATCGAAGCACTGGCGTTCAATACCTTGGACCTGCCGCGAGTGCTCGGTGAGCAAAGCGGGGTCTACATCCCGTACCGGCCAAGTCGGGTCGACATTGTTGGCGCGCGCGAGCATCCGACGCCGCTCGTCGAAAGCGTGGCTATGGGCTCGATCCCGGCACCTATCCCGGATTATGTCCCGGCGCTGCAGGACCGGGTCTTGCAAGAAAGCCTGCTCTCCGAGGCCCAGATCGAAACTGTCATCTATGCCGGGAACGCGTGGCAGCAGTATCTGCCGGGCCTGTTCGTTCCGGCTGAGGAAGGCGTTGGCCTGCAACTCGACGAGCAAGGGCGTGCCTACCGCAAAGGCTATTTCCTCGGCGATGGCACGGGGGCAGGGAAGGGCAGGCAGATCGCCGCCTGCATCCTTGATGGCTGGCTTGCGGGACGCCGCAAGGCCATCTGGATCTCGAAGAACGAGAGCTTGCTTGAGGATGCGCGCCGCGACTGGAGCGCCATCGGCGGCCTTGCGGCCGACGTTCAGCCGCTTTCCAACTGGAAGATCGATCAGGCGGTTCCGTTTCGCGAAGGGGTCCTGTTCGTCACCTACCCGACCCTTCGCAGCCAGCGTCAGGACGCCACCCGCCTGAAGCAGCTGCTCGATTGGGCGGGCGAGGATTTCGACGGTGTCATCGCCTTCGACGAGAGCCACGAGATGGGCGGTGTGGCAGGAGGCGAGGGCGCCCGCGGCACGAAAAGCGGATCGCTGCAGGGCATCGCCGGCGTGCTGCTGCAAAACAATCTGCCCGATGCCCGGGTTCTCTACGCCTCGGCGACCGGAGCCTCGGAGGTCAACAACCTTGCCTATGCCGTGCGGCTTGGTCTGTGGGGACCTGGCACCGCGTTTGCCAACAGGGAAGATTTCATCAGCCAGATCAGGGCAGGGGGCATCGCTGCGATGGAACTCGTGTCGCGGGACCTCAAGGCACTTGGCCTCTATCAGGCGCGCGCACTCAGCTTCGCAGGCGTCGAATACGACATCCTGAAACATGATCTGACAGCCGAACAGATCGCCGTTTACGACACTTATGCCGACGCCTGGGCGATCATCCATCAGAACCTTGAGGAGGCACTGGAGCTGACCGGCGTCGTCGACGAAATCGACGGCACAACGCTTAACAGCGGTGCGAAAGCCGCAGCGCGAAGCCGGTTTGAAAGCACCAAGCAGCGGTTCTTCAATCAGCTGCTGCTGTCGATGAAGCTGCCAACGCTGATTGCTGCCATCAATCTCCATCTGGACCGCGACGAGGTGGTTGTCGTCCAACTGGTTTCGACCGCCGAAAGCATCCTCGATCGCCGTCTCGACAGCCTCTCTCCAGAAGAGCGCGCGGAGCTCGACCTTGACCTCAGTCCGCTCGACGCCGTGATCGAGTACCTTGAGCGCGCCTTCCCCACGCAACAGATGCAAGTATTCGTCGATGATACCGGCACCCAGCGCTCGGCACCGATGTTCGACGAGGAAGGCCGTCCAGTCCATAACCAGACTGCGATCGCCCGCCGCAGCGAGATGATCGAGCATCTGTGCGCCATGCCGCCGATCAAGCCAGCGCTGGATGGGATCATTGAGCACTATGGACCAGAGAAGGTCGCCGAGGTGACCGGGCGCAGCAAGCGGCTCATAACCCAGAGCGACGGCCAGCAACGGCTCGAGACCCGCTCGCCGCGGACGAACCAGTCCGAGACCGACCAGTTCATGGATGGCAGGAAGCCGATCCTAGTCTTCAGCGACGCGGGCGGCACCGGGCGATCGTACCATGCCAGCCTTGACGCAGCTTGCCAGAAGCGGCGCATCCACTTCCTGCTTGAGCCGGGATGGCGAGCCGACCGCGCCATTCAGGGGCTGGGCCGAACGCATCGGACACATCAGGCGAACACGCCGCTGTTCCGGCCTGTAACCACGAACTGCAAGGGGGAACTGCGGTTCACCAGCACCATTGCGCGCAGGCTCGACAGTCTGGGGGCGCTGACGCGGGGTCAACGACAGACGGGCGGCCAGAACCTCTTCGACCCTGCCGACAATCTCGAAAGCGAATACGCCAAGGCGGCTCTCTCGACCTGGTTTGCCTTGCTGGCACACGGCAAGCTCAAGAGCGCAACGCTGATAGACTTCCAGCGACGTAGCGGGCTCAAGATTGTCTCGGAAGACGGCATTCTCGAAGAGGACCTTCCGCCGATCCAGCGCTGGCTCAACCGCATCCTTGCATTGCCGATCGGAATGCAAAATGCGATCTTCGAGGAATTTCTGGGGTTGGTCGAAGCGCGAGTGTCCGCAGCGCGCGAGGCCGGATCACTCGATGTCGGCGTCGAAACGCTGCGGGTCGAACAGGCCGAGGTTGTCGAAGACATAGTCCTGCGGACCGACGGGCGAACCGGTGCCACGTCACACTTGCTGCAGCTGGCTCTCAAGACGAGAGCGCGGCCGATCTCGCTTGAGCGTGTCCTTGAGCGCCGCGATTACGCCGACGGCTGCATTCTGCTCCACAATGCCAAGAGTCGGAAAGCGGCCCTGGCCGAACCTTCGCGGCACTTCATGACCGAGCAAGGCGAGCTGATCCGGCGGGTTATCCTCCACCGTCCGCTCCGGCGCGAATACCACCACTTCGATGACCTTGCTGAATCAGCATGGGAGGAAGCCCCGGGCCGGACTTTCGAAAAGCTGTGGCAAAGCGAGGTTGCGGAGCTTGCCGAACGGCTCACCACAGAGACCGTGTACCTTGCAACCGGACTTCTCCTGCCGATCTGGTCGAGCCTTCCCATCGACTATCTGGAGGTCCGCCGCATCGTGGACGAAGAGGGCAGAAGCTGGCTCGGCCGCATGGTTCACGAACTCGACGTTGCGAAGCTACTCGAGAAGTTCGATATTGCCACCACCGTTGAACTTAGCCCGGACACGATCATCAAGGCGCTCGGCGAAGGCCGGACAGTCCCGATCAAGCAGCCGTTCGAGGCGACCTTCAAATGCTCCCGTGTGGCAGGCGAGAAGCGCTATGAAATCGTCGGAGCTGCGGCGGAGCAGCTTCCCTGGCTCAAGAGCATCGGCTGCTTCACGGAGATTATCGCGTTTCGTACCCGGGTGTTTATTCCCTCAAGATCAGCGATTTCGGTGATCGGCGCGCTGCTCCGGGCGTAATGCAGGAATTCTGGCGGACCGCATCGGGAATGGCGGAAGCGTAACCTTAAGGGTTACACTTCTCTTGACTCTTCGTGTAACTTATGGGATTACACCCCAATGGAAATCGGCACCATCCGCCATAAGGCGCTTCGCAGGTTTGCTGAAACCGGGAAGCCAGCAGGGCTGATGGAGGCTGACCGGCTTCGGCGCATGCTGGCTTTCATTGCGTCGGCGGGGAGTGTGGATGAATTGGCAGTGCCGCCCAATTTCGGGTTTCATCCACTCACCGGAGACAGAGAGGGATATTTTGCCATGACGGTAACCCGAAACTGGCGGCTGACATTCACACTGATCGACGAACTGACCGTCGCCGATCTCGATCTGGAGGACTATCACTGATGGCCATCAAGCTCCATGACAGCTTCGCGATCCATCCGGGCCCTTGGCTGCTCGAAGAGATCGTGAAGCCTTACAACATGAACGTGTCGAGCACGGCAGATCATCTCAAGGTCACCCGGCCAGCCTTAAGCCGTCTGCTCAATTGCAGGGCCGCGCTAACGCCGGAGATGGCTATCCGCTTTGAGAAAGCGTTCGGTATTTCTGCCGCCACCATGCTGCGGATGCAGTCTGCCTATGATCTTGCGCAAGCCAAAAGCGGATCGGAGACCATCAGCATCGCGCGTGTGCGCGAACCTGCCTAGCTTGTCTCAAGCGCGCTCACGATGACCAAGGTCCCGGTGTTACTTGCTCAATCAGATATCCCGCATAACTTCAGGGCCCCAATGCTTCGGCGCGCTTAAAGGTAAAAACACGATTGATGCTCGTTCTTTCTTTCCGGCCAATTATGGCCTTGGAGAAAGAAAATGACCTACTCTCACCTCGATCCGGCAATGCAAAACCGGGTCTCGTGGAATGCCGGCAGAACCGTCGGCACCAAACGGCCACTCACTCAGAAGCAGATTTGGGCGATCCGGTTCTTCCTTGATCGCGAGGAGCGGCTTCGTGACCGCGCCCTGTTCGACCTGGCGATCGACAGCAAGCTGCGGGGCTGCGATTTGGTGAAGCTTAAGGTCGGCGATCTCGTGGCCGGATCTGAAGTTCGCGACCGCGCAATGGTCATCCAGCGGAAGACCGGGCGACCCGTGCAATTTGAAATCACCGCAGACGCCCGCTCGAGCCTGGCGACATGGCTGCTGCGGCGGGGAGGAACCCTCGATGATTTCGTGTTCCCAAGCAGGATCCATTCCGGCCAACCAATGAGCACGCGGCAGTATGCTCGCCTCGTCGATGAGTGGGTCACCGCGGTCGGGTTGCGGCGGGAAGACTACGGCACCCATTCCATGCGGCGCACCAAGGCGGCCATGATCTACCGGACAACCGGAAATCTGCGTGCAGTGCAAATCCTGCTGGGCCATTCGAAGATCGAGAATACCGTTCGGTATCTTGGGGTCGACGTGGAAGATGCTCTTGTACTGGCGGAGCGCATCGAGATCTGACAAAGTTTGCGGTCGTCGGGCGAGCTCCGATGGCCGCTTTTGTCAAAGTACGGCAATCATCGAACCGGCAACAAGTGGGTGGATTTCTGCCGCCCTCACGATCTACGCCACCCGTAGCCTTCGGTTCCATCTAGTTCGGGCATCTTGGAAAGGATATCTTCGAGGTCAGCCTTGGTCCTCGCCGCACTTGCTCCCACGCATGCTTCTTGCAGAACGAAGTATCCGCTTTTACCATTCGCGTCTTCGAAACCAACGTTGATGACGCCCTGACTGTGGCTGATGAAGCCGCAACCTCTGGGAAATATCATTGGCCCGTCTTTTGCCAATTCCTGTGGGCGATAGACGCTAAGCCTCGTCCGCAGCTCATCAAAAAGCTGTTCGCTTACTTGCTCGGTGTCCAGCGTGTGAGTGATCAACTCAGATCGTTCTTTGGACCGGTTGACGTCGTATCTTTCGACGCGCATAGATTGATCTGGCTTGATTACGATAGTTATTTGATCCGGAGGATCGCCTCGCGCTTCCCAGAGCGTGATGGATATCTCCTCGTCGGGATAAACTTTAGCCGGACGAAGCGCACCATCTCCAATCTCGGACCGCAAGGTAGCTTCAGGCGGGCTGCAAGAGCAGAGTGCGAGCAACATAAGATAGGGCAGCCTCATCCAGCTACTTCATCATAGGATGCCAGAGTCCGCAACTGATGTCGTGGACGGCTCTCCACCCCGCGGGGTAATTTCTGCGGATCA
>LSKF01000081.1 GCA_001556995.1 Erythrobacteraceae bacterium CCH12-C2
CCTCCCGCCACGCGCGCTTGGGCCCGCTTCAAGCGGCCGCGCTCGGCGATCGGGGCGCGGGTGATGATGAGGTCGAGGGTCTGTCCCTCGGTGATGCTCGGGGGCAGGTGGTCAACCAGCGCTTCGGTGCCGTTCGCGAGCAGCGCGACCCCGCGGCGGGTGCCCTTGAGCTTGGCGGTGAGCTTGCCAGTGACCCGCTCGCCCGCAGTAATCTCGCCCGGCCAAATTAGCTTCGCCGCCAGCACTCGCTCGCCCTCGACCAGCAGCGCGCGGGTTTCGCCGATGCCCTGCTCGATCAGCCAGCGAGGCGATGCGCGTTCAGCCAATCGCAAATCCTGCCGCCTTCAAGAGCGCGCGGGTCTCGTAGAGCGGCAGGCCCATCACGCCCGAATGGCTGCCCCTGATCCAGTTGATCAGCCCCTCGGCCGAGCCCTGAATGGCATAGCCGCCCGCCTTGCCCTGCCATTCACCGCCCGCAAGATAGGCCGCGATTTCCTCCGCCGAGAGGCGCTTGAAATGCACCACCGTCTCGGACAGGCGCTCGCGCAGGGTCCCATCGGGCGCGCGCAGCACCACGCTGGTGAGAACCTGATGGCGCCGCCCGCTCATCAGTTCGAGGCAGGCGCGCGCTTCGGCTTCGCTTTCGGTCTTGGGCAGGATGCGGCGACCGACCGCGACCACCGTGTCACCAGCCAGCACATGGCCGGGCGCGTCCACGGCGCAAGCCTTCTCGCGCCCCATCCGCTGCGCATAGGCGCGCGGCAGTTCGCCGGGGAGCGGGCTCTCGTCAATGTCAGCCGGGGTGACAGCATCAGGCACAAGGCCGAGCCGGCCGAGCAATTCGCGCCGCCGGGGAGAGGCCGAGGCTAAGGTGAGGTGCAGCGTGCCCATCTGGGCCGCGGGCACTTACTGCGGGCCGGGGCCGCCGCGACCCGGCATAAAGCGGTACGTGATGCGCGCCTTGGTGAGGTCATAAGGCGTCAATTCGCACAGCACTTCATCGCCGACCAGCACCCGGATGCGGTTCTTGCGCATCTTGCCAGCGGTGTGGCCAAGCACTTCATGACCGTTTTCAAGCTCCACCCGGAACATCGCATTGGGCAATAACTCAACCACGCGCCCGCGCATTTCGAGGAGTTCTTCCTTGGCCATGTAATTCCTTTGTCGTGTTGCGGCGCAATACGCCGGTCGATGGGCAGGGGCGCTTTAGCGATACGGGAACCAAAAGGGAAGGCTCGTGCGTTAAGGGGCCACACAGCTTGCATTCAGGGGCGTGGATGCATCTGAACATCACTACTGACCGTAACGAAATTATGCGCTGAAGGCAGGAAATTCTCTGTCGCAGTAAAAAAGTTTACACAAAGGGACATAATGAACCTCTCCCCGCTCTCACGCGCCGCGCTGTGCGCTGGCACTTGCGCTGCCAGCATCGCGCTGGCCATGCCGGTTTTGGCCAATGATGCCACAGGGCAGCCGCAGCCTGCTGTGGTCCCGCAAGACAAGGCCGACCCCAAGGTTAGCGGGAGCGCGCCCGCTGCCGAAGAGCCTGTCGTGCCCGAGGGTGAAATCATCGTCAGCGGCGAGCGCCTCCGGGGTCAGCTGGTGGTGGAACAGGCCCCGCTGCTGCAGCTCGACGAGGAGGCCATCGCGGCCGAAGGCGTCACGTCGATCACCGATCTGATCGCACAAATCAGCGCGCGGACTGGCTCGGCTCGGGGGCGTGGCGGCGGCGGGGGGCCGGTGATCCTCGTCAACGGCCTGCGCATCGGCTCTTTCCGCGAGTTCGCCAACTACCCGCCCGAGGCGCTGGCGCGGGTCGAGGTGTTCCCCGAAGAAGTCGCCCAGCGCTTCGGCTTTCCGCCCGATCGCCGGGTGATCAACCTGATCCTCAAGGACAATTACTCCAATCGCCAGGTCGAACTGGAGTTTGAAGCCCCCTCGCGCGGCGGCTTTGCGCGCAACGAGCAGCAACTCGGCCTTCTCAAGATTTCCGATGGCGCACGGATCAATGCCAATTTCCAGGTCGAGGACGGGTCTTTGCTGACCGAGGCCGAGCGGGACATCATCCAGACCCCGGGTTCGGTTTCGACCGTTCCGGGCGACCCCGATCAAGCGGAATTCCGCAGCCTGGTGGCCGACAGCTTCACGCTCGACGGCAATGTTTCGTGGGCCAAGGCGATCATCGACAGCGGCATCGCGCTCAGCGCAAACCTCAATTATCGCCGCAACGAAACCCGCAGCCTCGACGGGCTCAACAGCGTGGTGCTCACCAGCAATCCGGCCGTGCCGGGGACCCTGCGAACCTTTGGGGAGGAGACGCCGCTGGCCCGGCGCACCTCGACCGACACGATCTCAAGCGCGGGTTCATTGACCAAGCCGATCAATGCCTTCCGCCTGACCAGCACCTTTGATGCCTCCCTCTCCGAGACCGAAACCGAGATTGATCGCCGCTTGAGCTCGCAGAGCCTGCAAGCGCTGCGCGATGCGGCGCTCGCCGGGACCCTTGCGGTCAACGGCGCGCTGCCGACCAACACCGCGAACGGTTTCGACGTCGCCAGCAGCCGCGTCATCACCGGCAGCTCGCTGACCACGCTCAACGGCCCACTGATTGAATTGCCCGCCGGCGAGGTGCTCGCGACCTTCAACATCGGCATTGATTGGCGGCAGATCGAGAGCGCGGACACGCGCACGGTGCAAGACGTGACCCTGACCCGCCGTCAGCTGTCGACCGGCACCAACATTGTTGTGCCCCTGACCAGTCGCCGCGCCGGCGTGGCGGATGCGCTCGGCACCTTCTCGCTCAACCTCCAGGTTGGCGCCGAGGATTTCAGCGACTTTGGCGTGCTGGGCAATTGGAACGCGGGGCTCAACTGGTCACCCGTTGACGGCCTCGATCTTTCGGCGACTTATGTGTGGCGCGAGGTTGCCCCGGGTCTTGCGGCGCTGGGTAATCCCACGATTGTCAATTTCAACGTGCCGGTGTTCGATTTCGTGCGCGGCGAGACGGTGCTGGCCGATGTCACCACCGGGGGCAATCCCGATCTCCCGGCCGAGACCCAGCGCGACTGGAAGTTCGCGGCCAACTGGGAATTGCCGTTCTGGGAGGGGAGCCGGTTGACGGTGGAATATATCCGCAACCGTTCGGATAATGTCGTCAGCGCCTTTCCGCAGATCACCTCGGAGATTGAAGCGGCTTTTCCGGGCCGGGTGAGCCGCAATGCCGAAGGCCGCTTGATCGCGGTGGACCGGCGCTCGGTCAGCTTTGCCGAGACGCGGGCGAACCGGGTGCAGTTCACCTTCTCGACCAATGGCAGCATCGGCGCGCCTGCGGGCGGTCCGGGCGGCTTTGGCGGGCCGGGCGGCGGCGGACGCGGTGGTTTTGGTGGTGGCGGTGGTCGGGGTGCGGCCTTCGCCAGCGCGGCAGCGGCTCCTGCTCCGGCGGCTGCTCCGGCACCGGCGGCTACACCCGCGCAGCCAGCAGGCCCGGGCGCGCCCGCGGCTGGCCCCGGCGCGCGCTTTGGCGCGGGCGGTGCGCCGACCGCTGAACAGCGCGAGCAATTCATGGCCTTCCGCACGCGCCTGTGCGCTGATGATGGCATGGCCTTCCTCGAGAAGCTGGTCGCTGCGATCGACAGCGGCGCGGATATCTCCGCTGAATTCCCCGGCATTGACCCGGCGCGCCTCGCCCCGATGCTCTCGCGCATCCGCGGCGCGGACGGCAAGGTGGACCCGGCCCGGCTCGCTGAATTCCGCACCCGCATTTGCAGCTTCGATCCGGCCGTAATGGGCGGCGGTGGAGCAGGGGGCGCGCCCAGAGGTGGCGGGGCTCCGGGGCAGGGCGGCGCTCCGGCCGCAGTGCCGCCGCAGCTCGCCGCCTTCCGTGAGCGCGCCTGCGGCCCCGATGGCACCGCAGCCATCGCCGAGCTGGTCGGCAAGATCGACCGGGGCGAGGATGTTTCGGCTGAGCTTCCGGGCGTTGATCCGGCCTTCATCAAGTTGGCGCTTGATCGCTCGCGCCGTCCCGATGGCACCATTCCGCCCGAGGCGCTGGCGCAGTTCCAGCAGCGTTTCTGTGCGGCGGCTCCCCCGGCGGCGGCTGGCGGCGCTCCCGCTGCGGGCGGCGCTCCGGCAGCAGGCGGACCTCCTGCGGGCGGCCCAGCCTTCAACCCGCTGGCGCAGAACAGCTTCCCCGGCTGGCGTTACTTCTTCAACCTGACCCACTCGATCGAGCTCGACAACGAGATCCTGATCGCTCCGGGCCTCGCGCCGCTTGACCAGCTCGACGGGCAGGCAACCGGAGCCTTCGGCCTGCCGCGCCATTCGAGCCGCCTCGAAGCGGGTCTGTTCGGCAAGGGCGTGGGCTTCCGCCTTTCGGGTATCTACACGGGTGAGACGCAGCTGAATGGCTCAGGCCTGCCCGGCAGTTCGGATCTGTTCTTTGACGACATCGTCACCTTCAACCTGCGGATCTTTGCCAATATGGGCGAGCTGACGGGCAAGAACGAAGGCTTCCTCAAGGACTTCCGCGTGTCGTTGGTGGCGGACAATGTCTTCGACGCGCAGCGCCGGGTGCGGGACGAGTCGGGCAATACCCCGATCAACTACCAGCCCTTCGTGATTGACCCGCTGGGGCTCTATCTCGGGATCGATTTGCGCAAGCTGTTCTGATGTGCCCGCGCGTCAGCTGACGCTGGTGCGCGGGAACATCCACTGGTGGATCATGGGCGGGGCAAAGGGCCGCCATGCTCCCTCCGCCTGCGCCAGCCGGTCGGCGATGGCGATCATCACGCTCGGGTTCACGCCGAGGCCGCAATGGCTGGCGTGGACCTGAATATTCTCGGTCGGCTGCTCGGCGGCGGCCTTGTGCGGGTGCTGCACAGAGCCGCGCCAGTGGACGATCCCGTCGGTCTTGGTGAAGATCGAGGTGGTCGGCACCGGCGGGGCTTCGTCGAGCCCGCGGAACCGCCCGTCCTGCATTGGCTCGGGTTCCTTGCCGTTGAGCATCTCGAACAGGCGGCGCGCATGGGTGTGGCCGCGATCATCCGAAATCGGGCTGCCGAGGCTGATCACCAACCGCACCTTTTCAGGGTGCAGCTTGGCGAGTTCACGCGCCAGCACCCCGCCCAGGCTCCAGCCCACCAGCGAGACTTTGCGCCCGCTCGCGTCGTTGAGCCGCCCCAACTGGCTTTCCAGCCGCCGGATCAGGGCATTATCGACCTTGATGTTGCGGCCTGAATCCCACCCATGGGCGTCATAGCCGATGCGCTTCAGAACATTGCGCATGGGCACGGTTGAGGAATTCGAGGCCATGAAGCCTGGCAGCACCATCACCGCATGGCCATCGCCCTTGGGCAGCGCGGCCATCAGCGGGCGCGCGGCATAGAGCAGCCCCAACTCCAGCATCGCCCGCCCTTCGATCAGGGTCCATAGCCGGTGGGGTGGTTCGGCCTTGGGGCGGCTGCCTGCCGGATCGATTGCTGCACTGGCCATCATGCCTTCTCCTGCGAAGCGCGGCGCGGCTTGGCGGCGGGCTTGGTTGGTGTGATTTTTGGTTCGGATTTGGGTTTCGCGTTGGCGGCAGGCTTGGGCGCAGCGGCAGGTGCCGCCTCTTTCGCCTTGGCTGCGGCCAGCAGTTCGTCAAAGCTATCCCGCAAGCACTGCGAATAGAATTCGGGATCGGGCAAGATGTCCCGGCAGGCGGTGAAGCTGATGTAAGCCTCACCGACGTAGGATTGCACCACATGCGCAAGGCCCAGCCCGTCGGTCAGGCAGATCAGCGACAGCGCCATGCTCTCCAGCCGCGCGCCGCTGGAATAGATGTGCACCGGCGGGCCGGGCACGTTGGTCACCACCGTGTTGAACGGCATCGCCAACCGGTGCGCGAGGCTCACCCGGCTGAACAGCTGCGCGCCCAAGGCCATGTAGAACAGCGGGTTGACCTTGCTCACCTCGGTCATCCGCCGCGCGCCGAGGGCATTGGTCATCGCCTTGGAATTGTTGGTCTGGCTATAGACATAGGCGAGCCGCTCGGCCGGATCGGCGATGTGTGTGCCGAGCGGGGCGATCATCGCCGCCACCTGATTGCCCATGTCGCCCTTCTCGTCCGAGGCGCGCACGGAAATCGGCGCCATCGCCGTCATGGTGGGCTTGGGCAGATCGCCCTTGGCAGTGAGATACTTGTGGAGCGCGCCGCCGATCACGGCAATCGCCACGTCATTGACCTTAGCCTCGGGCAGCAGCGCGCGGATCGCCTTGAATTCCTTGAGGTCGAAGGTCCGCCCCTCGACCACGCGGTGCGGCGAGATCGTGCGGTTGAAGCGCGTGCGCGGCGGCACCAGATCAGTGCTGAGCTTGAAGTCCTTGGAAATCAGCCCGCGGATCACGCCTGCCACCCCGGGCACCGCCTTGGCCGCGACCTGCGCCTGTTTCAGCGGATTGAGCAGCGCGTTGATGTAGGACTTGCCGAGCAGCTCGACGGGGCCGGGGATCTTCTCGGGCTTCCAGGTATCGGGCTTCGAAGGTGGAGCAGCGTCGGGGGTCAGCGTGTGCAGCGCCTCCATCAGGTCGATCCCGCTCATCCCGTCGATCGCGGCGTGGTGGACCTTGGTGACGAAGGCGAAGCAGCCGGGCGGATAGCCTTCGACCGCATCGAGCCCTTCGACCACGGTGAATTCCCACGGCGGACGATTGAGATCGAGCGGGCGGGCGTGGATGCGCGCGGCCTGAATGCACAGCTGGCGCCAGTCCCCCGGTTTGGGCAGGGCGACATGGCGCACGTGATATTCCAGATCGAAGTCGGGATCCTCGACCCAATAGGGGTAATCGAGATCAAGCGGCACCCGCACCAAGCGCTGGCGCATGGTGCGCGACAATTGCATCCGCGATCCGATGAACTGGAGAATGTCCTTGAACCGCACGAAGCCGCCCGGGGCGGTCGCCGGATTGTAGATCAGGACCGAACCGATATGCATCGGCGAATTCGGCGATTCCAGCGCGACGAACGAGGAATCCATGCCTTGCAATTGGCGCAAGGGTCTCTCCCGCTGGCCGTCCCGATGATGGGGCGGCTTCGGCCCGTTTTCGGACTCAGTCGTCAAAGCTAGGCGCTTGAATTGCACAAATCAACTTGACGCGAACGGCAGGAATTGCCGCCGGGGAAGGTTTTGCGCAATTTCCTTACGTCCAGCGCGCCTCAGCTAGGGCTTCAGCAGCAGCGTGCGCGCTCGCCCAGGCCCATTGGAAGTTGTAGCCGCCGAGCCATCCGGTGACATCCACCGCCTCGCCGATGGCATAGAGGCCGGGGACCTTGGCGGCTTCCATGGTGCGGCTGGAAAGTTCTGCCGTGGCGATGCCGCCTGCGGTGACTTCGGCCTTGGCATAGCCTTCGGTGCCGTTGGGGGCGAAGCGCCAGTCCGCCAGTTGGCCTTGCGCGGCGCGCAGGTCCTTGTCGGCGATGTTGCCGAGCTCCCGCTCCAGCCCTAGCCGGTCGGCCAGCGCATCGGCGAGGCGGTCCGGCATGCGCTCGCGCAGCAGGGTGCGCAGATGGGTGCGGGGGCGATGGCGCTTGGCTTCGAGCAGCCAGTCGGTGGCGGCTTCGGGCAGGAAGGTGATGCCGACGGGATCGCCGTGGCGCCAATAGGACGAGACTTGCAGGATCGCCGGGCCGGAGAGGCCCTTGTGGGTGAACAGCGCCGCCTCAGCAAACTCAGCCTTGCCGGCCCTCGCCCGCACCGGGGCAGCGACGCCGGACAGCTCGCGGAACAACGCGTCATCTCCCCCCAGCGTCAGCGGGACCAAAGCGGGGCGCGGTTCGACCACCTTCAATCCGAATTGCCGCGCCAGCCTATAGGCGAAATCGCTCGCGCCCATCTTGGGGATCGAAGGGCCTCCGGTGGCGATCACGAGGGCGGGTGCGCTCCAATGGCGGCCATCGGCGGCGGTGACGGTAAAAGTGCCATCCTCGCCCCGCGCCACGCTCACCACGTCCACTTCGCAGGTCAGGGTGACAAGCTCAAGCGGGCACTCCTCCAACAGCATCGCCACGATCTGCTTGGCCGACCCATCGCAGAACAGCTGGCCCAGCGTCTTCTCGTGCCACGCGATGCCATGCCGCTCGATGAGTGCGATGAAATCGGCGGGGGTGTAGCGGGCGAGGGCGCTCTTGGCGAAATGCGGATTGGCGCTGAGGTAATTCCCAGGCCCCGCGCCCAGATTGGTGAAGTTGCACCGCCCCCCGCCCGAGATCAGGATCTTCTTCCCCGGCGCCTCGGCCTTCTCCAACAACGCCACCTTCAGGCCTCGCTGCCCTGCTTGCCCGGCGCAGAACAGTCCTGCTGCCCCTGCGCCGAGGATGATGACGTCGCTGCGTTCCACGCGCCCGCGGATAGGCGCACTTGCGGGAATTGCCAATCGCCCCCCGCTTTCCCTATTGGCTCCCCATGGCCAAGACCCCCGCAGGCACTCCCCATGATCCGCGCGGCGCGGAGCGTTTCAACGAGGAGCGCGCCGCCTACACCGTCGCCAGCGCGCAGCCTGACCTTGAAGGCGGGGTGCAGGCGATCCGCAGTACGGTGAAGGTGCTGAAGCCCGTCCCCGGCGTTTACCGGATGCTCGATACGCGGGGCGAGGTGCTCTATGTGGGCAAGGCCCGAAGCCTCAAGGCGCGGGTGGCCAACTACACCCAGATCGCCGGGCTTTCGGGGCGGCTCCAGCGCATGGTCAGCCAGACTCGCAGCATGGAGATCATCACCACCAATTCCGAAGCTGAGGCGCTGCTGCTCGAAGCGCAGCTGATCAAACGCTTCCGCCCGCCCTTCAACGTGCTGCTCCGCGATGACAAGAGCTTCCCCTTCATCCTGCTGCGCGCCGATCACGCCTTCCCGCGCATCCAGAAACATCGCGGCGCGCGGCGGGCGAAGGGCAATTATTACGGGCCTTTCGCCAGTGCAGGCAGCGTCAACACCACGCTGAACGCGCTGCAAAAGCTGTTCCTGCTGCGCTCCTGCACCGATAGCTATTTCAACAACCGTGACCGGCCGTGCCTGCTCTACCAGATCAAGCGGTGTTCCGCGCCGTGCGTGGGGCGGATCGACGAGGCGGGGTATGAGGCGCTGGTGCGGCAGGCGAAGGATTTCCTGTCGGGCAAATCGGGCGCGGTGCAGGCCGATCTGGAGCGGCAGATGGCCGAGGCGGCAGCGAACCTTGAGTTCGAGACCGCCGCGATGCTGCGCGACCGGCTACGCGCGGCGACCTTCATTCAGGGGTCGCAGGCGATCAATGCGCAGGGGCTGGGCGATGCCGATGTGTTTGCGCTGGCGGCCAAGGGCGGGGTGATGGGCGTGCAGGGCTTTTTCATTCGCGGCGGGCAGAACTGGGGCCACCGCGCCTTCTTCCCGCGCCACACGACGGATGTGGACGAAGCACAGGTACTCGCCAGCGTGATGCTGCAATTCTACGAGGAAGTCCCCCCGCCGCCGACGATCCTTGTCGACCGCGACCTGCCCGAGTCGGAGCTGATCGAGGCGGCGCTCAGCGAGGTCGCGGGGCGCAAGGTGCGGCTTTCGGTGCCCGAGCGCGGTGACCGGCGCAAGCTGCTGGCACAGGCGCAGCGCAATGCGGTGGAGGCGCTGGAGCGGCGGCTGGCGGAGACTGGCACCAAGGCCAAGCTCAACCGCGAGCTCGCCGAGTTTCTGGAGCTCGATGCCCCGCCGCAGCGGATCGAGGTCTATGACAACAGCCACATTCAGGGCGCCAAGGCGGTCGGCGCGATGGTGGTCGCGGGGCCTGAGGGCTTCGAAAAAGGCCAATACCGCAAGTTCAACATCCGCGAGGCGCAGACCAATGATGACTTCGCGATGATGCGCGAGGTCATGGCGCGGCGGTTTCGCGCTTGGGCTGATGATGAGGATGATGAAGCAAGCCCACCCCCGACCCCTCCCGCAAGCGGGAGGGGAGGGCCATCGCACGACACCATCCTCCCTGACCTGATCCTGATCGACGGCGGCAAGGGCCAGCTCTCCAGCGTCATGAGCGTGCTGGAGGAGATCGGTGTCGCCGATGATATCGCCGTGGTCGGCATCGCCAAGGGCCCGCATCACGGACGCGAGGGGCGCGAGGTGTTCCACTTCCCCGATGGGCGCGAGAAGATGCTCCCTGTGAATTCGCCGCTGCTGTTCCACCTCCAGAACCTGCGCGACGAAGTACACCGCTATGTCATCGGCGCGCACCGAGCCAAGCGGTCGAAGGCGATCACCGCTTCACCGCTCGACGAAATCCCCGGCATCGGACCGGCCCGCAAGCGCGCGCTGCTGCTGCATTTCGGCACCGCCAGCAAAGTGCGTGCGGCGGCGCTGGAAGACCTGCAACGCGCCCCCGGCGTCAGCGCCACCGTCGCGCGCAAGGTCTATGACTTTTACCACGCGGGCGGGTAGGGCAGGCGGATGATCCTGCCCGATGCCACCGTCACCGTTGAGCGCCTTGGCCGCGAGGGCGAGCCGCTGGTTATCATCGACAACTTCACCGGCCAGCCCGAGCGCCTGCGCGCCATGGGGCTGGCGGCGCAGTATCACCCGGCGGGGGTCGATTATCCCGGCATTCGGGCACTCGCCGATCCCTCCTATCTCGATCTCAGGCGTGAGCTGATGATGCAGGTGATGGGCCGGGTGTTCGGGCTGCACCGTGGCATCACCTGCGAGATCGCCGCTTTCTCGCTGGTCACGCTCGCACCCGAACAGCTCAGCGTGCGCCAGCGCATCCCGCACCACGACCATTCGGACGCGGGGCGGGTGGCGATCATGCATTACCTCGATGGGCCGGCGAGCGGCGGGACGGCCTTCTTCCGCCACCGCCGCACTGGGTTCGAGGCGATCACCCCGGCGCGCGAGGCCGCCTTTGCTGCTGCGCTGGCGGAGGACGAGCGCGAATACGGCCCGCCGCCGCCGGGCTATCCTTGCGGCGACAGCGATGCCTATGAACAGATCGGCGCAGTCGAGGCGCGGCCTGACCGGATGGCGCTCTACCGCGGGCGGCAGCTGCATTCGGGGATCATCCCCGATCCCGCCGCCTTGTCAGCCGACCCGGCGAAGGGGCGGCTGACCGTCAACATGTTCCTCTACGGACACTGAACCGTGCCGCGCGCGGGCGGATTACTGCCCGTCGAGCGCCTTGCTCACCAGCACATTGACCGAGACGCGGCGGTTCTGCGCCCGGCCGGCGGGGGTGGTGTTGTCCGCAGCCGGGTCCGAGGTGGCGAGGCCTGTCGGGGTCAGCATGCGATAGGGCTTCCACTTGCACACCTGCTGGAGGTGATTGACCACCGCCGCGGCGCGCTTTTCGCTCAGCGCCTGATTGACCTCGGCCGAGCCGGTCGAATCCGTGTAGCCCAGCACCAGCAGCAGCGCGTTCGGGCTGGCATCAGCCGCGCGCGCCGCGGCGCACAGGTCCGCCTTCGCCCCGGGTGTCAGCACCGCCTTGCCGGTGTCGAAATAGACATTGGTGGTGCTCTTCAGGTTGTATTGATCAATATCGCCCAGCCGCCCGCGCAGCGCTTCGGTGGCAGCCGCGTTCTTCTGGATGGCGGCGCCCTGTTCGGCGAATTTCTGCGAGGTACCCGCGCGGATCATCGCTGCAATCTGGCGGTCATCGCTGTTGAAGCGGACCTCGCTGGCCACCAGCCCCTCGCCATATTGCCCGGTCCTGACCGTAACCGGCAGGCCTGTAATGAGCGCGCTCTGATCAAAGGTCTTGTTGCCGATCCCCAAAAACCCGCCACGGGTGCGGATTTCGGTGTCGGGGTGGAGCGTGATGGTCGTGACGGTCCCGTCGTCAGCGGTCACTTGCAGACGTTGCCCCTGCCGGGCCGAGATGATGCCGGTGACCCTGGGCCCGGCGGCAAGTTCAACGAGCGGCGGAAGATCGCCATAGACTGTCACAAGCGGCTGGCCCGTCTCGTTGGAAGGCGTCGTCTGGGCAGCGAGGCCCGTGGCAGCGGCGGCACCGATCAACACGGCGAGCATCAGGTGGCGCGGGGCGCGGGGGGTGGCGATCACGATGGTCTTGCTCCTCAACTGCGGACCATCATCTTCTATCATCGGCCCGCGCATGGCGTATTGCGCAAGGTTCCCGTGATCGGCAAGACCTTGCTCCCAGATGAACGGCCTTTTCCCGGCAACCGCAAATGCAGGTCGCCGGGGGCTAGGGCGCGGTGAACCGAGCGAGTCGCGATTGCGCTTCGTTAAGGATCAGCGCGCCGCCTCGCGCGCGATCCAGCGGTCGATCTTCTGTTCCAGCACCGCCAGCGGCAGGCCGCCGGTGTTCAGAACCTGTTCGTGGAAGGCCTTGATGTCGAATTTCTTGCCCAGCTTGAGTTCGGCCTTCTTGCGCAGGTCCTGGATCGTCAGCGCGCCGATCTTGTAGGCCAGCGCCTGGCTGGGGATCGCGATGTAGCGGTCCACTTCGGCCACCACTTCGGTGCGAGTCATGCCCGAATTGGTGAGCATGAAGTCGATCGCCTGATCGCGGGTCCAGCCCTTGGCGTGGATGCCGGTATCGACGACCAGCCGCATCGCACGCAGCTGTTCGTCCTGCAGCGTGCCATAGCGGTTCCACGGGTCCTTGTAGAAGCCCATCTCGTAACCGAGCGTCTCGGCATAGAGCGCCCAGCCTTCGACATAGGCGGTGGTGCCGCCGTACCGCATGAAGGCGGGCAGGGCCTCGTTCTCCTGCGCGAGGCTGATCTGGAAGTGGTGCCCTGGCGCGCCTTCATGGAGGTAGAGCGTGACATTGCCGGGTGTGAGGCGGCTCGGCAGGTCATAGGCGTTGAAATAGAACACCCCCGGCCGCGCGCCATCGGGCGAACCCGACTGGTACGATCCGCCGGCTTCGAACTCTTCGACCGAGGGATCATAGGGCCGGATTTCCAGCGGCGATTTGGGGATCAGCGAGAAATAGTCCCCAATCTTGGCGTCAACCTGTTTGCCGATGTCGTAAAAGGACTGGGTCAACGCCTCGCGGCTCTTGGGCTGGAATTTTTTGTCGGTGCGGACGTAGTCGAAGAACTCGGTGAGGGTGCCCTTGAACTTCACCTCTTTCTTCAGCTTCTCCAGATCGGCCTTGATCCGCGCGACTTCGCTGAGGCCGAGCTGGTGGATCGTCTCGGGATCGAGCGGCAGGGTGGTGGTGTCTTCCACCAGCTGGGCATAGAGCTTGTCGCCGCCCTTCATCTGGCTGAGGCCGATGCTGTCGCGCGCGACGGGCAGATATTCGTCACGCAGGAAGTCCCTGAGCCGCGTGTTGACGGCATAGATTTCGGCAGTCTTGGCTTCATAGGCCTTGGTCAGCCGCGCCCGGTCAGCCTCGGTGATGCTGTCGGGGAAGGCCTTGGTCGGCGCCATGAACATCGAATCTGCGAGCGGCGTGCCGAGCTGCGTGTCGAGCTGGGTGACCATGATGCCGACGGTCAGCTTGGTCTCGAACACACCGCTTTTCATGCCTTCGCGGAACTTGCCAATCGCGCGCTCGATGAAGTCGATATAGTCGTCGTGACGCGACAGGTTGTCCTCGTAATGCGCGAGGGTCTTGAACGGCGCGACCCCGGTGCCGCTGGCGAATTGCGGGTAAAAGGTGTGCAGCCCGAAGAAGTGGTTCAATGGGCGCACTTCGGTGAGCGCGCGGATTTCGTCGGTCACGCCTGCCAGCGCGCGCTCCTGCGTGTATTTGAACACGTCATAGGCGAGCTGGTCGGTCTCATTGAGCTTGCTGCGATCGATCTGCGCGAGCAGCGCGAGGTTGAGCTGGGTGTTGGTGCGGCCTGCCAGAAAGCTCGAATCCGTGAGGAAATCGCCCAGCCGCCCGGCATTGGTGTCATCGCCCCGAAACAGCCGGTTCAAGGGGTTGAGCGCCAGTTCGCGTGCGTCGGCATCTTCGAACAGGGCAAACAGCTTGTCGTGTTCGGTTTGGGCGGTGGCCGTCGCGGCGGCTGGCTGCGCGGCGGTTTCCGCAAGGGCAGGTACAGCGAACAGCAGCGCGGTCGATGCGGCGAGAGCAAAGCGAAGTGTCATGGTAAGGACCCCCGTAAGAATAAAGTCGTTGGCGGCTACGCGGGCGCGTGCCTTTGCGCAATCATTCAAGCGACGAGCGCGCGAGCCGCGTCGACCGGGGTCAAGCTGCGGTCATGAACCGCGCCGCGTGAAAGGCGGCATCCTTGCGCAGCTGATCGTGCTCGACCCAGACCGAATGCGTGCCGGAACAGATCTTGTGCGGCAGGGCGAGGCGGCAGATCGGGCCCTTGGTGACGTCCGATGCATCGAGGATCGCGCATTGCGAGGTGCCGGTATTCTCGTCGATCAGGAAGGTGACGAGGTAGCCATCATCCTCGGATGTCGCACCTTTACGCGGTATCATCGGGCTTTCGCTGGCATAGACGCCTTCGGGCAAGCGGTAGACCTGTTCTGCGCCCGTCTCGGTATCGTGGCGGACATAGCCGTTGAACAGGAACCAGCCGGGCCGGGTGGTGGTGGACCAGACATAGCGACTTTTGCGCATGGCATAGGCCGGGTTGATCATCCCGAATTCGACGATGCAGTCCGACAGGCGCTCCTCGCGGGTCTCGCCGGTCTTGAGGTTGAAGCGCCAGCGGTGGAGGCGGCTCTGGAAGCTATGTTCGTCCACGTAAGCCATCATGTGGCTGTAGCGGCCCATCTCCTCCAGCGGATCGGGCATGGGCTTGGCCTGATGATAGCCTTCGAGGATGACCTCGTCCCCTTCCTCCCACGCGTTCATCCAGTGGAGCACATAGGTGGGGGCGGCTTCGAACCAGCGGATGTCCTTCGGCTGGCCGCGGCGCGGGATCAGGGCGAAGCGGGTGGGGATGCCCTCGTGGATGCGCGCGGCGTGGATGTTGCGCTCAAGCAGGGCCTCGTCCCAGAACAGCGGCATGTCGTTGAGGATCGACCAGTTCGGCGTGATCGCCATGTCGTGCGGCAAGCGCGGCCCTGGCAGCGGTACGGGGACGTAGTGTACGAGGCTCCCGGTGCGGTCGACCACGCCGTAATGCATGAAAGGCGCGTGCTTGGAGTAGTTGAAGAACATCAGCTCGCCGGTTGCTTCGTCCACCTTGGGGTGGGCGGAGATGCCGTCCAATGGCACCCACGGCGCCTTCCCCCGGCTCCCCAGCGTCACCGGATCGAGCATCCACGCCTCCCCGCATTGGTAGAGGGTGGCGTAGGCCGTGCCCGCATGGACGATAATGTCGGTCGATCCGGTATCCTTCAGCCCGCCATGCGCGCCAAAGCCGGGGCGTTTCGAGGTGCCCCATGGGTCCATCAGCCCGCCCCACAGCGATTGGCCCGCGATCTGCTCCGCTTCAAAGCAGTGCGTGCGCACGAAGCGGTTGCGGTAGCTCGCCTTGCCGCCTGAGATATTCACCTGATGGATCATCGCATCGCCATCGAACGGGTGATGGCGGCCGAGCGGCTGGTGCACCTGGTTTTCGGTGTTGCGCAGGTAAATGCCGTCAATGTCGGCAGGGATCGCGCCTTCCAGCACCGGCAATTCGGCAACGTCCACCTCTTCATGAAGCGGCGTCCACGGCCCGGTCAGATAGGGATGGTTTGACGGCTCCAGCGTGGCCTTGACCGGCGGGTGGCGTGTGATCTGCATGGTCTCTCTCCCTCATGGCAGAATGAGCGCGCGCCATGTCTCTGGCAAGATGCTATGGGTGCGCCGCGCGCGCAGGCAAATTTGATCCCTGTCAAAGCCAGCTGCGGCGCGCGGGACGATGATGTTCACCATCACTGGGAGACACGCCATGAAGTCCATTCTGCTTCACATCGATCACGACCGCGCCATGAACGCCCGCCTGCAAGTGGCGCTCGACATCGCAAGGGCCACCAACGGGCACATCACGTGCTTGCAAGCCGTGAGCTACGAAGTCTTCGCGCCGGGTGATTTTTACGGCTCGGCGATCGCGGCGGCGATGCCGGTGATCAAGGAAAATGCAGACAAGCTGCACGCCGAAACCGAGGCGAAGCTCGAGCATGAAGGCGTGCCGTGGGACTGGCGCTTTGTTTACGGGATCGCGCAGCACCGCCTGCTTGAAGTCTCGCCGCTGGCAGATGTGATCATTGTCGGGCCATCGGACGTGGGCGAGGGTAATGGGCCGTCGGCGCTGGTTGGCGATCTCGTGCTCAAGTCGCGCGCGCCGGTGCTGGTGGTGCCTGCGGACACGAAAGCTGTCGATGTCAGCGCGCCGATGCTGGTGGCGTGGAATGGCTCGTCCGAAGCCGCCCACGCGCTGCGCGGTGCGGTGCCGTTGCTGGCCTGTTCGTGCAAGGTGACGCTGGCGAGCGTGGCGGAAGAGAGCGACCGGGACCGCTTCGATCTCCCCTCGACCGAGGGCGCGAAGTATCTCAGCCGCCACGGGATCGACTGCGAAATCGTCGAGATCCCGCGCGGCGAGGCCAAGGTTGCCGACATCCTGTTCTCAGCAGCGCAGCTGCGCGAATGCGGGTTGATGGTGATGGGCGCCTATGGCCACGCGCGGCTGGCGGAGATGCTGCTGGGTGGGGTGACGCGGCGGACGTTGCGCGAGCCGGACATGCCGATCTTGCTGGCGCATTGAGCGGCAATCTTGGCCTCAAGCTCCGTTCGTCCTGAGCTTGTCGAAGGACCGTTCTGCTCTTTGGATCATTGCCCTTTTCTCACGAAGAAAGTGCAGCCCTTCGACAGGCTCAGGGCGAACGGAAGAGGGCTGAATTAGCCTTTCACCCGCTTCCGCATCATGCCTTCCTGCGCAACGCTGGCGACCAGCTCGCCTGCGAGGTTGAAGATCCGCCCGCGGTTGAAGCCGCGCCCGCCGCCGCTCCACGGCGCGTCGGTGGCGTAGAGCAGCCATTCATCGGCGCGCGCCTCGCGGTGAAACCATACGGCATGGTCAAGGCTCGCGCCGACCAGTTCCCCGCGCATCCAGCTCAGGCCATGCGGCAGCGCGCTGGTGCCGAGCAGGGTGTAATCGCTGGCATAGGTGATGACCGCGCGGTGGAGTTCGGGCGTGTCATCCGCCCCGGTGATCGGCGCGCAGGCCCGGAACCAGGTATGCGCGCGCGGCGGACGCGGGGCGGTGCTCATCCAGTGCAGCAGATCGACGCTACGGGTTTCGATCGGACGCGGGCGCAGCATAACGCGGCGCTGGGTCTCGCTGAGCCGGTCACCCCAAGCCTCGGCAATCTCGCGCCGCATGTCCATATCGGGGCGCAGGTCGGCGGGGTCGGGCACCTCGGGCATCGGCGAGTCGCTGTGTTCGAGGCCCTCTTCGGGGAGCTGGAAGCTGGCGGTGAGGTTGAGGATGGGCACCATCGCGCCATCCTCCCCCGCCTGCGCCGCGACCACACGGCGGTTGGCAAAGCTCTTGCCGTCAAAGTCGCGCTCGATCCGGTAGGTGATCGGCGCGCCTTCGCGCCCGCCGCGCAGGAAATAGGCGTGGAGCGAGTGCGCGGCCTTGCCATCGCTGACGGTGGCTTGGGCCGCCTGCAAGGCCTGCGCCAGTACCTGCCCGCCGAACACCCGTCCGATCCCATCGGTCTGCGGCGGCCCTTCGTAGAGGTCGGGGCCAAGCGCCCCCACGGTCAGCAGGCGGATCAGGCCCGCGACCAGTTCTTCATTCGTCGGTGTATCACTCATGGCGCGAGGCCATGCGTGCGCTTTACGCCCCCGTCAACCCGAGCTTGCGCATGATGCGGAAGGCATAGGCCTTGGCGTAATTCTGCTGCGGCCAGCGGCCCGGAGCGGCGGGCTTGAAGCCCTTTTCGCGGAGGATCGCATTCATGATCCGCGCGTCGCTCTCGCGGTAACTCCACTCGCTGCGCCATGTGATCGAGAGCGAGACCGAAGGCGCGGGGCCGTTTTTCACGAAATGCGGGGCCATGACTGGCACGAACAGCGCTTCGCCGGGCGCAAGCGGGAATTCGGTGCCGTGGGGGAGCATCGCGTCATCCCACTTCAATTCGCGCGGGCCGCCCGAATGGTAGGTTTCGTGCGCTTCATCGGGCACAAACCGGGTGTCGCCTGCCGGAAACTGGGTCATCACCTTGGTGCCCCGGATCTGGAGCAGGATGTTGTGTTCAGGATCGAAGTGATAGGGCGTCACCGATCTCGGCGAGGAGACGAAGATGAACCCCTGCGGGGTCAGCATCGCGCCGGTCGCGGCTTCGATTTCCGGACGGATTTCGTCGAGCAGGCCCAGCAGCAGCGCCTCATAAGCGGGCACCTGTTCGATATTCTTGAGCACCGCCCAGCTCTCCGCCTCGGCGATGCGGCGGACGGTTTCCGCGATGGTCAGCCCGTTCGAACCCGGCTTGCCATCGACCCCGATTGGCAGATCGCCGCGGTTGTATTCGACCGAGGTGAGGGGCAGCTTCTCCGCCAGCTGCGCCAGCGCCTCGATCTCCAGCAGCGGGTGGCTGGTCAGGCTGTGGCTTAGGACATGCGGCTGTTCGGGATAATGCGCGGCAAAGCGGGCGCGGGCGGCTGTGTCGAAGACCGGCGTCGTCGCGGCGTCGGTGAAGCGGGTGGGGGCGTTCATGCGTTCCTCCTCGGACGGGTTTCGTAAGCCATCAGCAGGCCAAACAGCGCGCGCCGCAGCGGACCGCCGATGGCGATGTTGCGGCTGACCATGTGGCGCTTGTCCCGCCACAGACGTTCGATCATCGGGTGGCCTTCGACCGCGCAGCTATCGGCCCACTGCACATCATCGCGCGCCAGCAGGGCGAGGTTTTCGAGCTGCAACAGCATGCCGGGCGAAAAGCGCGCGTAGGCCTCATCATAAGCGGTCTTGAAGCTGTAGATGCCGGGCGGCGTGATCAGATTGGCCAGCATGGCAATCGCCCGGCCATCGAGCCGCAGCGCCAGACGCTCCAGCCGCCCCGCCGCCGCCGCGCCCGTGAGAGCCTGTTCGAAAAAGGTCTGCGTGTCCGGCGCGCTCGCCAGCGACGATCCTTCAGCGCCCTTCCACCCTGCGGCCTCGAGCGCGAGGAACTCCGCGATCCATACGGAGAGCCCCTCGGCGTCTTCCAGCCGCTCAAAGGTCAGCGCGCCTTCCTCGGCCAAGCGGTTGTGCTGGCGGCGCAGCTCCTTGCGCTTCTTTGCGCTCATCGCCTGCGTCAGATAGGCCTCCGGTGAGGCAGCGCCGGTCAGCAAGGCGCGGCGCTCTTCGAGGGTGACATAGTGCGCTCGCCCGCTTGCGCTCAGAACCTGCGTCAGAGCCGCATGGGCCGGACCATCGGCGGGCAGTTTGGGCAGGTGCAGAAACAGCGCGCTGCGCGGGGTGCGGTCAAAATGGGCCAGCAGCGCGCGCCAAAACCCTTGCTCGTACCCCGCAAGGATCAGCGGCACGCCGCAGAAAGCGTTGGGGTGCAGCCAGCCCGCCGCATGGGTGACACGGTGACCGTAGTAATCAGCATGGCGAATAACCGGGAGCAGGCCTGCGAGCTTGCCGTCGACAAACCAAGCCTTGGTCACGATCCGCTGGTCGCGCCCCCATTGGCGCAAGGCGGGGATCAGAAGGCTGGGTTCAAAGAAGGGGTTGGGTTCGGATGCTTTTGCCAACAGCCGTTCCCACGCCGTGATAAATGCGGGCGCAGCGATGTCATCGGCAGAAAGCAGGCGGATTTCGCCATGGTCGGCGCTGCCTTGCGGCATGCTTCGCGCTTGGGTGCGCAAAGTCCGCGCACTTGCCATGTCCATTGCCGAAACCCCGCTCCATCACGCCATTCGGGCGCGCGCTCGGGTTTTGCCACAGGGCGATTAAGAAAGCCTCAGCGTGAAAGGGGCCTGTCCGGGGAAGGGACAGGGGCGAAGGCAAAAATAAACCCCGCCGGGCAGGCCGCCCGGCGGGGTTGGGTGTTCACGCTTGCTGCCTTGCCTCAGCCCACGCCGTGGGCAAGAGCGGCGAGCAGCAGCAGGGCGACGATGTTGGTGATCTTGATCATCGGGTTCACAGCAGGGCCAGCCGTGTCCTTGTAGGGATCGCCGACCGTGTCGCCCGTCACCGCGGCCTTGTGGGCTTCAGAGCCCTTGCCGCCGTGATTGCCGTCTTCGATGTACTTCTTGGCATTGTCCCAAGCGCCGCCACCGGCGGTCATCGACAGGGCCACGAACAGCCCGCTGACGATCACACCCAGCAGCAACGCGCCCAGCGCCGCAAAGCCATTGTCCTGCCCCGCGATGGCGGTGATCACGAAGTACACCACCACCGGCGCCAACACGGGCAGCAGCGAGGGGATGATCATCTCCTTGATCGCAGCCTTGGTCACAAGGTCGACGGTGCGGGCATAGTCGGGCTTGGAGGTGCCCGCCATGATCCCCGGGTTCTCGCGGAACTGGTTGCGCACGTCGATCACCACGTCGCCCGCTGCGCGGCCCACTGCGGTCATGCCCATCGCCCCGAACAGATAGGGCAGCAGCGCGCCGAGCAGCAGCCCGACGATCACGAAGGGGTTTTCCAGGCTGAAATCGACATTCGCATCCGGGAAGAAGGTCCGAAGGTCGGTGGTATAGGCCGCGAACAGCACCAGCGCGCCAAGGCCCGCTGAACCGATGGCATAGCCCTTGGTCACGGCCTTGGTGGTGTTGCCCACCGCGTCGAGCAGGTCGGTCTTCTCGCGCACGCTATCGTCCAGACCCGACATCTCGGCGATCCCGCCGGCATTGTCGGTGACCGGGCCATAGGCGTCGAGCGCCACGACCATCCCCGCCAGCGCCAGCATGGACGTCGCCGCATAGGCAATCCCCATCAGCCCCGCGAGGCCATAGGCGATGATGATCCCCGCCACGATCACCAGCGTGGGCAGCGCGGTCGCCTCGAGGCTGATCGCGAGGCCCTGGATCACGTTGGTGCCGTGGCCCGTCTCCGAAGCCTTGGCGATCGAGCGCACCGGGCGATAGGCCGTGCCGGTGTAATACTCGGTGATCCAGATGATGAGGCCGGTGATGGCAAGGCCCAGCAGGGCGCAGTAGAACAGGCTCATGCCGGTGAACTCGGTCATGCCCTGATCGGGGTTGATCACCGTGTCCATGCCCATGCCGACGGTGCCGAGCGCATATTGCGTGACGAACCAGATCAGCGGGATCGAGGTGACAGCGGTGACGATGAAGCCCTTGTACATCGCCCCCATCACGTTGGTCCCGCCGCCCAGCCGGACGAAGTAGGTGCCGAGGATCGAGGTGACGATGCACGCGCCCCCGATCAGCAGCGGCAGCGCCATCAGCGGCAACAGCAGATCGCCCAATTGCGTGAGCAGCAGCGCGGTCAGCACCATGGTCGCGCCGACGGTGACCACGTAAGTCTCGAACAGGTCGGCGGCCATCCCGGCGCAGTCGCCGACATTGTCGCCGACGTTGTCCGCGATCACCGCCGGGTTGCGCGGATCATCCTCGGGGATGCCCGCCTCGACCTTGCCGACAAGGTCCGCGCCGACGTCCGCCGCCTTGGTGAAGATGCCTCCGCCCAGACGCGCGAAGATCGAGATCAGCGATGCGCCGAATGCGAGGCCGACAAGCCCGTCGATCACCTCGCGGCTGGCCGGTGTCAGCCCCATGGGGCCGATCATCGCGGCAAAGAACACGGCAATCGCCAGCAGGGCGAGGCCCGCCACCAGCATGCCCGTAATCGCGCCCGCCCGGAACGCCAGCGTCAGCCCCGCCTGAAGCCCCTGCGAAGCCGCCTCGGCGGTGCGCACGTTGGCTCGCACCGAGATATTCATGCCGATATACCCTGCGACGCCCGACAGCACCGCACCGGTGACAAAGCCGATCACGGCGGTTGTCCCGAGCGCAAAGGCGACGATCGCGGCAACGACGACGCCGACAATGGCGATCGTGGTATATTGGCGGTTCAAATAAGCCTGCGCGCCTTCCTGAATGGCGGCGGCAATTTCCTGCATCCGGGCATTGCCCGGGCTGGCGCGCAGCACCTGCGAGCTGGTGATGACGCCATACACAATGGCAAGCAGCCCCAGTCCAATCGAAATAAGCAATAGATTCACGAGCAATCCCCTCTCGTTATGTCCTGTTTCCGTTTGGGAAACGCACGCCTCTTGTGATCCCGTGGGCGTGAGCGAGACAGTCATAGGCACAATGGCAAGGCTGGCAAGCCTTCCGGAGAGTGCCAATCCCCGTTTTGCGGCGGTTTCAGCCGTTTTGTGTGGGTTCGCCGTGGCGATAGCCGAGACTGGCGGGCTCGTTGAAAGCTGCGGAGCCCAGCGCCAGAGGTGCGTCGGTGCGCGCGGTGACGGTGCCGATCCGGTGCGCGGGGACGGGCAGCAGCGCGGATGGGGGCGCGGTGAACAGCAGTTCGTAATCGTCGCCCCAGCGGACGCATTCATCGGCCCGCGCCGTATCGGCCACGGGGATGGCGTCGGGATCGAGCGCGAGGGTCACACCGCTGGCCTCGGCCATTCGGAAGGCATCCAGCAGAAGACCGTCGGAGACGTCCATCATCGCGGTGACATGAGGCGCGAGTGCCTGTCCCTCGGCAAGGCGCGGGACCGGGCGGTCGAAAGCGGCGCGGTGTTCCGTCGCCCCCTCGAAACCGAGCATCGCGCGGCCCACCGGCCCCGTCAGCCAGGCGCCGTCGCCAGCCTGCGCGCCGCTGCGCGAGGGGACGGGGGTGTGGCTCGCCCGCCCGATGGCCGTCAGGCCGAGGGCGCGCGCGCCTGCGGCCGCAATCGTGTCCCCGCCGAGTAAAGGGGTGTCGAAGGCTGCGAGCGCCGCGTGCAACCCTGCGATGAAGCGCGCATCGTCCCGCCCCAGGGTGTGCCCGAGCAACACGCCGACCGGCACCGCGCCCTTGGCCGCAAGGTCCGAGAGGTTGGTCGCCACCAGCTTCCATGCGACGTCCGCCATGTCGGCATCCTCGCGGAAATGGACGCCTTCGGCCATCATGTCGTGGGTGATGACGAGGGTCTCGCCGCCGAAGGGCAGCACCGCGCAATCATCCGCCAGCCCGCGTGCGCCCGGATGGAGCGGGAGGCTGCGCAAGGCGGCGATGAAGTCGGGTTCGTTCATGCGCCGCAATCACTAACCGTTCGCCCTGAGCTTGTCGAAGGGCCGTTCTTCTTTTGGCGCGGTAGGGAAGAAGAATTACGGGGCTTCGACAAGCTCAGCCCGAACGGGGATAATGCTAAGCGCGCGCGTCCTTCGCCACAGCATCGAGGATGCCGTTGACGAACTTCGCCTGCCCATCGTCGAAGAAGGCCTTGGCGACATCGACATATTCGCTGATCGCCACCGCCACCGGAATATCGGCGCGGGCGAGGAGCTCGTAGGTGCCAGCGCGCAGCACCTGCAGCATCGCCTTGTCGAGCCGCGTCAGGCTCCACCCGGCAGCGAGTTTGGTGGCCACCAGCGCGTCAATCTCGTCGCGCCGCGCATCGACGCCGCGCACGATGTCGTCAAAGAACGGCACCTCGGCATCGGCATATTCGGCCTCGTCGAAAGCATCCTCGTCGATGGTGCGGCCCAGTCGGTGCTGGTGGAATTCATCGAGCAGCCGCGCGAGGGGGGTGCCCTCCATGTGCTGCTGATAGAGCGCCTGCACGGCGGCAAGCCGCGCGGCGGAACGCGCTTTGGAGCGGGCGGGTTGGGTCATTTGATCCTCAGTTCCACGGACTTGGCGTGGGCAGGCAGCCCCTCGGCATGGGCGAGGGTCGCGGCAGCAGGGCCGATCTCGGCGAAGGACGCTTCATCGAGCCCCAGAAAACTGGTGCGCTTCATGAAATCGAGCACCGAGAGGCCGCTGGAGAAACGCGCCCGCCTGCCGGTGGGCAGGACATGGTTGGGCCCGGCGACATAATCGCCCACCGCCTCGGGCGTCATCCGGCCAAGGAAGATGCTCCCGGCGTGGCGGATGGCGTGGAGATAGGGCTCGGGATCATCGACCGCGAGTTCGACATGCTCCGCCGCAAGCCGATTGGCGAGGGCGGGGGCCTCGGCGAGCAGATCGTTGACGACGATGATCACCCCGTGCGCGTCCCAACTGGCGCGCGCGGTCTTTCCGGTGGCGAGCTGGGTGATCTGCAAATCGATGCAATCCTCCACCTGCCGCGCAAAGCCTGCATCATCGGTGATGAGGATCGATTGCGAAGTGGGATCGTGCTCGGCTTGGCTGAGCAGGTCGGCGGCGATCCAGTCGGGATCGTTTTTGCCATCCGCGATGACGAGGATTTCGGAAGGACCGGCGACCATGTCGATCCCTACCACGCCGAACAACTGGCGCTTGGCCTCGGCCACCCATGCATTGCCGGGGCCGGTGATGACATCGACCGGGCGGATGCGCTCGGTGCCATAGGCGAGTGCGCCGACCGCCTGTGCCCCGCCGACGCGCCAGATCTCGTCCACCCCGGCAATATGCGCGGCGGCGAGCACCATCGGGTTGGACTGGCCCTTGGGCGTCGGGGTGACAATCGCCAGCCGCTCGACCCCGGCGACCCGCGCCGGGATGGCGTTCATCAGCAGCGAGGAGGGATAGGCCGCGCGGCCCCCCGGCACATAGAGCCCCGCCGCATCCACCGGCCGCCAGATCGCCCCCAGACGCACGCCCACCGCGTCGACATAGTCGCGGTTCGCGGGCAATTGCGCCTCGTGATAGGCGCGGATGCGCGCAGCGGCGAGTTCGAGCGCGTCGCGCAAGGTCGGGTCAAGCTCGCGATAGGCCTGCTCGCAGCGTTCGCGCGAGATCGACCAGTCGGCATCATCAGCCAGAGCATAGCCATCAAACCGCTGGGTATAGTCCACCAGCGCCGTATCGCCCCGACCTTTCACCGCTTGCAGGATCGAGGTGACCTGGCCTGCGACATCGCTGTCAGCCTCGCGCCGGGCATCGACGATCCGATCGAACTTGGCGGCAAAATCGGGCTGGAGGGTGGAAAGGATGCTGATCATGCGGCTGCCTCGATGCTGCGCAGCTCGGCGTCATGGCGGAAAGCGGCAACCAGCGCGGCAACCCGCGGATCGGTCTTCAAGGCAGTGCGGTTGACGATCAGGCGCGCCGAAATGTCGAGGATCACATCGGTTTCGACCAGACCGTTTTCCTTCAACGTCTTGCCGGTCGAGACCAGATCAACGATTTGGCGGGCAAGACCCAGCGAGGGGGCAAGCTCCATCGCGCCGTTCAATTTGACGCATTCGGCCTGCACCCCGGCGGCCTCGAAATGGCGGCGGGTGAGGTTGGGGTATTTGGTGGCGACCCTGAGGTGGCTGGCACTGGCAGGCTCCTCGCCATCGCTCACTAGCCGCGCAACCGAGAGGCGGCAGATGCCGATGCCGAGGTCGACCGGCGCGTAAAGGTCGGCATAGTCGAACTCCTCGATCACGTCCGAGCCGACAATGCCCACCTGTGCCGCGCCGTGGGCCACGAAGGTCGCGACATCGAAGGCTCGTACGCGGATCATGCGCATGTCATCGCGCGTGCATGCAAAGGCCAAGGCACGGCTGGCAGGGTCGTGGAACTCCGCATCAGGCACCACCCCGGCGCGCGCCATCACCGGCAGCGCTTCATCGAGAATGCGGCCCTTGGGGACAGCGAAGGTCAGCTGTCCGGGATTGTTGGAATTGACAAGACTGGGCATGATTGGCCGCGCACTTAAGGGCGAGGAGGCAAAAGGGCAATGGTGATGGCGGCAAGCGACGCGGGAATCATGGGACTGGAAGACTTCGCCGCCGCGCTCGACTGGCAGGCCCGTCATGCCGAAGAAAACGGCGCCCCCGCCACCGCGCAGGTGATCCGGGCGCTCGCCGGGGTGCGGGCGAGTGATACCGCCACCGGACGGCGGATCGCGAATTGGCCCGGGCTGACGCTGAAGGACGCGATGCCGCTGCGGATTGCGGGGGGCTTTCACCACCTGCTGCTGTCGGGCGCGGATGATCGGCTGGGTGCGGTCTATGCGGGCGCGGTGACTGATCAGGCGGTGATTGACGCGCTTGTGCTCGATCTGACCCACGAGTTCGATGCGCAGCTGCTGCCCTGGCTCGATGGCCCGCCGCAGACCAATGAGGCCGGGCGCTCGGCCAGCATCATGGCCGGGCTGCTATGGTTGGCGCAGCGGGTGCGCTCGCCCTGCTTCAATCTGTTCGAGCTGGGGGCTAGTGCCGGGGTCAACACCATGATCGATCGCTATTTCTTCCGGCTCGGCGAGACCGAGGTCGGCCCGCAGGATTCGCCGATGCGGATCGTGCCCGCATGGCGCGGCGCATCGCCCCCTGCGCCGCCGGGTGGGTTCGCCATCACTTCGGTGAAGGGCTGCGACATTGCTCCGATCAATCTCGCCGACCCCGCAGCAGCGCTGCGCCTCAAAGCCTATGTCTGGCCCGACGCTGGCGAGCGCATGGCGCGGATCGACGCTGCGATCGCGCTGGCGGGCCAGCAGCCACCCGATCTCGTCGCTGCCGATGCGGGGGACTTTGCCGCCGCCATGCTCGCACGGCCTGCTGAGCCCGGCACCGCGCGGGTGATGTTCCATTCGATCATGTGGCAATACATGCCCACCGCCACGCAAACCCGCATCACCGCCGCTTTCGAGGCTGAAGGTGCGGAAGCGACGCCCGATACCCCGCTGGGCTGGATCGCGCTGGAAACGGACCCTGCCACCTTCCGCCACGAATTGCGGGTGCGCCTGTGGGACGGGGCAGGCCATCAGGGCGAGGAGCATTTGCTGTCTCACGCCCATCCGCATGGCGCATGGGTGGAATGGCTCGGCGCTTAGCCCGCCAGAAAGCTCTCCATCGCCGCGTTCACCGCGTCCGGCGCTTCCCACGGGACGAAATGCCCGCAATCGGGCACCTGCACGATGGTGAGCGGGTCGATGATGTCTTCAAGCCCTTCAAGGTTCTCCGCCGGGAGGGCGAGATCTTCCAGCGCCCAGATCACCAGCGTCGGGATCGTCAGCTTGGGCAGGGCAGGCGGCGTCCACCCCTCTGGCACCGCAAAAGGCGCGTCCATCGTCGGCACATCGATGGGGCTGGCGCGGTAGTAATTGAGCATCCCGAAGGCGGCATCGCGGTTCTGCCAGTCGCGAAGCAGCTGATCGCGCTCCTCGGGTTCCATCGCGCTGGGGCGGTCCCACTTGACCTCTTTCAGCAGCAGGGCGGTAAGGCCGTGTTCTTTCACCAGCGCGTCATTGGCAGTGTCGCGGAACCCCCGGATATACTGGCTCGCCTCGCGCTGGACCGGGTGGGTGTAGAGCAGCCTCTGGAAGATCACGGGATGCGGCGCATTGGCGATCACCGCCCGCGTCACCCGTGCGTGCTGCCCCCCAATCGCGACGCCCCAGGCGATCGCGCCGCCCCAATCATGCCCGACGATGGTGAAGTGCGGGATGGCCAAGGCATCGGCCAGCAGGAACACATCGCCGATCAGCTTGTCGGGCGTATAGGCCTCGACCGCTTGCGGCTTCGACGAGCCACGATAGCCGCGCTGGTCCAGGGCGATGCACCGAAAGCGATCCTTGAAATGCGCGATCTGGTGCCGCCAGGTGCGGTGGCTTTCGGGAAAGCCGTGGAGGAAGATCAGCACCGGGGCATCGGTCGGGCCTTCATCGACAATGTCGAGGCTGATGCCATTGGGCAGTTGCACCCGCTTGAGATCGAAGTGCATCATTCGTGCTCCAGCTTGTCCATGTAGCCGCTGGCGACCATCGCCGCGACCGAATCGAACAGCGATTCCGGCGTGCGGCGGAGCTCGCCCATGCCTTCTTCCATCCCACGCGCGACAATGATCTCGCGCTCGCCCCGGGCGATGGCGTCGAGCATGGTGCGCGCCGCCTCGTCGGCGGGGATGCCGTTGTCGATCGCCTTGTCGCTGCGCCCACGCGCCGCGCCTTCGCCGGTCAGGGCATTGCGCGAGACATTGGTGGCGACCGATCCGGGGTAGATGGTGCGGACGCTGACGCCCGATTGCGACAGTTCGGCCCGCAGCGCATCGGCATAGCCTGCGAGGCCGAACTTCGCGGCGCAATAGGCGGTGCGCAGCGGCACCCCGACCTTGCCTGCGATCGATGAAATGAACCCGAGCGCGCCTGATCCGCGTTCGCTCATGTGGGCGATCAACCCTTGGGTGAAGGCAATCTGGGCGAGAAGGTCGATGGCGATGATGTCGCGATAGACCTGCATATCGGTATGGAGCGCGCGGCTGCGCTGCGAGATCCCGGCATTGGCGAAGGCGATATCGACCCCGCCTTTCCACGCGATGGCCTGCGCGGTAGCCTCGGCGAGCGCGGCGTCATCACGCACATCAAAGGCGAGGATCAGAGTTTCGCCGCAGTCGGATGCAACCTCGGCCAGCCGCGCCTCATCGCGGCCCGACAGCACCACATGCGCGCCCCGCCCCGCCAGATCGCGCGCCAGCGCTGCGCCGATGCCCGACGATGCCCCGGTGATCCACGCCACCTTGCCTGTGTAGTTCATTACTCTCTCCCGTTGTGCAGAGAGGACTAGCGAGAGCCGGCGGGCAGGGCAATCAGGTTGCGGTTTGAGACCGGATCATATCGGCGAGGTTCACCGGAAACACGGCCTCGGGCCAGTTTTCAAGCTCGTTGAGGGTGAACCAGCGGTGCTGCGTCATCAGTGCCTGTTCCAAGGCGGTGTGGCGGCTGGTGTCGACCCGCGCTTCGGCGACGCGCACCATAAAGAAGCGTTCATCGGCTTGCACCGGCTCGCCTTCCACGGTGACGAATTCGGGCGTCATCCGGGCGATTTCGGGGCCGGGATCGGCGGCGATGCCGGTTTCCTCGAACAATTCGCGCCGCGCGGCATCTTCGAAACTTTCACCCGGCTCGCACTCGCCGCCTGCCGTCACCCAGAAAGGATCGCGTCCCGGCACGTCGTAGCGGAACATCAGCGCGCGGCCCTCGGGATCGAGCACGATCAACCGCGCCGCGCGGCGGATGCGCAGGGCGGGGCTGTCGTTCACGCCTCCGGCACGCCCGCCTTGATCGCCACCGCATGGACCCGCTGGCCCACAATATCGCCCAGCGCCGCGATCACCGCGCGCTGGCGCGCGAGGCGGTTCATGGTCGCGAAGGCCGCCGCGTCAATCTCGATGGTGAAGTGCGATTCGCCCGAGCCATCATCGCCCATGTGGCCGGAATGCCTGGCGCTGTCGTTGATGATCGCAAGCCGTGCAGGCGCAAAGGCTTCCGTCAGCAAATCGTGCATTTCCTCAGCGACACTCATCACGGATTTCCTTTTTTGCATACGGATGCCGGCAATTTCCGACTTGGAACTTGGGGGCCGGATCGCCATTCTCAAGGCTTATGTCTTCACCACGGTTTCATGGGCGCGTCGAGGGGTCTCAGCGCGGGTGCGAAGCGCCGGGCTGCCGCGAGGCGGGGGAATTCCGCGCGCCCGGGCGTCGCCCGAACGGGTTTGACGGGCCTGGCGAATGGCGCTGGTTCTGCCTAGAGCACGTGCGCGAATTCAACGCGGGTTACGATTGGTTTGAAGGCATGAGCGCCGAGGAAATCCTCGCCGCGCAGTCGCCGATTGCCGGGTGGCGCACCGAAAGCCGCACCTTCCGCCCTGATGCGGGGATTGATGGCGTGCCGCGCTGGGCCGATTACGCGGACCCCTTGGACGCCATCGCCGCCCGCGCGCGGGGCATCCGCAGCCGCGCCGAGCGCGAGGCACGCACCGCCGCCACAGGGCGCTTCTCACGCGAGGAGGCACAGGCACTGGAGACCATGGGCCTCGGCTCCGACACTGACCGCACCCGTTTGCGCCGCCGCTATTCCGAGCTGGTGCGCCGCTATCACCCCGACCGCAATGGCGGGGATCGCAAGCACGAGGCGCGCCTGAACGCTGTGGTCGAGGCTTATCAGCTGCTCAGGAAAAGCGCGGCGCTGGCTTAAGCGCTCAAGTTTCGCCCTCAACTGCCGCTTTGATCGCGGCATGATCGATCTTGTGCATGTGCATCATTGCCGCGAAGGCGCGCTTGGCGACCTCACCTCCGGCGGCCAGAGCGTCGGTCAGAATGCGCGGCGTGATCTGCCAATTCACGCCCCACTTGTCCTTGCACCAGCCGCAGGCGCTTTCCGCCCCGCCATTGCCGACAATCGCGTTCCAGTAACGGTCGGTTTCCTCCTGTGTATCGGTCGCGATCTGGAACGAGAAGGCTTCGGTGTGCGGGAAGATGGGGCCGCCGTTGAGGCCGATACAGGGGACCCCGCAGACGGTGAATTCGACGAGCATGACATCGCCTGCCTTGTTGCCCGGATTGTCGAGCGGTGAGCGGTGGACTGCACCCACATGGCTGTTGGGAAAGACGCTGGCGTAAAAATGCGCGGCTTCCTCGGCGTGCGTGTCGAACCATACGCAGATGGTGTTCTTCGCGGTCATTGCGCATTCTCCGCGATGATGGCTGCGTCGATGGCGTTCGCTGCGGCATAGGCCGGACGCTGGGTGATGCGCTCGACATAGGCGCGGAAACTCGGCCGCTCGGGGATCGAGCCGAACCTCAGGCCCCACACGAACTGGCTGCCCACGTACGTATCGGCCATGGTGAAGCGCGCACCGGCCGCAAAGTCATTGGCCGAAAGCCAGCTGTCCAGCGCGTCGAGCGTGAGCTCGAAATTGCCGAAGCCTGCCATCCCGCTGCGCCCTTCGGGCACCTGCCAGCCCATGGCATTGGCGACCACGGCCTGTTCCAAGGGCCCGGCGGCGAAGAACAGCCAGCGGAAATAGGCCGCGCGCTCGTGAGTATCGGGCAGCAGCCCGGCCTGGGGGTGGGTCTCGGCGAGATAGTGGTTGATCGCCGCTGCCTCGGTCACGACATGATCATGCCCGTCATGATGGTGCACCAGCGCGGGCACCTTGTTCATCGGGTTGATGTCCTTGAACGTGGCAGGCCGGCTGGCCCAGTCGAACACCACGTGTTCGTAATCCGCGCCCGCCTCATGCAGCGCCCAGCGCGAAATCTGCCCGCGGCTCATGGCGACGGTGTAGAAGGTGAATTCGGCCATTGTCATGCCCTCCCTTCGAAGATGGGCACAAATCCGCCCACGATCATCCGCTTGCCATCGAACGGCATGTCGCTGCCGTCAGGCGCGCCGAATTGTTCGGCCATGCGCGGGTCGGTCATCATCTTGTCGTGCGCCGCTTCGGCCGTTTCGCGGTCGGGCCAGGTCATCCAGGCAAAGACGATTTTCTCGCCGGGTTCGGCTTTCACCGCAGTGCGGAAATCGGTGGTGGTGCCGTCCTTGACGTCGGCCTCCCAGCATTCGATCTGCGACAACGCGCCATAATCACGCGCGATGGGCCAGAAGGTCTCGGCGACCTTGCGATAGGCTTCCTGATTGCCCTCGGGCACGGGAATGACGAATCCTTGAACGTACATGTACTCTCTCCCTCCGGTTGGAACTTTAGCAGGCGGCGGAGTTGGGCGCCTGTCAATTCTGGCGGAAGGCCCATCGCAAAGTCCGCCCCATGCCCCAGGTCGCCGCGCGGGCCGGGAGCGCGGTGAGCACGGGGCGTTGCAGCCGCAGCATGGTCCGCGCCCAATCGGGCAGCATGGCGACAGCGTCGGCGGTGAGCATCGTCTGCACCGCCGCCGGCGTGCCCTTGGGCCGCTGGCTGAGCACCAGCTGCGCGACTTCGCGCGCGGCGGGGGAGGCGCTGAGATCGTGGCGCAACTCGCGGAAAATGCGCTCCGCCTCGGCGCGGGTTTCGGGCACGGGATCAGCGCCGAGCGCCCGGGCGATGACGGCGAATTGGCGGTAATATTCGTCCTGCTCCGCCCCCGGCATATCGGGGCGCACATGGCGCAAATAGCCCGCGAGAAAGCTCTGCGCCTCGGTCACATGCACCCAGGCGAGCGTGCGCGGATTGGTTGCTTCGTAGCGCGTTCCATCGGGCAGGGTGCCACCGACGCGGGCGTGGATGCGGTTCACCCGCTCAATTGCCTGCATCGCCGCATCGCGGTGGCCAAAGGTCGTCACCGCGATAAAGCGTGCGGTGCGTTGCAGCCGCCCGTGCATGTCTTCGCGGAAATTGGAATGGTTGAGCACGCCTTGCAGCGCGTGGGGGTGGAGCATCTGGAGCAGCAGCGCGCGCACCCCGCCGGTCATCATCCCGACGATATCGGCGTGCACCAGCCGGATCGGGCTGTCGCGTTCAAACAGCGCCTCGTCCGATGGCGGGGTTGGCTGATGGCCCTTGTTCGCATCGTGAAACACGCCGCGCACCTGGGAGACCAGTCTGAGGCGCAGCGATTCGACGGGATCGGGCATATCGCGCAACATAAGCGGGCTTTCGCCCCGAGGGAAACGAACTCGCCACATTGCCAGCCTGCGCATGAAAACCACTGCTTGCAGGCGCGCGACTTGCGTTCTAACCGAACGCCACGATGACTGCACCCTCCAAGAACAACGTCACCGGCGATAGCGCCATGCCCACCCAGCCCGACACCACGGTCGATGTCCGCGAGGTCTTCGGCATTGATGTCGATTGGCAGGTGCCTGCCTTTACCACGCGCGATGAGCACGTGCCCGAATTGGACGGCGCCTATGTGTTCGATCCCGACACCACTTTGGCGATTCTCGCAGGCTTCGCGCATAACCGCCGGGTGATGGTGCAGGGCTATCATGGCACCGGCAAATCGACCCACATCGAGCAGGTCGCCGCCCGCCTCAACTGGCCGAGCATCCGCGTGAACCTCGACGCGCATATCAGCCGCATCGATCTGGTCGGCCGCGATGCGATCGTGCTCAAGGACGGGTTGCAGGTTACCGAGTTCAAGGAAGGCATCCTGCCCTGGGCGCTCCAGCACCCGGTGGCGCTGACCTTCGACGAATATGACGCGGGGCGGCCCGATGTGATGTTCGTGATCCAGCGCATTCTCGAATTCGATGGCCGGTTGACCTTGCTCGATCAGAACCGCGTGATCACGCCCAACCCATGGTTCCGCCTCTTCGCCACCACCAACACCGTGGGCCTTGGCGACACCAGCGGGCTCTATCACGGCACGCAGGCGATCAATCAGGCGCAGATGGACCGCTGGAACATCGTCGTGGCGCTCAATTACCTCAAGCCTGAGGTCGAACAGCAGATCGTCAAGTCGAAGACGCCTGAGGCCGATGACAAGCTGATCGCCGACATGGTCAAGGTGGCCGAACTGACCCGGCAAGGCTTCATCAATGGCGATATCTCGACTGTGATGAGCCCGCGCACCGTGATCACCTGGGCGCAGAACGCGGCGATCTTCGGCTCGGTGGGCTTCGCCTTCCGCCTCTCGTTCCTCAACAAGTGCGACGAGGCCGAGCGCACGCTGGTGGCCGAATACTACCAGCGCGTATTCGGCCAAGACCTTCCCGAAGGTACGGCGAAGAAGCGGTAACCAAGGCGCTTGCAGCGCACTGTCATAGGCTGATAACACAGCCCCCACGATGGCGCTGTTCGACCGATTCTGGAAAGGCTCACGCGGCGGCGCTGATGGCGGCGCGCGGCGCGATGTGCCGGCGGGTTTCTACCCGCTGTACGAATCGATGCGGCCGATTGATCGCGACGATGACGATCTCCCCCCGCGCCCGCGTCCGTCGGCAAAGCCCGATTTTGACGCGTGGGACGCGAAGCTTGCCGGGATCGACGAGGCGCTGGAAGTTGAGGAAAAGCGCCGCCTTAAGTGGTGGCAGCGCGACTACTGGCGCAGCCGCAGCAAGCTTTGGTGGACGGGGCGGGGCATCATGGCTGGTTTCGTGCTGTTCCTAGCGCTGATCGGCTGGCTGACCTTTACCGCGCCGCTATCCAAAAGCCTTGAACCCATCGCCCCGCCACAGGTTACGCTGCTTGCCAGTGACGGCACGCCGATTGCGCGCAGCGGCGCGATTGTCGAGGCCCCGGTTAAGGTCGCTGACCTCCCGCCGCACGTGGTGCAGGCCTTCATCGCAATCGAGGACCGGCGGTTTTATTCGCACTGGGGCATTGATCCGCGCGGCATCGCTCGGGCCGCGCTGACGGGGTATGGCGGGGGCTCGACGATCACCCAGCAGCTCGCCAAATTCACCTTCCTCACCCCGGAACAATCGCTCAGCCGCAAGGCGCGCGAGGCGCTGATCGCGTTCTGGTTGGAGAGCTGGCTGACCAAGGACGAGATCCTCGAACGCTATCTCTCGAACGCCTATTTCGGGGACAACCAATACGGCTTGCGCGCCGCGAGCCTCCATTATTTCTACCGCCAACCAGAAAAGCTGCGCCCCGAACAGGCGGCGATGCTGGCGGGACTGCTCCAAGCCCCTTCGCGCTATGCCCCGACCAAGCATTACGACAAGGCGCGCAAGCGCATGGATCTGGTGGTGCAGTCGATGGTGCGCGATGGCTACCTGACGCAGGCCCAAGCTGACGCCTTGCCCGATCCGCGCATCGACGTGCGCACCCGCGACGATAATCTGCCGACCGGCACCTATTTCGCAGACTGGGCGCTGCCTCTGGCGCGCGAAGGGCTGGAGGCGAGTTATTCGCGGCAGGTGCTTACCACCACGCTTGATGCGCGGCTGCAATCGCTCGCCAACCGGGTGGTCGCGCGCGCGCCGCTTGGCGGAGCGCAAGTCGCTTTGGTGGCGATGCGGCGCAATGGCGAGGTCGTGGCGATGGTGGGTGGGCGCGACTACAGCAAGTCGCCCTTCAACCGGGTCACGCAGGCGCGCCGCCAGCCGGGATCGACCTTCAAAACCTTCGTCTATCTCACCGCGCTTGAAGCCGGGTGGGAGCCTGACGACACCATCCCCAACACCGAGATCACCCAAGGCAGCTATCGCCCCAAAAACGCGGGCGGGCGCTATTCGGATCAGATCACGTTGAAGGATGCTTTCGCGCAATCGAGCAATGTCGCCGCCGTGCGGCTGCTGCAAGCGGTGGGCAGCGACAAGGTGATCCGCAAGGCCCGCGCGCTCGGGGTCACTGCGCCGATGGCTGAGGGCGATCCGAGCCTGGCGCTCGGCACCTCGGTGATGACGCTGATGGAGCTGACTGCGGCTTATGCCGGAATCGCCGCCAACGAATTCCCGGTCGAACCCCACGCCTTCCCCCGGGGTGAGCGCAGCTGGTGGGACTGGCTGACGACCCGGCAGGACAGCCTATCCAGCCGCACCCATGCCGATCTCGAAACCATGCTGCGCGCGGCGATCAATCGCGGGACGGGGCGAAATGCCGTGCTGCCGATCGCCAATTACGGCAAGACCGGCACCACGCAGGATTACCGTGACGCGCTGTTCGTCGGCTATGCGGGCGATCTGGTGGTGGGGGTGTGGATCGGCAATGATGACAATTCGCCGCTCAACGGCGTGACCGGGGGCAGCACGCCCGCGCGGATCTGGCGCGATTTCATGCGCGGTGCGCTCCGGATCGAAGCCGCACCCCGGCCCAAGCCAAGCGATACGCCCGATCCCGAAGGCCCGGTTCAGCCGATGGATGTGCTGGAAGGGGGGACTATCCCGCTCGGGCAGGAAGGCACAACGCTCTCCATCGACGGCAACGGGGTGGTCGTGTCGCAGGAAGGTCTGCCGGTCGAGGTGCGCGTCGGCGAGGGCGGGGTGGTAATCCAGCCCGCGCCGTCGCCAAGCCCGACCCCGCCCTAGACCATCAGGATATTCATTACCGCCGTGGCGATCGGCCGCGAACGGTCATCCTGCCACGCTTCCACCGCAACATTGGCATTGCGCCGCCCCAGCCGCGTGATCCGCCCGACCGCGAAACTCGGTTTGCTCTTGCCCGCCGCCAGATATTGCACGGTGATGTTGATCGGCTTGAGCCCAGGATCACGCCCTGCCGCCAGCAAGGCGGTGCGCAGCGCGGCGTAGCCCGCGTTCTCGAGCAGACCCGCCGTCGCCCCGCCGTGAAAATGCTGTGGGCGGCCTTCGACCATCGGGCCAAATTCCACGCTCAGCACGGGCATCCCGCCATCCTCGCCGCTGATCACGAGCCCGAGCGAGCGGGCATAGGCGGGCAGTTCGAGGTTCTCAGACATCGCCGCTGCCTTTCAGCGCGGGGTTGTCCTGGCGCGGGTCAGCGCCGATGGTCATGAATACGCCTGCGACATGGGCGACCGGATCATCCGGGTTGTCATCATAGGCAATCCCCCGCACGAAAGCGGCCGACCGCGTGATGCGGTAGCATTCGACCCTGCCCCTGACACTCGTCCGCTCGCGCGCCGGGCGCTGGTAATCGACGCGCAGGTCCAGCGTTGCCACGGGCTGAAAGCTGCCGCGCGTCTGCCAGATCGCCATGCCGCTCGCCATGTCCATCAGGCTGATGATCGGGCCAGAGGCGAGCACCGGACGGCTGCGGTCACCAAGCAGGTCTTCACGCCAGGGGAGTTCGAGCTCGACCCAGTTGTCGCCTTGGTCGGTGAAGCGCAGGCCGAGCCAGCCGGTATGGCCGTGGCGGAAAAAGAACTTCGAGGCTTCGCGGGCATCGAACCGGGCGGGAGGGGTGGTCATGGGC
>LSKF01000082.1 GCA_001556995.1 Erythrobacteraceae bacterium CCH12-C2
TCTCGGGGAAGGGGAAGGGGGTGGGGGCTCGACGCTAGCGGGGACGCGAGACCTTGCGGCCTCGCTCCCCCATCCCCAGCCCTTCCCCGGCGGGGAAGGGAGAGATAAGCCTACTGGGTGACGCCCACTTCCTTGAGCAGACGGTCCGCGCCGTCGACCTTTTCCATCGTCCACAGGATGAAGCGGCTGTCGACGTGGATGGTGCGGTTGATCTTGGGATCATACATCCAGTCGCTGACCACGCCCTCGATCGTGCCGTCAAACGCGAGGCCGACAAACTCGCCGCGCGCATTCAGGGTCGAGGAACCCGAATTGCCGTTGGTGATGTCGACGGTCGAGAGGAAGTCGACCGGCAGCGTGCCAAGCTCCGGCGCAGCCCAGCGGCCATAATCCTTCGCCTTGATCAGCTCGACCATTGTGTCCGGCGCATCGAATTCGCCGCGCCCGGTGTGCTTGGCGACGATCCCTTCGGCGGTGGTGAAGGGCGTCCAGACCTGCCCGTCAACCGCCTTGCCGGTCACCTTGCCATAGGTGAAGCGCAGCGAGCCATTGGCGTCCGGGTACATGGTCTTGCCCTGCGACGCGGCATAGGCAAGGCGGGCTTCCATCACCTTGGACCGGGCCTTCTGCACCTTGCCCGAATTGTCCTTGGCCTCGGCCTCGCTTTTCATCGCTTCGTCATAGGTGGCGACGGCGAGCTGGATGAAGGGATCGCTGGATGCCTTGAAGTCGGCGACCGGCTTGCCCATCCACTCCATGCGCTTGGCGGTGTTGCCGAGTTCGGTGGCGGCGTACATTGCAGCCAGATCGCGGCCTTCCATGAAGGCGTCGAAGCTGGCGTTGCGGTTTTCGGCCGGAAGGGTGCGGTATTCGGCGATGCCGTCTTCCCAGATCGCCTTGTCGATCGCGGCGACATAACGTCGCTCGATGCGCTGCATCCCTTGCGTCATGAACGCCTTGTCGCGCTCTTGATAGCCCGGTTCGCGATCCTTGTCGGGCTTGGCCTGCTCGTTGGCCCAGCGATACAGCTGGCGGGCGGCCCCATAAAGCTGACTGCGCCCCAGCATCCCGCGCTTGGCATCGGCGAGCGCTTCGGCATTGCCTTCTGCGATCAGCCGGTCGAGTTCGGCCAGCGCCGGACCATACATGGCCTCACGCGCAGGATCGGCCTTGATCCAGGCGCGGAACGCTGTTTCTTCGGCCTGCTTCTTGGCGACGAGCGAGATCGCTTCTGCTCCGGCCAGCTGGCCTGCAATCTTCTTCTCGTAGTTTTCAATGCCCTGAAGCGTGGCCGCATAGGCAATGGTCGCCGCCTGATCACCCGCGGTCAGCGCGTCGATCATGTCGCCATATTCGGTCAACATCTTTTGCTGATAGGGGTAGAGTTCCTCGAAATAGAACCGCGCTTCCTCGGCGGTGCGCAGGCGCTCGGTGGTGCCCGGGAAGCCTGCGACCATGATGAAGTCGCCCTCCTTCACGCCCTGCTTGGCGATGGGGAGGAACGCCTTGGGAGTAAAGGGCACGTTGTCCTTGCTGAACGGAGCCGACGAACCATCAGGCGCCACGTAAGCGCGGTAGAAGGCGAAATCGCCGGTGTGGCGCGGCCACATCCAATTGTCCTTCTCGCCGCCGAAATTGCCGACGCCGCCCGCAGGGGCATAGACGAGGCGGACGTCCTTGATCTCCAGCTGCTGCTGGAGCCAATATTGCTGCCCGCCGAAATAGGCGCGCACGTCGCAGCGGCGGTTGGCCTGCTTTTCGCACGCCTCGACCAGCGCCTGACGGTTGGCCTGCAAGCGGTCAAAACGGGCGCGCCCGTCGAGCTTGTCTGCGCCCTTCATCATATCCCTTGTGACGTCGCGCAGGTCCTCGATCACATAGATCCGGCTGCCGGGCGCGGCGGGCAGTTCGTCGGCCAGCGTCGCGGCGAGGAAGCCGTTGGTGAGGTAATCCTTCTCGGGCGAGGAATTGTATTGCAGCGAACCGGCGACGCAGTGGTGGTTGGTGGCGACCAAGCCCTGCGGCGAGAGAAACGCCGCCGAACAGCCGCCCAGCGAAGCGATGGCGGTGAGCGGCGGGCGCTGAAGGTCGCCCAGCGTCTTGGCATCCAATTCGAGCCCAGCCGCCTTCATCTGTTCGGCAATCGCGCCCGTCTGGCTCGGAAGCCACATGCCTTCATCGGCGTGGAGCATGGCGGGCGCGGCGAGCATCAGGGCGCTAGCCCCGGCGAGCAGAAAATTCTTCATGGCGGTTTCACCTTCGCTTGTACGGCCCGGCGCACGTCGCACGGGTCCGATCAGGAATTGGCGCCCGGACGGGCGGATGCGCACTGTTAGGCGACAAATGTGTCACAGGAAAAGCCCCAATCGGCGTACCGGCTTGGGCGTTGGGATGCTTGCCAATCATGACTTGCGAATGATTATCAATTCGGCCATGAGGCGGGTCGACTCAATGCCATCTGCAAAGGAACTTTCGCCCATGAACAGCACCCTCAGGCTCTGGACCACGCTCGGGCTCGGCACGGCGCTTGCCGGAGGGTTGCTCAGCGCTTGCGGCGGCGAGGCGGGCGAAGGTGCGGGCACTGAAGCGGTCGCGCCGGGTGAAGGCGGGGCGGCGGCTGGCGAAGGCGGCGGCGAGGGTGAAGGCGGCGCGGGCGGGGAAGGCGCAGGCGGCGAAGCGGCAGGCGGCGAGGGCGAAGGCGGCGTTGCCGTTGCTGACGCCGCCACCGACCCGGTCGCCTATGGCATCGCGCTCGCCGTGACCGAGGCCCATGTTGTCGCCGCGCGCGACGCCTATGTGGCGGGCAAGAAGGACGCCGCCGCCGAAATGTTCGCCCATCCCGCCGCCGAAGTGCTGGTGGAGATGGATCCGGTGTTCGCCAAGCTCGGGGTGGCAGATTTCAAGCCGCTGCTGACCGCCGCCTCGACCGCTGCCGCTGATGGCAAGAGCACCGCCGAGGTTGGCAAGGCTTATGATGCGATCATCGCCGCGCTGCGCGGTGCGGCCAAGAAGGCCCCCGGCGGCGGCGCAAATGAAGCCAAGACGGCGGCAGCAATCATTGCTGATATGATCGAACGGTCGGGCGCGATGTACCGTACGGTCGCCAAGGATGACGGTTACGAACCCTATCTCGACGGCTATGGCTTTGCCAAGGTCGCGGCCAGCGCCTTCGCCACTTCCGGCGCTGCGATCAAGGCCGAGAACCCCGACGCCCACGCCCGCATCACTGAGGCGCTCGCCGCGCTCAAGCAGGCCTATCCGACCGCCACGCGCCCCACCAGCCTCGCGATTGCGCCGGGGGCCGTGTCGGCTGCCTCGTCCAAAGTGATGCTCGCCATCGGCAGCTGACGCGCCCGGCGCGTCAGATCGCCGAGCTGAAGCGGTGCTGGGTGGCTGCCCGGTAGCTGTCGAACAGCGCGGCGATGACGCGGGCATAGGGCAGGCCGCCGGGTAGAATGGTGAGCCGGTTGCCATTGAGCCGCGCCAGATCGGCGGCGATGAAGGGGGCAAGCGCGGCTTTCACCTCTGTCATCAGGCAGGGCGAGAGAGCCGCCTCGCTGCGGCACAGCAGCGCCTCGATGACATCGCCGCGCAACCGATCCTCGGGGCCCCGGACGATGCCGTGGCTGGCCGTCAGCCGCCCCTCGCCCGAAAGCTGGCGATAGCGGCCATTGTGCTTTTCATTCTGGGCAAGGAGATCGGGAAAGCCGCTGATCGCGGTCGATCCCATGCCGATCAGCACTTCGGCCGGATCATCGGTAAAACCCTGAAAATTGCGCCGCAAGGTGCCTTGGCGCACCGCGCGCGCCATCGGATCATGCGGGAGCGCGAAGTGATCAAACCCGATCGCGTCATAGCCATGGCTGGTGAGGAAGGCATGGGCCTCGGCTGCCATGGCAAAGCGGGCTTCAGCCCCCGGTAGCGCGTCGGCGGGGATCATCGTCTGGCGCGGCACCATGTGCGGGACATGGGCATAGCCGAACACCGCCACCCGGTCCGCGCCGAACATCGCGGTGCGTTCAAGCGCGTCGATCAGGTCATGCGTGGTCTGGTGGGGCAGGCCGTACATCAGGTCGAAATTGAGCGAGGTCACCCCCGCGCTGCGCAGCCACCCGGTGCTGCGGCCGATCATCGCGGTGGGCTGTTCGCGGCCGATGGCTTTCTGGCAATGCGCAGCGAAGGTCTGCACCCCCATGCTCGCCCGCGTGATGCCGACGCTGCCGATCACCCGGCCCCATTCGGCGGTGAGGCTGCGCGGATCGAGCTCGATCGACCATTCCGGCGCGAACAGCGGGAAATGGGCGTGGAGCGCGTCGACCAGCCCGAGAAATTCGCCCGGCAGGATGGCATTGGGGCTGCCCCCGCCAAAGGCGATGCGCCTGACCCGCGCGCCATCGGGAAGGAGGCTGGCGACCGTGGCGATTTCCTGATGCAGCGCGGCCAGATAGCTCTCCACCCGCGCGCGCTTGCCCGATGCCCCGGTGTTGCAGCCGCAATAATAGCAGATCTGCTCACAGAACGGGATGTGGAGATAAAGCGAGATGTCGTCACTCGCCCCGGCGATAGCGCGCTCAATAACGCCGGGTTCCAGCGGGCCGAAATCGGCTGCCGTCGGGTAGCTGGTGTAGCGCGGCACGGCGCGGGCGAGGAGGTCTGGGTGATAAGTCCACATAAGTGGGGTTAGAGCGGGCGAGGCGTCACCCGTCTTTGCGCAAGATCAATTTGGTCGCTTTTCGCGTGCTGGATCGAACCGCTCGCGGCAGGTGCCTGCATGGCAGCCCTTCGGGTGGCAGTTGCCTTCCTTTGCGGGCGCGCCGTCGCCTAACGGGATAGTGATCGTGCCGCCGTTGCAGAGCTTGGCGGTGATCGCCTGCTCCTCGGCCGGGAGCGGGCCGAGCATGACCGGGAAAAGCGCGGCGAGGGCGAAGGGTAGAGCGCTCATGCAGGCTCGTCCTCATCCTCGATCAGGATGCGCGCCGCAGCCCCGTCCATGTCGTCATACTGCCCGTCGCGCATCGACCATAGGAAGGCGACAAGGCCGAGCAGCCCCATGCCGAGCGCAATGGGGATGAGAATGGCAAGGCCGGTCATTGGCGGGCACTCCGCGCCAGCCGCAGCGAATTGGCGACCACCACCAGCGAACTCAGCGACATGGCAATCGCTGCGATCAGCGGGGTGACAAGGCCGGTGAGCGCGAGCGGCACGGCCAGAAGGTTATAGACAATCGAGAAGGCAAAATTCTCGCGCACGATCCGCATCGTGGCCTTGGCGACCCGCACCGCCAGCGCGACGGGCATCAACGCCTCGCCGATGAACACCGCGTCGGCGGCCTGCTGGCTGGCGTCGGAGGCGGTGCCCGGCGCAATCGAGGCGTGGGCGGCGGCGAGCGCGGGGCCATCATTGAGCCCGTCACCCACCATCAGTGGGCGACGACCTTGCGCCTTCAGGGCTTCGAGCGTGGCGAGCTTGGCCTGCGGGCTGGCTTCGGCGGTGGCTGCAAGCCCGAGTTCGGCGGCGACGGCAGCGACAGGCGCGGCGCGGTCGCCCGAGAGGATGCTGGCGCTGAGGCCCTCACGGGCGAGGGCTGCGAGAGTCGCGGCGGCATCGGCGCGCAGGGGATCGGCGAAGGGAATGGTCTGGGTGGCTGCGCCGATTCTGAGGCAGGTGGCCAGCGCCTCGCTGGCGTCCTCTGGCCGTTCCAGCGCCACGGCATGGCCTTGCCATTTGCCAGTGAGGCCTTGCCCGCTGGTTTCGGCGATATTCTCAATCACGGCAGGCGTCACGCCCTCACACAAAAGCGCATGGGCGAGCCCGCGGCTGAGCGGATGGCGGCTCGCTTGCGCAAGGCCCAGCGCTACGGCGCGCGCTTGCGGGTCAAGGCCGGAGACATCCGCGCGCGGTTCGCCGAGGGTCAGCGTGCCGGTCTTGTCGAGCAGCGCGACATCGCATTCGGCGAGGCGTTCGAGCGCGCTCCCGTCCTTCACCAGCAGGCCCCGGCGCAGCAGCGCGCCGCTTGCCACAACCTGCGCAGCCGGCACGGCAAGGCCCATGGCGCAGGGGCAGGTGATGATCAGCACCGCAATCGCGATGGTGAGCGACTGGTGCCACCCCGCGCCCGCGATCATCCACCCGGCAAAGGCCAGCGCAGCGAGGCTGTGCACCACCGGCGCATAGAGGCGCGAGGCGCGGTCGGCGATGCGGACATAGTGACTGCGCGATTGCCCCGCCTCGTCCATCAGTCGGGCGATTTCGGCGAGCGCGGTGTCCTCGGCCACGTGGGTCAGGCGGATGCGCAAGGGGGCGGAGACATTGATCGCGCCGGCGTGCACCACCGCCCCAACGCCGACGGCTACCGGTACGCTTTCGCCCGTCAGCATGGCGTTGTCGATCGCGCTTGCGCCGTCCTCGACCACGCCATCTGCGGCGAGCGCTTCGCCTGCTGCGGCCAGCACCAGCATGCCGGGTTCGAGCGCCCCTGCAGCCACGCGGCGGGTGGAACCATCAGGGCCGATCACGCTCGCGCTCTTTCCCATCCGCCCGAGCAGCGCGCCGATCCCGGCCCGCGTGCGGGTGCGCATTTCTGCATCGAGCGCGCGGCCGGCGAGCAGGAAGAACAGCAGCATCACCGCGCTATCGAAAAAGGCGTGCGCGCCCCCAGTGATGGTCTCGTAGAGCGAAAGGCAGGTCGCCAGGATCACCCCGATGCTGATCGGCACGTCCATATTGGTGCGGCGGTGGCTCAGCGCCATCCACGCGCTGGCGAAGAAGGGCCGCCCCGAATAGGCGATCACCGGCAGCGCGATCAGCGCCGAAAGCCAGTGGAACAGCTCGCGCGTCGCCCCCGCCGCGCCCGACCAGATGCTGACCGAGAGAAGCATCACATTCATCATCCCGAAACCCGCCACGCCGAGCGCGCGGTTGAGCGCCTTGCGCTCCTTGGCCTCGTCGCCCAGCGGCCCAAGCAAATCAGCGTCGGCGACGGCCTGCGCCTCGAACCCGAGTGCGAGGAGTGCGGTGGTGAGCGCGCCTTCGTCGAGGGTCGGATCATGCTGGATCGCCACGCGCTTGGCCGAGAAATTGGCGCGGGCGGCGATGATGCCGGGGGTCTTGGGCAATTCGCGCTCGATCTTGCCGATGCAGCCTGCGCACTTCATTCCCGGCACCGTAAATCGAGTGGTGGTAAGCGCGCGGGCGTCAGCGGGGGCGAGGACGGAGGGCGCGTTCATCGGACTTCGCTTTCTCCGGCCCATTCCTGCGCCCCGGCCTTGATCGCCATGCGCACCTGCCAGCGGCCCGGTGCCAGCGTCTCGTGCGATAGCCAGCGGCCCTGCCCTTGGGGGCTGAAAGTGAGGCTGAGTGTGTCACGCGCGCCGAGCGGGCGTTCAACCTCGGCAGTGATGGTCGCGCCTTCGGGCACGGCCATGGTTTCGAGCACCACGCGGCCATCGGCGCGCCGCTCCGGCACCGCCTGCCAGCCGAGCGCCTTTGAGGCCTCAGCCTTGTTCAGCCAGTCGTTGAAGTTCTGGCTGGCGACATAGGAATTGTCGACCACGGTGCCGTGAAAGCTGCGCACCGCAAAGCTCGCCATCGCCAGATTGACCGCGATCACCACGCCGAACCCGCCCACGAAGACCGCCGCCATGTGCTTGCCGGTGAAGGTGCTGTTCTTGGCTTTCATCATTCGTCCTCCGGCATGGCAAAACTGGTTTCGGCAAGATCGGTCTCGCGCTGTTCGTCGAGGCTGGTCAGGCGGAAGGTGAAGTGTTCGGCGTCATCCTCATCCGTCCCTGGCGGGACCAGCACATAGGCGCGCACCACCTTGGTCTCGTTGGCGGGGACAGTGATGACCTGCACCGGCGCGGCGTTCTCGGCGCTGACCGCCTCGGTCCACATCACCGCGCCCGCCGGGAGCCCGGTGAGCACGACTTCCATATCGCGCGGGCGGGCCTCCATGTTGCGCAGGCGCAGGGTGTAGGCGTTCCTGACCGAGCCGTCCTTCAGCAGCATGAAGGGCGGGTTGCGATCGGGCGAGACTGTCAGGTCGGTGTGGGTGCGGGTGCCCAGCATGAACAGCAGCACAGCGCCAATCGCGCCCCAGACGCCGAAATAGATGAAGATGCGCGGGCGCAGCAGCGCCTTCCATGCCGGGGTCGCAGGCGCGCCCGCCGCTTCGGCCTTGCACTGGTCGAGCGTGGCGTAATCGATCAGCCCGCGCGGGCGGCCGATCTCGGCCATCACCTTGTCGCAGGCATCGATGCACAGCCCGCAGGTGATGCAGCCAATTTGCTGGCCTGCGCGAATGTCGACCCCGGTGGGGCAGACCGCCACGCACATGTTGCAATCGATACAGTCGCCGTACTTATTGGGGTCCTTCGCCGCTTTCTTGAGGCTGCCGCGCTGCTCGCCCCGCCAGTCCTTGTAAGTGACGATCAGCGATTTTTCGTCGAGCATCGCGGTCTGGATGCGCGGCCAGGGGCACATGTAGATGCACACCTGTTCGCGCATTAACCCGCCGAGCCAGAAAGTGGTGCCGGTGAGGATGCCGACCGTGGCATAGGCGACCGGCGCGGCCTCTCCGGTGACAAACTCGCGCGCCAGCGTGGGCGCATCGGCGAAGTAGAGGATCCACGCGCCGCCGGTCAGCAGGCTGATGACGAGATAGACCCCCCATTTGCTGGTGCGACGGGCGATTTTTGATGCGGTCCACGGCGCCTTGTCGAGCCGGATGCGCGCGTTGCGGTCGCCGTCGAAGAAGCGGTCGACGTGCTGGAACAGATCGGTCCACACGGTCTGCGGACAGGCGTAACCGCACCACGCCCGGCCCACCGCGCTGGTCACGAGGAACAGGCCGATCCCCGCCATGATCAGCATGCCCGCGACGAAATAGAATTCGTGCGGCCAGATCTCGATATCGAACATGTAGAAGCGGCGATTGGCGAGATCGATCAGCACCGCCTGATCGGGAGCATAGGGTCCGCGGTCCCAGCGGATCCACGGGGTGACGTAATAGATCCCGAGGGTGACAAGCATCACCAGCCACTTGAAGCGGCGGAAGGGGCCGTTGATCCGCTTGTTGTGGATCGTCTTGCCCTTTTCGTAGAGCGCCGAGCCCATGAAGCCGACGTCCTCCGCGACGGAGGCAAGGCGGGGATGCCCATCATCGGAAGCGCCGCCGGTATCGAGCGCACCGGCCCAGTCGCGGGGCTTGCCCGCGCTGGTTTCGGGGCGCTCGATATCCTGCTGGTCAGCCATCGCTGTCAGCCTTCTTGGCGGCGGCGACATCGGCCGCAGGTTCGGCTGGCGGGGCGGCAGGCGCTGCCTGCTGGCCGCCGCCGCGCGAGTGGACGTAGGCGGCGAGCATCTTGATCGTCACCGGATCAAGCCGTCCTTGCCATGCGGGCATCACACCGTGGCGCGGGGCGAGGATCTGCTTCTTCACCGCCCTTTCGCTGCCGCCATAGAGCCAGATCGCATCGTTGAGTGCAGGCGCGCCCATAGCGGGCATCCCTTCGCCTGCCGCGCCGTGGCAGGCGGCACAGTTATCCGCGAACAGCTGCGCCCCGACGGGGTTGGCCTTCCCCTTGCCTGACAGCGACAGCACATGGGCCGCGACTGCGCCTGCCTGCCCTGCATCGAGCACGCCCGCAAAGGCGGGCATGTAATTGACGCGAGTCTGATCGGCGGCTTCCCAGCGGATGCCGTGGGTGAGGGTGTATTCGATCTCGGTCAGCGTCCCGCCCCAGATCCAGTCATCATCATTGAGGTTGGGATAGCCAAACTCCTGATACCCCGCCGCGCCTGCGCCGTGGCACTGGACGCAATTGACCTTGAAGGCCGCCGCGCCGCCCGCAATCGCGGCCTCCATCAATTCGGGATTGCCGGGAAGCGCCTCGATGTCGGTCGCAGCGATCTGCTGGAACACGCCCTGACGCGCGGCCTCTGCGGCGCTCATTGCCTTGGCGAGGTCGCCGCGGCTCGACCAGCCGAGCGTGCCTGCGGTCGCTTTGTCGATCAGCGGCCAGGCCGGGTAGAGCACCACATAGACCAGTGCGAACAGGATCGTTGCGTAGAAGGTCCACAGCCACCAGCGCGGCAGGGGTGTGTTGAGCTCCTCGATCCCGTCCCATTCGTGGCCGACAAATTCGGTGCCGGTGGGCTCATCGATGCGCTTATTGCTCATGGTCGTCTTCCCTGAAAATCGAGAGCTTGGCCGCTTCCACATGCGGCCGCGCGGCAGGGCGGAAGTGCCACAGGCACAGCAGCAGATAGAGCGCGAAAATCACCGCCAGCCCATAAGAGTCGGCGAAGTGGCGCAGGGTTTCGTACAGCGTCACCGGCCCTGCTCCTTGGTAAGAACTTCCTGCGCAGCCGCGCTGTTCACATCGACCAGCGTGCCGAGCATCTGGAGATAGGCGACCAGCGCATCCATCTCGGTCACGCGTTTGGGATCGCCGTCGTAATCGCGGATCTGCGCCTTGGGATAACGCTCGGCGAGATCGCCCGCATCGGCCTCTGGGTCGGCCTGCGCCATCAGATCGGTTGCGGCGAGCTCGATGTCCTTGTCGCTGTATGGCACGCCCACGCGGCGCAGCGCGGTGAGGTTCGCAGCCGGATCGGCGACCTTCAGCGGGGTATCGCTGAGGAAGCTGTAACCCGGCATGATGCTTTCCGGCACCACAGAACGCGGCGCCTGCAGGTGCTGGACGTGCCAGTCATCCGAATACTTGCCGCCGACGCGTGCGAGGTCAGGCCCGGTGCGCTTCGATCCCCACTGGAAGGGGTGATCATACATGCTCTCGGCCGCAAGGCTGTAGTGGCCATACCGCTCGACCTCGTCGCGGAAGGGCCGGATCATCTGGCTATGGCAGGTGTAACAGCCCTCGCGGATGTAGATATCGCGCCCCGCCTGTTCGAGCGGGGTATAAGGCCGCATCCCTTCTACCTTCTCGATCGTGTTATCGATCCAGAACAGCGGCGCGATTTCGACGATCCCGCCCACCGCCACCACCAGCAAGGTGGCGACCGAAAGCAGGGTGACGTTCTTCTCAAGCTTCTTGTGGCTCTCGAAAACGTCAGAGTGTGGTGCATTCTTGCTCATGGCTGTGTTTCCCTGATGAGCGCTTATTCGGCGGGCTGCATGACGATCGGGCGGTCGGCGGCTTCATCGTGGGCGGTGTCGCCCAGCGGGGCTTCGTCACGCAGCTTGCCCGCGATGGTCATGGCGATGTTGTAGGCCATGATGATCGCACCGGTCAGGTACATCAGTCCGCCCACCATGCGCAGGACGTACATCGGGTGGAGCGCTGCGACGGTATCGACGAAGCTGTTCACCAGGTACCCGTCCGAGCCATATTCGCGCCACAGCAGGCCCTGCGTGATCCCGGCGACCCACATCGAGGAGGCGTAGAAAACGATCCCCAGCGTCGCGAGCCAGAAGTGCCAGTTGATCATGCGCAGCGAATACAGCCGCTCCTTCTGCCACAGGCGCGGCGTGAGGTAGTAGACGCAGGCGAAGGTGATCATCCCGTTCCACCCCAGCGCGCCGGAGTGCACGTGGCCGATGGTCCAGTCGGTGTAGTGCGACAGGCTGTTCACCGCCTTGATCGACAGCATCGGGCCTTCGAAGGTGCTCATCCCGTAGAAGGCGAGCGCCAGCACCATCATGCGGATGATCGGATCGGTGCGCACCTTGTCCCATGCGCCGTTGAGCGTCATCAGACCGTTGATCATCCCGCCCCAGCTCGGCATCCACAGCATGATCGAGAACACCATGCCCAAGGTCTGCGCCCAATCGGGCAGGGCGGTGTAGTGGAGATGGTGCGGGCCCGCCCAGATGTAGAGGAAGATCAGCGACCAGAAGTGGATGATCGAGAGGCGGTAGGAATAGACCGGCCGCCTGGCCTGCTTCGGCACGAAGTAATACATCATCGCCAGGAAGCCCGCGGTCAGGAAAAAGCCCACCGCATTGTGGCCATACCACCACTGGGTCAGCGCATCCTGCACGCCTGCAAAGGCGCTGTAGCTCTTGGTCCCGAGGAAGCTGACGGGCAGGGCCAGATTGTTCACCACGTGCAGCATCGCAATGGTGATGATGAAGGCGAGGTAGAACCAGTTCGCCACATAGATGTGCGGCTCGTGGCGCTTGAGGATCGTTCCGACGAAGACCGCGAGATAGGCGAGCCACACCACCGTCAGCCACAGGTCGACATACCATTCGGGCTCGGCATATTCCTTGCCCTGGCTGATGCCCAAGAGGTAGCCGGTTGCCGCCAGCACGATGAACAGCTGATACCCCCAGAACACGAAGCGGGCCATGCCGGGGAAGGCCAGCGTGGTGCGGCAGGTGCGTTGCACGACGTAGAAACTGGTGGCGAGCAAGGCATTGCCGCCAAAGGCGAAAATCACCGCCGAGGTGTGCAGCGGGCGCACCCGGCCGAAATTGAGGTAGGGTTCAAGGTTCAGCCACGGCCAGGCGAGCTGCGCCGCAATGAATACGCCTGCGAGCAGCCCCGCAAGACCCCAGAACATCGTCGCGATCACGCCCCAGCGGATCACGTCGTCATCATAGCGCGAAGGGCCGGGAGGCATCCGGAAGATACTCTGCGCCTTGGCCAGCGGGTCATAAGTGCCCAGCGTGGCGATGATCAGGACACCCGCGACCAGCGCCACGATGCCCATGTGGATGGCGAACCCGCTATCGGGGGTCAGCGCAATGGCAATGATCGCCGCGAGCAGGACAAGCGCCCATACTCCCAGCCGTTTCACGACTGCTTCCATGATGAATTTATCCCTTCCGTCGGCACACCCCCTAGCGTGCCCCCGTGATCCCTGTTGTTGATCCAGATCAAATTTGCCGCGATTTTTCGGTATCAGCCCTGCTTGACGAGGCCTTGCCCGACCTGCCGTCCGGCGATCCGGGCGAGCGCGGAAATGTCGGAAAGACAGATCTTTGACCGCCCTTGGGTAACCACCAACCCGGCCTCGCGCAGCTCGGTGAGTTGGCGGCTGACGGTCTCGATCGTGAGGCCGAGGCTGTCGCCGATATCGCGGCGGCTCATCGGCAGCACGAAGGCGCAGGGCCCCGAGGTGCAATTGGTTAGGCGCTCACCCATCGAGACCAGGAAATCGGCGATCCGCTGGCGCGCCGACTTGTGCCCCATCTGCATCATCCGCGTGCGGCTGCGATGCAGGGCTTGCAAACTGCGGGTCAGCACTGAACGCAGCACCGCCGGATCACTCTGCGCGATGTCGAGGAAGCGCTCCGCCGGGAAGATCACGAGGTCGCAGTCAGACAGCGCGACAAGGCGGAAATCGCCCCATGCTTCATCTGGGCTCTGGCGCAGCACCGAAATCAGATCGCCGCCGAAATGGAACGCCAGCACTTGGGCCAGCGGCCCGCCACCGGCCACCGGGGCAACCAGCTTGGCGGAGCCTGCGGCGAGATAGACCAGCCTGTCATCCTGCGGGTCGGGGGCGAGCGTCTCGCCCCTGACCAGCAGCGCTGTTCGCCCGATGGCACACAGCTGATCAGCGGTCTCTCCCTCACCTGTGCCGGAAGGGAGCGCCGCGCGGAACGCCGTGAGGCTGCGGTGTTCGGCAAGGGTGCGCAGTGTCGCCATGATGATGCGGCAATGGCCCCAAATGCGCCAAGCGTCTTTGATCCCGATCAATGAGCGCGCGTCGCATCGCAGGCTATCGGGCGGCCACAGGCAGCAAACAACCTGGGCCGCGGAGGGCGGCCACTGCTGCCGATGAGGATAAGGGAAATGAAACGACTTCTGATGCTTGGCGGGGCCGCACTCGTATTGGCCGCAACGCCTGCGATGGCGCAGGATGACGAGAGCGATCGCAAGGGCGAAATCCAGTTCAAGGTGCTCGGCACGCTGGTCACGCCGGACGGCGCCATCGAGCAGATCAACGTCAATCTGCCCGGCCTGCCCGCCACATTGCAGACCAAGGCCAATGACAACGTCACGCCGACCGTGGCGATCGAATGGTTCGTGACCAACAATATCTCGATCGAGACCATCGCCGGGATCACCCAGCATGATGTCGATACCGTGGGCGGGCTTCCTGCGGGGCTGGAACTGGTGTCGGACGCCAAACTGATCCCCGCGACGGTGACCGCGAAGTATCACTTCGATCTGGGCGGGGCGAAGCCCTATATCGGGGCGGGGCCGTCCTACTTCCTGTGGGTCGATGATGAGCCGGGTGCTGCGACGCTGCCGCTTGGCGTGACCCGCATGAACCTCTCGAACGAGCTGGGTTTTGCGCTGCAGGCCGGGATCGATGTGCCGATCAATGACAAGGGCTTCAGCCTCAGCTTCGATGCCAAGCGCTATTTCATCGACACCACGGCGCGCTGGTTTGTGGGCAATACGCTGGCGATCGAGACCGAGCACAATCTCAATCCGTGGTTGCTGAGTGCAGGGGTTGCCTACCGGTTCTGAGCTGGCCGCTATGGCGAGGGACCCCCGCTGGCCGGATGCGGCTGGCGGGGTTTCGCTTGGGCCGGGTCATGCGCGGGTCATTGTGGGGTCATAGCCATGTGGTGGACGGGTCAAATAACCAATATGGCAAGGTTTCACGTGAAACATTGCCAGTGTGGTAATCAGACATTGCGCTGGGATGTTCGACCGCCCGAAGAGGTGAAGATCGGATCGCGCGCACCGTCCATCCACTCTTGTCGTGGGACAAAATGATCCACTGCTTGCTGGCGCGACAGCTAGCGGATGATCGTAAGACCTTTGTCTGTTGGGGTACGGGATGTAATCTCGTCCAAAATCGCGCCGAGATAACGGGAGAGTCGAAATGATCCATGCTGTTAAGCGGCCCCAAAATGGCCCGAACATGCCCCATACGCCGACGCACTGCACCGCTGAGCAATATGCCGCGATGTATCGCGCCTCGGTGGAAACGCCGGATGCCTTCTGGCTGGAGCAGGCGCAGCGGCTTGATTGGGTGACGGTGCCCACCATCGGCTGCGCGTGGTCCTATGATCCGGTGGCGATCAAATGGTTCGAGGATGGCCAGCTCAACCTGTGCCACAATGCGGTGGACCGCCATCTTGCGACGCGTGCCGACACGACGGCGCTGATCTTCGAGCCTGACGACCCCGCCAGCCCCTCGCGCAGCCTCACCTATGGCGAGCTGCACCGCGAGGTGGTGCGGATGGCCAACGCGCTGAAGAAGCTCGGCGTAACGCGCGGCGAGCGGGTGACGATCTACATGCCGATGATCCTCGAAGGGGTCATCGCGATGCTCGCCTGCGCAAGGCTCGGCGCGGTGCATTCGGTGGTGTTCGGCGGCTTCTCGCCCGAGGCGCTTGCCGGGCGGATCGAGGATTGCGGCAGCCGCTTCGTCGTCACCGCCGATGAAGGCTTAAGGGGCGGCAAGCATGTCCCGCTGAAGGCCAATGTCGATGCCGCGCTCGATCACCCCGGCCTTGCGGTCGATGGCGTGCTGGTGATCCCGCACACCGGGGGGGCGATTGCCATGCAGGAGGGTCGCGACCACTGGCTCGCCGATCTTGCCAGCGACGATGATTGCCCCTGCGAAGTGATGAACGCCGAAGATCCGCTGTTCATCCTCTACACGAGCGGCTCGACGGGCAAGCCCAAGGGCGTGCTGCACACCACCGGCGGCTACGGGGTCTGGACCGCGACGACCTTCCACTACATCTTCGACTACCAGCCAGGCGAGGTGTTCTGGTGCACTGCCGATATCGGCTGGGTGACGGGTCATAGCTATGTCGTCTACGGCCCGCTGATGAACGCCGCGACTGCCGTGGTGTTCGAAGGCGTGCCCAACTACCCCGATCACGGGCGGTTCTGGGACGTGGTGGACAAGCATCAGGTCAACATCATCTACACCGCCCCCACGGCGATCCGCGCGCTGATGCGTGAAGGCGATCATCATGTGACCAGCCGCAGCCGCGCCTCGCTGCGCCTGCTGGGCTCTGTCGGCGAGCCGATCAACCCAGAGGCGTGGCGCTGGTATTTCGATGTGGTGGGCGAGGGTCGCTGCCCGATCATCGACACCTGGTGGCAGACCGAAACCGGCGGCTGCATGATCACCACGCTCCCGGGAGCGCAGGACATGAAACCGGGGAGCGCGGGCCTTCCTTTCTTCGGCATCCGCCCGCAGCTGGTCGATAGCGAAGGCGCGGTGCTGGACGGCGCGGCTGAGGGGAACCTGTGCATTACCCACAGCTGGCCGGGCCAAGCGCGCACGATCTACGGCGATCACGAGCGCTTCGGGCAGACCTATTTCAGCACCTACACGGCCAAGTACTTCACCGGCGACGGGTGCAAGCGCGATGAGGATGGCTATTACTGGATCACCGGACGGGTCGATGACGTCATCAACGTCTCGGGCCACCGCATGGGCACCGCCGAAGTCGAAAGCGCGCTGGTGCTCCACCCCAAGGTCGCCGAGGCGGCGGTGGTCGGCTATCCGCACGACATCAAGGGGCAGGGCATCTATTGCTACGTCACGCTGAATGTCGGCGAGGAGGGTTCGGACGCTCTGCTCGCCGAGCTCAAACAGCATGTGCGCAAGGAAATCGGCCCCATCGCCACGCCGGATATCATCCACTTCACCGATGGCCTTCCCAAGACCCGCTCAGGCAAGATCATGCGCCGCATCCTGCGCAAGATCGCCGAGAACGACTTCGGATCGCTGGGCGACACCTCGACCCTCGCCGATCCCTCGCTGGTTGACCGGCTGATCGAGGGGCGGCAGATCCGCTAGTCGTCGATGTTGCGCTTGAAGGTCTCGGGGAGGAACAGCAGCCCCACCACCACGGTCAGCACGCAGATGATGATAGGGTACCACAGCCCGTAGTAGATATCTCCCGTCGCCGCGACCATCGCGAAGGCGGTGGTGGGCAGGAAGCCGCCGAACCAGCCATTGCCGATGTGATAGGGCAGGCTCATCGCGGTGTAGCGGATGCGGGTGGGGAACAATTCCACCAGCAGCGCCGCGATCGGCCCGTAAACCATCGTCACCAGCAGCACGAGGAAGGTGAGGATGGCGATCACCATGGGCGTGTTCATCGCTTTGGTGTCGGCCGCTTCGGGATAGCCCGCTGCGGTCAGTGCTGCCTTGACTTCGGCTTGGTAGGCGGTGATCGCGGCCTTGCGATCCTCGCTCCTCAGCTTGGCCGGATCGGGGGCGACAAAGCTGGTCGCTCCTACCTTGATCTGCGCAATCGCGCCGCTTTCCGCTTCGACCTTGGTGTAGCTGATGCCGCCCTTGGCAAGGAAGGACTTGGCGATGTCGCAGCTCTTGCTGTCGAACTTGTTCTTGCCCACGGGATCGAACTGCACCGAGCAATCCTGCGAATTGACGATCACGCTGACAGGGGCGGTCGCCTGCGCCTTGGCGAGCGCGGGGTTGGCCGCCTCGGTCAGCGCGTGGAAGGCGGGGAAGTAGCTCACCGCCGCCAGCGCGCAGCCGGCCAGAATGATCTTTTTGCGCCCGATCTTGTCCGACAGCCAGCCGAAGACAATGAAGAACGGCGTCCCGATGGCGAGCGCCACCGCGATCAGGATGTTGGTGGTCGCCCCATCAACCATCAGCATCTTTTCCAGGAAGAACAACGCGTAGAACTGGCCCGTGTACCACACCACCGCTTGGCCCGCGACCGCGCCGAGCAGCGCGATCAACGCCCAGCGGCCGTTCTTCCAGTTGCCGAAGGCCTCGGAAATCGGCGCCTTGGAATTGGCGCCTTCCTCTTTCATCTTCTGGAACACCGGGCTTTCCTGCAATTGCATTCTGATCCACAGCGAGACGCCGAGCAGCACCGCCGAGACCAGAAACGGCACGCGCCATCCCCATGCAAGGAAGGCTTCCTCACCGATCATGGTACGGGTGCCGATCACCACCAGCAGCGCGGCAAACAGCCCCAAGGTGGCGGTGGTCTGGATGAAGCTGGTGTACAGCCCGCGCTTGTTGTTGGGGGCGTGCTCAGCCACGTAGGTCGCAGCCCCGCCATATTCGCCGCCGAGCGCAAGGCCCTGCACCAGCCGCAGCAGCACCAGCATGATCGGGGCGGCGACCCCGATGCTGGCGTAGTTGGGCAGCATCCCGACGGTGAAGGTCGCAAAGCCCATCAGGCCCATGGTGACAAGGAAGGTGTACTTGCGCCCGACCATGTCGCCCAGCCGCCCGAACACCAGCGCGCCAAAGGGCCGCACCGCGAACCCGGCGGCAAAGGCCGCGAGCGCGAAGATGAAGCCGGTGGTCTCGTTCACTCCGGAGAAGAACTGCGCCGAAATGATTGTCGCCAGAAGGCCGTAAAGGTAGAAATCATACCATTCGAAAACCGTGCCCAGCGATGAGGCGAGGATGACGCGTTTTTCCGTCCCCGTGACCTCGTGATGCTTGGGCAGGGCGTCATAAGTCGTCGCCATTATCCATCTCCCGCTCGTCCGCTCGATCCCGGTGCTGTTGCAGACCTTGTGCCTGCATCATGCGGCTCCTGTCGAGGATTGCATGGTCGCGCTTAAGCGGGGTGGGCGATAGCTAGACCTTGGTCGGATGGGCGGGATGGGGCGGACGAAGCAAAAGGCCGCCGGAGCGGGCGCTCCGGCGGCCTTCTTGTGCCTTGATTTGGCCCGAAAGCGATCAGGCTTCGCGGGTGCCCGACAGCGGCATGGCGCCGAAGGCCCCGGCATTGACCGAACCGGTCAGCGTGTCGCCGTCGATCGTCGCTTCGCAATCGAGCGTCATCGGCATCGGCACGACCATGTTCATCTTCCACTTGATGGTGTTGCCTTCGACCGTGCCGCCAGCAATTTCCATCGAGCCGAGGCTGCCGACCAGCGAGCCCGAGAAGGTGTCGCCATCGGGAACGACGGTCAGCGTGCCGCTCTGGTCGCCCATCGGGCTCTTGACGACGGTTTTGTAGGTACCTGCAACAGACATAATCCAACTCCTTGCCTAGGCCCGGACCTTGGGGAGCGACCCGGGGATCGAAGCGCGCAGGCGGCCCTCCCGACCACGCGAATTCTGCGGCGTATTGACACCTATGTCAGCGCGCTTCAACCGGATTTGGGCGGAAGCGCGCCGAATTCGGCTTATTCGCCTTCCAGCTCGCGCTGCTCGATCGGCAGGCCGAGCGGTTCGAGCTGTGCGCGTACCTTTGTGGCATCGCCAACTACGACCCACACGAACTTGTCGGTATCAAGCGCAGCGCGGGCGGCGGCATCGAGGCTTTCGGTGGTCTGGGCGCGGTACAGGCTGGCGAGGGTTTCCTGATAATCGTCAGGACGCCCGAACAGGGCATTGCCCTGCATCGCGCCGAGCACGGCGGGCGAGGTTTCAAACTGGCCTGGCAGCGCGCCCACCTGCGAGGCAATGCTGCGCTCCAGCTCTTCGGGGGTAACACCCTTGACCGTGAGGAACTCCTTGGTCTCACGGATCATCTCCGCCAGCGAGTCGCCGGTACGATCGGCCTGCACCCCGCCCGAAATGGCATAAACCACTGCGTTCTCGCGCGCCTGCGTCCCGCCACGCACACCGTAGCTCCAGCCCTTGGTCTCGCGCAGGTTCATGTTGAGCCGCGCAAGGAAGTTGCCGCCGAGCGAGTTGTTGGCGCTGTTGAAGGCGACAATCGCCGGGTCGCCCCCGTCCAGCGGCGTGATCTGTGCACCGGTGATGAAGCTCTGCGGTGAATTGGGGCGGTTGACGAGGATGATGCGGTTGCCCTTGCCCGCTTGCTGACCTGACACTGTCTTGGTGCCCTTGGGAGCCTTGGGCGCGGTCCAATCGCCGAACACGGTGTTGAGCTCGGCAACGATGTCAGCGAGCGGCTTGTCGGAAATGACGAAGAGCTCGCCATTGTCGGGGCGGATCCAGCCGTCCTTGAAGGCGGTCAGATCATCGCGGGTTATGCTGCTCACGCTGGCAATCGTGCTGACCCCGCCATAGGCGCTGTCCGCGCCGAAGAGTTCGGGCGTCAGCGTGCGCTGGGCGATGCCCTGCGGCGACTTCATGGCCTGCCGGATACCGGTCAGCGTCTGGGTACGCACACGCTCCAAGTCGGCTGGGTTGAACGCCGGTTCGCGCACGATCTGACGCATCAGTTCGAGCGAGGGGGTAAGGTTCGCTGTGAGCGCCGAGAGGGTGAAGGTCGACCGATCATCGCTGTTGCCCGACGATATGCTGGCACCCAGCCGCTCGCTGGCTTCGGCGATCTGCTGCGCGGTGAGCTTGGCGGTGCCCTCGGTGAACAGATCCATGGTGAGATCAGCGAGCCCGCTGCGACCCGCTGGATCAGCTGCGCCGCCGGCGTTGAAGCTCATCGACACGTAGGTCGCGGGCACCGCCGTGCGGCGGGCATAGGTGACCTTCATCCCGTTCTTGAGCGTCGCGCGCTCGACATCGGGGAAGTCCAGCTCGGCCACGCTGTCGACCGGCGGCTTGGGCCGTTCGAGTGTGACGGTCAGCGTTTCAGCCGAACGATCCCGCTCCGAAGCATTGGCCGCAGCCCCCACCGAGGCGGCTTCCTGATACTCGGCATCGCGCGGCCCCGGCTCCAGCACCAGCGTGAACGCCGGGCGCGTCATCCAGCGTGCCATCGCTGCCTTGACATCGGCCGGGGTGACCTTGGCCAGCTGTTCGAGCTGAGTGGCGTAGAACGAGGCATCGCCCGCCAGCACTTCGCCATTGGCCAGCGTCACCGCCTTGCCGCCGAAGCCGCCGACCTGTTCGAGGCCGCGGACAGTGCGCGCCAGGCTGCTCGTGGCAGCGCGGCGGACCTCGTCCTCGGTCGGGCCTTCGGCGATGAACTTGGCGACCAGCGCGTCAAGCCGGGCTTCGAGCACGGCCAGATCGACCCCCGGCTTGGCCGTGGCGCTGACCGACAGCAGGCCAACCCGCTGGAACACGCTGCTGTTCGACGACACGCCGACCGCCAGCTGCTCGTCGCGCACCAGCACTTCATCGAGGCGGCTGGAGGCGAGCCCGCCGAGAACGGCAGTGCCAACGCCAAGTGCGGTGAGGTCAGCATCGGTGATCCCCGGGGCCGGCCAGTAACGCGTGACCGTGGTGGCCGCGACCTGATCCTTCATGACTTTGCGCACGGGTGCGGCCAGTGTGGGCACTTCGGCGGCGGCCGGGGTGTTGACCGGGCCGCGCTTGATGCTGCCGAAATACTTCTCGGCCAGCACCCGCGCCTCGGCAGCCGAAACATCGCCGGCCATCACCAGCGTCGCGTTGTTGGGGCCGTACTTGTCGGTGAACCACTTGCGCACATCGTCCATCGAGGCCGCGTCAAGATCGGCCATCGAGCCGATCACCGAGTGATGATAGGGGTGGCCTTCGGGGAACAGGGTTGCCAGCAGCTCATAGAACACAAGCCCGCCGGGCTGGTTGTCGCCCTGACGCTTTTCGTTCTGCACCACGCCGCGCTGGTTATCGAGCTTCTCCTGCGTCACCGCACCGAGCAGGTAGCCCATGCGGTCGCTCTCCAGCCACAGCGCGCGTTCGAGAGCGGGACGGGGCACGGTCTGGAAGTAGTTGGTGCGGTCGAAATTGGTGGTGCCGTTGTAATCGGTCGCGCCCATTTCAGCGAGGTATTGGAAGTAATCCTGCGGCGCGTTTTCCGAGCCGTTGAACATCAGGTGTTCGAACAGGTGGGCAAAGCCGGTCTGGCCCTTGGGCTCGTCCTTCGATCCGACATTGTACCACACGGCCACGCCGACGATCGGCGCCTTGCGGTCTTCATGCACGATCACGGTCAGGCCGTTGTCGAGCTGGAAGCGCTCATAGGGGATCTGCACCTGCGACACCAGCGAGGGCAGGTCGGCAGTGGCCTGCGGGGCGGCGCTGGCAGCGCTGCTGCTTTGCGCCAGAACCGGGGTAGCGGTGCTGGCAAGCGCGAGCGCGAGCGCGGAAAGGCTGGCAGCAACAAGGCGATGGTTCATTGAGAGAAACTCCGATTTTTGACGCAGATGTTGGATGGGAAAAAGGATGGGTCAGCGAGAGGAGGAAACCGTGGTCCGGCGGCTGGCATTCTTCAGAAGATCCTCGCGCCAGAAATAGACGGGCTTCAGTTTTTTATCGACGAACAGCCGCATCTGATCGGTGTAATGCGGACTCTTGGGCCGGGTCGTGGCCGCGCCGAAGGGCTGGACCGAACGCGACGTGACCCGCGCGCCGGGCTGCCATTCGATCCACATGATGAAGCTGTCCCCATGCTTCAAACTGAGGCGGCCATCGGGGTCGACATCCCAGGTGGTGGACGCGCGCAAGGTGTCCGATCCGCCATCGAGCGGCAGGTCTTTGCCCCCCTGCCGCAGCCGCAGCAGATCGGCCATCGGGGGATCGAGGCGGCCGAAATGCGTGGTGAGGTGATCGGCGGCGGCCCCCAGCTTTTCGGCGACATCGGGGAAGGGCTTGTTGTTGTAATCCGCCGCCATGAAGTCGCGGATCATCAACAGCGCGATGGCATCGGCGCGGCCCGTATTGTCGGCGGTGAAATCCCAGCTGAGCAGTAGATCGCGCGCTTCCGCCAGCTTGCCCTCAGCGGGCATTGCCTCAAGCGACGCGAACAACCTGTCGACATAGCCTTCGCGTTCGTAGCCGGTGTCGTACTTGATCGCCTCCAGCGTCGCGCGGTCGAGCACGCGGGCCTCCGACAGCAGCTTGTAGGCGCGGCGCGAGCGGTTGGTTTGCTTGAGTTCGATACCCATCAGCGGCGAGAACGCGCGAGGATCAAGATCGCTCCCGGCCCCGGCGGCGGTGAAGGGGGTGTTGTTGGAATTGTAGATCCAGCCCGAGGCGGGGTTCACCAGCTTGGGGAGCGTCTCATAGGAGACTGTGCCGTCCCAAATCAGTTTGGACTGATCACCCGGCAGCACTGATCGCCAGTCGGCTTTCACGCCGTCCGGGCGCGCGGGGATCGCGGCGTTGTAGACATAGGCGATGGTGCCGGTCTTGTCGGCGTAGATGAAATTGGTCGAAGGGATCGCCAACCGTGCCAGCTGCGTTTCCCAGTCGGCAAAGGTCGTCGCTTTGTTGAGGCGGTAATAGGCGTCGAGCTGCTCCAGCTTGCCAATCCCGCCGTAACGAATGGCGAAGGCGCCCTTGTCGTTGCGGATCACAGGGCCGTGGACCGAGCGCAGCACTTCGCGCCGGATCGGCAGCACCACCGGCCCCATCTTGACCGGCAGCGTCACCCACTTCGATTCCAGATCGCGCCATTTCCCGTCGAGCTTGTAGCGCGTCCCCGTCTCGTCGAGCTCCAACTGGTAGACATCGATCATGTCGGGTGTGTTGACCGTGTTCGTCCAGCCCAAGTGCTCGTTGTGGCCCAAGAAGGGGAAGGGCGATCCGGGGAAATTCGCCCCCGCAAAGTGCCAGCCCTCGCCACTTTCGACCACGAGTTCGTACCAGGCCACCCCGCCGCGCAGGGGCTGGTGCGAATTGGAAATGAGGGTGGTCGGTCCCCCTGATTTTTCGGGACTGACGGCAAAGGCGTTGGAGCCGAGATGCTCGGCCTCTTCGCCCAGCGGCAGGACCAGCCTGCGGGCCTGCTGCGGGGCCGGGGCGGCTTCGACCGGTTCAGCGCCGGGTAGCGGCGGGCGGGGAAAGCCGGGGATGTCGGGGCCATGCTCGCGACGCAGTTCCTCGCCCGCCACCAGCGGGCCGATCACCCCGTCGAGGCCAAAGAAGAACGGTTGGCGCAGCGCGAATCCCGCCGCCACGTCGAGGCCGCTGACCGGGAAAAGGTTGCCCAGCTTCACCTCGTCCGGATGCTCCGCTGCAAATTGGTTCAGCCCCGCAGCATAGGCTTCGAACAGGGCGCGAGTATCGGCGGGGAGCTTGGGATATTCCCGCTCAGCCGTGCCGCGCGCGTCGATCAGGTGGTAGGCGTAATCAATCTTGGCGCCCTCTTCACCCGCAATCGCGCCGTACCGTGCGCGCGCCATGGCGACCACGTCCTGCAGGGTGAAAAAGTCATCCTCGGCATGGGCAATGGCGACGCCATAAGCGGTATCGGCATCGGTCTTGCCATAGATGTGGGGGACGCCGAAATCGTCGCGGATGATCTCGGCGGTGTAGGTGCGCGCGGGCGGCGGGTTGGCAGCGCTGGCGAAGAACGGCTCCCACGTGGCGAGCACCACGGTCGCCAGCACAAGCACTCCCACCAGCGCAATCGCGCCGCCTTTCAACCATTTCATTATGATGTCTCTCCCCGAGCGCGTGTAAGCTTCATTGCGTGCGAAGGCCTCTAGGTCAAGGCGGGCAGGCCTCTTGTCGTGGCCACTTTGACGACCCACCTAGTCGAGTAATACACCGGGCACGCAAAATTTCCGCCGCGGGCCTTGTGTTGCCTTTGTGCAACACTATGTTGCGGGGGTAACCTGTGGAGGGGTTAGACCAAATGAATCTCGAAAAGTTCACCGACCGGGCCAAGGGCTTCCTGCAAGCGGCGCAAACGGTCGCGATCCGCATGAACCACCAGCGCATCACCCCACTGCACCTTTTGAAGGCGCTGCTGGAGGATAGCGAAGGCATGGCTGCCGGACTGGTGCAACGTGCGGGCGGTACTCCGCCGCTGGCTGTGGCGGAGGTGGATGCGGGCCTTGCCAAAATCCCGGCGGTGACCGGCAGCGGCGCGCAGGCGACTCCGGGGCTCGATAACGACGCGGTGCGGGTGCTCGATCAGGCCGAACAGATCGCCGACAAGGCAGGCGATAGCTACGTCACCGTAGAGCGGCTCTTGGTCGCGCTTGCCCTGTCCCAGACTGCCGCAGCCGAGGCCTTGAAAGCGGCTGGCATCACGCCGCAAGGCCTCAACACCGCGATTGAGCAGCTGCGCGGCGGCAAGCGGGCCGACAGTGCCAGCGCCGAGAACACCTATGACGCGATGCAGAAATTCGCCCGCGATCTGACGCAGGCGGCGCGTGACGGGAAGCTCGATCCGGTGATCGGCCGCGACGAAGAGATCCGCCGCACGATCCAGATCCTTGCCCGGCGCACCAAGAACAACCCCGCCCTGATCGGCGAACCCGGCACGGGGAAAACCGCGATTGCCGAAGGCCTCGCGCTGCGCATCGCCAATGGCGACGTGCCCGACAGCCTCAAGGGCCGCACGCTCATGTCGCTCGACATGGGCGCGCTGATCGCAGGCGCGAAATATCGCGGCGAGTTTGAAGAGCGGCTGAAATCGGTGCTCGACGAGGTCAAGCATGCCGAGGGCCAGATCATCCTGTTCATTGATGAAATGCACACCCTGATCGGTGCAGGCGCGTCCGAAGGCTCGATGGATGCCTCGAACCTCCTGAAGCCCGCCCTGTCGCGCGGCGAATTGCACTGCATCGGCGCGACCACGCTCGATGAGTACCAGAAGTACGTGGAGAAGGACCCCGCGCTCCAGCGGCGGTTCCAGCCGGTGTTCATCGCTGAACCCACGGTCGAAGACACCATCAGCATCCTGCGCGGGATCAAGGACAAGTACGAACTCCACCACGGCGTGCGCATCACCGACGGTGCCATTGTCGCCGCGGCGAAGCTGTCCGACCGCTACATCCAGAACCGCTTCTTGCCTGATAAAGCCATTGATTTGATGGACGAGGCCGCCAGCCGCATCCGCATGGAGGTGGAGTCGAAGCCCGAGGAGATCGAGGCCCTCGACCGGCGCATCATCCAGCTGAAGATCGAGGAATCGGCGCTCCAGAAAGAATCCGACCAGAACTCCAAGGATCGGCTTGTCGCGCTGCGCGAGGAGCTTGCGAACCTTGAACAGCAATCCTCCGAACTCACCACCCGCTGGCAGAACGAGCGCGACAAGATTGCGGCGGAAGGCCGGATCAAGGAAGCGCTCGATGCGGCGCGGCTGGAGCTGGAACAGGCTCAGCGCGAGGGTGATCTCGCGAAGGCGGGAGAGCTCAGCTACGGGCGCATCCCCGAGTTGGAAAAGCAGCTCAGCGAAGCGCAGGGCCAGGCCGCCAATGCCATGCTGCGCGAGGAAGTGACCGAGGAGGACATCGCTTCTGTCGTCAGCCGCTGGACCGGCATCCCGGTCGACCGGATGATGGCGGGTGAGCGCGAAAAGCTGCTTCAGATGGAGGCGATCCTCGGCAAGCGGGTGATCGGTCAGTCACAAGCCATCGAGGCCGTGTCCAAGGCCGTCCGCCGCGCACGGGCGGGCCTTCAGGATCCGAACCGCCCTCTGGGCAGTTTCCTGTTCCTTGGCCCCACGGGTGTCGGCAAAACCGAACTGACCAAGGCATTGGCCGGGTTCCTGTTCGATGACGACAGCGCCATGGTACGCATCGACATGAGCGAGTTCATGGAGAAGCACGCGGTGGCTCGCCTGATCGGCGCGCCTCCGGGCTATGTCGGCTATGAGGAAGGCGGGGTGCTGACCGAAGCCGTGCGCCGCCGCCCCTATCAGGTGGTGCTGTTCGATGAGGTCGAGAAGGCGCACTCAGATGTGTTCAACGTGCTTCTGCAGGTGCTCGATGACGGGCGCTTGACCGATGGGCAGGGGCGCGTGGTCGACTTTGCCAACACCCTTATCATCCTCACCAGCAACCTCGGCAGCCAGTACCTCGCCAACCTGCCTGATGGCGAGGAGCCCGCCACGGTCGAGAAAGACGTGATGGACGTGGTGCGCGGGCATTTCCGGCCCGAGTTCCTCAATCGGCTGGACGAGATCATCCTGTTCCATCGCCTGGCGCAGGAACACATGGCCCCGATCGTCGAGATCCAGGTCGGCCGGGTGCAGAAACTGCTCGCCGACCGCAAAATCACGCTCGACCTCACCGATGCGGCGCTGCGCTGGCTCGGGCGAGTGGGGTACGATCCAGTCTATGGGGCGAGACCCCTGAAGCGAGCCGTGCAGCGCTATCTGCAGGATCCCCTTGCGGAAATGCTGCTCGAAGGAAAGCTGCCCGACGGCAGCACCCTCACCATCGACGAAGGTGACGGCGCACTGACCATGGCGATTCGCTGAACCGATCAGGCGCAAGCCGGATCGAATGAAGATGAAACAAAATAACCTTCCTTCGTTCGATCCGGCCCCTGAGACGATTTGTTGCGCGCAGACCGCTAACTTATCTCATAATCGCAAAGCCATAATCTGAGATTGTTGCGAGGGAGACGTTCGCGGCGGCCTGAATGTGGGATTAACGCAACACCACGCGGAAAAGTTCGGTTGCCGCGCCACGTGCTTTGACATCAAACTTTCGCCATTGCACAAAACGGTCACTGCGGGGACTGACTTGGACAACCTTTGAAGCGTGATCGCTCGACATAGGCAACTATGTGGCGGGCACGCGGGTTGTCGTGCTGTCTCCGGTAAGGGCAACTGGAGTCACCATGAAAAAATTTCAGAGCAACTCGATCAAGGCACTGGCCTTTTCCGCTTCCGCAATCGCCTTTGTGATTGCCGGTCCCGTGCTCGCTCAGGATTCTGACGCGCAGCCGCAACAGGAAGAGGACGAAGAAGAGAACGTCGACGTCGGGACTGATGCCAAGGGCCGTCCGGGTCAGGGCAATATCACGGTGACCGGTTCGCGCATTGTGCGCGATACCTACAGCTCGATTTCGCCGTTGCAGGTGCTCACCACCGAAAACCAGCAGGCCGTCGGCGCGTTCGACCCTGCCCAGATTCTGCAGCGTTCGGAAGCGGCCGCCGGTCAGCAGATCGATGCGACCTTCCAGGGCTTCGTGCTCGACAACGGCCCGGGTTCGCAGACGCTCAACCTGCGCGGCCTCGGTGCTGACCGTACGCTGCTGCTGATTAACGGCCGCCGCCTGTCGCCCGCCGGCGCGGAAGGCGCGCCTTCGAATCCGTCGCTCAACCTGATCCCCAGCTCGCTGGTCGATCGCTTCGACATTCTGACTGACGGCGCTTCGTCGATCTACGGTTCGGACGCGGTCGCGGGCGTGGTCAACGTGATCCTGCGCAAGGACTTCGACGGTCTCGAAGTCCAGGCCAACGGCAACCTCAACGAATATGGCGACGGCAATGACTTCACCGTCAGCGCCGCCTGGGGCTTCAACACTGACCGCGCGGTGTTCGGTATCGGCGCCGAATGGCGCCGCGTGGACGAGATTACGCTCGGCAGCCGTCCGTTCCTCGCGGGCTGCGACCGTCACATCGAAATCGACCAGAACGGCAACAGACTGACGTTCGACGTGCAGTCGGACGCCAACGTGCGTAACCGCAGCAATGGCACCATTGGCCTGCCGATCCAGGAGTGCAAGCCGCAGAACACCGGTGGTCGCATTCAGCTTTCGGGTGCGCCAGGCACGCGTCTGGGTGACGTTTACTTCGATCCGCGTTCCTACGGCCGGACCCGCAATGGTCAGCCGATCACCGGTAATACTGGCGTTCCGGGCTTCTCGGACAACTTCAACGCCTTCAACGTGCCGATCGACGCCAACAATGACGGCATTAACGACCTCTTCCTTGTCGATTATGGTCAGATCGACTCGACCCAGACCTTCATCCCGCAGCAGGACACCTACAACCTGTTCACCTATGGTGAATATGTCCTGCCCGGCGCAGCCAACCTGACGCCCTATTTCGAAGCGAGCTACAGCCGCTTCGAATCCACGACCCCGAACGGCCGTACGCCGCAGTTCTTCCCATGGGTGCCGGCCGGCAACCAGTTCAACCCCTGTAACCAGGCGGCAGGCGGCGTGGATTGCCGTGCGATCGATAACAACTTCCAGCAAATCCTGCCGGGTCAGCCGAACGCAGGCCGTGCCAGCGTGCTGGGCTCGGTCACTTCGCTCGCGGTGCGTCCGATCCCGTTCGTGCGCGGCGACCGTAACAACGTCGAAGTCGAGCAGGAACAGTATCGCGGCGTGATCGGGATCCGCGGCGACCTTCCCTTCATCGGGACGAGCTGGACCTTCGACGTCTCGGGCGTCTACTCGCGCTCGATTGGTAAGACCGTTCGTCGCGGGATCCGTGAAGACAAGCTGGCGCTCGCGCTCGGTATTGACCCCACGGCTGACTTCAACCCGACTGGACTGCCGCGCAACACGTTCGACAATGATGGCGACGGGATCGCGGACGATTACATCAGCCAGGAAGTCAGCCCGATGCTGCTGGCGACCACCGGTGTTGCTGCCGGTACGCCCTGTAACGCGAATGGTCTGCGCAACCCGACCTTCGCGGCGCCCGATTTGACTGCCGGCTGCGTTCCGGTGAACCTGTTTGCCCCGTCGCTTTACGGGAATCCGGGCACGCTCAGCACCGCGATCGGCGATTTCGCCACGCAGGCCGAGCGTGATTACCTGTTCGGTGAGCGGAGCTTCAACACGGTTTACGAACAGAAGCTGATTTCGGGTTACATCACCGGTGACCTGTTCGATCTGCCGGCTGGTCCGGTGGGCGTGGTGATCGGGGCTGAGTGGCGCGAGGACTCGATCGACTCGCGGCCCAACTTCGTGGCGTCGAACGGCCTGTTCTGGGGCTTCTTCGCTGACGGCGGTGCCGTCGGTTCCAAGTGGATCCGCGAAGCTTACGGCGAAATCGACCTTCCGCTCCAGGCCGGCAAGCCGCTGGTCGAGGAACTGACGGTCAACCTGTCGGGCCGTATCACTGACGAAGAGTTCTATGGTACCAACGGCACCTTCGCTCTGAAGGGCGGCTGGCGTCCGGTGGCTCCGCTGCTGTTCAAGTTCAGCTACGGCACCTCGTTCCGTGCGCCGAACCTGCGCGAGAACTTCCTGCTCAGCCAGTCGGGCTTCGGCAACATCTTCGATCCGTGCGCGGTGCCTTCGGCTGCGTTCAGCGTGAACGGCTACAGCGCTGCCG
>LSKF01000009.1 GCA_001556995.1 Erythrobacteraceae bacterium CCH12-C2
CAAGCACCGACATCATAACCGATGCCGGGGAAAAGGGGCGGGCCATCCCATAAAGCCGAGGCGATCTTCAACAGGAACAAGGGCGAGGACGAATGATCGGCCTCGAAGATCGCCAGGAAATTGCCCGAGACATCGAAGCGGCTTGCGATGCCGGTGCGCGCCTGAAGCCAGCGTGCGAACTCATGGGGATCAGCGCGCGTACCTTGCAGCGCTGGAAGGCCGGCCAAGGCCTGGAATCGGGCGATGGCAGGCCGCAGGCCGTGCGGCCGGCGCCAGCCCATGCGCTGAGTGATCGCGAACGTGCGCAGATCGTCAGCGTGGCCAACGAGCCGCGCTTCGCCGATCTGCCGCCGGCGCGCATCGTGCCGACGCTGGCTGACGAGGGCGTCTACATCGCCAGCGAGTCCAGCTTCCGCCGCGTGCTGCGTGCGCAGGGGCAAATGAGTCACCGCGGGCGCGCCAAGGCACCACGCAAGGGCCGGCCACCGACCACTCACGTGGCCACCGCGCCGCGACAGCTGTGGTGCTGGGACATGACGTTCCTGCCAAGGGATGTCGCCGGACGCTGGTTCTTCCTGTACCTCATCATGGACGTGTACAGCCGCAAGATCGTGGGCTTCGAGGTGCACGAGGACGACGACTGCGACCACGCTGCGCGGCTCGTGCAGCGCACGGCGCTGGCCGAGGGCATTCACGCCATGCCGCGTGACGAGCGACCCGTACTGCACCGCGACAACGGCGCCACGCTGAAGGCCACCACCGTGCTGGCCATGCTGTGGTGGCTGGGCGTGAAACCGTCGTACTCACGGCCCCGCGTGAGCGACGACAACGCCTTCGTCGAAAGCCTGTTCCGCACGGCGAAGTACCGGCCGGAGTTCCCAGAAAAGGGCTTTACGGATCTGTGCGCCGCGCGCGAGTGGGCGCGCCAATTCGTGCATTGGTACAACCACGATCACAGGCACAGCGGCATCCGCTACGTCAGCCCGGCACAGCGCCATGAAGGCCACGACGTCGCGATCCTTGCGGCTCGGCACCAGGTCTACCTCCAGGCTCGCGAACGCAACCCCGCGCGCTGGTCACGCGGCACACGCGACTGGTCGCACATCCGGGCCGTTACCCTCAACCCTGAACGCGACTCTGTGGTCACAACGGCTGTGAGCCGAGGAGACATTCAGCCGATTGCTGCGTGACAGAGGCGACAAGTAGCTTGACGCGCGCCGCAATGCCTCCGAATAATCAGTCGCTGCTCACCACAACCGAAGGAGACATGCATGGGTACTTCACCCCAATCCGATTTTCTGCGCGCGCTGTACCAGTCCTGGTCAGACCGCATGGCCGCCAACCCCGCGATGACCCTCGCCGACCTGCGCAGCCTGTTCGACGAGTGGCATCAACCCACGCTCGAGCCTGAAGGCGTGACCTACAAGTCGGACGTGCTCGCCGGCGTGGAAGCCATCTGGGCCCTGCCCCATGGCGCAGACACCAAGAAGGTCATCCTGTACACGCACGGCGGCGGCTTTGCCGTGGGCTCGGCCGCCAGCCATCGCAAGCTGGCCGGTCACCTGGCCAAGCATCTGGGCGCGACCGCGGTGGTGATCGACTACCGCCGGGCGCCCGAGCATCCGTATCCGGCCCAGATCGAGGATTCGACGGCTGTCTACAAAGAACTGCTGGCGCGTGGCTTCAAAGCAGCCGACATCGTCACCAGCGGCGACTCGGCGGGCGGCAACCTGGCCATCTCCACGGTGCTGAAGCTGCGCCAGGACGGCGTGGCGCTGCCGGGCGCGGTGATTGCCTTTTCGCCCTGGCTCGACATGGAGCATGTCGGCAAGACGCTGCAGACCAACGCGGCCACCGACGCCCTGGTCAGCAAGGCCGTTCTGGAGGGCATGTCGGGCATGTTCCTGGGCGAGAAGGGCTCACGCACCGACCCGCTGGCCAATCCGCTGAAGGCCGACTACACGGGCTTTCCGCGCCTGTACATCAACGCCGGCAGTGCCGAAACCCTGCTGGACAACGCGCAAGACCTGGAGCGCATCGCCAAGGCGGCGGGCGTGAACGTCACGCTATCGGTGGTGGACGGCATGCAGCACGTCTTCCCGTTCCTGGCGGGTCGCGCCCCCGAGGCCGACGACGAGCTGCGGCGCATTGCCCAGTGGTTCAAGGGCGCCTGAGCTCCAGTTAGCCAAGACCCCGAGGCCGAGGAGCCTTGGGGAAATTTTCCTCATTGCAACAACGCAGGCCACTACGTCGCCGCCAGGCGCAGCTGTGGCCGCAACTTAGAGAGACTCACCATGAAAAACACCAAACATCTGGACGCAATCGTCATCGGCGCCGGCTTTGGCGGCATGTACATGCTGAAAAAGCTGCGCGACGAGCAGGGCCTGAAAGTGCGCGTCTTCGACAAGGCCGGCGGCGTGGGCGGCACCTGGTACTGGAACCGCTACCCCGGCGCGCTGTCGGACACCGAGACCTTTGTTTACTGCTATTCGTGGGATAAAGAGCTGCTGCAGGAGATGCACATCACCACGCGCTATGTGACGCAGCCGCAAATCCTGTCGTATCTGGAGCATGTGGCCGACCGCTACAACCTGCGCCCCGACATTCAGCTGAACACCGGCGTCACGGCCGCGCACTTCAACGAAACCACCAACCTGTGGGAAGTGAAAACCGACACCGGCGAGGCCTACACCGCCAAGTTTTTGGTGACCGCGCTGGGCCTGCTGTCGGCCACCAACGTCCCCAAGATCAAGGGCCTGGACACCTTCCAGGGCGAGTGGCTGCACACCGGCAACTGGCCCGAAGGCGTGCAATACGACGGCAAGCGCGTGGGCGTGATTGGCACGGGCTCCACCGGCACCCAGGTCATCACCGCCATTGCGCCCAAGGTGGGCCATCTGACGGTGTTCCAACGCTCGCCCCAGTACAGCGTGCCCGCGGGCAACGGCCCGGTCACGCCCGAATACGTGGCAGAGGTGAAGAAGAACTACGACGAGATCTGGGAGCAGGTGAAGGGCTCGGTGGTGGCCTTTGGCTTCAAGGAGAGCACCGTGTCGGCCATGAGCGTGTCGGAAGAAGAGCGCCAGGCCGTGTTCCAGAAAGCCTGGGACAACGGCGGCGGTTTCCGCTTCATGTTCGAAACCTTCTGCGACATCGCCACCGATGAGCGCGCCAACAAGGCGGCGCAAGACTTCATCCGCGGCAAGATTGCCGAAATCGTCAAGGACCCCGAGACGGCGCGCAAGCTCATGCCGCAAGACCTGTACGCCAAGCGCCCTTTGTGCGACAGCGGCTACTACGCCACCTACAACCGGCCCAATGTCGATCTGGTCGATGTCAAGGCCAACCCGATTGTCGAAATCACCCCCAAGGGCGTGAAAACCACCGATGGCGTGGAGCACGAACTGGACATGCTGATTTTTGCCACCGGCTTTGATGCGGTGGATGGCAACTACACCAAGATCGACATCCGTGGCCGCAATGGCCTGACGATTCAAGAGCAATGGAAATCGGGCCCCAGCAGCTACATGGGCGTGGCCAATGCCAACTTCCCCAACATGTTCATGGTGCTGGGCCCCAACAGCCCGTTCACCAACCTGCCGCCGTCGATTGAGAGCCAGGTCGAGTGGATTGCCGCGCTGATCAAGGATGTGAACGCCAAGGATCTGAAAACCGTGGAAGCCACCACCGAGGCCGAAGCCGGTTGGACCAAAACCTGCCACGACATCGCCCACATGACGCTGTTCCCCAAGGCCGACTCCTGGATTTTTGGCGCCAACATCCCGGGCAAAACCAACACCGTGTATTTCTACATGGCCGGCCTCGGCGCTTACCGGCAAGAGCTGTCTGCAGTGCAAAACAAGGGCTACGAGGGTTTCGTATTCCAGTAAATGCGCATTTTTTAAAAAACCAACCAAGGAGACAACATGAAACGCGTAGAAAACAAAGTGATTTTGGTGACCGGCGGTGCCATGGGCATGGGCCGCTCGCACAGCGAGCTGCTGGCAGCGCAAGGCGCCTGGGTGTTCGTGGCCGACGTGAACGCAGCCGAAGGGCAAGCCACCGTGGACAGCATCCGCAAAAACGGTGGCAAGGCCGACTTTTTGCAGCTGGATGTGACACAAGAAGCCCAATGGAACGCCGCGCTGGCGCAAATCACAGAGCGTGCAGGCCGTCTGGATGTGCTGGTGAACAACGCCGGCATTCTGATCCTCAAGCCCATGCAAGACACGACCAACGACGAGTGGGATCGCGTCTTCGATGTGAACGTGCGCGGCCTGTTCATCGGCACCCGTGCGGCGGTGCCGCTGATGCAAAAGGCCGGCGGCGGCACCATCGTCAACGTGTCGTCGATTTACGGCCTGGTCGGTGCCCCCGGTGCCAGCGCCTATGAAGCCTCCAAGGGCGCGGTCCGCCTGTTCACCAAGTCTTGCGCCGTGGATCTGGCACCGTTCAATATCCGCGTCAACTCGGTGCACCCCGGCGTGATTGAGACCCAGATGACCAAGGCCATGCTGGACGACCCGGTCATCCGCCCGGCACTGCTCGGCCCCACGCTGCTCAAGCGCCCCGCGCAACCGATCGAGGTGTCACAGGCCGTGCTGTTCCTGGCCTCGGACGAATCATCGTTCGTGCATGGCGCAGAACTGGTCGTTGACGGCGGCTACACGGCCAATTGATCGTCAACCGCAACGCGCCGGACTCAAGCCGCGAGCGGGTAGTCCGGGGCGTCGCTGCAAGCACAAGACCCCCATCAGGAGACAAACCAATGAAGCAATTTTTCAAGCGACTGGCACCCCTGGCCACCGCACTGGCTGCCCTCGCGCAGGCCGGCACGGCCAGCGCCATCGAACTTGACGCCGGTGACTACACACCGCTGCCGGCCGGCACCACCGCGCTGGTGGTCTATGGCCAGCACACCACGCGCGACAAGCTATACAGCCAGGGCAACCGGCAGGCGATCAACCCGCAGCTGGACTCCACCGTGGGCATCTTGCGCGGTGTGCGCTTCATGGAAGTGGGCGGCCTCATCATCGACCCGCAGTTTCTGCTGCCCTTTGGCCGGCTCAGCGCCAAGGACGACATTGCGGGCCTGGGCTCGAAAAGCAGCGTGGGCGACCTGATCCTCGCGTCCGCAATCTGGTTCACCAAACCCGGTGACAAGAACCACTTCGCCATCACGCCTTACCTGTGGCTGCCGACCGGCTCGTATGACCGCAACCAGTCTTTGGGCCTGGGCGAAAACCGCTACAAGTTTGCGCTGCAGGCTGGCGGCATCGTGCAACTGGCGCCCGGCATCCACTGGGACTACGCCGGTGACGTGACGCTCTTTGGCAAGAACGACGACTTCAACAACGGCGCGGGCGGCAGAACCGAGATGAAGCAAAAGCCGCTGTACCAGCTGCAGACCCATTTGCGCTACCAGCTCAGCCCGACGCTGGACCTGCGCGCTGCCCTGTTCCACACCTTCGGTGGCGAGACCAAGGTGGGCGGCGTGGACCAGAACAACCGCCAGTCCACCACCAAGTTCAACGTGGGCACCGCGTGGTTCATGCAGCCCGACCTGCAGTTGATCGCCACCTATGGCCGCGACATCCATGTGCGCGAAGGCTTCAAGGCCAACAACCAGATCAACCTGCGCCTGCTGAAGCTGTATTGATCGCGCAGGCGGCCGCCGGGCACCGACGGCCGCCTGAAGAATTGGATGGCTCAGTTATAGCAAGCTGCCATTAGGCGATGGCCGCTGCGATGTAGCGTCTGCCATTTTTTGAAATCCAGATACTCAAGGAAACACACACCATGCGCTGTTATTGCGTGATGCACCATTCAAAGCCGCTTGAACTCGTCGAGCGTGAGACTCCGCAGCCCGTGGAAACCGAGGTGCTTGTGCGGGTGAAGGCCGCTGGCCTTTGCCACACGGACCTGCACATCTGGGAGGGCTTTTACGACCTGGGAGGCGGCAAGCGGCTGAACCTGGCGGACCGGGGCATCAAGCCGCCCATCATCCTCAGCCACGAAATCTGTGGCGAGGTGGTATCGGCCGGTGCGGACGCTGGTGAGGTCAAGGTGGGTGGCCGCTTCCTGATCCATCCCTGGATCGGTTGCGGTGAATGCCCCACCTGCCTGCGCGGCGACGAGAATCTCTGCCTGAAGGGCCGCGCCCTTGGCGTGGCACGCCCCGGTGGTTTTGCCGACTACGTGATCGTTCCCCACCCGCGCTACCTGGTCAACATCGACGGCCTGGACGAGGCCGAGGCAGCGCCTCTGGCCTGCGCGGGCGTGACGACCTACAGCGCCATCAAGAAGCTGGGCGACGGCATCCACCATGAGCCCGTCGTCATCATCGGTGCCGGCGGCCTGGGCCTGATGGCCATCGAGGTGCTCAAGGCCCTGGGAGGCAAAGGCGCCATCGTGGTGGACATCGACCCTGCCAAGCGCGAAGCCGCATTGGCCGCTGGCGCGCTGTCGGTGATCGACGGCAAGGCGGCCGATGCGGCCAGCCAGATCATCGCGGCGACCGAAGGCGGTGCCGGCCAGATTCTGGACCTGGTGGGCTCGGCCCCGACTGTCTCGCTGGCGATGCAAAGTGCCCGCCGCGGCGGACACATCGTCATCTGCGGGCTTATGGGTGGTGACCTGACCATCTCGCTGGCGACCATCCCGCTGCGCCCGCTGTGCATCGAGGGCAGCTACGTCGGCACCCTGTCCGAACTGCGAGAGCTGGTGGAACTGGTCAAGCGCAGCGGCATGAAGTCGATTCCGGTGTCGCGCCGCCCGATGGCCCAGGTGAACCAGGCCATTGACGACCTGCACCACGGCAAGGTGATCGGGCGTGCCGTACTGATCCCATGACTGATCCCATGAGTTTCTGAAAGAGCACACCATGTATCCCCAACTCAGCCTCTACATTGACGGACAAATGCTGCGCGGCGAAGGCCGCCGCGAGCAGGATGTACTGAACCCCGCCAACAACCAGGTGATCGGCCAGCTGCCGCATGCCACCCAGGCCGACCTGGACATGGCGCTGGCAGCGGCACAGCGCGCCTTCGCGTCGTGGCGCAGCAGCACGGCGATGCAGCGCGCGCAGGTGCTGAAAGCCGTCGCAGGATTGATTCGCGAACGTGCGCCGCAAATCGGCCGCAATCTCACCCTGGAGCAGGGCAAGCCCCTGGCCGAGGGCGTGGGCGAAGTGGCGGTCTGCGCCGAGCACGCCGAGTGGCATGCCGAGGAATGCCGGCGCATCTATGGCCGCCTCATTCCACCCCGCGATGCCAGCGTGCAGCAGACGGTGCTGCGTGAACCCATCGGCGTGTGCGTGGCCTTCTCGCCCTGGAACTTCCCGTTCAGCCAAGCCTTTCGCAAGGTGGTCGCGGCCATTGGCGCGGGGTGCACTGTCATCCTCAAAGGTTCCAGCGACACACCGGCCTCGGTGCTGGCAATTGCCCAGCTGTTTCATGACGCCGGCTTGCCGCCGGGCGTGCTGAATGTGGTGTCGGGCGATTCCGGAATGATCTCGGACTACCTGATCCGCTCTCCCATCGTGCGTAAGATTTCCTTCACGGGCTCCACACCTGTGGGGCAGCAGCTGGCAGCGCTGGCCGGTGCGAACATGAAGCGCAGCACCATGGAGCTGGGCGGCCACGCGCCCGTGATCGTGTGTGACGATGCGGACATCGACCGCGCGGCAGACGTGCTGTCGGGCTTCAAGTTCCGCAACGCGGGACAGGTGTGCATCTCCCCCACGCGCTTTTATGTGCAGGACGGCGTGTATGACCGTTTCGTCGAACGATTTGCGCAGCGGGCACAGGCACTGGCGGTCGGAGACGGGCTGGTTGAAACCAACCGCATGGGGCCGTTGGCGCAACCGCGCCGCGTCGCTGCCATGGAGGGTTTCGTGGAAGACGCCCGCCAGCGCGGCGCCAAGATCGTAACGGGCGGCCATCGGCTGCAAGGCGACGGCAACTTCTTCGCCCCCACGGTGCTGGCCGACCTGCCCGACGACTCGCGCTTCATGACCGAAGAGCCCTTCGGCCCGATGGCCGGCATGGTGCGATTCAAGACCGTGGAAGAAGTGCTTTCGCGCGCCAACAGCCTGCCCTTTGGCCTGGCGTCGTATGCCTTCACCACGTCACTGAAGAACGCGCACCAGATCTCGCGCGGGCTGGAAGCCGGCATGGTGTCCATCAACCACATCGGGCTTGCGCTGGCCGAGACACCGTTTGGCGGCATCAAGGAAAGCGGCTATGGCAGCGAGGGCGGCAGTGAAACCTTCGACGGCTACCTGACCACCAAGTTCGTGTCGCAACTCAATTAAGGCGCAAAGACTGCCAATCCACAAAAATGGGCAGTCTCACTGAAGCGCAGGCTGCCATTGCCCGCCAGCAGCACCCCATGGCGGCGCGGGCGTGTCGCGAACGGGCAGCTGACATTGGTACTCGTCAATTATTGATATTGCACGGTTTATTGCTGAGACATAACCCCGTTCAACCTGTGCTTGTCGAAGGGCTCAGCCCGAACGGGGTTGGCGAATAAATCCCGCCGGATCAACAGATCGCCCCCAGGCCCCGCTTGGCGCGTGCCACATGGATGAGGACCCTGACCTCGTCCATCGTCGGGTTTGACCAGCAGGCCGCTCAGTTGATGAAATTTTCGGTCGCGCGCAGCGCCGCCGCGTTCACCGTGCTGCGGTACTCCACGGGCGTTTGCTTGAAAGCCCGCTTGAAGTGGCGCACCAGATGGCTCTGGTCGGAGAAGCCGCAGTCCATGGCAATGCACTTCAGCGGCACAGCCACCGGACGGCTGAGCAGGCGCCGGGCGCGCTCCAGGCGCTGGCGCAAAACATAGGCGTGCGGTGCGCAGCCAAACTCTGCATGGAACTTGCGGATCAGCCCGGACACACTCACGCCCGCCTCGCGCGCCATCTCATCGAGCTTGAGGTTGCGATCCAGGTTGTCCTCGACATACTGCACAAGGCGCCGCCGCTGCCAATCTGCCATGCGGCCGGCCAGCGGCACCTCGCGCACGCCGGCCTTGGCATAGCGGCGAAGCAGATGAACGCAAAGCTGATTCACCAGCGACGACCGGTACAGCCCGCCGCCAAGCCCGCCGCTTTCCAACTCGGACTCGAAGGCGGACATTAGGCCGGGCAGGATGTCGTCCTGGGCACGCACGCAGTCTTCCATGCCCACATCACTCACGCTTCGCTCAAAAACTTCTTCGGCGACACGGCACAGCTCGGTGTGCGCCAGGTAGATGTGCGTGACGTCAATCGGGCGGTCCCACTTCCACTGAGACGACTCGCCGCGCGTCAGCAGGAGGGCATAGCGTGGGAGGTACGCCAAGCAACGCTAAGGACGAACAATACCGGAA
>LSKF01000083.1 GCA_001556995.1 Erythrobacteraceae bacterium CCH12-C2
TGGTCGCCGACATGTGCGGCTACGCCTCGCCGTTCTGGATGACCTACAATCAGGCCAAATCGCTCGGCGCGCAGGTCCGCAAGGGCGAGAAGTCGACCATTGCAATCTTCTACAAGAGCTACACCAAGGAGGTTGAAGCGCCCGATACCGGCGAGAAGACCGACGAAGCGCGCAGAGTGCTCAAGGACTATCCGGTCTTCAACGCCGATCAGGTGGAAGGTCTGCCCGAGCACTTCCATCCGGCCGCAACGCTGGAACTGGTCGAGCCGGAAGGGCGCGAGGCCGAGCTCGACGCCTTCTTCGCCGCCATCCCCGTCAATCTGCGTCATCAAGGCTGCGAGGCCTATTACGAACCGACAGCGGATCGCGTCACGATGCCGCCGGCCAGCCTGTTCAACGGCTTCGACCACTATTACGCTACGCTCGCCCACGAACTGTCGCACTGGACCGGCCATGCGACCCGCTTGGGACGTGATCTCAAGAACCGTTTCGGAACGGCGGCCTATGCCGCCGAGGAACTGGTCGCCGAACTCTCCAGCGCCATGCTGGGTGCTGAGCTGGGATTGCCAGTCACGCATCTCGACAGCCACGCGAGCTACATCGAACATTGGCTCGAGTTATGCTCACCTCGCCATAACTTGAGTAATCGCGAGGTATCGATA
>LSKF01000084.1 GCA_001556995.1 Erythrobacteraceae bacterium CCH12-C2
TCCACGGCGACGATACCACCGTGCCGGTCATGGCCAAGGGCAAGACCGATGTGGCCCGATTATGGGTCTATGTCCGCGATGATCGTCCGTTCGCCGGGACCGATCCACCGGCAGTCCTGTTCCACTACTCGCGCGATCGGCGCGGAGAGCACCCGCAAGCCCATCTCGCAGGCTGGCTGAAGTTATGCTCACCTCGCCATAACCTGAGTAATCGCGAGGTATCGATAATGTGAAGGAACGCGGCTTTAGCGTCTGAA
>LSKF01000085.1 GCA_001556995.1 Erythrobacteraceae bacterium CCH12-C2
CGATATCGGGGCGGGCTTCGAGCAATTCGGCCAGGCGGCTCGCAGCCCCCGCGCCGCGCAGCAGATCGCCGTAGACCTCGGTCAGAGCCCCGAAGGCGCCGGCCACAATCATGGCGCCGACGATGAAGGACAGGATCGTGCCGCCGGTGATCTCACCCGCAGCAACGCCTTCCGCGCCGCGCCACAGCAACAGGACGATGGAACCGAAGATCGCGAGGATGATCACCGCCGTCATGATCGAGCGCAGCACGATCCGCCGACGCGCGGTTTCGAAGGTGCTTTCGACGGCAGCGGCGAAGCGGTCGGCCTCGCGGTCTTGCTGGCCAAAGCTCTGCACCACCTTCATGGCGCTGAGCACTTCGGTGACCATCGCCCCGACATCGGCAATCCGGTCCTGACTGCTGCGCGACAGGGTGCGGATCTTGCGACCGAAAAACACGATCGGCAGGATGATCCCCGGGATGCCGACAGCGAGCCATACGGTCAGTCCGGGCAGCAGCCAGAACAGATAGATCGTCCCGCCGATGCCGAGGAAGATATTGCGCAGCGCCACCGACACCGTGGTGCCCACCACGGTTTCGATGATCGCGGTGTCCGATGTCATGCGGCTGGAGATTTCCCGAGGGCTGTTCTCCTCGTAGAAGCCCGGGGACAGGCGCATCAGGTTGCGGTGCACGTCGCGCCGGATATCGGCGACCACCCGCTCACCGATCCAGCTGACGTAGTAGAACCGGGCCGCGGTGCCGAAGGCGATCACCAGCACGATCACGAAGAGATAGCGGAACCACCGACCGATATCGCCCGCACCGGGACCGCCAGCATCCCCGAAACCACGGTCGACAATCAATTGCATCGCCGACGGGATGGCCAGCGTGCCCATGGCGGTGACTGTCAGGGCGACGAGCGCCAGCGCGACCTGCGTCGGATAGTTGGCAGCGGCCCTGAACACCATTCTGAGCGGGGCCAGCGAGCGCGAGCCGCGGGGAGCCTCTTCCGCTTCGTCGCCTGCGGCGGCAGCGCTCGCGGCCGGCGGGAAAATCATCTCATCCGCCGGGGTGCCTGTTTGCGCGCTGTCGAGGGTTTCACCATGCATAGTCGCGCGGGCTTAGCGGTGCGCGCGCGGAAATTCACGTGCAAAAAGCGAAGTGCCCGCGCGTATCCCCGGGAAGACTAGCGCAATTGTGCATTGCACAATGCGGCCCAAAGGGCCATCCTCCGGGTCAAGCGTGGTCCACATGAGAGACCCGCACTGTTCGTGACGCTGAAGGATTGGGTTTTCATGCTGTATTTTGCCTATGAGCTGCAACGCAGCTGGATGAACAGCGCGAGCGCGCTGGCGGCAATCGGGTCGGAGGTCTTGTCGAACCCGGCCAACCCCTTGGGCTACACCGGATTTGGCCCCTTGGCGGCGAGCGCGCTTGACGTCTTCGCCCATGCCACCGCCAGCTATGACAAACCCGAATTCGGCATCCGCGAGATCGCCATCGAAGGGAAATGCTATCCCGTCAGCGAATCAACCGTGCTGCGCCGCCCCTTCGGCGATTTGAAGCGCTTCCGGGTCGAAGGCCTGAGCAAGGACCGCCCGCGCCTGCTGATCGTCGCCCCGATGAGCGGGCATTACGCCACCCTGCTGCGCGGTACGGTCGAACGGATGCTCGAAAGCTGCGAGGTGTTCATCACCGACTGGGCCGATGCCAAGCTGGTGCCTACCGACCGGGGCGATTTCGACCTCGATGACTACATCGATTACCTCATCACCTTCCTCGACCACATCACCGCCAAGAACCAGGGCCGCCGCGTCCACATGATGGCCGTGTGCCAGCCGAGCGTCCCGGCGTTCGCCGCGACCGCTTTGCTGAACCTCCACAAATCGCCCTCGACCCCGCTGACGCTGACGATGATGGGCGGGCCGATCGACACCCGCGAATGCCCCACGGTGGTCAACAACATGGCGATGCAGCGTCCGATCGAATGGTTCCGCCAGAGCGTGATCGCCACGGTGCCATTCAAATATCCGGGCGCGGGGCGACGGGTCTATCCCGGCTTCATGCAGCTGTCGGCGTTCATGAGCATGAACCTGCGCAGCCACATGATGAGCCATTACGAGATGTTCAAACACCTTACTGCCGGCGACGAGGCGAGCGCGCAGGCGACCAAGGATTTCTACGACGAATATCGCTCAGTCTGCGACATGACCGCCGAATTCTACCTCCAGACGGTCGAGGAGGTATTCCAGAAGCACTCGATTCCCAAGGGCGAGTTCCGGCATAATGATGTTCTGGTCGACATCACCCAGATCACCGACACCGCGCTGCTGGCGGTCGAAGGTGAGCGCGATGACATCTCGGGCCTCGGCCAGACCCGCGCGGCTTTGAAGCTGACCCCGAACCTGCCGGACGCGATGAAGCGCTATTACATGGCCGAAGGCGCGGGCCATTACGGCATCTTCAACGGCAGCCGCTGGCGCACCAAGGTCGCGCCTGTCGTGGAGGAATGGATCGCCGCGCACCCGGGTTAAAGCTGCGAGGCGGCCTCACTCGTACCCGTAGTCCGAATAGTCCTTGAAATTCGGCGAGGTGAACTTGGTGATGTCGCTCTGGAAGTGGAGCGGCACGTTGCCGGTGGAACCGTGGCGCTGCTTGGCGACGATCAGGGTCGCCTTGCCCACCAGCTGTTCGAACTTCTCCTCCCAGGCGCGGTATTTCTCCTGCATGTCGGGCGGGCTGCTGGCGTCGGGCGTGTCAGGCTTGCCGAGCATGTGGTAATAATCCGAGCGGAAGATGAACCACACCATGTCCGCATCCTGTTCGATCGAGCCGGATTCCCTGAGGTCCGACAGTTGCGGGCGCTTGTCCTCGCGTTGCTCGACTGCGCGGGACAGCTGCGACAGCGCAATCACCGGCACCTGCAATTCCTTGGCCAGCGTTTTGAGGCCCCGGCTGATTTCGGAGATTTCGTTCACCCGGTTGTCATTCGCGCGGCCCGAGCCTTGCAGCAGTTGCAGATAGTCGACGATGATCAGCCCAATCTCATGCCGCCGCTTCATCCGCCGCGCTCGGGTGCGCAGCGCTCCGATGGTGAGTGCCGGGGTGTCGTCGATATAGAGCGGCAGTTCCGCCAGCCGCTGGCTGGCAAAGCTGAGCTTCTGGAAATCCTCCCGGCTCAATTTACCGCTGCGCAGGTTCTCCGAGGAAATTTCGGCCTGTTCGGCAAGAATGCGGGTCGCCAGCTGATCGGCGCTCATTTCGAGGCTGAAGAACGCGACCGGCGCGCCGTAATTGAACTCGCCCCCGTCGCGCTGCCATTCGAGATGCTTTTCCGCACAGTTGAAGGCGATGTTGGTGGCGAGCGAGGTCTTGCCCATGCCCGGCCGCCCGGCGAGGATCACGAGGTCGGAATTGTGCAGGCCCGACGTCTTCTGGTCGATCGTGGCAAGGCCAGTGGTCTTGCCCGACAGGCCCCCGCCCGAATTCATCGCGGCTTCGGCCATCTTGATCGCGGTCAGGGCGGCATCGCGGAAGGTGGCCGCCTCGCGCCCCGTCGCCGCGCCCTCGGCCACCCGGAACAGATCGGCCTCGGCCTGCGCAATGCGTTCGAGCGGGGAGGTATCTTCGGAGGTATCAAGCGCACCTTCGACCAGCCCGCGCCCGACGCTTACCAATTCGCGCAGCAGCGCCAGATCATAGATCTGCTGGGCGAGCTCGCGCGGGGCAAGCAGGCCAACACCGCTGGCGGTAAGCTGCGCCAGATAGCTGGTGCCGCCCAGCTCCTTCAGAGCCTCGTCGGCTTCGAAATAGGGGCGCAAGGTGACCGGCGAGGCGGTGGCGTTGCGCTCCAGCATCACCAGCACACGCTCGAAAATCCGGCCATGCAGCGCCTCGAAGAAGTGCTCCGGCCGGATCGGCACCTGCAATTCCTCGATCACGCGGTTGTCGATCAGCACCGCGCCCAAAAACGCGGCTTCGGCGGCGAGATTGGCGGGGAGTTTGCGCAATCCCGGCTCGGTTTCGCCGGTTCGCAGATTGATTGGAGTGACTTTTTCAGGTTCGGCCATGCGGGCCTGATGCGCCCGCGAGGGGCGGTTGTGCAAGGGCGATGGCTGCCAATATTTTTTTCGCGCGCTGTGGATAGCGGGGAGAGTTTGCCGAAGTGCTTGAAGTGCGGCCCCCCGATCTGCGAAGGCAGGAACTATGGCCGAACTGCCGCCCGATTCCCTGCCCGTCTCCCCTGCTCCCGGCGCTGCGGGGACGCAGCGCATTGCCCAGGTCACGCTCGATGAAGCGACGATCCTGTGGCGCAATGCCGATGTCGAACAGGAGCGCCGCGTGGCGATCTATGACCTGATCGAGGAAAACAGCTTCAAGCCGCTGCGTTCGGCCGAGCGCGGGGCGGCGGGACCCTATCACCTGCATCTGTCGGTGACCGATGGGCGGCTGGCGATGGATATCAAGGATACCGCCGACCAGCTGCTGGAGACCCTGCTGATCGGCATGGCCCGTTTCCGCCGCCCGATCCGCGAATATTTCGCCATCTGCGACAGCTATTATCAGGCAATCCGCAAGGCCACCCCGGCCGAGATCGAGACGATCGATATGGCGCGGCGCGGCATCCACAACAATGCTGCTGAACTTCTGCTCGAACGGCTTGAGGGCAAGGTCGATACTGACTTCGCCACCGCGCGGCGGCTCTTCACGCTGATTTGCGTGCTGCACATCAAGGGCTGACGATGGCACGCACACGCAAGTCCCGCGCGCGCAGAGCGCCGCGCCGCTGGCTCCTGCGCCTTGGTGCGCTTGTCGCGCTGGTCGGCATCGCCTTTGCCGCCTGGTTCTGGTGGGACATGCGCAGCTGGCGCCCCGAGGAGACGACCTATCCCGAGCAGGGTGCGCTGATCACGAGCGGTGCGGAGCCGGTGCGGTTCGAGACGATCCGCGCGCAGGGGGGCAGCTTTGTCTATCTTGTCCTGCCCGAAACCGGTGGCGCGCCCGATCCCGGCTTTCCGCAGCGGGTCGCTGCTGCGCGTGCGGCAGGGCTCAAGGTCGGGGTGGTGCAGCGCTTCAACCCATGCCTGCGGGCCGACCCGCAGTCGGCCGATTTCACCCGGCTGGTGCCACGTGACCCGGGCTTGCTGGCTCCGGCGATTGCCTTGAGTAGCCTGGCGGACGGGTGCCAGCCTAAGGTCAGCGATGCGGCGGTCGAAAGCGAGCTGCTGACGCTGATCAATCAGATCGAGACCCATGCGGGCAAGCCGGTGATTCTCAAATTGTCGCCCGCGTTCGAAGCGCGGCACAGCACCGCCACCACGCTGGCGCGCGATCTGTGGCTGGCGCGTGACCGGGCGCGGCCCGATTACGCCGGGCGGCCCTGGCTGCTATGGAGCGCCAACAGCGCGCTGGTGAGCGAGGCAAGCGAGGAACCAATCGAATGGGTGGTGGTGCAAAATTGAACCTGGCCCCGGAACAGGAAGCCGAGCTGATCGCCGCGGCCTTTGCCGCGGCTGAGCAAGCCTATGCCCCCTATTCGGACTATCCCGTCGGCGCTGCGCTGCTGTTCGCCGATGGCGCGATCCTTACCGGCTGCAATGTCGAGAACGCGAGCTACGGCCTCTCGCTCTGCGCCGAGACCGTGGCGGTTGCCAAGGCGCTTGGTGAAGGCCGGCGCTGCGGGTTGCAGGCGGTCGCAGTGGTGGGCCTCAAGGCCGATGCCGAGCCGATCACCCCCTGCGGACGCTGCCGTCAGGTGCTCAACGAAGTTGCGGCGCTCGGCGGCACCGACCCGCTGGTGCTCTGTGTCAGCGCCGAAGGCGTGCGGCGGGTCAAGCTGTCAGCGCTCCTGCCCCATGCCTTCGGGCCGGGGCATCTCGGCTAGGCGTCCTTGCCCTCGAGCCACTCCACCAACGCGGCGAGGCATTCGCGGCCCAAGAGCTTGCACCGTTCGGGCGACCAGCCCTGTTCGGGCTCGGGGAAATCGACGAGGTCCTTGTACGGCATCTCCAGCGTCATCGCGACCGCGCCGAAGCGTTCGGCCAGCTGGTTGGTGCTCATGCTGAGGTTCGCGCGGCCCGCGGGGGCCTTGGGGTAACCCAGCTTGGTCTGGAATTCCGGCGTGCGGCGGTCGAGGATGCGCTGGTAGCGGTAGAAGCCTTCGCCCTGCTCTTCGCGCCATGACGGGATGCCTTCGAACCCGGCGAGGAACACCGCCGGAATCGCCTCGTCGGCGTGGACGTCCATGGCGAAGTCGACGCCGGTCTGGTCCATACGATTGCGGATCGCCAGCACTTCGGGCGCGCGATCAGCGGTTGGTTCGGCCCATTCACGATTCAGGTTCACGCCAACCGCATTGGTTCTGAGGTGACCTCTGCGCGAACCATCGGGGTTGCAATTTGGGACGACATGGATGCGGCACTTCGCCCGCAAGGCGCGGGCGACCGGGTCAGCCGGATCCGTCAGACACTCCAAAGCGCCCTCGATCCACCATTCGGCCTGCGTTTCGCCCGGATGCTGGCGGGCATAGAGCCACACCTGCGTTGCGCCCTCGCCCATTTCGAGGCAATCGATTGGCTGACCATCCAACGTGGTGCCGAGCCGGAGATAATCGACGCCTTCGCTTGCGGCTGCCTCGGCAACCAGATCGTGGTGGCGCTCCATCGAATAAGGGGCGAAATACGCCACCCAGAACACCTCCGACGCTGGGAGATACCGCACCGTCAGCGTGCCGCCGTCCGCATCCTTGTCAAAACTGCTAGCCGCGCGCGCCCAAAAGGCACGATCTTCCGACACGCAGGCGTTGTAATCGGGCCAGCCGCCGGGATAGGCGCTGTCATTCAGTCCCGTGATCTTGAGCACGACCTCCTCGCCCGCGCGCGCAGCGACACGGAAGTGGAACCACTGGAAGAATTCGGATTCGTTGTCGCGCCTTATGGCAAGGCGCGCGGTGCGGCCTTCGATCCCGAGCACGTCGATGTTGCCGCTGTCGAAGGCGGCATCGATGAAGATGGAGGTCATTTGGGTCCTTGAAGTTTTTTGGCGTCGATCGTCACGGTCTGGCCATTGCCACCGGGAAAGTCCCGGAACAAGGCCGCTGCGAGCGTGCGGGCGCTGGTATCGACCGCAGAATAGGGCGACTTTACCCCGGTCGCCATCTGCGCGCGGCCTTCCCAGAGGCTGCTTCCATCCGGGCGGTTGATGCGCACGGAAAGTTCGGTGGTGACCGCGGGGCCTTCGCTGCCACCGCCGAGATTGATGCCTACGCCCATGCCAACACCCGAGCCGAAGCTGCCCGTCTGCCCGCCGACACCGACATTCACCGGGCCGGGCCGGTTATCGACTGCAGCGGTGATCGGCGTGCGGCTGGTGCGCACAACCGCGACCTGCACGCCGGCGCCTTCCTGCGCCGCGATGGCATAGCCCAGCGCCTGCAATTCGCGTTCGACCGCCGCTCTGATCGCATCACGCGCGCCGGTGTTGGTGATCTCCTCGGGGAAATAGATGATGAGCGGCCCCTGGCCCAGCTGCGCACGATCGGTCCCGACAAAGCGGATGACTTCGACGGGGCCGGTGTAAGGCGTGGTCGCGCAGGCCGACAGCGCGAGCGCGGCGGCAGCAAGCGCGGGGGACAGCAGGCGAAGCGGGCGCATGGCAGGTTCCTTTCGTGGCATTCACGCTTATACGGGCCGCTTACCGCGATGCACAGGCTCGCTCTGTCACGCGCGGGGTTGAGCATTTCTAAGCATTCGTCGTGTTAAGGGCCCGTTCGATGACATCGCACAGCAAACCTTGCGTGCTCGTGACCGGGGGTGCGGGCTATATTGGCAGCCATGCCGTGCTGGCCTTGCGTGATGCGGGCTGGCCGGTGACGGTGATCGACAATCTGTCGACCGGGTTCCGCTTTGCGATACCCGATGATGTGCCGCTGTACGAAGGCGATATTGCCGATGCTGAGCTGCTGGCGCGCATCATCGCCGAGCAGCGGGTGGGCGCGATCATGCATTTTGCCGGTTCCATCGTGGTCCCCGAAAGCGTCGCCGACCCGCTCAAGTATTACCACAACAACACCGCCAAGAGCCGCGCGCTGATCGAAGCGGCGGTGCGCGGGGGCGTTGCGCATTTCATCTTCTCGTCGACCGCAGCGACTTACGGGATACCCGATGTGGCAGCCGTGGATGAGGACACCCCGCAGCGGCCGATCAACCCCTATGGCTGGTCAAAGCTGATGACTGAGCAGATGCTGGCCGATGTCGCCGCCGCGCATCCGCTCAATTACGGCGTGCTGCGCTATTTCAACGTGGCGGGCGCCGATCCCCTCGCGCGAAGCGGACAATCGACCGCGGGAGCGACCCATCTCATAAAGGTGGCGATCGAGGCCGCGCTCGGCATGCGCGAATCGGTCAGCGTGTTTGGCACCGATTATGCCACCCCCGACGGCACGGGCGTGCGCGACTACATCCATGTCAGCGATTTAGCGGCTGCCCACGTGCTGACGCTGGAAGCCCTGATCGCCGAGCCGGCGCGCTCGCTGACGATGAACTGCGGCTATGGCCGGGGTTTCTCGGTGACCGAAGTGCTCGACGCCGTCGACCGGGTGACGAATCGCCAGCTCGACCGCCGGATCGAGGGACGCCGCGCAGGCGATCCCGATTCGCTGATTTCGAACCCTGCGCGGCTCAAGCAGACGCTCGGCTGGGCACCCAAACATGCCGATCTCGACACGATCATCGCCCATGCGCTCGCCTGGGAGCGGAAATTGAGCGATTTGCGCGGTGAGGGCTAAGCGAGCGGATTGACGCGCCGGGGCCATGCCGCTATCGGCGCACATCAATTTTCCGCGCGTCGGGCCTGATCCGGCGCGCTTCTCTTTTGGAAACGAGCGCCATGAAGATCGTCAACAGCCTCAAGTCGCTGAAGGGCCGTCACCGCGACAACCGCGTGATCCGTCGTCGCGGCCGGACCTATGTCATCAACAAGACCGATCGCCGGTTCAAGGCCCGCCAGGGCTGAACGGCGCGGCTGCCCATGGGGGGCGGCTGTTGGGAATTGCGGCCCGCCTCCTCATCGGAGCGCGGGCCGCTTGGCTTTGAGGAGCGGGCGGCGTGCAGAAAGCAGTGGTGTTCGATGTCGGGCGGGTGCTGTTCCAGTGGCAGCTCGGCGCCTTGTTCGAAAAGCTGATCGACGACCGGGATGAGCTTGATTGGTTCCTAGCCAATGTGGTGACCGAGAAATGGCATTTCGAGCATGATCGCGGCCGTGCGCTGGCCGACATGGTGCCTGAGCGCATCGCGCTTTACCCGCAATACGAATCGCACATCCTCGCCTACGCGACGCGCTTCAACGAGACCGTGCCGGGGCCGGTCGATGGCACGCATGATCTGGTCGAGCGATTGGCGGCTGCCGGCGTGCCGCTGTTCTGCCTGACCAATTTCGGCGACGAATTCTGGCAGGTGTTTCGCCCGACTCAGCCGATCTTCGACCATTTCGACGACATCATCGTCTCCGGGGTGGAGAAGGTCGCGAAGCCCGATGCCCGGATCTACGACATCACGGAAAAGCGCACCGCGCGCGCCGGCCACCAGCTGTTCTTCACCGATGACAACCCCGCCAATATCGCCGCCGCCCGTGCGCGTGGGTGGGACGCGCATCTCTTTACCGACGCAGCGAGCCTAGAGGCGCAGTTGGCAGGCGCGGGGCTGCTCTAACGACGCCAACGGCGTCACAGGCCGACCGGCCGCCCGCAGGCGCTCAAGCCCACCGGGCTTGAAACGCGCCGAGGACGCTCGCCCGGACGGGCGAGCGCTCCCCAAAAACGCCAAACCCCCGGTCGCGCCTTGGGGAGAGCGCGCCGGGGGCCGGGATGTCCGCGCGGGCTGGAGAGGATGCCAGGCGCGGAAGGGAGCTTTTTGCAGGCTGAGGATCAGCCGTTGCACTTCGCCAGTTCTTCAGCGGCCATTTCTTCGCCGTTCACCTTGAAGGTGGCGACTTCGCCGAACTTGCGGTTGAGGCTACGGCACACGCGCAGCGGACGGGCGCTGGTCTTGTTGGCGACGCAGGTCGCATCCTTGCAGGCCCAGGCCACGCCATCGGTCACAGCGCGGGTATCGCTCGCCGGGGCAGCGAGGGTCGCGTTGTAATAGGCATTGCCGGCGGCATTGACCGGGGCTGCGCCCGTGGCGACGCCAAAGGTCAGGCCGGTGTAAAGCAGCGCGGAGGCGAGGACGGCGAACTTGCCGGTGCGGGGGAGAGAGGGCGTATTGATCATCGCGGTATCCTTTTCGTTTTAATCTCTTGGGCCCACGGCCCTGTGGCTTCAATCTTCATATTTTGCAACGCAACATTTCGATTCGAAACCAGTTGCTATTCACTACCTATCAATCTAGGTTGCGAGTTGCAACTGAAAACTGAAATTTTTTGTGACGCCGCACAAAAGCGGTTACAAACAGGCCCGGGACCGGGAAGGACAAAGACCAATGGGTGAGTTGAGAGAACCGCTGCGCGATCTGATCGAATGCGGGTTGCCGCAGGCGCTGGAGGTGATGGGTGAACGCTGGTCGTTCATGATCCTGCGCGCCAGCTTCAATGGTCTCAAGCACTTCGAGGAATTCCTGAGCGAGCTTGGGATCGCCCGCAACATCCTCTCGAACCGCCTCGCCAAGCTGGTCGAACATGGCATCCTCAAGCGCGAACCCTGCGCCGATGATCGCCGCAAGATCGAATATCGCCTGACGGAAAAAGGCCTCGATCTACTCCCCGCGATGCTGGCGCTGCGTCAGTGGGGGCAGAAATATGGCAGCGAACAGGTGGTCGAAGACCCGGTGCTGGTCGATGAACGCGATCGCCTGCCGATCGGCCCGGTCTCGATTCTCGCGCATGACGGACGAATCCTCGGCCCGCAGGACCTGTGGCTGACCCGGCCCGAGAACCTCGGTCGCCGCGCCGACGGGACGATGGCAACGCCTTCTGCCGGACTTGGTCAGGGCGACGTGGTCGATCTCGCCGCTGCGAAGGCTGCCGCCGCGCGATAAGCCGTCGATAGCGCGCCCCCGTGGGTGCCGCCGCGCTCCGGGATCGGTTACGGGCGCGGACATGGACTCGGTCGCAAACCCTGATATTCACGCAATTCTGCGCCGTACCTTCGGCTTTGCCGGGTTTCGTGGGCAGCAGGAGGCGGTGATCGCGCGGGTGATGCGCGGAGAGCACACCCTTGCCCTTATGCCGACAGGCGCGGGTAAGAGCCTGTGTTATCAGGTCCCTGCCCTCGCCCGGCCCGGCACCGCCATTGTTATCTCGCCACTCATCGCGCTGATGCACGACCAGATCCGCTCGGCTGAGGCGGCGGGTATCCGCGCGGCCTCGATGACGTCCGCCGATAGCGACAACGCCGCCACTGCCGAAGCATTTCGCAGCGGCGCGCTCGATCTGCTCTATGTCGCCCCCGAACGCGCCTCCACCCCCGGCTTCCAGTCGTTGTTGGAGCGCGCTCAGGTGTCCCTGTTCGCCATTGATGAAGCGCATTGCGTGTCCGAATGGGGCCACGATTTCCGTCCCGATTACCGGATGCTGCGCCCGGTTCTCGATCGGTTTCCAAATGTTCCGCGCCTCGCCCTGACGGCCACAGCGGACCCAGCCACGCGCGCCGACATCCTGCGCCAGCTTGGCATTCCCGACGCGGGCATGATTATCGCCGGGTTTGATCGGCACAACATCCGCTACGCCATCACGCCCCGCAACAATGGCCCGCGCCAGATCGTGGACCTGCTCCAGCGCTTGCCGGGAGCGGGGATCATCTATGCCCCAAGCCGCAAGGCGGCCGAGGACATCGCCGCCCAGATTGCCCGCACGGGCCGCGAGGCCGGGTTCTATCACGCGGGACTTGAGCCTGAACGCCGCGCCGCCACGCAGGCCGCCTTCGTGCGTTCCGAAAGCATGGTGATGGCCGCGACCATCGCCTTTGGCATGGGGATCGACAAGCCCGACGTGCGCTTTGTGATCCACGCCGGGCTGCCCAAGTCGATCGAGGCCTATTATCAGGAGACGGGCCGTGCGGGCCGTGATGGAGATCCGGCCGAGGCGCATCTCCTGTGGGGGGTGAGCGATTTTGCCCGCGCGCAGCAATTCCTGAGCGAAGTTGAGCCGGAGCGGCTCGCAGGCGAAAAGGCGCGGCTGAACAACCTTGCCGCGCTGGTTGAAACCCCTGAATGTCGCCGCGCGGTGCTCCTGCGCCACTTTGGCGAGAATCCGCCTGCGCAGTGCGGCAACTGCGACAACTGCCTCAACCCGCCCCAGGTGGTCGATGCCAGCGAACTCGCACGCAAGCTGCTCTCGGCGGTTTACCGCACCGGGCAGAGTTTCGGCCTCGGCCATGTCGAAAAGGTGCTGACCGGCCAGGCCGATGATCGCATCACCGCGCGCGGACATGACCAACTGTCGGTGTTTGGCATCGTCAGCGCCGGGGAAGCACCGCTGCTGCGTCCGCTCGCGCGCACGTTGGTCGCGCAGGGGATGCTCGCCGCGACCGAGCATGGCGGGCTGATGCTTGGCCCCGAAGCGCGGCCCGTGCTCAAGGGCGAGCGCGATGTGAGCATCGCTCAGCCCCCGCCCCGCCCCCGCCGCCAGCGCGGCAGCCGAGCGGCAGCTGCAGGTGAGAGCACCAACCCCATCGGCAATCCGCTGTTCGAGGCGCTCCGGGCCAAGCGCAAGGCGCTGGCCGCTGAACACGGCATCCCCGCCTATGTCATTTTCCACGATTCGGTCCTGCGCGCGATGGCGCATGAATGCCCCGAAACGCTCGCCGAAGTCGGCCGCATTCCCGGCGTGGGGGCGAAGAAGCTGGAGACCTGGGGGCCGGATTTCATCGCGGTGATCAAGGATCACCTCAGCGGTTAGCGCTGCTGGCGCACCGTGTAGTCGATCCGGATCCGCACCCAAGTGCCGAATTGCTCGCGCCCCCCGATCCGAGCCGGGCGCACCCGGAACTGCCACGAGGCCGCCATCACCGCACGCCCGATCTGCGATCCCGCCGGGCCTTCGGCAACCAACTGGCAATCCTCGACATAATAGCCAGTGACGACCTTGCAGGCGATCAGGGCATAGGAGGGTGCCGTCGCGGTCGAGAGGTAGCCTTGGAGCTCCTGGTCGGTCGGCTCCTTGTACCAGCGCGCCGCGTAAAGCGGCTCGCCATTGGGCGCGGTGCCGACCCTTTCGCTGTCACCCGCAGTGCGAGGGTTCCCCGTGTCGGCGGGGCCAAAATTGCGCCCCGGTCTGATCCGGGCCGCGATGGTCGGCGAGGTTTGCGGCTTTGGTGGGGTCTCTGGCTTAGGCTCGGGCTGGGTCTGCGCCGGGGCGGGGGGCTGCGTGGGAGCCGGCACTTGGTTCAATGAAAGCGGCGAGGGGCGTAGCGGCGTGGGCATTGGCTGATCGGGGACCGGCTCCGCTTGCGGCTGCGGCTCCTGCGGCGCGGCGGCGCTTTCGGGCTCGGGCTCCGGCGCGGGCGGGGCGGCAAATTCAACCGCCGTGATGGTGGCGACGTTGTCTTTCCCGTCTTCCTCGCCCGCGATTTGCACGCCGAGGCTCAGCAGCAACAGGAGCAGCAGCGCTTCGACCAGCAGCGCGATCCCAAGCCCTGTGAGCTTGCGCCGCCGCACGCCATCGCGCAAGCCCAGCCACAGCGCGCCAAGCCACTGCGGCCGATCGGCCACCATTTCTGATTGCATGTCCGAGATTGCGCTGCGCCTTTGATCAGCGGTTGGGGTGGGCGAGGAGAGGGGGCCTCGTCTTTCCCATTAGGCGCAAATGGCGCTGATTTGAACAGGCCTTTGCGCAAGCCTCTCAGGGCGTCATCAGCCGATAGGACAGAGCTTCGGCAACATGGACGCGGCCCACGGTTTCGGCTCCGGCGAGATCGGCAATCGTGCGCGCGACCCGCAGCATCCGCGTGTAACCGCGCGCGGAGAGGCGCAGCTTCTCGGCGGCTTGCAGCAGCAACTTGCGGCCCGCTTCGTCGGGTGCGGCGTAATGATCGAGCTTTTCGCCCTCCAGCTCGGCATTAGAGCGCACACCCCGCGCCACCTGCCGCGCCCGTGCCGCGGCGACCCGCCTGGCCACTTCGGCGCTCCCCTCGGTGGGCGGGGGCAGCGCCATGTCGAGCGCGCTGACCGCGCCGACGTGGACATGCAAATCAATCCGGTCGAGCAGCGGGCCAGAAAGCCGCGCCTGATAATCGCCGATACAGCGCGGATACTTGTTGCAATTGCGGACCGGATCGCCCGCAAAGCCGCATCGGCACGGGTTCATCGCTGCCACCAACTGCACGCGTGCGGGGAAGGTCACATGCGCATTGGCGCGGGCGACATCGACCTGGCCCGTCTCCAGCGGCTGGCGCAGCGAATCGAGCACCGGGCGTTGGAATTCCGGCATTAGGTAGCAAACGCAGAAAGTTTGTTCCCGATGCCGCTTCTCAAGAGAGAAGTGAAATGGAATTCAAAGACATGGACTTAGATCATCGCTCTCGCCTTTCGCCGAAAGGCACGGCAGGAGGTGTGATATGCGAACTTTTGCCAAAAAATTGGCGCTCGGCCTTTGGGTCTTGCTTGGGGTCATTATCGGCACGGTGTTTCGCCAGAACATCGAGCAAGAGGCTACGCGGCAGGGCTTCGACTCCCTCATCAGCCAAGGCTTTGGCGTCGTGACGGCCTCTGGCTATGAGGCGGCGCTTCTCTGGGCGTTCGCCATACTCACCGGCATTCTGATCGCGATCTATGGCGAGATGGCGCTGCGCAAATGGGAGGCGTCAAAGAAGATCGAGAATTGGCAGCACTTCACCGTCGATTGGAAAGGCGGGCACCCTCTCATCAAAAAGCTGCATGGCGTTGAAACCATCACCATCCTGAACGGGACAGTGATGGGCAACATCTATGATTCCGACCCTAAGCTCTCGCGCAACGCCATCGCCCTAATCGTGCAATTCGATTGCGAGATACAAGAGCCCTGCCCGTTCGTCTTCGCAGACCGAAAAGTCATCTGGCGCGAGGTCAAGGCCGGGTCGCATTATCTGGTGCTAGAAATCGACCTTCGCAGCAAAGATGATGTGGCCTTTGGCATAGCCGTGCGCCCGCTTGCATGGTGTGGCGGAAGCCGGTTCGAAGCGCCAATGCGCTGGCATGACGCAACTGAGCTATCGCGGGAACAGGTGTTGGACCGGATTAGACCCGAACGTCTGACACCCCGATGGCTGCCAGGCATTGTAGCAAGAATGCTGCCGAGAAACCGCCCCGGCTGATCTTGTTGTTGAGGTTGCGCTCGTTCTCAGTGACGCCGACCTCGCCCAACTTCTCCGCAAGCTGGGCGTAGGTAACGCCCTTCCGCTTCAATTCGGCCTTCAACAGGTTCTTGGCCCGAGCCTCATATTCTACCGTCACAGGGTCACTCTTAGCCACAAGGCCTCCTATCATCGTTTTCGATGATATATACCCTTGACTTCGGTTATTCAACTCAGCATATCCGGTGAATAATATCACTGGATATGATGATGAAACCCAAAGGCCAACACTTTCTTCTCTCGGCTAAGGCCCGGACAATCTCGCTCAAGACGGTTTACACCATGGGCGAGGGCAAGGCCTATGCGATGTTCTGTGGCCTGCGCTGGCAGGAAACGGAGGGTGAGCCCGTTTGCCCGCGCTGTGGCTGCTGTGACGCCTACTCGATCCCGACGCGCCGCAAGTTCCAGTGCAAGGCCTGCAAGCACCAATACAGCGTCACCAGCGGGACCATCTTCGCCTCACGCAAGATGGCCTTCACCGACATTCTGGCGGCAATCGTGCTGTTCGTGAACGGCGCGAAGGGTGTCTCTGCGCTCCAAGTCAGCCGCGATCTCGACGTGCAATACAAGACCGCCTATGTGCTTTGTCACAAGCTTCGCGAGGCCATGGGCAACGGTAGCGCTGGCATCCGCCTTGAGGGTATCGTGGAAATCGACGGGGCCTATTTCGGCGGCCATATCCGCCCTGAGAATCGCAAGGAAGATCGCAAGGATCGCCGCCTCTCCCAACACCAGACCGGCAAGCGCCAGTGCGTTGTCGTGATGCGTGAACGCGGCGGCCGCACCTTGCCGTTCGTCGTGCGCCATGAAGGCGATGCGGTGCCTATCGTGCGTGATCGTGTCGATACCCTCGCCACCATCCATGCCGATGAAGCGTCGAGCTGGGATGATCTGCACGCCGGGTGGCAGACATGGCGCATCAATCACTCGCAAGCCTATTCGGCTGAGGGTGCCTGCACCAATCAGGCTGAGAGCTATTTCAGCCGACTTCGCCGCATGGAAGTCGGGACGCACCACCACATCGCAGGCCCGTATCTCTATGCCTATGCCGGTGAGGCATCTTGGCGCGAAGATCACCGCCGCCGTAGCAATGGCGATCAGGCCATGATGGTGACGGGTTCGGCCCTGCGTTCGCGCCAGAGCCGCAACTGGACGGGGTATTGGCAGCGCGCCGCTTGTGCGGCATGAAGCCGGAATGCAAAAACCCGAACCGATGAACCGGCTCTATTACGGGGACAATCTTGAGGTTCTGCGCGACCAGTCGCAGTTCCCAGACGGTTGCGTCGATCTGGTCTATCTCGACCCGCCATTCAACTCCAACGCCGGATACAACGTGCTGTTCAAGACGGCGCAGGGATCGGGAGCAGATGCCAGCATGGAGGCGTTCGACGATACTTGGACCTGGGGCCCGTCCAGCGCATCGGCGATGCTTGACATTGAAAGCGGCACCAACCGCGCGCTGACAGTCATGATGCAGGCAATGCACAGCGCGCTCGGAGATTCCCCCCTGATGGCCTATCTCGCCATGATGGCCGTGCGGCTAGTCGAGCTTCATAGGGTCTTGAAGGATACTGGCAGCCTCTACCTTCACTGCGATCCCACCGCGAGCCACTATCTCAAACTCGTTTTGGACGGGGTATTTGGCCCTGAAAAATTCAGGTCAGAGATCGTTTGGAAACGGACAAGTGCTCACAACAGCGCGAAGCGATGGGGCCCCATCCATGACACCATCCTCTATTACTCGAAATCCGATTCCTACGTTTGGAACAGGATACACACGCCCTACGATCAAAGTTATTTAGATCGGTATTACAAGCACAAGGACGATGCCGGAAAGCTTTACCGGCTCAGCGATCTTACTGCCAGCGGGACACGGAACGGCGAGAGCGGCGCAGAGTGGAACGGCTTCAATCCGACAGGCTACGGGCGGCATTGGGCGATCCCGCAAATCATCAAAGAGCAATTCCCGGATGCGCCTGACGGAATCAAAACGCTCGGGTGGCTCGACCTAATCCAAGAAAAAGGCCTGATCGAAATGACAGGCGAGGGCGTTGGCTGGCCGCACTTCCGCCGATACCTTGAGATGATGGAGGGGGAGTCCCCTCAAGACATAATCGACGACATACCGCCTCTGAGCCGTCGCCATGCCGAGCGCTTAGGCTATCCTACCCAGAAGCCGCGCGCCCTTCTGGAGCGGATCATCGCCGCGTCATCGAACGAAGATGATGTTGTGCTTGACCCCTTTTGCGGATGCGGCACCGCCGTCGATGCTGCACACAAGCTGGGGCGGAACTGGATTGGTATTGACGTAACCCACATAGCCATCGGCATGATCGAAGACCGGATGCGTTCGGGATACCCCGGCATCCAGTTCGAAACCATTGGTGTGCCCAAAGACCTCGCCAGCGCCGAACGCCTAGCCGCCGAAGATCCTCACCAATTCCAGCAATGGGTTTGCTGGCAGGTCGGCGGCTTCCCGCGCGACAAAAAGGGTGGAGACAAGGGGGTTGATGGCTGGTTCAATTACTCTGATGTCGATGGGAAGGTTAAAACTGGCGTTATCAGCGTGAAGGCGGGCAACAACGTCAATCCAAGTATGGTGCGCGACCTTGGGCAGGTGATGCGGCGCGACGGGCATGAGTTCGGGCTGTTCATTATGAAGTCGAGCCCCACCAAGGGAATGCGCGAGGAAGCGGCTTCGCATCAGCTAGTCGAAATGAGCTGGGGGACCGATTCCCAAAACTACAAGCGCTACCCGGCCCTTCAAATCTTCACGCTGGCGGATTTGTTTGAAGGAAAGCGGCCGGATTTGCCGATGCTTATCAGCCCAGTCAAAAAAGCCAGCCGTGTTGAGACCCGGAAAAGCCACCAGCCTGACTCTCAAAGCAAGCTGTTTTAGCGGGCGTCTGAGTTCGAAACGGGGAGGATGCCTTGATTTACAAAGTCCGTGTGGATGACGTGCCGGGGATCAGGATCGACCATGAATCGGGCGAAGTCACCCTCATTGGCACCTGTGATGACGGCGATGAGTATCACTTCACGTTTTCGCCCGAAGAAATTCCACACCTAAGCGTAACACTGGCATCCGCTTACGCGGCCCTTTCAACGGGAACCCGTGCGGCAGAACCTCAAACATCCCTTCGGATTGAAAGCGCTGAAATTCTGGGGACCGCTCCAAATCTGACTTTCTTAGCCACACTATCGACTGGCCTTCCTGTGGCGTTTTCCCTTCCACACGACAGCGCTCGGGCCATCCTTGAATATCTGAAACAGGCATTGCCCTGACCTCCAACAAAAAGGGCGCCAGCTTTCGCCAGCGCCCACCTGCGTCACACCATTGTGACCCTATCTCAGCCGCGCACCGCCCATAGCAGCAGCCCGCCCTTCACCTGATCGCTGGTGGCAAGCTGGCGCTCTCTGAGATTGCGCAGCGCCGCACCGATCCGCTTGTGCATGGCCTTTTGCAGGCCCTTGTCGTTCACGTTCAACTCGCGCTCCGCCATGAGGCGCAAGGTGATAGCCCGCGCATCCATTGGCCCCTCTGCGCGCAGCATGGCGAGGATAGCCCGCGTCACCTGCCCCTTGAACGCCCGGTGGCGCGGTGGGAGCGGCTTGGGCTTAATCTCGTCCAGTTCAATGTCGGGATCGAACATTCGCAGCGTGGCGTCGATATGATCCATGTCGATCATCGCTTGACGCAACTGATCTTGCAGACCGTCCACCAGTCCCGCCAGCTCGCCGCGCTTGCCCCATAGGGCGCTGATTAAGTGTGTCTCTGCCATCGCCGCAAGGTAATGAATTTGCGACCCAAATTGCACCCACCAAAGTTCTGCGTTTGCTACCTAATGCCGTGGAATTCCGGCAGTTCATCGAGGAACAGCACACCCAGATGCGCCAAGCTGACCTCGCCGGGGCGAACCTTCAGCCCGCCGCCCGTCAGCGCTGCCATGCTGGCCGAATGGTGCGGCGCACGGAACGGACGGGCGCGGCTGATCCGGCCAGCCTCTAGCGTGCCCGCGACCGATTGCACCATCGACACCTCCAGCGCCTCGGCAGGCGTCAGATCGGGGAGGATGCCGGGGAGGCAGCTGGCCAGCAGGCTCTTGCCCGATCCCGGCGGGCCGACCATCAGCAGATTATGGCCGCCAGCCGCCGCGATCTCGAGCGCGCGCTTGGCTGTTTCCTGGCCCTTCACTTGCCGCAGATCATTTCCGCCCGGCGCCTCGGCCACCTCACCGCGCGGCGGCTCCTCGAGCACCAGCGAGCCCTTGAGGTGCCCCATCAGGCTCATCAGGTCACGCGGAGCGAGCACCGGTACGCCGCTGGCCCAGCGCGCTTCCGGGCCTTGTTCGGCGGGGCAGATCAGGCCCGCGCCAACCGTGCTCGCATGGAGCGCGGCGATCAGCACCCCCGGACTTGCGACCACCCGGCCGTCCAGGGCGAGCTCCCCCACCGCGATCCAATCCCCAAGCTGCTCGGCATCGGTCACCCCCATCGCCGCCAGCAGTGCGAGCGCCACTGGCAGATCGAAATGCGAGCCATCCTTGGGCAAGTCGGCAGGCGAGAGATTAACCGTGATCCGCTTGGGCGGCAGCGCCAAACCCATCGCCCCCAAGGCTGCATGCACCCGCTCGCGGCTCTCGCTCACCGCCTTGTCGGGCAGGCCGACCATGTTGAACCGTGGCAGGCCGGGGCCGATGTGGCACTGTACTTCGACCGCGCGGGCTTCGAGCCCGAGATAGGCAACTGTCCTCACCAACGCGACCATTGGCGCCCCCTTCATCAAGCCCTGCACGATTGTGCAGCCTTAATAAGGGCTTGTCGAGCACCCCCGCAGCGACGCTAAGGATTTTTGAAAGGATAAATCTTCGCAAATTCGGAAGGCGCGTGGGGCGATTGTTCGGCGCATGAACCGCGCACTTGCTCTGATCCTTACCGCCTTCGCGTTGTGGTTCCCCGCCACGGCGGCGTTTGCGCAATCGGGCGCGCGGGTGGTGTCGACCACCAGCTGGGTCGAAGAGTGGGATCCGGCGAGCCAGAGTTGGGTGCGGATCGCCGACGGCCCGGTCAGCACCGCGACCGCTGCCTATGAAACCACAACGCACGTGACCCGCGCTGGCGGCGTGACCATCACCGAGACCATCCGCGCCGAGGCCGTTGAAGCAGGGCCGGGGCGCTTCATTCCTCAGACCCCACGCATGATGCCGGGCCTCGCCCAGTTCGGTCCGTTCCGGGTCCTCGATGGCAAGCGCGCCGCGCTGGTGGCCTCGACCGATGCTGCCAGCCCGGCGGCATTTCAGGCCATGCTGGCTGCCTATCCGGGGCTGGAAGTGATCGAATTCACCGACGCACCGGGCACCCGCCATGATCTCGCGAACCTCAAGCTCGGCCGCGCCATTCGCGCTGCGGGCCTCGCCACGCATGTGCCCGCAGGCGGCTCGGCGCGGTCGGGCGCCGTCGAGCTGTTCCTTGCCGGCACGCGCCGCACGATGGAGCCGGGCGCGCTGTTTGCCGTGCATTCCTGGCGCGATGAGCGCGGCCGTGAGCCTGCCGATTTCGCGCCGGATGCGCCGGAAAACAGGCTTTATCTCGATTACTACACCGAAATGGGCATGTCTGCCGAGGAGGCTCAGGCCTTCTACGCCATGACCAACTCGGTGCCGCACGTCGGCGCGCGCTGGCTTGAGGGCGCGGAGATGGCGCGCTGGATCATGCCGCGTGCACCGGCGGCGCGCGATTTTGCTCCGGTGATCGAAGCGCCGCTGCGCGTCGCCCTGACTCGCTCGGGTGCAGCACTGGCCGAGGCATACCGCCTGCCGCTGCTTGCCCCGCGCAGCGCAGCGCCCGCCCCGCAGCTTGCCTATGCCGACCTTGGCGCTGGGGCGCTGCCTTTGCTTGACTCGGCTGCGGCTTTCCCATAACGGCCCCGGTCTGTTTTGCGGTCGCAGCATTGCGGCCCCGGCAGTCGCGTCGGTGATTCCCGCCGCGTTACCGCCGGTCAGCTTTTCGAGGATGATATGAAGCGTACCTTCCAGCCCAGCAATCTCGTGCGCGCCCGTCGCCACGGCTTCTTCGCACGCAAGGCGACCCCGGGCGGTCGCAAGGTCCTGCGCGCCCGCCGCAACCGCGGCCGCAAGAAGCTCTGCGCTTAATTCTCTGGCGCCCTCAGGCGCCGGGCGCGGGCCATCCGGCCCGCTTGGCTTTCGCGGCATGAGCCGCGGCGGGCAGTCGCCCTTGCGGGCTCCCTCTGGGAGCCCGTTTGCGTTATTGGCGAAACCATGATTTCGGTCCTGACCCGCCGCGCTGATTTCCTTGCGGCCAATTCCGGCATGCGCAATGCGCGCACCGGTTTTGTGCTGCTCACTCGGCCCAATGGCGGGCACGGCATCCGCTTCGGCATTACCGTCACCAAAAAAATCGGCAATGCCGTGGTGCGTAACCGCATGAAGCGGCGCTTTCGCGAATTGCTGCGCGCGGCGCTCCCCACTCAGGGCCTCGCCGATCACGACCACGTGCTGATCGGGCGCGCAGGCGGAGTGGAGCGCGATTTTCACCAGATGGCCGAAGAACTGGCCAAGGCGCTCGCAAGGGCGCGCGAGGGCAAGGGCGATCCCTCGCACGCACGCCGCCCCCGCAAGGGAAACCGCGGCGGAAATGGCAAGCGGTGAAGCAGGTCCTCATCCTCATCGCCCGCGGCTGGCAGCTTGGGCCCTCGCGCATCCTGCCGCCCTCTTGCCGCTATTACCCCTCGTGCAGCCAATACGCGATTGAGGCGATCGGCAAGTATGGTGCGCTCAAGGGTGGATGGATGGCGTTTAAGCGGCTAATGCGCTGCCACCCTTGGGGTGGGCATGGACATGATCCTGTGCCCTAGGGCTGGAATTCGAACCGTATCATCACCACAATACACCTCGTCACGCATCTTTTCAGGGCATTCTCTTGGACAACCGCAATCTTCTGCTCGCCGTCGTGCTTTCGGGCCTGCTCATTCTGGGGTGGGATTTGGGGATGCGCTATTTCTATCCTGAAGCGGCGCTGACCGCTGCGTCGACTGAGGCCACACCTGCCGGGGCGGCGAAGTCCGGGAAGGTCGTCAGCGGTGCGGGTGACCTTGGCGTCGATGGTCGGCCCGCTCAGAAGGTGACGCTCAAGGGCGCGCTGGCCAGCCCGAATCGCGTGATGATCGATACTCCGCGCGTCGCCGGTTCGATCAGCCTCGCTGGCGCGCGGCTCGATGACATCGTGCTCAAGGATTACCGCGAGACGGTGAAGAAGGATTCCGGCCCCGTGCGCCTGTTCGCGCCGGAAGGCACGCCGGGGCAGTATTTCGCCGAATTCGGCTTCGTGACAGACGGGGCGCGTCAGCCCTCCACCGCGCTGTGGCAGGCCGATGGCGCCCGGCTGACGCCCGAGACCCCGGTCACCTTGACCCGAACCGACGCCAAGGGGATCACCTACACCATCCGTTTCGCCATCGATGCGGATTACATGATCACCGCCGAGCAGACTGCATCTAACGGCGGCACCGCAGCGGCAATCATCCAGCCGTTCGCGCTGATCAAGCGCACCAGCACAAATGCGACGATTGACCAATTCGTTGCCCATTCCGGCCCCGTCGGCGTGTTCGGCGGGACGCTGTGGGATCCACATTCCTATGCCGAACTGGCGGAACTCGGTGGCGAAAAGCCCGAAGGAGCAGCCAGCTGGCTCGGGTTTACCGATCAATACTGGCTCGGCGCGCTGGTGCCGGGCAAGGGCGAGACTGATAGCGCCGGGTTCCGCTCGCTGGGCGGCAACCTGTTCCGCACCGATCTGCTCTACGCAGCCCGCACGATCCCGGCCGGCGGCAGCCTGACGCAGTCGACGGGCCTTTATGCAGGGGCCAAGGACAGCATCATCCTCGACAAGTACGAGGAAGCGGGGATTACCTTTTTCGGCAAGGCGATCAGCTGGGGCTGGTTCGAGATTGCTGAAAAGCCGATCCTGTGGCTGCTGCGCACCCTGAACGGGCTGGTCGGCAATTTCGGCCTCGCGATCATCCTGCTCACCGTGATCATCCGCGCCGCGGTGTTCCCGATCGCGCAGAAAGGCTTTGCCTCGATGGCGCAGATGAAGGCCATCCAGCCGAAGATGAAGGAGATTCAGGAGCGCTTCAAGGATGACAAGCAGCGCCAGCAGCAGGAAATAATGAAGCTTTACAAGGACGAGAAGGTCAATCCCTTGTCCGGCTGCTTGCCGATGCTGATCCAGATCCCGGTGTTCTTCGCGCTCTACAAGGTGCTGGTGCTGTCAATCGAGATGCGGCACGAGCCGTTCTTTGGCTGGATCCGGGACCTCAGCGCCCCTGATCCAGCGCACGTTCTCAACCTGTTCGGCACGCTGCCCTACGACGTCCCCGGGTTCCTGGCGATTGGCCCGCTGGCGATCTTGCTGGGCATCACGATGTGGCTGACCTTCAAGCTGAACCCGGCAGCAGTCGACCCCGTGCAACAGCAGATGTTTGCGATCATGCCGTGGGTGCTGATGTTCGTGATGGCCCCGTTCGCGGCGGGCCTGCTGCTCTACTGGGTGACTTCGAACATCCTGACGCTCGCACAGCAGAGCTATCTCTATTCCAAGCACCCGCAATTGAAGGCGGCTAATGCAACGGCGGGTAAGGCCAAGACGTAGTCTCTATCCCGTTCGGGCTGAGCTTGTCGAAGCCCTGTCCTTTACCTTCGGGGGACGGTCATGAAGAAGTACAGCCCTTCGACAAGCTCAGGGCGAACGGGGGTTTGAGTATGGATGAAGCCGAACACGAAGCTGAACAGACCGCCCGCGAGGACGCTGCATCGAAGCTCTTTTCCGGGCCGGTGGACTTCCTGCTCTCGGCCCCGCAGCTGCAATTCCTGCCCGATCCAGTGGTGCCAGAAATCGCGTTCTGCGGCCGATCGAACGTGGGCAAGTCCTCGCTGCTCAATGCGCTGACCGGGAGACGCGCGATTGCGCGGGCTTCGGTGACGCCGGGACGCACGCAGGAGCTCAATTTCTTCGACGTGGGACGACCGCAGGAAGACGGCGCATTGCCGCTGTTCCGACTGGTCGACATGCCGGGCTACGGCTTTGCCAAGGCCCCGGTGAAGGTGGTCGAAAAGTGGAAGACGCTGGTCAAGAACTACCTGCGCGGCCGCGCGGTGCTGACCCGCACGCTGGTGCTGGTCGACAGCCGCCACGGGCTGAAGCAGGTCGACCGCGAGATGATGACCATGCTCGATGAAGCCGCCGCCAGCTACCGCGTCGTGCTGACCAAGACCGACAAGATCAAAGCGAGCGAGCTTGAAGCCGTTGCTAACCGCACGGCCGACGAAATCCGCAAACACGTCGCCGCCTATCCCGAACTGCACCTTACCAGCAGCGAAAAAGGCATGGGCATCGCCGCCTTGCGCGCCGCAGTGGTGGGTGATGCGCTTGGCGAGGGATGGATGACAGAAGGCTAAATTGCCTTACTGACATGCTTTGCGAACGTGTTGACTTACGCAGCTAACTGTTTCCAATCCTTGCGCTTTTTACTTCGCATTAACCCAGTGTTATCCCTGATAGCCTGACCATTTCCCCCTCGCCGCCACGATGACAAGGGGACGAAAATGCAAAGACTACGACCACTATCGACACACGCCGGGCGCCTGACTTCGGCGCTTGCCATGGGGCTGCTTTTGGCCGGTTGCGGCTCGGATGAGACCGGAGGTGGCCTTGCCAGCTCGATTGCCAAGGCCGATGCGCCAGCCTTCGCCGCCGTTCCCGGCGCGCTCGAAGGCGGTGGGTCGGCTGTGATGATGGGAACGGTGCAGCCGGTGATTGGCGGCTGGCGCGAACGGATCATCAAAGCGGATGGCACTATCAATGCCGCTGAGTACCGCCGGATCGCAGCGAGTTACAACACTTCGTCGACCATGAGTTACCGACTTGGGCCAAGAGCTATCGATTTCGGGGTTGGGACCAATTCCGCGCCGCAGCTGTGGGGTCCGGACATGAAAAGTGGGCAGGCGCTGTGGTCCTATGGCACCCAGCCCGCGAGCGATCCCGGCGAGCCCAAAAAGTGCCTGCCGCCCAGCCAGCAGCCGCGCAGCGACGAGGAAGAACGCGCGCGCGGGCTCAAAGGCGGAGGCTGGCTGGTGGGTGGTCAGCACATCTTCGTCCCTGACGATCCTACCAGCCCCGATTACAAGTACGGGATCAGCAACATTCGCGGTGCGGATGGGGCGGTGTTCGATACTGGCGGGCTGTGCATGCGGATGATCGCGAGCTGGAACCCGGACTGGTGGAACCGCAACAATATCGCCACGCCCGCCAACCCGCAGGTGCGCGCGCTCGCCAACGCGCGGCCCGATCTGCCGCTGGTGCCCGTGGCGATCGCCCGCGGTCGAGCCAATGCCAGCCAGATCAGCTTCGCCGCGTTCCGGGACGGCACCATCGCGCCCATCGTGGTCGGCAACAGCGCGCCGGAATTCTTCGATTCGAACGCCCTGCGCCTTCCAGCTGGCATGGTGCCCACCGCGATGGCGGTGACGCCGTATAACGAATTCCTGGTGGTGAGCGTCTGGGACACCAACACGCTCACCGGCAAGCTCGCCTTCATCGCGCTGCGCCCGCGTCAGATGGCGGTCGGCAATCCCAGCCAGACGCAGAACACCCGCTGGTACTGGGGCACGCCGGGGGCTTGGACCAATCGCGGCATGAAACTGCTCGGTTTTGTCGACCTGCCGTTCGCTGCGCCGACCAGTCTCGACGTTTCGAACAATGTGTTCCTCCAGAACCCACGCGGCTACAACGAAAACGACGATCCGGCGCGCGGCGATCTTTCGCGGCAATCGGCGCGCGATCTGTGGCGCAGTGTCGATCCGATTTACCCTCGCGGGGACTTGCGATGGCACCAGATGGCGACGGGCGGTTACGCCGTGGTTGCCTCTCGCTCGGAGAACAAGGTCAGCTTCGTCGATATGACGCCGCTCTATCAGTACTACCGCGAAATGTATCTGACCACGCAGGCTAATTTCAACATCACTGTGGACGCGAGTATCACAGACGGGAACAAGTGGCCGTTTTCCTTTGCCAAGGAAGCTCGCCAGAAGCCGGTTTTGACGACGACCCTCAATATTGCCCAGCCGACAAGCGTAAGTGCAGGGGTGCAGGCAAAGGGTTATTCCAACTCGCGCAGCGAAGAATACTTCGAGCACGTCAAGCGCTCCCCACGTGAGGCATGGTCCGGCGTCGAGCCTGAGCGCTACCTCGGCCGTAGCCGTGCCTTCGTCGCCTCGATGGACGGAACGGTGCGCGGGTTCAACGTTCAGGGGCTCAACTTCCCGACTTCGCCTGTCGGCAAGGCCGTATCTGCAACACCATTGTTCAGCTTCAACGCGGGGCGCAATCCGATCTTTGCCTATGTCAACGCGACCGCGACCGCGTCTGACGACCTGTGGCTGGTCAGCCGTGGTGACCGCCGCATCACCTTTGCCTGGCCGACCGGCGATGTACAGTACAGCTTCACCGACAGGCGCCTGAATGATCCGGTTGCCGGTTCAGTCTCGTTCAACCAAGCGGGCTATGGCGGCAGCGGAGCGGGGCGTGCGGTCAATGCACCCTTCATCTCGGTGATGGATTTCATGGGCAGACGGATCCATACCTATGCGGTCCACCCTCGCTTCCCCAATACTACCGAGCTTTATCCTTTCCGCGATCCGAATGGGCCGGTCAATGTTCTGTGGGGCTCCTCAGTGCTTTTCCCAGGCCGACCATTCATGATGGATCAGGAGGAGATTATCTGACCTTGCCCTGCCGGTGCGCGGGAACAGCTCCTACCCCCGCTCGCGTACCGGCACCAAACCCGCGTTTATCGCCCATAATCGCAGGCAACAAAAAACCCCGGCGGTTCGCTCCGCCGGGGTTTCCTTTTGCGTTTCAGTGCGAGGCTTAGAAGCCCATACCGCCCATGTCGGGCATCGCGGGCGCAGCCGGCTTGTCTTCCGGACGTTCCACGATCGCCGCTTCGGTGGTGATCAACAGGCCAGCGACCGAGGCCGCATCCTGCAGCGCGGTGCGAACGACCTTGGTCGGGTCGATCACGCCGGCCTTCACCAGGTTCTCGTAGGTGTCGGTGGCAGCGTTGAAGCCCTGCGTTTCGTCATTCTCGCGCAGCAGGTTGCCGGCGACCACCGCGCCATCGTGGCCGGCGTTCTGGGCGATCTGCTTGATCGGGGCGGTGATCGCCTTGCGGATGATGTCGATGCCGCGGGTCTGGTCTTCGTTCGCGCCCTTCAGCCCTTCGAGAGCCTTGGTGGCGTAGAGCAGAGCCGTGCCGCCGCCGGGGACGATGCCTTCTTCCACCGCAGCGCGGGTCGCGTGGAGGGCGTCATCGACGCGGTCCTTGCGCTCCTTCACTTCGACTTCGGTCGCACCGCCAACCTTGATCACGGCCACGCCGCCAGCGAGCTTGGCAAGACGCTCTTGCAGCTTCTCGCGGTCGTAATCGCTGGTGGTGTTGTCGATCTGGGTGCGGATTTCGTTGACCCGCGCCTTGATGTCTTCCGCCGCGCCAGCGCCGTCAACGATGGTGGTGTTGTCCTTGTCGATCGAGACCTTCTTGGCCTGACCGAGCATGCCGATAGTAACGTTCTCGAGCTTGATGCCGAGGTCTTCGCTGATCATCTCGCCCTTGGTGAGGATCGCGATGTCCTGCAGCATCGCCTTGCGACGGTCACCGAAGCCCGGTGCCTTGACCGCCGCAACCTTGAGGCCGCCGCGCAGCTTGTTGACCACGAGGGTCGCCAGAGCTTCGCCTTCGATGTCCTCAGCGATGATGAGGAGCGGACGGCCCGACTGCACCACGGCTTCGAGGATCGGCAGCATCGACTGGAGGTTCGACAGCTTCTTCTCGTGGATCAGGATGTAGGGGTTATCCAGTTCCACGGTCATCTTGTCGGGGTTGGTGATGAAGTAGGGCGAGAGGTAGCCGCGGTCGAACTGCATGCCTTCGACGACATCGAGCTCGAACTCGAGGCCCTTGGCTTCCTCGACGGTGATCACGCCTTCCTTGCCGACCTTTTCCATCGCTTCGGCGATCTTTTCGCCGACTTCACGGTCGCCATTGGCCGAGATGATGCCGACCTGGGCGATTTCGGACGAATCCGAGACTTCCTTGGAACGGCTCTTGAGGTTTTCGACCACGGTGGTGACAGCAAGGTCGATACCGCGCTTCAGGTCCATCGGGTTCATGCCGGCCGCAACCGACTTCATGCCTTCGTTGACGATCGCCTGGGCAAGCACGGTGGCGGTGGTGGTGCCATCGCCCGCGCTGTCATTCGCCTTGCTGGCGACTTCGCGCAGCATCTGCGCGCCCATGTTTTCGTACTTGTCCTTGAGTTCGATTTCCTTGGCGACGGTGACGCCGTCCTTGGTGATGCGCGGGGCACCGAAGCTCTTGTCGATGACGACATTGCGGCCCTTGGGGCCGAGGGTCACCTTGACGGCGTTGGCGAGGATATCGACGCCGCGCAGAATGCCCTCGCGGGCTTCGCGGCCGAACTTAACGTCCTTGGCAGCCATGATTGTTTCTCCTGAGAATGGTTAAGTGAACGAGAATAGCGAAAGGGTCAGGCGATCAGCCCATGATCCCCATGATGTCGCTTTCCTTCATGATCAGCAGGTCTTCGCCGTTGATCTTGACTTCGGTGCCCGACCACTTGCCGAACAGGACGCGGTCGCCGACCTTGACGTCGAGCGCGATGCGATCGCCGTCGTCGTCACGGGCGCCTTCACCGACGGCGACGATTTCGCCTTCGCTGGGCTTTTCCTGAGCACTATCGGGGATGATGATGCCGCCAGCGGTCTTCTGGTCGGCTTCGATGCGACGGACCACAACGCGGTCGTGCAGCGGACGAAATGCCATGTTTATGACCTTTCCTGAAATGGGTTGGTTTGCTTGGCACTCTCCTCTCGAGAGTGCCAACGCAGCGGCATTTGGTCGCGGGGGCGGAATGAATCAACCCCTGCGCGTGCAAAAAATTTCGCGTCCCGTGCGATGGTGGCCAGCGCGGGCGGCGCGCTTGCGGGCTGCGGCCAATGGCGCCGCTATCCGCCCTCGTACACCATGCCGTTGACCAGGAACTTCACCGGAAGCGCCGGGTCGAAGAACAGCGGTACGGCCACGCCATCGCGATAAGCGCCTAGGTGTATATGCGGGTTCCGGGAGAAGCCGTTGTTCCCGACCCGTGCGATCTCCTGGCCCGCCGAGACGGTCTCGCCGGCTTGCACCCGGATTGCCTGGACATGGGCGATCACCACATGGAGGCCATCGGCCCGCGCGATCACGACCGACGACGCCCGGCCAGGCTGCATCACGCCCGGCTGGTTGACGTTCTCGTTGATGTGAACCGCGACGATTGTCCCGTCGATTGGCGCCAGAACCGGCCTGTTCCAGCCGAACCAGTCCTCGTTGGCCGTGCCCCCGTTGATGTAGGGCGTGCTCCAGCCAACGCCCTGATCATCGACCTTGACCGACGTTACGAGGCAATCCGTGCCCAGAGCATCGCCGAGAGCGGTAAGTTGTCCTGCGGGGTGGTAGGAACAGACGAAACTGACATCAAAAACGGGGCGAACCATGACCGGAGACGCAACGGGCGAAGCGATCGGAGGCAAGGACTCTGCCGTTTCGGCAGGGTTTGCTGCCAGGGTTGAAGCCGCTGCCAGAAAAAGACCGCCAAACAAGTATCTAGCCATTGCCACTCCCTTCGACTACACATGTAGTCGATAAGCTTGGCCGCACAGTCCGTCAAGCCTTGCGTGCTGCGCCCGGGCGCAAGACATCCCGCCAAGGGAAGTGGGAGCCGGGGCGGGGTGGTCAAGGCTGACGGGCTCCGTTATCGCAGGGCCTGCCTTCAAGGAGACCCGCTCCCCCATGTCCGCCCCCAAACTGCCGCCCAAGATCGCCGCCAGTCTCGGCGACGAGATCAATTTCGCCCATGAGGCATGGCTGTGGCTGAAGACCAACCTCGCCTATCTGACCGGCGCGGTGGCGGTGCTGGTGATCGGGGTGATCCTCGCCCGGCTGCTCTCGCGCTGGGCCGACCGCGCGCTGACCCGATCGGGCCGGATCGAGCCGACGGTCGCCAAGTTCCTCAGCAACATCATCAAGTATGCGCTGTGGGTGGTGGTGGCGGTGACGGTGCTGACCCAGTTCGGGGTCCAGACCACCAGCATCATCGCCGCCCTCGGCGGTCTGGCGCTGGCGGTGGGCCTCGCGTTGCAGGGCACGCTCAGCAATGTCGCGGCAGGCGTAATGATCCTGCTCCAGCGCCCGTTCCGCGTGGGCGAGACGATCACCGCGGGCACCGTCAACGGCACGGTGCAAGCCATCAGTCTGTTTACTACCGAGGTGCTGCAACTCGATGGGCTTTACGTGATGGTCCCGAATAACGAGCTATGGAACAAGCCGATCGTCAATTTCTCCCGTATGCCAACGCGGCGCTTCGAGCTGCTCATTGGCATTGCCTATTCGGACAGTATCGAGGAGGCGCGCAGGGCGCTTTTGGGGTTGGCTGAAGCCGATATCCGGGTGCTGGATGATCCAGCCCCGGTGGTGTTCGTGTCTGCGCTGGCCGATAGTGCTGTCACCATCGGGATGCGGGTCTGGTGCAAGACCGAGGATTACCTCGGGCTATCGTGGTCACTGACCGAGGCGGCCAAGACCCGCTTTGCGGAGGTCGGAATCTCGATCCCCTTCCCACAGCGCGAAGTGCGCACGATCGGGGCCAAAGGCTAACGCCCCGAGCTATCGCTGCGTCAGCCCCAGCACCTCGCGCCGGTTCCAGCGCCATAGCAACCCGGCTGCGGCGCAGAACAGGCCGGTCGCGAGCCCGATCCAAACGCCTGTGCCTTCCAGCGGGGTGAAGAATCCGAGTCCCACCGACAACCCGATCCCAGGCACCCAATAGCTGAAAATCGCAATCCACATCGGCACGCGGGTGTCCTGCAGGCCCCTCAGCGCTCCCGCCGCCACCGCTTGCACACCGTCTGCAAGCTGGAAGATCGCGGCGAGCACCAGATATTGCAGCGCAAATCCCACCAGTGCCGCGTTGGCCGGGGCATCGGGGTCAACATAAAGGCGCAGCAAGACCTCAGGGAACAGCACCATCGCCGCTGCGGTGAGCGACATGAACGCCGCGCCGATCCCCACCGCGACCCAACCTGCCCGGCCTGCGCCCGCAGGATCGCGCGCGCCGTAGAAATAGCCGACCCGGATCGCGGCGGCCTGCCCCACCCCGAACGGCACCTGAAACGCCAGCGCGGCGAGTTGCAGCGCTACCGTGTGCCCCGCCAGTTCAGCGGCGCCGAAGCGACCCATCAGGAATGCAGCTGCGCCGAAAATCCCCGCTTCGGCCGTGATGGTCAGCGCGATCGGCGTGCCGATCCGCAGCAACTGCGCGAAGCGTGCCCAGTCGGGCGACCAAAGCCGCCCGAACACGTGATAGCGGTGCAGCTTCCGGTCGAACCGGATCGCGACGACATAGGCACCAACGGTGAACAACGCGGTGATGATCGTCGCCACCGCGGCTCCGGCGAGGCCAAGTTCGGGTGCCCCCAACTCGCCAAAGATGAAGGCGTAATTGGCGATCCCATTGACGAAGATCCCCAGCCCCGTGATCGCCGTGGCAAAGATCGGCCGCCCCAGCGCCGAGACGAAACTGCGCAGTACCGCGGCCAGCAGCATCGGCACCATCGAGAACACGATCACATTGTTATAGCTGTTCGCCAGCGCACGGATGCCGGGCTGTTGGCCAGAGATCTGCATAATCGGATCGAGCAACAGGCACAGCCCCATTCCTCCGATCCCCGCAATCACTGCGAGCCACAGCGCCATGCGCACCGCGCGGCGCACCGGGCGTAGCGCCGGGGCACGTGCTCCCAATTCCTCCGCGATGAGCGGCGCTACGGCACCGGTCAACCCTGTCAGTGCCCAAAGCATCAGTCCGAACAGCGACACCGCCAACGCCGATCCCGCGAGTTCCTGCTCGCCCAACCGCGCGATGAAGATAACGTCGATAGCGTAGGTGAGCATCTGTAGCAGGTTGGCAGCCGCAAGCGGCCCCGCGATACCCAGCGTGGCACGCAGCTCTGACCCCCAGCCGGGCTTTTCGAGAGAAATCGCCTGTTGCATCGTCGGTTCACTGCCCGCGGTCAGGCGAGCCGGTCCGAATAGGGGCGGCGGCGATTCGGGGAAAGACCAAATGCAGTCCGGTTCTCATGAAACCAGATCGGAGACGTGCACCGAGGCCCACCGCCCCCTCGGCGCGCACAGTTTCAATAGCGGTGAGACTTATTCCGAAGCTGGCGTGGTCTTTACTTCAGTGGCCGGGTCTGGCGTCGAAACTTGCAGGGGTGCAGGTGCCGTGGCGGCAATCGCCAGCTCGATATCCTCGTCAATGAACCCGCCCACTTCTCCACCCTTGGGAAACACCGCACTCGTTCCGGTCACAAAAAAGCCGACCACCGGCACCAGGGCCACCGCGCCAATGACGCCAGCGGTCCCGGTTACACCCTTGTCGTCGAACGAACCCGTCAAACGAATCTGGCGGCCGTTCACTCTAACAAACAGCAGGCGGGCGTTCAGTTTTCCGGACTTGCCCCACATGCCCTTGTTGCGGACATCGGTAATCTCCGCCCAGGCAGGGCTCCCCACAGGAATGACAACCGCCCCGTTGATTTCGACAGGAGCAGCCACTTCCAGCATGAAGCGCTGACCCACGCGTGCTGCCTTCTTCTCGGTCGTGATCTCTTCCATCAGACGAAGCTGGACAGGCGTCCCGGCCCGCAAGACAGCATTGGTCGTGGCAACCGGAGCGACGGCCACCTCAGGCACAGCCGGGGTCGTCGGCACAGCCTCCTGCGCAACCAGAGGCGATGCCGCAAACGCAAGTGCTGCGAGCGCAAGAGCCGATTTGTTCATTGAATTTCCCCCGTCAGTTCGTTGCATTTTTTCACATTTCGCCAACGCCTAGTGTCAAGCATCAACCTGAAAGTCCAATGGATTACCGCGTCATAAGCAGATTTAATCGGGTGCTCAGATACGAAGATCATGAAAACGCATACAAAAAGGGGCGGCACCATTGCTGGCACCGCCCCGTTTTTCGATCAGTGGCAGGGCGCCGCAGCGCCCCATCCGCTTACTTGAGCTCGACGGTACCGCCGGCTTCTTCGATCTTCTTCTTGATGTCTTCGGCTTCAGCCTTCGAGACGCCTTCCTTGACGGCCTTGGGAGCCGATTCAACGAGGGTCTTGGCTTCGGTCAGACCGAGGCCGGTGATGGCACGGACTTCCTTGATCACCTGGATCTTCTTGCCGCCGTCGCCGGTCAGGATGACGTCGAATTCGGTCTGCTCTTCAGCAGCCGGGGCATCGCCGCCAGCGGCCGGACCAGCAGCAACCGCGACAGCAGCAGCGGCGCTCACGCCCCATGCTTCTTCGAGGGCCTTGGCGAGGTCGGCGGCTTCGAGCACGGTCAGCTTCGAAAGTTCTTCAACAAGCTTGGCAATATCGGCCATGATGGTTCACTCCAAATTGTGGCGGGGCAAAGGACACCATTGTCCGTGGCCCCAAGATAGTTTCGTCTGGCGAAAAACGTCTCTTAGGCAGCGTCCTTGTCCGCGTATGCGGCAAACACACGGGCGACCTTCGCGGCGGGTGCGGTAACGACCTGGGCGATCTTCGTCGCAGGTGCGTTGACCAGACCGATGAGCTTGGCGCGCATCTCGTCGAGGCTCGGCATCGTGGCAAGCGCCTTGATCCCGGCTTCATCGAGCACCACCGAACCCAGCGAACCGCCGACGATTTCGAGCTTGTCGTTCGACTTGGCGAAATCGACAGCGGCCTTGGCAGCCGCGACCGGGTCCTTCGACCAGGCCAGCCCGACCGGACCGGTGAGCATGTCACCGAGCCCGACATAGTCGGTGTCTTCAAGGGCGAGCTTGGCGAGACGGTTCTTCGCAACCTTATAGGACGCACCAACTTCGCGCATCTTCCCGCGCAGGTCGGTGGACTGAGCCACCGTCATGCCGAGGTTACGGGTGACAACCACCACGCCGACCTCGTTGAAGACCGCATTGAGTTGGGCAACCGCGTCGGCTTTCTGCGAACGATCCATGCCATACTCCTTCACAAATGGCCGCGAGGGATGGCTCCCGCACGGCCGGCTACGTTTTGTCCATGCACACAGCCGAGGCTGCGCGCACGAGCGAGTCCGTCGAAAGGGAAGGAGGGTGTGCACCGCCATCATGGCAGGCACGCAGGGCGGCTGCTTGCGCGGGCCGCCGAAATCTCGTTTCCCCGTCTAGGCTGGAGATTAAGGAGGCCCGATTGCCTCCACCAACTGTCTCGGACGGATGACCGGCAAAAGCACGAGGCCCGCCAGTCGGGGCGGGCCTCTAGATAGTTGGGCGCGAGAGTCAAGCAAAATGGGGTCAGGCTTGCTCCGCTTGATAGGCGAGCAGGTCGCCCGGCTGGCACTCAAGTTCGCGGCAGATCGCTGCGAGGGTGGAGAAGCGGATCGCCTTCGCCTTGCCGGTCTTGAGGATCGACAGGTTGGCGAGGGTGAGGCCGACCCGCTCGGCCAATTCGGTCAGCGTCATGCGGCGGGCGTGGAGCAGGTCGTCGAGCTTGACCATGATCCGGGTTCCTTCGATCTCGTCGTTCAGGGGGGGCATCACACAGTCCCTTCAAGGTCTTCGCGCATCGCCGCGCCGTGGCGGAACAGGCGGGCGAGGATGAAGAGCACCAGAACGATCAGGAAGCCAGCGAGATCGTTAGGGCTGATATCGAGCCTGCTCTCACTTTGCGGGTCGATAAAGCTAAAGCCAATGACGCGAAGCTCGCCGACGATCACGGTTAGAACCTGCGAGCTGAGAAGTAGCCACGCCATCGCGTTGAGGCGCCGCGCGTTGCCCGGGATGAAGGGGTCGCCCTTGATGGCACTCTCGATAAGCGCACGCATCTTGCCAAAGAAGACAAACATCGCAGCAAAGTTTACCATGGCTGTGAGGCCGATAGCGGCCGTCAAAAGCGGAAACTTCGCCACGTCAGGAGGGGAGTTTGCGTCGAAAAGCCCCGGCAGCATGCCATGGCTCACCAGTGTGATAACCACTGCGAGAAGGAAAAAAACGCCTCCTCCCAGCACGCAAAGAGCCTGAAGGATAAGGGCGATGACTTTGCCGAGTTTGAGCAGCACGTCGTCTTGAGCGAGGGTCATGATCGTGTCTCCGGTTGCGCTCTCAAGCGAGCTCGACAGTTGCAATGGCGGCGGGCGCGGCGGCTTTGGCGGGCGGGGCTATGACGATAGTGCCGATCGAAGCGAGCAGGATGACCAGCGCAGGGCAAGCGACAAGGGCATGATTGGCGAGGCGACTCATATCGATTTCCTTTATGGTTCACATTGGTATTCGATATTGCATCCCTAATCCGATTTGCAGCACATCGTCAATCAATAATATTGATAAACGATAATCTCAATGTCGATTTTCGATGTTGTCGTGCGGAATCCGCCCTTGGCGCGGCTGTATTATGTGAACGAAACCCCATCGGGCAGGACCGCTGCAAGGCTTGCGCCGCAGCCGCATTGACATCCCCCGAGGGCGCTCCTACATCGCGCCCTCTCGATCGCTTCGAGCAAGGCTGATTCATGCGCGGGAATCGGCCTCAGGATGGAAGCGGCGAAGGCCATTTACGCGATGCACACTGGGAGGCTGCTGCCGACACCGCTTCAAGCGCGGCGTCTGGCATGCGGCTTTTGTGCGTTGATGATGGCCGGTCTTTCGCGTGGAACGACAGCGAAATTTTCCGTCCGCGCGGCTCCCCTGCGCGGCCCAACCAAAGAGGCTCTTCCCTCCTATGGCAACTAAGGCCAAGTCGCCCATCATCCGCAGCCGCAAGGCGCAGGGCACCGCGAAAAAGCGCATCCGCAAGATCTTCGGTGACATCCACGAAGTGGTGCAGATGCCGAACCTGATCGAGGTTCAGCGCGAAAGCTACGAGCAGTTCCTGCGCTCGGACAAGGCCACCGGCTATGTCTCGGGCCTCGAAAAGACCCTGCGCAGCGTTTTCCCGATCCGCGATTTCGCCGGCACCGCCGAGCTTGATTTCGTGCATTACGAACTTGAAGAGCCCAAGTACGACACCACCGAGTGCCGTCAGCGCGGCATTACCTATGCCGCCCCGATGAAGGTGACGCTGCGTCTCATTGTGTTCGAGGTGGATCAGGAAACCGAAACCCGCTCGGTCCTCGATATCAAGGAGCAGGATGTCTACATGGGCGACATGCCGCTCATGACGGATAACGGCACCTTCATCATCAACGGCACCGAGCGTGTGATCGTGTCGCAGATGCACCGTTCGCCGGGCGTGCTGTTCGATCATGATCGCGGCAAGACCCACTCCTCGGGCAAGCTGCTGTTCGCCGCCCGCGTGATCCCCTACCGCGGTTCGTGGCTCGACTTCGAATTCGACGCCAAGGACATCGTCAACGTCCGCATCGACCGCAAGCGCAAGCTCCCGGTCACCGCGCTGCTTTACGCGCTGGGCCTCGATGCCGAGGATATCCTGCACTACTTCTACAACACCGTGACCTGGGAACGGGCCAAGGATGGGTGGAAGATTCCCTTCGTGGCTGAGCAATGGCGCGGTTCCAAGCCCGCCTTCCCGCTGATCGACGCGGCCACGGGCGAGGAAGTTTTCCCCGCCGGCCAGAAGATCAGCCCGCGCGCGGCCAACAAGGCCGCCAAGGATGGCCTTAGCGAACTCCTGCTGCCGACCGAAGAAGTCGTCAGCCGCTATGCCGCCGCCGACATGATCGACGAAAGCACGGGCCGCATCTACATCGAAGCCGGTGACGAAGTGACGCTTGAGCATGTCGAAGCCTTCGACAAGGCCGGGATCGACATCCTGCCGCTGCTCGACATCGACGAGATCAACACCGGTCCGTGGATCCGCAACACGATGAAGGCCGACAAGGCCGAGAACCGTGACGAGGGTCTGGAAGCGATCTACAAGGTCATGCGCCCGGGCGAACCGCCGACGAAGGAAACCGCCGAAGCGCTGTTCGAAGGGCTGTTCTTCGATGCGGAACGCTATGATCTGTCGGCCGTGGGCCGGGTCAAGCTCAACATGCGTCTCGGTCTTGAGTGCGAAGACACCATCACCACGCTGCGCAAGGAAGACATCCTTGCGGTGGTGAAGGAGCTCGTCGGCCTCAAGGACGGCAAGGGCGAAGTCGACGACATAGACAATCTCGGCAACCGCCGCGTGCGTTCGGTGGGCGAACTGCTCGAAAACCAGTACCGCGTCGGCCTGCTGCGCATGGAACGCGCGGTGAAGGAGCGCATGAGCTCGGTCGATGTCAGCACGGTGATGCCGAACGACCTCATCAACGCCAAGCCCGCTGTGGCTGCGGTGCGCGAGTTCTTCGGCTCCTCGCAGCTCTCGCAGTTCATGGACCAGACCAACCCGCTCTCGGAAGTCACCCACAAGCGCCGCGTGTCGGCGCTGGGGCCGGGTGGTCTGACCCGCGAGCGTGCGGGCTTCGAAGTGCGCGACGTTCACCCGACGCACTATGGCCGCATCTGTCCGATTGAAACGCCGGAAGGCCCGAACATCGGTCTGATCAACTCGCTCGCGAGCTTCAGCCGCGTCAACAAGTATGGCTTCATCGAAACCCCCTACCGCAAGGTGGTGGACGGCAAGGTGACGGCGGACGTGATCTATCTCTCCGCGATGGAAGAGCAGAAGCACACTGTCGCGCAGGCTTCAGCCGAGCTGAATGAAGATGGCTCGTTCGTTGAAGAGCTGGTTTCGGCGCGCCACAACGGCGACAACCTGATGGCGCCGCGTGAGCACGTGACGCTGATGGACGTGTCGCCCAAGCAGCTCGTCTCGGTCGCGGCGTCGCTGATCCCGTTCCTCGAAAACGATGACGCCAACCGCGCGCTGATGGGCTCGAACATGCAGCGTCAGGCTGTGCCGCTCGTGAAGGCCGAAGCACCTTGGGTCGGTACCGGCATGGAAGAAACCGTGGCGCGCGATTCGGGCGCTGCGATCGCGGCCAAGCGCGGCGGGATCGTCGATCAGGTCGACGCCACCCGTATCGTGATCCGCGCGATTGGTGACGTTGAGCCCGGCCAGTCGGGCGTCGACATCTACACGCTGCAGAAGTTCCAGCGTTCGAACCAGAACACCTGCATCAACCAGCGCCCGCTGGTGAAGGTGGGCGATGTGATCGAGCAGGGCGACATCATCGCCGATGGCCCCTCGACCGATCTGGGCGAGCTGGCGCTGGGCCGCAACAGCCTCGTCGCCTTCATGCCGTGGAATGGCTACAACTACGAAGACTCAATCCTGATCAGCGAACGCATCGTGAAGGATGACGTCTTCACCTCGATCCACATCGAGGAGTTCGAAGTCATGGCGCGTGACACGAAGCTCGGGCCGGAAGACATCACCCGCGACATTCCCAACGTCGGCGAGGAAGCGCTGCGCAACCTCGACGAGGCGGGCATCGTCTATATCGGCGCCGAAGTGCATCCCGGTGACATCCTCGTCGGCAAGATCACGCCCAAGGGCGAATCGCCGATGACACCGGAAGAAAAGCTGCTGCGTGCGATATTTGGCGAAAAGGCCTCCGACGTGCGGGACACTTCGCTGCGTCTGCCTCCGGGCGTGGCCGGCACCATCGTCGAGGTCCGGGTGTTCAACCGCCACGGGATCGAGATCGATGACCGTACCCGTGCGATCCAGAACGAGGAAATCGAACGCCTCCGCAAGGATGCGGCGGACGAGCGCAACATCCTCAACCGTGCGACCTATAATCGCCTCAAGGACATGCTGATCGGCCAGACCGCTTCGGCTGCCCCCAAGGGGATCAAGAAGGGCGTCGAGATCACCGCCGAATTGCTCGACGAGCTTGAGCGTTTCGAGTGGTTCAAGTTCGCCGTGGCCGACGACAGCCGTCAGACGCAGATCGAAGCGGTGAAGTCGCAATACGACGAAGCCGTCGCGCTGATCGATGCCAAGTTCCAGGACCGCAAGGAAAAGCTGGAGCGCGGTGACGAGCTGGCTCCGGGCGTGCTCAAGATGGTCAAGGTGTTCGTCGCGGTGAAGCGCAAGCTGCAGCCGGGCGACAAGATGGCCGGTCGCCACGGGAACAAGGGTGTGATCAGCCGCATCCTGCCGCAGGAAGACATGCCGTTCCTCGAAGATGGGACGCCGGTTGACCTCGTGCTCAACCCGCTGGGTGTGCCCTCGCGCATGAACGTCGGGCAGATCTTCGAAACGCACCTCGGCTTTGCCGCGCGGGCGCTGGGCCATGAGATCAAGGCCAAGCTGGACGATTGGCGCGCTGCCAATCCGAACGCTGCCGAAGATTACGCCAACGTGCCCCCGCCGGCTGCGGTCGTGGATCGTCTCAAGGACATCTACGGCGAGCAGTATTTCGAGGACATCGACAGCCGCACGACGGCCGATATCGTGGAACTTGCGGGCAACCTTTCGGCCGGCGTGCCGATGGGGACCCCGGTGTTCGACGGCGCGCGTGAAGCCGACGTTTCGGACATGCTGATCAAGGCCGGGATCGATTCCTCGGGCCAGTCGGTGCTCTATGACGGCCGCACGGGCGAAGCGTTTGACCGTAAGGTGACCGTGGGCATTATCTACATGCTCAAGCTCCACCACTTGGTCGACGACAAGATCCACGCGCGTTCGATCGGGCCGTACTCGCTCGTCACCCAGCAGCCGCTGGGCGGTAAGGCGCAGTTCGGCGGCCAGCGCTTCGGCGAAATGGAGGTCTGGGCGCTCCAGGCTTACGGCGCAGCCTACACCTTGCAGGAAATGCTGACGGTGAAGTCCGACGACGTGGTCGGCCGCACCAAGGTCTACGAAGCGATCGTCAAGGGTGACGACACCTTCGAGGCCGGCATCCCTGAGAGCTTCAACGTCCTCGTCAAGGAAATGCGCTCGCTGGGTCTCAACGTCGAGTTGAAGTCGATCCTCGACGAGGACGACGCTGACCAGACCGACTACAGCGCGATTGCAGCGGAATAAGGCGCGGGGCCTGATGGCCCCCGCCACCTTCCGTCTCCAAGTTTCATCCCCCTAAGGGAACACAGTCATGAACGACCTGACCAAATTCACCAACCAGCTGGCGAAGCCCGAAACCTTCGACCAGATCCAGATCGGCATCGCCAGCCCCGAGCGCATCCGCTCGTGGTCCTACGGCGAGATCAAGAAGCCCGAGACGATCAACTACCGCACGTTCAAGCCCGAGCGTGATGGGCTGTTCTGCGCGCGCATCTTCGGCCCGGTGAAGGACTACGAGTGCCTGTGCGGCAAGTACAAGCGCATGAAGTACAAGGGCGTCGTCTGCGAAAAGTGCGGCGTCGAAGTGACCGTGACCAAGGTCCGCCGTGAGCGCATGGGCCACATCGAACTGGCCGCGCCCGTCGCGCATATCTGGTTCCTGAAGTCGCTGCCCTCGCGCATCGGCCTGCTGCTCGACATGCAGCTCAAGCAGCTTGAGCGTGTGCTCTACTTCGAAAGCTACATCGTCACCGAGCCGGGCCTGACCCCGCTGGAGAAGTACCAGCTACTGACCGAGGATGAACTCCTCGAAGCGCAGGACGAGTATGGCGAAGACGCCTTCACCGCCGACATCGGCGCGGAAGCCGTGCGCACCATGCTGATGCAGCTCGACCTCGAGGCCGAGCGTGATGCGCTGATGGACGAGCTCGCGACCACCAAGTCCACGCTCAAGCCCAAGAAGATCATCAAGCGTCTGAAGGTCGTCGAGAGCTTCATCGATTCGGGCAACCGCCCCGAATGGATGATCCTCGAAGTGATCCCCGTGATCCCGCCCGAACTGCGCCCGCTGGTGCCGCTCGATGGCGGCCGCTTTGCGACCTCGGATCTCAACGATCTCTACCGCCGCGTGATCAACCGCAACAATCGTCTGAAGCGCCTGATTGAACTGCGCGCGCCGGACATCATCGTGCGCAACGAAAAGCGCATGTTGCAGGAAGCGGTCGATGCGCTGTTCGACAACGGCCGCCGTGGCCGCGTGATCACCGGCGCGAACAAGCGTCCGCTGAAGTCGCTCTCCGACATGCTCAAGGGCAAGCAGGGCCGCTTCCGTCAGAACCTGCTCGGCAAGCGCGTCGACTATTCGGGCCGTTCGGTGATCGTGACCGGTCCGGAATTGAAGCTGCACCAGTGCGGCCTGCCCAAGAAGATGGCACTCGAACTGTTCAAGCCGTTCATCTACGCGCGTCTCGATGCCAAGGGTCTCTCGATGACCCTGAAGCAGGCCAAGAAGTGGGTCGAAAAGGAGCGCAAGGAAGTCTGGGACATCCTCGACGAGGTGATCCGCGAGCACCCGGTGCTGCTCAACCGCGCGCCGACGCTCCACCGCTTGGGCATTCAGGCGTTTGAGCCCGTGCTGATCGAAGGCAAGGCGATCCAGCTGCACCCGCTGGTCTGCTCGGCCTTCAATGCCGACTTCGACGGTGACCAGATGGCGGTCCACGTGCCGCTCAGCCTCGAAGCCCAGCTCGAAGCGCGCGTGCTGATGATGTCGACCAACAACATCCTCTCGCCCGCCAACGGCAAGCCGATTATCGTGCCTTCGCAGGACATGGTTCTGGGGATCTACTACCTCTCGATGGAGCGGCAGGAAAAGCACCCCGAATTCATCGAGGAAGCCGACGGTACCAAGGTCGAGAAGCTCCCGCGCTTTTCGGACATGGCCGAAGTGCACCAAGCGCTCGAAGCCAAGGCCGTCACGCTCCACACCCGCATCATCGCCCGCGTTCCGCAGGCCGATGAAAACGGCGTGGTATCGATGAAGCGCTTTGTCACCACCCCGGGCCGGATGCTGATCGGCGAATGTCTTCCGAAGAACCACAAGGTGCCCTTCGACATCATCAACCGCCTGCTCACCAAGCGTGAAATCGGGGACGTGATCGATCAGGTGTACCGTCACACCGGGCAGAAGGACACGGTGCTGTTCGCCGACGCGATCATGAGCCTCGGTTTCCGCCACGCGTTCAAGGCCGGGATAAGCTTCGGCAAGGATGACATGATCATCCCCGACGCCAAGATCAAACTGGTGGAAGAGACCAAGGAACTGGTGGCTGGCTATGAACAGCAGTATCAGGATGGCCTCATCACCCAGCAGGAAAAGTACAACAAGGTGATCGACGCCTGGTCGAAGTGCGGTGACATGGTCGCCGACGCGATGATGGCCGAGATCAAGGCGACCCCGATCGACCCCGAGACGGGCAAGGAAGCCCAGATTAACTCGATCTACATGATGAGCCACTCGGGCGCGCGTGGTAGCCCGGCGCAGATGAAGCAGCTCGCCGGGATGCGCGGTCTGATGGCCAAGCCTTCGGGCGAAATCATCGAGACCCCGATCATCTCGAACTTCAAGGAAGGTCTGACCGTTCTTGAATACTTCAACTCCACCCACGGCGCCCGTAAGGGCCTCGCGGATACCGCGCTGAAGACCGCAAACTCGGGTTACCTGACCCGCCGTCTGGTCGACGTGTCGCAGGATTGCGTCATCGTTGAAGAAGATTGCGGCACGCAGAACGCGCTCGAAATGCGCGCCATCGTGCAGGGCGGTTCGGTGATCGCCTCGCTCGGCGAGCGCATTCTCGGCCGCACCGTGGCCGAGGACATCCTCAACGCCGCGACCGGCGAAGTCATCGTTCCTTCGGGCACCCTGCTCGACGAAGCGATGGTCAAGGCGATCGAGGCGGCGGAAGTGCAGTCGGCCAAGATCCGCTCGCCGCTGATCTGCGAAGCCGAACAGGGCGTCTGCGCGACCTGCTATGGCCGTGACCTTGCCCGCGGGACTCCGGTGAACATCGGTGAGGCTGTCGGCGTTATCGCGGCGCAGTCGATCGGCGAGCCCGGCACCCAGCTGACGATGCGGACCTTCCACATCGGCGGCGCGGCGCAGCTTAACGAAACCTCGCACCTCGAGGCGATTTCGGAAGGCCGCATCGAGCTTCGCGACATGCCGACCATCACCGACAAGCAGGGCCGCATCCTGAGCCTCGCCCGCAATGGCGAGATCGCGGTGATCGACGCTGAGGGCCGTGAGCGCGAAATGCACAAGGTGCCTTACGGGACGGTGATCAAGTTCAAGGACGGCGATCACGTCAAGATCGGCGATCGTATCGCCGAGTGGGACCCGTTCACCCTGCCGATCATCACCGAGCAATCGGGTGTGGTGAAATATCAGGACCTGATTGAGGGCATCACGCTCGAAGAACAGGTCGATGATGCCACCGGCATCGCCCAGCGCGTGGTGACCGAAAACCGCGCCACCGGCCGCAAGAAGAAGGAAGACCTGCGTCCGCGCATGACCCTTCTGGCCGAAGGCAGCGGCGAGACCGAAGCGGCGCGCTACATGCTCGCTCCGGGCACGACCCTGTCGGTGGGCGATGGTGACACGGTGCAGGCAGGCGACATTCTCGCCCGTGCGAGCCGCGAAGCCGCCAAGACCCGCGACATCACAGGGGGTCTGCCGCGCGTCGCCGAACTGTTCGAGGCGCGCATGCCCAAGGACGTCTCGGTCATCGCCAAGATTTCCGGCCGGATCGAATTCGTCCGCGAATACAAGGCAAAGCGCAAGATCGCGATCATCCCCGAGGAGGGTGAACCCGTCGAGTACCTGATCCCCAAGACCAAGGTGATCGACGTGCAGGAAGGCGACTACGTGAAAAAGGGGGACACCCTGATTTCCGGCTCGCCCAACCCGCACGACATCCTTGAAGTCATGGGCGTCGAAGCGCTGGCCGAATATCTCGTCAACGAGATCCAGGAAGTCTACCGCTTGCAAGGCGTGAAGATCAACGACAAGCACATCGAAGTGATCGTTCGCCAGATGCTGCAGAAGGTTGAAATCACCGATGGCGGGGACACCACCCTGCTGCCGGGCGAGCAGGTCGATCTGGCCGAGATGCTGGAGATCAACGCCAAGCTGATGCAGAGCGGCAAGGGCAAGGCCCCTGCACAAGGCACCCCGGTGCTGCTCGGCATCACCAAGGCTTCGCTCCAGACCCGCAGCTTCATCTCAGCGGCCTCGTTCCAGGAAACCACCCGCGTGCTGACGCAGGCGGCGGTCGAAGGGAAGAAGGACACGCTGATCGGGCTGAAGGAAAACGTGATCGTCGGCCGTCTCATCCCCGCCGGCACCGGCGCGGGCATGAACCGTCTGCGTGTCACCGCCAACAGCCGCGATGCCGCTCTGAAGGCAGCGTGGAAAAAGCAGCAGGAAGCGCTCGCCGCAACCGGCCAGCGTGAAGTCGAGCCGGAAGCCGATGCAATCGGCTCGGAAGAGAAAATGAAGGCTGCGATGGCCGCGATGGCGGCTGCAGCCGCAACGGCCGACGTCGAGGACGCTGGCGAGGAGTAAGACTCTCCTGCCGGGTTAGTTGATGAAACACCCTCGGAAGCCGACTTCCGGGGGTGTTTTTTCGCCCATCAACAAAAGTCGCTATTGCAACTCACTCGCATTTAATCTAGCCGCAGACATGTCCCGTCCGCATAGCGCCAGCAGCGAGGTTTCATGTCCCAGCCCCCTCTCCCCTCCAGCACGGCCCATCAGACCATCGCAGCCCTCGCCACGCCGCCGCGCGTTGAGGCTTTAGGGCCGATCGGGGTGCGCTTCGTCCATGCCTTGCGCCTCATCGCGCTACATGAGCGCGTAGGCCGCGATCCCGTGCCCGAACTAGCCGCGCGGCTCGGCAGTGTTGAGGTCGCCGCCAAGGCGCTGATGCTCGCCCATGCCGTTTCGGCAAGCTGGCCGGAGAACATCCACGTCTCGCGCTTCTGCTGCCGCCTGCTCAGCCATGACGAGGCGACCATCGGTGCCTTCGTCGATGCGGCCGCCAGGGCTGACCGGACGGAATTCGAATCCATGCTCGCGGGCCTCATCCGCCCGGATCGAATGCCGCGTCTGTGGGAAGGCGCGCTCGCACTGACCGCAGCGGAACTGCGCGCCGTGTGAGGCCTTGCGGGCAGCGGCGGCGCGCTTTACCGCGCGCGCATGACCACCACCCGCTTCGCCCCCTCGCCCACCGGCCGCCTGCATGTCGGCAACATCCGCACCGCGCTCCACAACTGGATTCTGGCGCGGCAAGCCGGAGGCACCTTCATCCTGCGGATCGACGACACCGACGCCGAGCGCAGCCGCGAAGACTATGTCGATGCCATCCGCACCGATCTCAGCTGGCTCGGGCTCGCATGGGACCGCGAGGAACGCCAGTCGGCGCGGCTCGACCGCTATGAAGCCGCTTTCACCGCGCTGAAAGCTGCGGGGCGGATCTATCCCTGCTACGAAAGCGCGCAGGAACTCGACATCAAGCGCAAGATCCAGCTCGGCCGAGGGCTACCACCGATCTATGATCGCGGTGCGCTCCAGCTGTCCGATGCCGATCGCGCTGCCAAGGAGGCTGAGGGCATTGCTCCCCATTGGCGCTTCATGCTCGATCATGCCGAGCCGATCGCTTGGGTCGATGGTATCCGCGGCCCACAGAAATTCGACCCCGCGCAGCTATCCGATCCCGTCATCCGCCGCGCCGATGGATCGTGGCTCTACATGATGCCGAGCGCCGTTGACGACATTGACATGGGCGTGACGCAAGTGCTGCGCGGTGAGGATCACGTTTCCAACACAGCAGTTCAAATTCAAATTTTTACCGCACTTTTTGCTGCAGGATTTGCAGCGGGAGAAAGTGCAGCAAAAGCGCTCCCTGCCTTCGCACACGAGGCACTTCTGGTGGGGCGTGAGGGCAAGCTTTCCAAGCGGCTCGGCTCACTCGGATGCGATGCGTTCCGGGAGCGGGGAATCGAGCCCGAAGCGATCATCGCCCTCCTCGCAAGGCTGGGCACCTCACAGCCGGTTGAACCCCTCGCCGACCGGGCAGCGTTGATCGCCAGCTTTGACCTCAGCACCTTCGGCCGGGCCCCTGCGCGTTTCGACGAGGAGGATCTCGAGCGGCTCAACGCCGGGATCGTCCATCAACTGCCGTTTGCGTTGGTTCAAGCCCGCCTGCCTGAGGGCATGGACGAGGCTGGCTGGCACGCGGTGCGCCCCAACCTCGCCCATGTCGCCGAGGCGGCGGATTGGTGGCGGCTGGTAACCGGGCCGATTGCCCTGCCCGAGTTCACCCCCGAAGACCGCGCCTTCCTCGCCGAGGCCGCGCGGCTGCTGGTGTGGGGCGAAAACCCTTGGGGTGCTCTTACGACCGCGCTCAAGGAAGCGACGGGGCGCAAGGGTAAGCCCTTGTTCCTGCCGCTGCGGCAGGCTTTGACGGGCATGGACCACGGCCCCGACATGGGCGAGCTGCTCCCCCTCATCGGCGAAGCCGAAGCGCGCAAACGCCTGCTACAGGCCTCCGGCTAACAGCCCAGGGCGTAGCTTAACTGATGCGGCATTCAAAAGAGTGGTGCCAGAAGAGGACTCGAAAAATCCATATTAGAGACTTATAAATCAGGCACTTACGTGATGGAGAATTTTCGAAAGGACCGAAAAGGGCCCAGAGGGACTCACTAAGGTGTTGGTTCGATGCCTTTTTAGGGACTCGGAGCTGTATTCTCGGCCCTCGCGGCAGGGAAACAGCCGTCCGGAAATGAGGTTAGCTTAGCTTCATTCCGATGGGACCAGCAATCATACTGATTGGTGAATCGCGTGTTTCGCGAAGGATTGAACGGTAACCTGTCGATCGATCAGCCACTCGAAGACGGCAGGTCTCGACCCAGACACGGTCGTTCGCAGTCGCCAGGTTGAACCTCTTCTTCCGCCAGAAGCCGTCATTCAGCTTTTGGGATCGCGCTGCGGCCGTGCTCATGACCGGAACTGGGTGGAGAGCGGAAAGGCCGCTCCCCATTGGTCACTGCCCCGGCGATGCAGGCTGGGGACGGCTCAAAAAGCTTATCCGGGGATGTGGATCCCGCAAAGTTTATTGCCGTCAGGATCGCGCACGTAGGTCAGGTGGATCGTTCCCATCGCAGACTCTCGCGGGCCGGGAGCTTCTTCGATTGAAGTTCCGCCGTTGGCGACGGCCATATCATGAAATTGTTGAACTTGTTCGGGAGAATTGCACGAGAAAGCAACCGTAGCCCCGTTCGCCACGGTGGCAGGTTCATCGTTGATTGGCTGAGTGACGATGAAGTTTGTTCCGCCCGGGTTCGGGTAGAAGAGGCGCATATGCCCGCTTCCGGCAATATTGTTCATAGGCTCTGGCACTCCCAGAACACCCAGAACCGCATTGTAGAACTGCCGCGACCGCTCAATGTCGTTGGAGCCTACCATCGTGTGGAACAGCAATTTCCTTCTCCCTATAATTTCGCGGACGCTTGTGGGGGCAGTGGGAGATCAGGGCAAGCAACAAGTTGCGAGCTATCCCGTTGAACACCTTTGGCCGAAAGGGCGGAAAGTTCCGATTACAGCGGTTCCAGACCCCATGAACTCGTGGCCGCTTTCAGGAAGTCGCAGCTCGCAAGCCAACGTCCACACAGGGGTCGCTTCCTGAATGGCAGCAATTCTTCAGAACCGGGGCAAAGCCGCTATTAGCGGCCCGAGTTCAGCAGCGACGGCTCCCGACCCAGACTCTGTCGTTCCCAATCACCAGGACGCACGTCTGCTTACGCCAAATGCCGTCATTCGGCTCATCAGATTGCCGATCGGCCCCGCTTTTGGCCGCGGCTGGGTGGAATGCGGACACCGAGTTATCGCACTAAGCTACCGGTTCTTTATGAATTAGAGCATCTAACGCGGCCACAGATTGTCGCCGTATCTTGGCCAAAGCAGGATCACTATCTCCTAGCCTGAGGGACGAAAGCGGGCCTGCAATGAGGCGGGCTGCGGCTGCGAGTATCGTGCCTCACGCCTTCTCTTCTGGGATGCCCTCCGCATAGTAGACGCCGATTTTCAGGGAACATTGCATGCCCTGCTCGCCAACCAATCCCCTAGCTCTTCGGTTGACCATCGCTCATTTTCTGAAGCATCGTGATTGTCAGTAGTAACGCTGCGATCGGAATAAGGATCAGGTAAAAGGCCGCCGCCCCTTCGACTGCAGCGAAGACGTTGCCTATGACAAGCGAGCCTGTGGTGCCGCCCAGCGCTGAGACGACCACAATGAGGCCCACCATGGCTGCCTGATTGGAGCGCGGCATCGTACTGAGGACCGCCGAATTGATCGCCGGATAAATCGGCGCCATGAACAGACCGATCATCGGGAACACGAAAGCTGCAATTGGGGCGTCTGACCAGTGGGCGACGTCGCTACCGCTAGCCGCATCAGCCAGTGGCAGCGCAATAACGATCAGTGCGGCCATTGCGATGAGGCAGCCAACCAGCAGCGGATACCAGCCCGTGCGGCGGACCACAACGCCAGCGCCGAGGCGACCTACGGCAAGCCCAACCGCAAAGATCGAGGCCGCCTGCACGCTCATGGGTGCCGAGAGGCCAAGGAGTTGGCGGTTAAAGGTCGGCAGCCATGTGCCGATGCCCTGTTCGATGAGAACGTAGAGGAACACCGAGGCGACGAACACAATCGTGAGGGGCTTGATTGCGAGAGTGAACATTTGCGCGAATTGGGCGCGGATCGAATCTGCGCCGTCCTGCGTGCGTGAGCCCGACTCGTCATATCGTACCGACGCCAGCAACGCGATAACGACGAGACATGATCCCGCAAGCCACCAATAGATCTGCAACCAGCCGGGCGATGCCGGATCGGCCGGGTCGATGAAGGCAGCGAAGATCCAATAGCCAGCAAGCACGCCGATCATGAACACGCCCTCAATCAGATTGAGCAGGCTCGCGTGATCGCGCGCGCTGTTGCTCAGCAGCCCGACGAAGGAATAGACCGCCACTTTGACGATGGCGAAGCTGCAGCCCGTGGCAAAAAACAGCAACCGCGTTGCCCAGAAGGAATCGAGCACCGGCATCAGCGCACAGGCCCCTGCAACGACGGCAAGCCCTGCGATCATGCCCCGGCGATAGCCGATCCGGGGCAGGAAAGAGGCAAGGAGGAAGCTGGTCACCGCGATGGGCAAGTCCTTGAACGCCTCAAGCGTGCCGGCGTCGACCTTGTCGACGCGGAAATACTCGATTGACTGCAGGATGACTGTGCCGACGCTGTTCAGCAGCACCGCGAAGATCGCGTAGCTCAAGAAGATCGCGATTTTGAGGCGCAGGGCAGATCTCATGTTCTCTCTTTCGGTGCGGAACCTTTACCGACAATCGCTTGCGCCGGGGTGGACGCCTTATTATGAAATGCATATCAAAGCAAATTCCGGGGCCTTGTCAGGCGTTGACAGATGGAGAGTGTTTGCGTGCGACCAGCGGTCCCCGATGCCAGCTTTGAGACGCTTCCTTTCGGTGGTGATGAATGGACGCTGATCGCCGAAGGCGCGTCGGCGGAGCTGGCTCAAACGCCGGCGCTGTTCGTGCTTGGCAATGGTTTCATCGGTTTGCGCGGGCCCGGCGAGAGCGAGACTGCGCCGCGTGTGTACCTCAACGGCGTGTTTGAGAAGATGCCGATTGCCTACCACGAGGCGGCGCACGGCTATGCGCGCTTCAGCGATACGAGGCTTGCTGTTGCTGATGCCACCCGTCTCGCCATCGCGGTCGATGGGGTTCCTGTGACCGGGTGCGGCAGCCTCGAGCTCGCTATGCGCCGCGGATTGCTGATCCAGACCATCGCGCATGGCGACGTGATCATTCGGATCGAACGGCTGGTGTCGATGGAGCGCACAGGTTTGGTCGCCGCGCGGGTTAAGGTGTGGTCGCACGATGCTCCGGCTCAGGTCACGATCCGATCCATAGTCTCGCCGCCGCCTTTCGGTAACCATTCCGACGGCCCCGACGACGTCGCCTATGACCCGCGGCTCGGCCCTGAATTCACCCGAAATCCTTGGTGTGCCGAAGGTGCAACTGTGGCGTCCGGGCAGATTGGCCGTGTCGACCGACTGCGCGAAAGCGGCTTCCTTGTTGCCGCGCTCGCAAGCAAGATCGACGTGACCCTTACTGCGACCGCAAACCCTGTCGTCGTTGAATGCTTCTCGCTCTATCATGCCGCGCGGGAAATGGCCCCGATGGCCTTGCTGGCCGACGCTGAAACCGCGTTGCAGGCTGCGACCGCTACCGGCTTCTCGGCGATCGCAGATGAGCAGGTCGGCTGGTTTGAGCGTTTCTGGGAGCAGGCGTGGATTGCCTTGCCCGACGCACCTGTCGCCGAGCGCGCCATGCGCCATGGCCTGTTTCAGCTTGTCCAAGCAGTGGGGCGTGACGGAGCGACCTCGCTCGCGGCCAAGGGCCAGAGCGGCGAAGGCTACGAGGGCCATGTGTTCTGGGATGCGGAAAGCTATGCGCTGCCCGTATTCGCCTACACTCAGCCTGCCATCGCGAGGGCGATGCTGGCATGGCGTATCGCAGCGCTTGACGATGCGCGGGCGAATGCGCGTTCCATGGGCCATTCGCGCGGCGCGCTTTATCCCTGGCGGACGATTGCTGGACGGGAATGCTCTTCCTTTTTTCCAGCGGGCGCGGCCCAATACCACATCAATGCGGACATCGCCTACGCGCTCAAGTTGTATATTGAGACCACGGGCGATCGTTCAATCCTGGCCGAGGGCGGCGCTGAGATGCTCGCCGAAACCGCGCGTATCTGGCTGCAGATCGGTTATCATGATCAAGCGCGTGGTGGCGGCTTTGTCATTAATAGCGTGACTGGCCCAGATGAATATAGTGCACTCGTTGACAACAACCTGTTCACCAACATGTTGGCTGCCGAGCACTTGCGCTATGCGGTGGCGGTCGCTGGAGATCAGCTGGATGCCCGTGAGGCGGCTGCGATGACTAGGGCGGCGGACTCAATGGTTCTGCCGTTCGACAATGAGCGCGGTATTCCGGCGCAGGACGAACGCTTCTTTGCGCGTCAACCATGGGCGTTCGAGGAAACGCCGGCTGAAAACTACCCGCTCCTGATTTCTTACCACCCGCTGGTCATCTACCGGCACAGGGTCGCCAAGCAGGCCGACGCGGTGCTGGCGATGGTCATGCTGCGTGAGTCCTTCGCACCGGAAGTCCGGGCCCGCATGCTGGACGCCTATGAGTCGGTGACGGTGCATGATTCGACCCTTTCGGCGAGTTCCTTCGCTACCGCGGCCGCCAATATCGGCGATGCCGCGCGAGCGTTCACCTATTGGCGTGTCTCGGTGCTGACCGATCTTGAGAACTTGTTCGGGAATAGCGACCATGGGCTGCACATGGCCGCGCTCGCTGGGGGTTGGAACGGGCTGGCGCTCGGCTTTGCCGGAATGCGGACCATCAATGGCGTACTGAGCTTTGCGCCGATCGCGGTCCCCGCGTTGGGGCGCTATGCATTTCGCGTGCATTACCATGGCCAGACTGTCGAACTGGCTGTTGACGGAACAAGCGCAAGCTATCGGCTGATCGCAGGCGAACCACTCAAGCTCTGGCACGGTGACGAGCAGATCAATCTCACCGCCGATGAACCTGCCGAGCGTGCACTGTGAGCCGCTTCGACGTCGCAATCTTCGATCTCGACGGGGTTCTGGCCGACAGTGCCTCGGCACATTTCGTGGCTTGGAAGAAGATCGCTGACGAACTGGGCATTCCCTTCGACCATACCGACAACGAAGCTCTCAAGGGCGTCGACCGGATGAATTCCTTGCAGCATATCCTGCGGCTTGGCGGAAGGGAGATGGGCGAGGCTGAGATGACGGCATACGCCGCGCAGAAGAATGCCCACTACCTCGAGGCTGTGTCGAAAATGACCCCTCGCGACATATTGCCCGGGGCCGAGGCATTGATTGCGCAGGTGAAAGCCGCAGGGTTACGCTGTGCAGTCGCTTCGGCAAGCCGTAACGCGCGAACTCTGCTTGAGCGGCTGGGCATTGCCGACGCCTTCGATTTCATCGCCGATGCCGCTGCTGCCCGCTCTAAACCCGCGCCCGATATCTTCCTCGCCTGCACGACCGCGCTCGGCGTCAGCCCCGCGCGCGCAGTGGGCTTCGAGGACGCGGCGGCAGGTATCGAGGCCATCAAGGCAGCAGGGATGTACGCCGTCGGGATCGGCGATGCGGGGGCGCTGAAAGAGGCGGACGTCGTCTATCCCTCTACCGCCGCCGTTGATTTGCAGGCCGTCCTTACGTCTCGCGGAGAATAATTCGCGTCGGTAGCAGGCTAGATTTCGCGCGGCTGCCGTCGATCTGCTGCATGAGCTTTTCAACTAGGATCGCACCAGCGATGTAAGTTTCCTGCTCGATGGTGGTGATGGCTGGGGTGAAATGACCTGCAGGCGGAATGTTGTTATAGCCAACGATAGAGTAATCGCGCGGCGCCAGGTGGCCGGCTTCCTTGAAGGCACTGATCACCGCCATCGCAGCCGTGTCCGAGAAGGCGAAAACGGCGTCGGGCGCGGGATGATTGCGCAGATAGGCCGCCGCACCTGTGAAGGTGGAAGCGTAGGCCATGTGCTCGACGGTGAGTGTGTCAATTTTCACCTTGGCCCCGACGCTCACCGCCGCTTCGCGCATGCCTTCGAAGCGCATGCGGATCTCCTTGTGCTCGACATCGCCGACGAACAGCCATTGGCGCGCCCCGCGCTGCACGAAGAGCTCGCCCGCCAGCCGACCCCCGAGTTTGTTGTCACTGCCCACCGCGCAATAATTGTCGGCGGGGTCGACTGCCCCCCAGACCACGAAAGGCGCGCCAGCTCGTGCAAGCTCGTTGAACATCGGCTCTTGGCCGCCCTGTCCGAGGAACACGAAACCATCGGCGGCGCGCGCGCTCAAGAGTTCAAGATAGGACTGGGCATCGCTCAGCCCTGGCGGAGAGAGCAAAAGGTCCTGGTTACGGACCGATAGTGCTTCGGACACGCCGGCAAGCAGTTCGAAGATGAATGGGTCGGCGATACGCCCGCCGCGATGGGTGCTGAAATCGAGCACGACCGCGACGGTATCCGTGCGCAAATGGCGCAATTTTTGGGCATTGCGGTTGACGGCATACCCGTGTTCGCGGGCAACCTGCAGAACGCGCTCACGGGTCTCTGCGGTCACGAGCGGGCTGCCGTTGAGCACGCGGGAGACAGTGGGCTTTGAGACATTCGCAAAACGGGCAATATCGGCCATGCTGACCGCCATCGACCGCGTCTGGCGCGCCTCACGATCATTTTTGGGGTTATTCACCAGCGGTTATCCCCCGACGCACCAACGGCGCCTTTCTTACTAATCAACGAAGCACTCTATAGCGCGTGCGACGGCAAATTGACAATCCTCTTGAAATGCATTTCAGAGTTGCGTAACACTGAAGGCAACCGGCCCCGAAAAAGGACGGCCGCTCATTTGGGAGGATATGAAATGGCTCGTTTCCGCGGCCGCACCACGCTTCTTTCGTTCAGCGCCGCAGCCTCCGCGCTCACCGTGGCACTGGCAGCTACGCCGCTTGCTGCGCAAGAAACTGATGAAGGGGTTCAGGCCGAAGAGGGTGATGAGATCATTGTCATTGGCACCGCCGGTGCGGGCACGAGGCGGCAGGACGCCGCTTTCGCTGTCACAACGCTCGATTCTGATGCGATTGCCAAGGCTGCGCCGCTCAGCACTGCCGATCTCTTCCGGGCCGTTCCGGGTGTTACCTCGGAAAGCACTGGCGGCCAGAACGGCGCAAACATTTTCGTGCGCGGCTATCCTTCGGGCGGCGATGCGGTTTTCGTAACGCTGCAAAGCCAAGGTGTGCCCTTCTACACTCCGCCGACGCTGTCCTTCCTCGAGAACAGCCAGCTGATCCGCGTGGATACCACGCTCGAGCGGATTGAGGCGGTGCGCGGCGGTACGGGCGCTCTTTTCTCCTCCGGTCAGCCGGGTCTGACAATCAACTTTGTCCAGCGTGAGGGCGGAACCGAGTTTGAAGGCCTTACGAAGCTCTCTGCCACCGACTACGGCGAAGTCCGTGCCGACGGTTATGTCTCGGGACCGCTCGGGCCGCAGACCAGCTTCATGGTCGGCGGTTATTACGCGGCCGGTAACGGCATCCGCGATCCGCAGTTCACCGCTGAAAAGGGCGGGCAGATTACAGCCAACATCCGGCACGATCTCGACCGGGGCTCTCTGCTTGTTTTTGCGCGTTACCTCAACGATCGTGGCCAGTGGCTGTTGCCGATCCCAGTCATCCAGGATGGCGACCAGATCAGCGAATTTCCGGGCTTCGATGCGGGTACGGGCACGCTCGCCAGCAATGATCTGCGCCTCGCCACGCTCAACGATGGCACTCGCGCGGATCTTGCCGATGGCCGCGGCGCCAACATCGTGAACCTCGGCACCAATTTCGAGTACGAGCTCGGCACCGACATAACCGTTCGCAACCGGACGAGCTGGCTCAAGGGCGATGCTGACACCACCGGTATCGTGCCGGCCGGACAAACGCCGCAGACCGCTGCCGACTACGCCGCCTCGCTCGGGGGCACCATTGGCAGTCTGACCTTTGCTGGCTCCGGCGCAACAGTGCCCAATGCCGCCAATCAGCAGATCACGCTCGCCGGGTTTTGGGTCGTGCGCAAACAGATCGAATCCTTTGCAAATGACCTCGCGCTTGAGTTCAAGAGCGGCAACAACACGTTGACGGTTGGGGCGTTCTATTCGGCATTCTCCTCGGACGATCAGTGGAACCTCGGGAACAACCAGCTCCTGACGGCACAGTCGAACGCGCAGCGGCTCAACCTCGTGCTCGCGGACGGTCGCGAGGTGACACGCGACGGTTTTGCGCTGGGTTCATTCTTCAACGTCAATGCCGCCTATGATGGGCGCGACATTGCCTTTTACGCGGTTGATGAGTTGCAGGTAACGCCTGAGCTGCGGCTTGATGCCGGCATCCGCTACCAGGACCACTCGGTCGATGGTACGCTCGAAAACAACACCTTTGGCGTCGATGTTGATGGCGATCCCAACACGCTCTACGACAATGGCACGGCAGTTCTGAACGGGACGTTCTCGACCATCGACTATAGCGGCGACGCGTTCTCATACACCGTCGGCGCGAACTACGATTTCACGCGTGAGATCGGTGCCTTTGCCCGTTACAGCCGCGGCAACAGCTTCCCCTTCTTCGACAATCTGCGCGATGGGCTGCGTGCTATCCAGAAGGTCGACACCTTCGAGGGCGGGTTGAAGGTCTCAACCGGAATCCTGAGCGCCTACCTGACTGTGTTCCACAATCAGTTCGAAGGCTTGGAAAGCACCGTCATCATCAACGGTGCCCCGACGCCCGAAAGCGGCGGTGCAGAGACCACCGGCGTAGAGTTGGAAGGCGCCCTAAGGCCGTTCGCGGGCCTGTCGCTCGGGTTTGCTGCAACCTATCTCGATGCGAACTACGACAATTTCTTTACCCAAAGCGGCACTGTCAACAACAGTGGCAATCAGGTGCTTCGCCAGCCTCAGTGGGCCTGGCGCCTGACCCCCTCCTATGAACTCAATTTGGGAGACGAGCGAAAGCTCAACCTTTTCTCTACCTTGGCCTATGTTGGTGATCGTTTTGCCGATGTGGAGAATGTCCAACCGCTCCCGAGTTACTTCAAGTGGGATGCTGGGATCATCTTCGATGTGACCGACCGTCTGGAGATGTCGGTCACTGCGGACAATCTGCTCGACGAGATTGGTCTCACAGAGGGCAATCCGCGCTTCAGCGGGGCGACCGGAACGGGCGTCATCTCGGGCCGCCCGCTGCTTGGCCGCTCGTTCCGCTTCGGTGTTGGTTACCAGTTCTAGTGCTCGCAGAATAGCAGAAGAAGGCGAGCGAAAGATGCATCGCAAATTTCGCCGCCACTTCTGGCTCCTCGGCCTTGTCGCGGGTGTCGCGCTCGCCACACCCACGGCATGGGCGGAGCAGCCTAATCTGCTGCGGTTCGAGATTGAGGAGGGGCAGAACCTCAACGCCTTCTACCGCAGCGGCCTGACTGCGGCGCATTTGATACTGCGATCAGGAGTCGAACCGCGGATACTGGTGGCCTTTCCCGCTGGCAACAGCGGCACCGGGCTATGGTTCGCCCCTCAGAAGCAGCCTGTTCGCTGGACGCTGGTGCGGCCGCCTGAAGCTGTTTCTACTCCCGACACATCAGGCCGCATGCTTCGCGGGATGACTGCAGAGGTTGCCGTGGCGGCCGCAACGCTCGAAGTGCGCAAGGCGCTGCTTTCTTCGGTGCGCGTGCTGCGCGATTACGAAACCGCCAATGTGTCCCCCGCCGAAGTCGAAACGGCGGCCCGCATCGAGGGGCAGACGGTGAGCTGGGCGCGCGATCGCCTTGACGGTGCGCCGGGCTATCGTCTGACACTGGAAGTTATACAGGGCCAGCTGGCAATTTCAGAGGACGCAGTTCGGTTCACGCCGGGGCCAGATGGGCGCATACGCTTCCGGATCACAGCAATGAACGGCGAGACGCCGCTCAAGCCGCTCGAAGAGAGGGCTCTCCTGAACGATCGGGCCAGCCAAGACGAACGCGCACGCAACGCGCTGGCCTTCCTCAGTTATGAGGACAAATTCCTCGCGGGATCCTGGCGTTTCAATACCTATTTCGGACGCGATACCCTCATGTCGCTGCGGCTGCTCATGCCCGCTCTGCAACCCACAGCGATTGAAAGCGGGCTGCGCTCGGTGCTCGAGAGATTGTCACCCAATGGCGAGGTCGCGCACGAGGAGGACATCGGCGAGTTTGCTGTCCTGCGTCACCTGCGCGAAAGCGGCAACAAGAGCGACGCGCCCATCTATGATTATGGCATGATTGACGACGATTTCATGCTCGCGCCAGTCGTCGCAACCTATCTCCTAGATGACGCCGCTGGACACGCGCGCGCCCGTGACCTGCTGGCTCAAACCTTGGATGATAGCACGAGTGTAGGTGCAGCCCTGGTAAGTAACGCGCTCTTTGTCGTCTCCCAAAGCCGCGCCTTCGCCGACGATCCAAGCGCCGCTAACCTCATCCGCCTGAAGCCCGGACGAACGACGGGACAATGGCGTGACAGTGAGGCCGGGCTCGGTGATGGGATCTACCCTTATGACGTCAATGCGGTCTTTGCGCCCGCCGCGCTGGCGGCCATCAATCGTCTTGTTCTTAGCGGCTTGCTTGATCCCTATCTCACGGATCAACAGCGTGCGGCCTTAGCCCCGGCAGCTGGATATGCCGCGATTTGGTCAGAGCAGGCCCGCGGTCACTTCCTAGTCCGCGTGTCGCCGGACCAAGCGCGTTCTGCCGTCAGCAATTACGCTCGCAGTCTCGGCGTTCCCGACGGGGATGCGCTCGCCGGGCTTCGCTCGGACGGTGTGGAATTCCATGCGCTAGCGCTCGACGAGAACTGCGAGGCGGTTCCTGTCGTTCACTCCGACGATGGTTTCGCATTCCTTTTCGGAGAGCCGTCCCCTGCTTCACTTGAACGCGCACTCGACGCGATGCTGCGGCCCTTTCCTGCGGGATTGATGACGGACATCGGCTTGCTGGTTGCGAACCCGGTGTTTGCTGATGAACGCAGGCGAACCATGCTCAGCCGCGATGCCTATCACGGCACGGTTGTCTGGGCTTGGCAGCAGGCGGTGCTGATTGCCGGGCTTGACCGCCAGATCGCGCGCGCTGATCTCTCACCCACGCTCAAGGCTCGGCTGCGGCAGGCGCGCGGCGCGGTCGCAGTAGCGGTGACGCGGGTCAGCGATTTGCGCACCTCGGAATTGTGGAGCTGGTCGTTCGAGGACGGACGCTATCAGGTCGCGCCTTTCGGAGCGCGCAGCACCAACGAGGACGAATCCAACGCTGCACAACTTTGGAGCACCGTATTCTTGGCTATCGGCACCAGCCCGCAACGACCTGAGGTGCAACCCCGCAACTGACGGGAACTCGCGCAGCGTCTAACGAGACGCTTCGGACTGCGTATTTTCGTTTGAGCGGGTTGTAGGCCAAGTAACTTCGCTAGGCCCCGCAATCAGTCAAGCCATGTTAGCCAAGGTATAGAGGCATCGAACCAACGATCACTCGCCACACTGAATTAGCCGTAAGGAAGCTTGCAGCTTTAGTGCATAGCAAACTAGAGCCTCCCAGTCAGCTAGCGGTCGGATTGCTGTTCCGAAGCGAAGTCGGCGGGATGATATTTGGTGTCTGCAATTGGCAATAGCTGCCGCTAGAAACATAGCTAAGAAGCGACCGCAATGTCCCAGATCCTGCCTTTGAGACCTTCCCTCCAGCATGCCTAATTTCAGGCGATCGCTTTGCGATCCGCTTGATCCATTCCCTCGGACAATTCTTCGTCTTGTCCGATGTTTGCTATCTCAATGGCAGCGACGCCGACACACCGTTCGCAGCGGCAATTCGCCTGGGTCCGCTGAATGACCTGGTTTAAGGATTTCGGAAAACACTAAGGCTGACTTAGGAAAACCGGCCATTCGTAAATCGGCCCTCGCTCAAAGAATCGCTTGCCGGCCGACGCGATCAACGGGCGTTACGGTTTCCTCACGAACGATACCCCATAGGGTATAAGTCCTTTTTATACCTGACAGGGTATATTGCATCTTTATACCTTCTGGGGTATGCCGATGACAAGGAGGTGACCATGCATCAGACTGTTAGATTGCCAACCCAACTGGGCGCCATCATCCAGAGTGAGAGGCTTAAACAAGGCATGACCCAGTCAGAGTTGGCTAGCCTTACAGGCACTCAGCAGAAAACTATCTCTGCGATCGAGAATGGCAGCGAAGGCACAAAGCTCGACACGCTGCTTAGCGTGATCGCCAGTCTGGGTCTCGATATGCAGATCGTGCCACGCGAGCAGGGCAGAAAATCGATTGAGGATGTCTTCTAGCCGTGGCGCGCAAGAAGACCCATCAGCCGCTAGATGTGCTCATCAATGGTCGCCTAGTGGGCCGCCTCGAGAAGGCATCCACTGGGGCGATTAGCTTTCAGTATAACGATACGTGGTTGGCCTGGGAGCACCGGTTCGCCGTGTCGCTCTCTCTGCCGCTGACCCCCACTGCCTACCGCGGCGCCGAGGTTGCTGCCGTGTTCGATAACCTCTTGCCAGATCGGGATACGGTGCGTCGCCGTGTCGCCGAGCGCATGGGCGCGCAAGGAACAGACTTCTACAGCCTGCTTGAAGCTATCGGCCGCGACTGTGTCGGCGCGATGCAGTTTCTGCCCGAGGGTGGGGCTAGCCAGGCCAAGGGCGACATCGAGGGTGAGCCCATCAACGATGCGCAGATCGATGCAATGCTCGCCGATCTGGCACAAGCGCCGCTCGGTCTGGACCGCGAACAGGAATTCCGGATTTCGGTGGCTGGCGCGCAGGAAAAGACGGCCTTGCTGCGCATCGATGGACAATGGCTCCGTCCCGTCGGAACGGCGCCCACGACCCACATTCTCAAACCGCAATTAGGCCAAATTCCGACCGCCGACGGCATGATCGACATGTCGGACAGTGTGGACAACGAACACTACTGCCTGAAGCTCATGGAGGCCTTCGGCCTTCACGTCGCGAAAACCGAAATAGCAACATTCGGATCGCGGCGCGTGTTGGTCGTCGAGCGTTTTGACCGACACTGGCGCAGTGCCAGTCACATCCTTCGTTTGCCCCAAGAGGATTGTTGCCAGGCTCTCGGCATACCGCCGACCCGCAAGTATCAGAGCGACGGCGGGCCCGGCATGCGCGACATTATCGGGCTCCTGAATGGGGCCAACGATCCCCGTGCCGATCAGGCCGCCTTCTTCAAAAGCCAGATTTTGTTCTGGCTGATCGGTGCGACCGACGGCCACGCCAAGAACTTCAGCATCTTTCTGGAGCCGGGCGGGCGTTTCAGTCTCACGCCCTTCTATGATGTGCTATCGGCGCAGCCCGCCGCCGACAGAGGACAGATCGCTCCGCCCAAGTTCCGTCTTGCGATGTCGGCAGGGACCAACCGCCACTACCGGCTGTCCGAAGTCATGGGCCGTCATTTTGTCCAGACTGGCAAGGCAGCAGGGCTCGGGGCTGACCTCATGCGCCGCGCGATATCGGAGCTACTCGACCAGGCGGCAGACGCTGTCAGCCAAGCGCGCGCTGCGATGCCTGAAGACTTCGCAGAGGAAGTCCATGCAAGCATCGCCGCTGCCATTGACCGGCGCTTGCCGCACCTCGCCAGCGCGCTGGAAGAGCCCTAGGCGACTGGCGACTGGCGACTGGCGACTGGCGACCGGGGCACCGCTTCGAGCCAGATCGAGACTTCAACGGCCCGTTTCAACCTCGCTGCTGCTGAGCTTGTGCGCTTCCGGGCATCGGGTCTGCTTGAAATGAGCTGCCATCTTTATTCTTGGGGGACCTCGGTTGAGGTACTAGAGCCCGCCGCGCTTCGGGACATAGTGCACGACTACCGCCGCACCTTCGACGCACTGCCGTAGGCGCATGTAAGGCAGACGTGGTCCGCCGGAGCTGGAACAACAGCTGACGGATCCTTTGATGGCCCACACATTTTCTCGCCGCGAGTTCTACGAGCTCGTCTGGTCCAAACCGATGACGCATCTCGCCAAGGAGCTTGGGGTCTCGGATGTGGCGCTGCACAAGGTCTGCCGCAAACACGCGATCCCTAATCCGCCTGCCGGATGGTGGGCGAAAAAGGCCGCAGGCAAGAAGGTCCAACAGATCATGCTTCCTGAGAAGGCGGGCGATGATCGCGCTGGTGTGATCACGATCCGGCCAGTCACTGTCGCCGAGTGGCAAGCTCTCGCAGCCGCATCAGCGGAGAAAATCACCACGAATACCAAAGGTGACGTCGAACCCGTTCAGCCAAAACCGAGCGCTAAAGTTCGAGCCACATTGGCCGCGCTGCGCCAGGCGAAGCCAAACTTTCAGGGGCTGACTGAGTCAAAAGAGCCGGGGTTGATCCAGTGCAGCGTGGCGAAGAATTCTATTCCCCGCCTGGCCAATATCCTCCCTCAGCTCGAGGCGATGGCGAAGATTCAGGGGTTCAGCCTCAGTGATGACGACAAGCCCTGCCGGTTTACCAACGGCGAGCAGTCTGTGACCTTCTCGATCACCGAGACCTTTCGCCGAGAAAAGCACGAGCCGACCCAGAAGGAAAAGGCGGCGCTTGCTGCTTGGGAAAGGAGGAGAAAGGCGAACAATTGGGGCCATCTCGACAATGATCCCTATCCGCGGCCGCCCGACTGGGACTACTCGCCGACCGGGGAGCTATCGATCGAGCTGGAACCGGTGTGGTCGCATGATCACTCCATGCCGCGCCGGTCGTTCAAAGACGGCAAGCGACAGCGCCTTGAAGGCATAGCTGCACAGGTCGCGATCGGAATTGTAATCGTCGCCGAAGCCAAGGCGGCGCGGCAGCGCCTCCAGGAAGAGCACGCGCGCGCGCAGGAAAGGCTTCGGCGCGTGCGGGAGCGCGAGGAGCGAAGGGCACGCCTAGCTGAGCAACGACATGCGGAACTCGGCGCACTGATTGCGCTTCGAGAACGTGTCGGCCAGTTGGAGAATCTCCTTGCAGCCATCGACGAGCTCGGATCGAGTGCAGACGAAAGCCGCGTCGGCGTATTCCGGCATTGGCTGACCCAGCAACTGGGTGAAGCCAGCACGCAGCTCACCTTAGAAGGCCTCGAGAAACGATTTACTCAGCACTGTGTTTTCGGTTCAGATGACAATGCCTTCGAAAACGAGGATGCTTTCTCTTAGGTCCAAGGCTGGCTGTGCTGACGCACAGAACTTCCGGTGCGACAACACCGGCACGGCTGGCCGTATAACTTCAGTTATCGCGGACAGGTACAATAAGCAGGCTTGGCCCAAATACCCTACACGGGCTCTAAGCCCAGAAATGGAAGCGGGGTCCAAGCCTGTCCCTCCAGCGGAGGAACCGATCTTAAGTACGTTGAGGGTCGAAACTCGAGCCGGACTTCCACATGTGCAGCATAAGGACCGCGAGCTTTCTCGCGACAGCTACGCGCGCTTTGTTGAGACCAACCTTCTCAGTAAGCTCCAGACCCCAAATTCGTAGGGCGCTCTCCGACTTCGCCGAGCACAAAAGGACTGTGGCAGCGCTGACCAGATGGGAACGCGTCAGCTTGTTGCCAAATCGACTGATCCGCCCAGGCCGGGAGATGACGCCCGACTGATGAAGCAGAGGGGTAAGGCCCAGATATGGGCCAACGTTACGGTTCCGAGCAAACCGCCAAGGATCCCCGATGGCGCTGTAGAACGACAGGGCTGTGATCGGGCCCACGCCGGGCACCGACATAAGGTTCGCACAAACTGGGTGTGTTCTCGCCATGTTGAGAAATCGCTTGTCCATGCTGGCGAGATGCGATCGGAGGTTTTCCGCAATGGCTACAAGCGGCCGGAGGTCGTTATCGACGTCCAGGCCATCAACCTCAAGCCGGAGGAATTGCTCTTCGATGTCTGCGGCAAGCGCGCCCGCAGACGACCGGGTTTTCAGCTTCCCTCCATGCAGGCGAACAATAGATTGTATCAGCGCGTCCAGTTTGATGCGCTGACGTATCAGGCTATTGCGCAAATTAAGCAGGCTTCGGATGTTCTGACAGTCCAGAGGCTTGAGGTAAACCTCAGCTCCGATTGATCGACCGATACGGCCAAGATCTGCAAGGCCCCGCGCATCGTTGGTATCGGTTTTCTGCCGCCGGACCGCAAGGAATTTGGCGGATCGCCGAACCTCGACAACATAGACCGGAAGACCCATCGCCTGCAGTTCGCGCACCATGTGGGTTCCAACGCCAGCTTCGACGATGATGCGTTGAACAGCTTCTACGCCAAATGGCCGCAGGATATCCTTGATTTGACCAGCATGGGTTTCCCGCTTTCCTTCGAAGAGAATTTCTCCATGCTCGTCTACCAGGCACACTGCTGTTTCGGTTACGCCTGTATCGAGGCCAACCCAATATCTTCGCATCGGCATAAATTAAACCAATGAAAATTAGCCAAAATAGCACCGCGTCATTTAACCTCTCGGCAGGGGCCACGCAAACTGCCGACGTCGGATGCCATAGAAAGAGTAGCAGTTGACGTGAGATTCGCCCAATGGGAATGCTCCTCAAACTGCATTACTTTGTCTAGGATATCGTAGGAATGGCGACACTTGATCCGCGCCGAATGCTTGATGAGCTCATCAAAGAGCGCGGGGAGACCTACGCATCAATGTCGCGGCTATTGAGCCGCAATCCGGCTTACATTCAGCAGTTCATCAAGCGCGGCAGCCCCGCGCACCTCGATGAGGGAGATATCGCCCGCTTAGCGGTGCATTTTGATGTGCCGCCTGAAGTCTTGGGGGCGACAACCTTTTCAGCAGCGGAAGGCCAGTCAACGGTCGCTCTTCCGGTCCTTACCTGTGCAAACGCCGAAGACATCGCCCAGCGCATCAGGCTGTTCGATGGCCAATGGCTGCGCACGGTCAGCCGAAATCCTGACGGCCTCTCCGTCGTGATCGTCGAAGGCGACGCGATGCAACCGACGCTGCGGGCAGGCGCCGAGGTCCTCATTCAACGCTATGTACCCCATGAGCAACTGCGTGATGGGATCTACGCCATAAGGGCTGATGCGGGGCTGCTGGTCCGGCGAATAGCTATCGAACCGACCCGAAATCGGATTTCCGTAATTAGCGACAATACGCTTTATCCGATGAGGGAGGGCGTGCCAAAGCGCGCTCTGCAGATCGTCGGGAGAGTGATTTGGGCCGGACAATCGGTCAATTGAAGGGTCTTGGTTGAGCGAGGTAGGCCGTGCGCTATCCACCATCAGGTTCAAAGGAGGCTGCGCTGGATGGGGGCTGCGATTGGCGTTTGTCCATGACCACCAAAGGGCGTGGCCAGCAGCAGCGCCATGAAGCCCGACGAGCCGCTTTCCCGCCTACAGCTTTGAACCCCGTTTCAGCAGCCGGCCGCGAAGCTCTCAGCTTAGTCTGTCAGCAATCCAGCGATCAACCTCGCGTTCCGACCAGGCCACGGTTGAACCACCTAGTTGCACGGGCTTCGGAAATTTGCCCTCCGCTATCCAGCGATAGATCGTTGATCGGCCGAGCCCGACGCGGTGCTGAACTTCCTTGAGACGGATCAGGCGGGTGACACGACGATCCTCGACGTCCTCGGGCGAAGCGGCACTAGCCATGGCTACCGCCAATGCCCGCGCCGAACACGTCACCCAAGAGGGCGTCCTTGCGCTCGAGCTCGTCGATATGGTCAGACAGCAATCGCGCCACCCGATGCGCTGTACCCTTCGCCCAGCGCGGCTTCACATCGTGGACCTGGTTGCCGAGCACGCGCTCGAGCGCGCACGGCAGCTCGCCGGTGAAGTCCTCGAAAAAGTCAGCAAGGTCGGATTGCAGCCAACGCACCGCATGATCGCTGCCCACCAGGAACAAGAGCAGGTGCGCGTGCGGTGGCACGCCGCTCGCCGCCAGGATACGGAGCGTTTCGGCGATACTGGCAGAGCGTTCCCCTGCCAGAACCCGGCGCAAGGCGTCCTTATGGATCTGCGCCTTGCGGGCGATCTCGCAGCGCGGTTGCCCGCTGGTTTCGACGGCTGCGAGCAGCAGCCGGGCAAGGTCTGCGCGAACCTGATGTTCGGCAAAAAGCGACATGTCGGTCATCCACTTATCCTTTCGCGAAGTGCTCGACTCGCTGACTACCGGCACAGGAAGGGTGTAGGAAAACACAAAGAACAAAAATAGAACATAGAGGAATGAGCGAATCAGTGGCGGTGAAGCGCTGGCGCAGAGTCCGGTAGGCTCTGCGCATTGTCCGATCGGCTCCGCGCAGATTCCGGCACCTTGAGCGCATTAAACCGGACAGCCGGCGCGATGACCGGCCTGCGGGCTCCCAATTGTCAATTTTCGCTTGGGCTAGGCCTGCGCTTCTCACTCTTCGATTTCCTACAGCCCGGCTCCGGGGAGAGGAAAGAACATACAGCGAACGCATCGTTGGCTGTTGTTCAACCCTCGGAGTATCTCCCCATGACCATCAAGACTGCCGTTCCGGCCCCAGCGGCGCGCCGCATCCAGCGCCGCGACTACATCCTTCCGGCGCTCGTTGCGCTTGCCGGTGCCAGCGCGGCAATCGCCGGGGCTGACACCACCTTCGATCCGGCGCTCACCCAGTTCACCAATTTTCTCGAAGGCTCGGGCGGCAAGATCATCACCGTCCTCAGCCTTGCGGGCGGCCTGATCGGCCTCGCCTCGGGACGCTTCTCGCTCGGCCAGGTCGCTGTGCCGGTCGGCGTCGGGATCGGTGTCGGCACCGGCGTGCCGATCGTCACCTCGGTCGTGACCGCGGTCATCTGACCGGCGGCTGCGGTTCACGACAGGAGGGCGGTATCATGGCTGACAAGTACCTCGTGCCACGGCGGCTTGACGACCCGGAGCTCATCGGCTTCTGGACCATCGACGAGTTTGCGGGGATCCTGATCCCCTTCGCCTGGGGCATTCTCGCGCAGCATATCTTCATCGGTATCGGCCTGGCCGCCGGAGCCTGGTTTGCCTTGCGGAAGGCGAAGGCACGCGGCGCTGGATCGGCGCTGGTGCATGCTGCCTATTGGTACCTGCCCGGGGCCTTTCTCGGGCTGAAGGCCACGCCGCCCTCCCACTGCCGCCTGCTGGCGGGCTGAGGGAGGACCAGCGATGCGCGCCGAATTCGCACATGAACAGGCACAGGCGTACCTGCGCCAACGCAACCGCCTCGCCATGCTGGCAGGCGTGCTTGGTCTCACCAGCGTGGTGAGCCTCGGCGCTGCGGTGACGCGCGACGAGCAGGTCGTGCTGGTCCCCATCACCGCCGAGCGGCTCAGCCTCTCGAGCGCTGGGGTCGATGCGCCCTATCTCGAACTGGTGACCCGCGACACGGCGCTGATGCTGCTCAACCGGGCCCCTGAAAGCCTCGACTATTGGATGGCGAGCATCCTCAAGCTCGCTGATCCTGCCGCGCATGGCCGCCTGAAAGCCGAGCTGGTGCAGATCGTCGAAGAGCAGCGCGGCTCGGATAGCCCATGCGCCGGAACGCAGCGTTGAGCGTGTTCTCGCTCATTGGGCGCTTGCCGCTTCGAGCCGAAGGAAAGACATAGCCTTCCGTACCCAGCATGGTAGCAAGATCGGTAAGGTAGCCGACCACCTGCTTAGAGAGCGGCACGGCATGCGGCCGGCGAGCCTTCATCTTGCCAGCGGGGATCTTCCACACCCCATCTTCAAGATCGATCTCGCGCCACTCGGCATGGCGCAGCTCGCCCGGCCGCACGAAGACATGCGGCGCGATCTGAAGGGCATACTTGGTGACCAGGTAGCCCGTGTAGTCATCAATGGCGCGCAACAGGCCGCCAAGCTCCTTGGGCTCGAGGATCGCTGCATAGTGCTGCGCCCGCGGTGTCACGAGCGCGCCCTTCAGCATCGCGGTGGGATCGGATTTGCAGCGGGTGGTGGCAACGCCGTAGCGAAAGACGCGCCCGGCGAACGAGCGGCACTTCTTCGCAGTCTCGTGCTTGCCCGTCGCCTCGAGGCGCTTGAGAGGCGCCAGCACTTCAAACGGCTCGATCTCATGGATCGGACGATTGCCGATGGCGGGCGTGAGCTGCTCGAGGAAGTAGTTCGCCTTGACGAGGGTTGCCTGGGCAAGCCCGTTCTTGACCATCATCTGCTCGATGTATTCCCGCGCCACCGCCTCGAAGGTCTGGGCCGACAGGAACTCATCGCGGATCTTCTTCTTGCGCTTCTCGAAGGCGGGGTCACCGCCTTCCGCAACCGAATGCCTTGCCGCATCGGCGGCATTGCGCGCCTGCTTGAGATTGATCTCTGGGTAGGGGCCGATCGCAAGCTTCTTCTCGACATTGCCGATACGGTAGCGGAATCGCCACAGCTTGCCGCCTGACGGGGTAACCTCGATATAGAGACCGCGGTGGTCAGCGACCTTGTACGACTTGTCCTTTGGCTTTAGCGTCCGAAGCCTGTTTTCGGTCAGAGCCATGTGTGGGCCTTTTCCTCAATGTGGTTTTCACATGAGCCCGCAAAAGGCCCGCAAAACCGTTCGGAAAGCCCGGGATTTGCTGGGACGATCCGAGACCATCCAAGGGCCAATTCCCTTGGATTTCTGCGGCTTTTATACATTTTTCGGGATGTTCTGAGAAGAACAAATGGTGCCCCTTCGAGTCCGAAACAGGGAACCAAAACTTGTGGCAAATCACCCTGCAGACACCTTGAATGGACTCACTTCCGATGCCGCACGACAAAGATGCTGTTCGAGTTCGTCAGATTGAGAGGCTCGTGCGAACTTAGGTGTTACTAGGTGCCGCGAAGAGCTCTGACCTGTGACAATGCTTTCTCGAGCGAATGCTCGACTGCCGCCAGGTCATGCGCGAGTTGCAACCCGTCGTGGCCAGTCGCGTTCAATATCACCGTCATGACGGTATGCGACTGCGTGGCGAGCTCAAGCAGATGAAGGCTACTGGGGCTGGTTCGGCCGTTCAGCCAAGATCGGGCGGTATGATCGCTGACCTGCGCCCATCTCATCACCGTCTTGGTTGCCTGCCGAGTCCCGCCGAGGTCTGCCTTCAGCGCCGCACCAATCATTCGCGCCAGTAGCGCATCGGAAAGGCCGGTTGGCGTCCCGCGAAGTTTGCTTCCGCTAATAGGAACCATTTTTCGCTCCTTTCTCGTGTAACGCAGGGGACCGAGGCGCTTTTCGCAATCTGCGCTCGAGGTATCGCATGGTCATTCGATGGACGGACGACAATCATGATGAACCCCCGCCGCCCCCGACCATCCGGGCGGCCCAATATGTTCGCATGTCGACCGAGCATCAGCAGTATTCTACCGACAATCAGGCAGCGACCATCGCGATCTATGCTGAAAAGCACGGGCTCGAAATCGTCAAAACCTACGCGGACGAAGGCAAGAGCGGTCTGAACATCAAGGGACGGCCTGCGCTGCAGGCACTTCTCGATGATGTTGAAAGCGGACGCGCAAATTTCACGGTCCTGCTCGTCTATGATGTCAGCCGCTGGGGCCGCTTCCAGGATCCTGACGAAGCCGCCAGCTATGAACTGCGCTGCAAGAGCAAGGGCGTGCGCGTTCTCTACTGCGGCGAGGAATGGGAGAACGATGGGAGCATCGGCTCCTCTATCATTAAGACCGTCAAACGGGCCATGGCCGGGGAGTACAGCCGGGAGCTTTCCGTCAAGGTGTTCGCGGGTCAGGCCAATCTTATCCGGCTTGGCTACCGGCAGGGCGGCCCCGCCGGTTACGGCTTGCGCCGTCAATTGGTCGATCAGCAGGGTGTGGCAAAAGGTCTGCTGGGCCGCGGCGAGCACAAAAGCATCGCCACCGATCGCGTCATTCTGGTGCGGGGACCAGATGAAGAAATCGCCATCGTCCGCGAGGTCTATCGGCGCTTCATTGAGGCCGGCGAGAGCGAAGCCGAAATCGCCCTTGACCTCAATGCCCGCGGCGTTCGCACAGACCTTGGCAGGGAATGGACGCGCGGAACGGTTCACCAGCTGCTGATCAACGAGAAATACATCGGCAACAATGTCTGGGCGCGCACCTCGTGCAAGCTGAAGGGCGAACACGTCGAAAATGCGCCCGAAGACTGGGTGCGTGCGAACGGCGTGTTCGACGCCATTATTCCTGCGCCAATGTTCGATGCCGCGCAGACCCTCATTGCCAAGCGCTCGGAAAAGCTGTCCGATGATCAGATGCTGGCAGCGCTGTCGCAAATCTTTGCGCAGCGCGGCTTCTTGTCCGGCCTGATCATCGATGAGGCCAACGATTGCCCGTCGAGCAGCGCATTCCGCTCGCGGTTCGGCAGCCTCCTGCGGGCCTACACTCTGGTCGGCTTCGCGCCCGATCACGACTATCGCTACCTCGAGATCAACCGCCGTCTGCGGGCGATTCACCCCGGTATCCTTGATGGAATCATCCGCGGTATCGAGCAGACCGGTGGCAGCGTTGTCCGTGACCAGGAGACCGACCTTCTCCGGATCAATGGCGAGTTTTCCGTGTCGGTTACGATTGCGCGCTGCTTCCAGACGTCGGCGGGCGGCAATCGCTGGAAGCTCCGGCTCGATACGAAATTGCGGCCTGACATCACGCTCGCCGTCAGGATGGATGCCGATAACGAGATCGCGCAGGACTATTATCTTCTCCCAGCGCTCGATATGCGCGAGGCAACCCTGCGCCTTGCCGATTTCAACGGCCTGTCGCTTGATGCCTACCGGTTCGACACGCTTGAATTTTTCTACCGGCTGACCGCCCGCGTGCCCCTGAGGGCAGCAGCATGAGCGGGGCCAAGCCTGCCCAACGGATCGAGATGATCCCGATCGACCGGGTCAACATCGTCAATCCGCGCGTGCGCAACCAGAAGTCGTTTCGCGACATCGTCGACAATATCGCCAAGATCGGGCTCAAGAAGCCGATTACCGTGACGCGCCGGATTGAGGCAGGCGGGCCATTCTACGATCTCGTATGCGGGCAGGGCCGCCTCGAAGCGTTCAAGGCGCTCGGCCAAACCCAGGTCCCTGCGCTGGTGGTGTCCGCCGACCCGGAAGACTGCCTTATCGCCAGTCTGGTCGAGAACTGTGCGCGACGCCAGCATCGCGCCCTTGATCTCCTCCAGGACATTCGCGGCATGCAGGAGCGGGGGTACTCCAATCCCGAGATTGCACGCAAAACCGGGCTCACCATCGAATATGTGAACGGCGTAGCGCGGCTCATCGAAACGGGGGAACAGCGCCTCCTGCGCTCGGTCGAAAGCGGGATCATACCAGTCAGCGTCGCGGTCGAGATCGCAGAAGCGGCTGACCACGATGTGCAGGCTGCACTCACGAAAGCTTACGAAAATGGGCAGCTCAAGGGGCGCAAGCTTTTGGCAGCGCGCAAACTCATCGAGACGCGGCGCCGCCGTGGGAAAGGACTGGAGACCAAGGAACGCGCCCCTCGGGAGCGCGTCTCCGCTGATTCACTGGTCAAGGCCTATCAGGAGGAGACCGAACGTAAGCGAGCGCTGATCGCGCGCGCCGAAATGACGCAGAACCGGCTGATGCTGATCACCGAGGCGATGCGGCGCCTGTCGGCCGATGATAGCTTTGTTGCGCTCCTCGAGGACGAAGGCCTCACGACCATGCCTGAACGCCTTGCTGAGCGGCTTCAACCGCAACCGGGAGTGTCGGCATGAGCGGCAAGAAACCACCATCGCTGCCCGATGGCTTTGAGCATACGACCTTGCGTATCCCGATCAGCGAGATCATGCCGATGCGCGAGGTACCGTCAACGGTCCGGAAGTCTGCGAAGTACAAGCAGATTGCAGCATCGATCGCCGAGGTGGGCATCATCGAGCCCCCGGTTGTGTTTCGGGATCGGGTCAACCCGGCGCAGTATAACTTGCTCGAAGGACATGTGCGCCTCGCAATCCTGCTCGAGCGGGGCGAGACCGAGGTGGTCTGCCTGGTTGCCCTTGAAGATGAGGCATTCACCTACAACAAGCGCGTCAGCCGGATGGCAACGATCCAAGAGCACCGGATGATCCTCAACGCCGTCAAGAAAGGCGTTTCGGAAGAGCGGCTTGCCCGGGCATTGAACGTCAACATCGGCAATATCCGCGCCAAACGAAACCTTCTGACGGGTATTTGCCCGGAAGCTGTGGACCTGCTGCGAGACAAGCATGTGCCCATGAACGTGTTCGTCGAGCTGCGGCGGATGAAGCCGATGCGCCAGATTGCCGCTGCCGAGATGATGGTCGCGATGAACAAGTACTCGACCGGCTATGCTAAATCGATTGTTGCGGCCACGGCCGAAGAAGACCTTGTCGAGCAGAAGCGCAAAGCCGTGCGGGGCCTGACCGAGGCGCAGATCGAGTTGATGAGCCGGGAGAGCGCGCAGCTCGACCGCGATTTCAAGCTGATCGAGCAGAGCTACGGCGCTGACCACCTCGATCTGGTTCTGGCCACCGGGTACCTGGGCAGCCTGCTGAGAAGCGCACCGATTGTGCGGTATCTGGCCCAGCACCATCCGCAGCTGCTCGCAGAATTTCAGAAGATAACCGACCTGCAGCAGGCGGCATGATGGGGACCCGGACCCGATAAGCGCGGGGACCGCGGGAGACGCCGCACGGTGGGGCGGATCAAGCGCGGCGGCGGGAATGGCGGCGAACCCGCACGAAGCCCGCCACAAGCCCGATAGGGCTTTCTGAAAAGTGTGCCGGGCTCGCGTCATGTCCGGCACACTTTTCAACGAATAGATCATTGAAAGAAAGTATATTATCTCAACGCACTAAATCGGATTTGATTGAGTGACGTGATGGGGTTCGCGCCCTCGTACCGAGTTATGTGTGTAATATTGGGCTAACGAAAGCCAAGCTGAGCTGCCGCAGGCTGTCTGATTGGTCCCCGACGCGTCAAATATGCTCAAGGCAAAGCATCGAAGCGGCGCCGACTTTGATGCACCATGTCGCGCAACCGTTCGGGTTGAAGAACTTCGACCGCCGTCCCCCAAGCGTAGAGGTGCCAGCACATCTCGAGCAGGCCGGACGCTTTGAACCGTACCAGCAGAGAGCCGTCAGGTTCATCCTCTAAGGTCTGCGTCGGATGAAAGACGAAGCGTCGGGCATGGGCTGCCGCCTCCGGCGAAAAGCGCCAGACCACATCTCCATACTCGGTCGAATTCTCAAACGAACCGAACCCCTTTTCGGCATGCCGGCGGATATCGAAATCCTGATCAAATTCGAAGGATTCCTCCAGCACCTCGGCCGCCTCAATTTCCTCAACGCGGAAGTGTTGCAGCGGTGCGGACGTCGGCTTCGCGATGTCTCTCGCGACCAGATAGCGGCGAACACCGAGCAACAAACCGTGTGGCGCGACGATCCGCTCGACCGGCTTGGTCTGGCCTCGCTTTCGATAGGGAAAGCGGAGCAGAAATGGACCCTTCAGCGCTTCATAGATCGCCATATCGACGTCACGGTTGGCGGCCGGTCTTGGCCCGGGACGGGCCGCGTGGCCCAACGCCTCAAGCAGCGCTTCCTCATCCACGGCGAGACGTGTGCCCTTTTCCGGCGGGACAAGCGCCCTCACCTTTCGATCGAGGTTCCTTGCAAGTGCCGCTTCCTGCAGCATGCCGGCCTGTTCGAGCTGCGCAATCCCATTCGATAGTGCCGCCAACTCTTCGGGGGAGGGTGACAGGAGAGCTGCGACGTGGCGAGCGGGCATACGCCAACGCTTTTTCCGATCTTCCCCCTCTTGGGTTTCCGTCTGCGGAAACGCCGCTTCAAGCGCCTCGGTCATCCTTTGCGCGGTCCGATACACGCAACCGAATTCTTCCATGATCTCGTCGAGCGACACGCCGCTGCGGCGCGTCGCCATCATCGCGAGTTTCAACAGCTCCTGTGCCTTGGCGAATGACATTCAGAATCTCCATGACAGGTTTTGTCATGCTGAACGGGCATAGCTTATGGTAAGGAGCT
>LSKF01000086.1 GCA_001556995.1 Erythrobacteraceae bacterium CCH12-C2
AAAATGGTCGGTCACGGTCTGCTCCTGATGCTGAACCGCATCAGGCCATCCCCCTCCCCCTTTGGCGAAACTGAGGAGTTCTATGGAGAAATCTCCAGTTCCGAAGAGCCCCTCGCTGGTCGAGGAAGGCTATTCTACTGTTTGGTAACGAACACCAATCCGCTTGAAGGCGTTTTCGCGACGCGCTCGTATCTGTCGTGCGATTGTGTCGGCCTCTCCTCTGTCCAGAAAGCTGGTGGTCACCCCCTGCCCTCTTGTACCGATTCGTCCCCAGCGACGCTCGACCGTTGTCCAGCCAAACAGATCGGTCTCGATCCAGAGATGATAGTCACGCGCGACGTTCCGTGAAGGGTCGATGGCTTGCCAATGCCACGACTGATTTTTTGGCGTCTTCATGCGGAACTGGTGGCAGAACGCTGAGCATTCGGTCCAACTGGAAATCTGAATCACAGGAGCGTCTGTGATTCATTAAGGCGATTGACCACTGCCTCGTGTTTTAGAACGGGTGCATGTCCGTTTCGTTGGTCTGAGCCGAGAACGTTCCTCGCGACGTCTCGTAATCTCCAAAAACAATCATAAAAAAACGCCGCTGCTTGCAGCGGAAGGATTCATGATTCTAAAGATTCAGATTCGGGGCGTAAATTGGCAGTGAAATCAGTTGCCTACGCTGATTTTCCTGACCAGCTGGGGGATTTTACCTGACTTGCCGGGGGCTTAACCCTGACTTGCCGGGGGAACTCACCTGACCTTCTGGGGCCTTCCTGACCTTTTGGGGGCAGCCGTCCAGATGTTGATGCGTCGCCCGCTTGGTCGGATTTTTGGGTCTCGCAGGCATCAAAATCAAGAGCGATTTTAAGCCCTGCTGGAGAGCCTAGCGACTCGCGGTTTCTTTGGCGATTCATACCCGCGATCCGACCAACTCAATCCTGACCTTTTGGGGGATGCGGCTATCTCTATATCCTGACCTGACTTGACTGATGAGGTCAGGTCAGGCAGCAATCACCCTCCCAAGAATCAAGCTTTGATCGCAATATTGCATGGAAACGGATGTTAGCCCAATAGCCGAGGCTCCTGAAGAGAAGCCTGAGGAAGGATCCCCTGGCCGTGCGATGCGGGTTGCTGCCGCGTTGAAGGCAAAGGGCGGCGACGAGTTCGCCAAGCCAGGCAGCATCATCGAAATCAAGTTTGTCAAAGGCGAATCTCTCAGTCTGACAGCTTCGCGACTACTCGCTCTCATGATCCTCACAGCTGGGGGTGACGCTTGGGAGGATCGCCCTCACCGCATACGTAAGGCGGACATTCGGCGAGGCCACAAGGGCAATGAGCGGATTACCGACATGCTTCAGGAACTGCACCGAACGCTGTTTGCCGTTGACGACAAATCCTGGCGGGGAAAGAAGGCGACGCTCCTGTTTTCTCTGATCTCGCGGTCGAAGGAGGAGACAGATGAGGAGGGCGGCGAGACTGGATGGATCGAGTGGGAATTCACTCCTGATGCTCGCAAGCTCATCCAGGCATCCGAAACCTACGCTGTGCTCAATCGCCAAGCGGTGCTTGGCTTTCGTTCGAACTACGCCTTGAAGCTGTATGAGCTGGGGGCACTTCGGCTTCATCGTCGACAAGCAACTTGGCGGGGAGACATGCAGGCGCTGCGCGCAGCATTGGGTATTCCACCGGATGTTTACACAGACTTCGCTCAACTTCGGCGCAAAGTTCTGGAGAAGGCGAAATCCGAAATTGACCAGCTTGCTCACTTCCGTGTTGAGTGGCGGGAAATCAGGCAGGGTCGAACAGTCACGGAGATCGAGTTCCGGTTCGAGCCCAAAGGCGCGCCGGAGGTGCTTGAGACTGTCGACGAGCTTGATCGTCATTCAGCTGGACGCCAGGCGAGGCGTGATGGGGCTGTAGAGAGCGTTACAGTGGGGCAGGGGGCTATTCCGGCACCGCGAGGAGCAGTCTCAGCCAAGAAGCCATCCGAGGCGACATTTCCAGTGGGAACGCTGCGCTTTGGTCATGACGACCTCCTTGAGATAGGCCGTACGCATGGCGGTGGTTGGGACGTAGATCTGATCGCCAACGGCTTTCGCGAGCATATGGGTGAGCGTTTGGCGAAGCTTCGCGGTGCGAAGTTGATCGCCGCCTGGAAAGGGTTCTGTGAGGGGTGGTTCAATCGCCGGGGCCGACCCTGAACGGCAGAAATTGCACGCGTGCAATTTTCTAAGCCCCCACCGAGTCAGGATAGGGCGCGGGGACCTAGATTTCTCACCGATAACGCGCTCCAACTTTCGAAATTCCCGATTCTCTTGACGGAAAAGCGCAAGTCGGTGTAGCACATGCGGAATTGCGAAAGGAAGGCATGTGTCAAACGGACTTCAGATTGAAGAAGCCGAGCGTTTGGTCTCGGTCGCGACGCTGGCCAGTCGAACCTCCTCGGTACTCGAAAAGCTCCGGGATTCCGCGCGAAGCGCTAGGGCAGATGACCGGCGCGAGCCAACCTTTACAATCGGGAAAGCGGCTGAACTTGTGGGCCGCACGCCGGCTGCTATCCGTGATGCGGAAAAGGACGGCCGCCTGCCAGAGCCTGCGAGGACCGACAACAACAGGCGCGAGAGATATACGCTTGCCCAGCTGAATGACATGCGCGGCGTCTTCGGGACGAGACCCTATCGGGCTCCAAACGATCCCTGCTGTGTCGTGGCCGTTCAGAACTTCAAGGGAGGAGTTGGTAAGTCGACTTTGGCCGTTCACCTCGCTCAGTATCTGGCCATCAGAGGCTACCGTGTTGCACTCGTCGATTGCGACAGCCAAGCCTCGGCGACGACCCTTTTCGGGTATGTGCCCGATCTCGACCTCACCGAAGATGATACCCTCTATCCGTTCCTTCGTGAGGGGGAGCGATCGTCTCTGGACTACGCTCTCCGCAAGACTCACTTCGACGGTCTGGAGCTCATTCCCGCCAACCTTCGTCTGTTCAATTCCGAATACGAACTAGCCGCACGTATGGCACAGGGGAACGGCGCGCTTCTTGACCGCCTGAAGGAGGGAATTGAGAGTATATCGGATCGGTTCGATGTCGTGGTGATGGATCCGCCGCCTGCCCTCGGAGCGATCTCGTTGTCCGTGCTGCGGGCTGCTAACGCATTGGTCGTGCCGGTTCCGCCGACTGTTATGGATTTCTCCTCGACGGCTGCATTTCTCTCGATGCTAGATGAGACGATTGAGCAGCTGGCAGACCGTGGCCTCGCTCCAGAGTTGAAGTTCCTCCGCTTTGTCGCGTCCAAGGTCGATGAAAACAAATCGATGCAGAAAGAGCTGTTGCAGCTGATGCGGACGCTATTCGGCCATGCGATGGTTCGCACGCCTCTCAAGGACTCGGCAGAGATTGATAATGCTACGGCGCGGCTGATGACAGTCTATGAGCTTGACGGCCCTGCCACTAGTTCGGCGGTTCGCAACCGTTGCCTAAACTATCTTGATGGCGTGAATTCGGAAATCGAAGTTGATATTCGATCGATGTGGCCCAGCCATCAGAAGCGCCTCCGTCAGGAGGCTTTGGTATGAGCCGCTGGAAAATTGCACGCGTGCAATTCTGCTAATGGGAGGCTTGCATGAGTAGGAAGAATAGTGGTTTTGCGGCCGATCTGGCGGCAGGTATTGACCTGACCGAGGATACTGCTGCTCCTCGCAGATCGAGCATTGCCTCAAACGTGCTTACGGGGCGTTCAAACCGTCTTGCTGACCTGGCGTCGGGAGCGATTGTTTCTCGCACACATGAGCTTGTTGACCCAGCAAAGTGTCGGATGTGGGCAGGCCATAACCGCGACTATGCTCTGCTTAACAAGGAACGCTGCGCGGACCTTATTGAGAGTATCAAGGCTCAAGGGCGGCAGGAGATACCCGCGATCGTCCGTCGTCTATCCGGAGATGACGGGTTTGAGTTTGAAGTCATTTGCGGAGCGCGCCGACACTGGTCGATCAGCTGGCTGCGCTCGCACAACTATCCAGACTTCAAGTTTCTCGTCGATGTACGCGAGATGGGCGATGAAGAGGCCTTCAGGCTTGCTGACATTGAAAACCGGGCGAGGGATGATCTTACCGATCTTGAACGCGCAAAGGACTATCTGCGCGCCCTGACGGCCTATTACGATGGTCGGCAGAAGACGATGGCAGAAAGGCTCAAAGTTTCCGAAAGCTGGCTAACGCGGTATCTCGATCTGGCACGGCTGCCAGATGGGCTGACCAGGGCATTTGCCAATCCGCAGGAGCTTGGCATTCGCAATGCGATTGCGCTCAAAGCGCTCCTCAAGCCTGAGGATCGACGGGAGCGCGCCTTCCGTGAGGCGGAACGTCTTGCTGCAGAGCGCGAGCAGACTGGCAAGTCGATGTCTGTGATTGAGGTGATCAAGGCGCTCGCTCTCGCCGCAGACCCCCCCAAGAAGTCAGGATCCCCCAAGAAGTCAGGAAAGCTTGAAACCGTGGCCAGTGCCAGTGGGAAGCCAGTGCTTCGGATCGATGGGGCTGACCGTAAGGGCGTCCGTGTCACGTTGCTCAATAAGGGCGGCGCGACACGGCAGGAAGCGGAAGAGGCTATTCGCGCCGTTCTAGATCAGCACTGGCCGGCAATATAGCGCCGTCGGTCTGCCGAAGGAGCACCATACTTGCCGCCTGAAGTGAAGCTACCGATTGAGAAGCGGTGCGCTTTGTTACACCCAGTCCTCGAGCGAGCTCAGCTCGAGTAAGTGGGCCCAAGCTGACGATCATTCGCCAGGTTTGCGGAGCAGTCGAAGAGGCGTACAGCCCAGAAAGTACATCGTCGGCCCGGACGACAGCCCTTCGCAGGAAGCGCAAGTCGACCTCAGCCTTTTCGCTGGCTACCTGGAGCGCCGCGCGAAGCACAACGGGCAAGGGCTCTTCATGGAGTTCACGAAACACAGCCCGCGGCATGACCCCAGCAAGCGCCATTGGAGCCGACCCCAGCCCAAACAAGTGTGGCCGCATGGCGGCCGCGATCGACGCAGCCCAGGCCGCACCCCGCGGCGCCGAACGTGTAACAGCGATCCCACCGACCTGGACCATCTCACTGCCGCCCTCAAGGAAATCGATTTCTTCAGTTCGCAGCTCCGTCAACCATTCAAGCAAGGCGCCCATCGGATCGCGGGTCGGCAGCAGCGCATCGAGCCGTTCGAGCGCGCGATCGGCGGGCCTGTATGTCTCGCTGAATCCTTCGGAGTGACTTTTGGCGGCCATGACCAGCTTGGCGGCATGGGCGAGGGGAGGGTGACCT
>LSKF01000087.1 GCA_001556995.1 Erythrobacteraceae bacterium CCH12-C2
GCGCAGCGCAGAAATACCCTTGCCAACGGAGAGCCGTCCACACAGGGGTCGGTTTGCGAATTTCCGCTTCCGGCGGAAAACTCGCTGAAGCTGCCCGGCAGGTATCAGGATCGCGCGTCGGCTTGGCTCATGACCGGAAGTGGGTGGTTTGTTGCCGCTACGCTTCGGCAGCCAGTAACCGTGCAAGAACCTCGCTCGGCCTCAAATCGTAACCTGTAGCCCGCTCGCCGGACCAGTTAAGGCCGCATCGAAGCCCATCCTTCTCCAGTCCCGGTAACCAACGCTCAATAAAGGCAGCTAAATCAATTGGGGTCGGCTCGAAGCCCACATAGGCTGAGACACTATCCGTGATCTTCTTTGCTCGGCTTTCCGAGGACCAGAATGGCATGGCGATCTCACCGGACGGGTTTGTCGATGTAGGGAACCCGGCCTCGTCGCGGATTCCCCACACCTTACGGGTCGCCAATGCTTCTGAAACAAAGGCGTCGGCGTGTGCTGCTGAGATGCTCATTTCGTTAGATCATCATAGAAGTGGGACGACCGCAATGGGGTCGACTCCTGCATGTCGGGTTTCGGGAAACGAACCTGGCAAAGCCGCCATTTGCGGCTCGAGTTGTGCCCTGTCGGCTGTCGACCAGACCCAGTCGTTCCCGCTCAGAGGAATTAACGTCTGCTTCCGCCGGAAGCTGCCAGGCGGCTTTCGGGAACGAGCACCACCCGTTTGATGACCGTGGTTGGTCACGTTGCGCAGCTCGCTAAGCTGCATTAACTTCCCGAGCATGACCGGTTTCAGGTGCCGCTCTCGATCGACGGCATCCGGGTCTACCTGCCCTATGATAACCGCCTCGATTTCGGTCGTTTTTTGACGCCCGACCTCGCCGAGGTGCAGGTGGCCAAGGGCTATGTCTCGGTGCTCGACGGCCCCGGCGCGCTCGGCGGGGCAATCAATCTTGTGACCACCCGGCCCACCCGCGAAATCGAGGGCGAGGTGCGCGGCACATTGAACCTCGATCGCGGGGTCGATTATGCCGGCTACACCGCCTTCGGCCGGATCGGGACCGCACAGGACAAGTGGTATGCGCAGGCGAGCTTCGCGCGCCAGTTCACCGATCACTGGGATCTTGCGGGCGGCTTCACCCCGACTGCGACCGAGGATGGCGGCGCACGCGAATTGAGCCGCACCGAGGATTGGCGCCTCAACCTCAAGGCCGGGTTCACGCCCAATGCGAACGACGAATATTCGCTCAGCTACACCCGGCAGGAGGGCTCCAAGAACGCGCCTTTCCACGTCACCTCGCCGCAGGCCCAAGCGTGGCGCTGGCCGTTCTGGAACCTGGACAGCGTCTACTTCCTTTCGACCACAGCGATCACCGAGGGCGTGACGCTCAAGACCCGCGCCTACCTCAACAGCTTCGACAACCTGCTGCGCGGCTTCGACGATCGCACCCAGACCACCCAGACGCTGACCGCGGGCCGGGTGTTCAACAGTTGGTATGAGGACCAGGCCTACGGAGGTTCGGCGCAGCTCGATTATGCGGCGGGCCGCAATCGCATCGCGCTCGCCGTCCATTACCGCCGCGACGAGCATGTCGAGTTCTCGCAGGTCTTCCCGACCGGCTTCATCGAGCCGCCGCAAAGGAGCCGCGAAGATACCTTCAGCGTCGCGCTGGAAGACACGTTACAGCTCACGCCCGCTATTACCCTGACCCTAGGCGGCAGCTATGACTGGCGCGATCTGATCCAGTCGGATGATTTCGTGGTCGACAACGCCCGCACCGGCGGGACATTCGTCAACTATCCGCTGGTTGATGCCGATGCCTGGAACGCGCAAGGGAGGCTCAGCTGGCAGGCCGATGCCGCCAGCGAAGCCCACCTCTCGCTATCCTCGCGCACGCGCTTCCCGACGCTGTTCGAACGCTTCAGCTCACGCTTCGGCGGGGCGACCTCGAACCCCGATCTCGCGGCCGAGCGCTCGACCAATCTCGAACTTGGCGGAAGCACGCAGCTGGGCGCGGTGCGGATCGAGGGCGCGGCGTTCTATTCGTGGCTCGACAATGCGATCGTCGCCTTCCCCTTCATCTTCAACAACGCAATGGTGAGCCAAAGCCGCAATGTCGGCCAAGGCGAATACTACGGCGCGGAAGCCGCCGTGAATGCGCGGGTCAGCGCGACGCTGGAACTGGGTGGTAACTACACGTGGATCGAGCGCGACTTTACCGATCCCAGCATTGCTGCGTTCGAGCCAGTGGGCGTTCCCACGCACAAAGGGTTCGTTTACGCTCAATGGACCCTGACCGCGCGCCTCGCGGTGGTGCCTTCGCTCGAGATCACCTCGGATCGCTGGACGGTGACGCCCACCGGCACACTCTACTATCGCACCGGCGCCTACACCCGCGCCGATCTGCGCGTCGACTACGAAGTCGTGGACGGTGTCGTCCTTGGCGCAGGCGTGCGTAACGCCTTCGACGACGACTTCGCGCTGACCGACGGCTTCCCTGAGCCGGGGCGGAGCTTCTACCTCAGCGCCCGGTCGCAGTTTTGAATGTTTCAACTGAAGCGATGACTACCGATCTGGGGCCGCTTTCCGCATGGCGGCTCTTGGGAGCAGATCTCGCAATAGCTGTCATAGGTGGACCCTATCGGCTGTCGACCCACACGCGATCGTTCGGGCCCGCAAAAACGAACGTCCGGGTTTCCCAGAAGCCGACTTGCCGCTTTCTCGATCGCGTCCGGGGCGTGCTCATGTCTGATTGTCGATGGGAAGCTTCCGGACGGATCTCGGGGCAAAGCAGACGTTCGGATAGCTGACCCCGCTGGTGATCACCTTCGCATCAAGTTTGCTGAAAACCATTGCAGTCACATGTATCCTGCAGCATCTTCTTATGATGGTAGGGGATGGAGTTCAGGTTGAGGTAAGGACGCGACGTGCGCTTACATCTCATCGAGATGGACCGCCGGGGGCGATTGCCGCAGACCTATCGATAGTTGACCATTTCCTGCTGCTTCAGCAGCTGTCGCTCGAAACGCAGGATGAAACCTGCCGCCTGTCGCAGCGACCGCTGGCACCGGGTTCGACCAGCTTTGTCAGCGAGACGCTGATCGGGGCGACCAATCTGGAAGACGTGATGCAGCGCGTCGCCCGGGCCTATAACATCCTGCACGGGGGCACCTATAATCGCGTCGAAAGCCGCCCGGATCGGCTGGTGTTCCGGTTGAACGATGCGGCCTTCCCCTTCGCCTGCGATCCGGGTGACCGGGCGCGGATCGCGATCATGGAAGGGGTGACGATCTGCGTCCATGCCATGCTGTCGATGGTGATAGCGGATGACATCACACCCTGGCTGCGGTTGGTGCACACGCGCCGCCCCGCCGCCGATGGGGGCCGCGGCGGCGGATTGCTGGCCTATTGGCAGGTTCCGGTGCGCCGGGGCAGTAATGCCTATGTTCTGGAATATTCGCCGCGCGCCGCATCGCTGCCGGTCCAGCGCGACCTGGCCCCCTTCACCACGCATGATGTCTATGCCCGGATCATCGAGTCGGTCGATGGCCGGTCGCAAGCCGCCGCGGGTGCCGGCTTCCTGTCGCGCGTGCGCCGCATTCTGGCAGAGGGGGACTGCTGTCAGACCAGCGTGTCGGGCAAGCTTGGCCTCAGCGTTGCGACCTTGCGCCGCCGTCTGCGGCAGAGCAATGCCGATTTCCGCACCCTGCGGTCCGAGGTGCTGGCGGATCGCGCCGTGCATTTGCTGGCTGAGGGCTGGCCGGTTTCGGATGTCGCCGATGCCCTCGGCTTCAGCGACACGCGCAGTTTTTCGCGCGCGTTCAAGTCCTGGCGCAGCCTCACGCCTGCCTCCTATCGCCAGATGCAAATGCGCGAACCCCAAGCGGTTGCGCCCTGACAGCCCACTTGTGAGCGAAATTGTCCTGTCGGTTTGAACCCGCCTGTCCTCGACGCATCGGGGGCATTCGACCTAGCTTTCACGGCTGAGAACAGGTCGATCAACGGCCAATGGAGAGGGCTAGGCTATGAAGGTTTCAAACCGTTTGCGGCGGTCGCGCGCCGCGTGGCTGGCTTGCGGTGCTGGTACGCTGTGGTTGGCTCCTGCGCTGCAGGCGCAGGAACAGGCCCCGCCCGCCGATGCGCAGGCCGAAGAGAGCGCTCCGCTGCCGGGCGAGATCATCGTGACCGCGCGCCGCCGGGCGGAATCCTTGCAGGATGTGCCCATCGCCATTTCCGCCTTCAGCGCCGATGCATTGAGCGATCTGCAAGCCGATACGCTGTCGGGCATTCAATACGCCACGCCCAATCTCTATCTCGATCAGGGCGATGCCGGGAATGCGGTGATCTATATTCGCGGGGTCGGGCAGAACGATTCGCTGGCTTTCGCGGACCCCGGGGTCGGGGTCTATGTCGACGATGTCTTCATCGCCCGCTCGCAAGCCGCGTTCCTTGAAGTGTTCGATGTCGAACGGATCGAAGTGCTGCGCGGGCCGCAGGGGACGCTCTATGGCCGCAACACCATCGGCGGCGCGATCAAGTTTGTCTCCACCCGCCCGACCCGCGACACCACCGGCTATGCCGAAGTCGGCTACGGCAATTTCGACAGCCTGATCCTGAAGGGCCGGCTCAGCGGCCCGATTGCGGGCGACACTTTGCGCGGCAAGGTCGCCTTCGCCTATTCCAAGCGCGACGGGTACAACCAGAACAGCTTTACCGGCGCGGATGACGGCGATGTCGATACGCTGTCGGGCCGGGTGTCGTTACTGTTCGAACCATCGAGCAAGGTGGAGTTCCTGCTCAGCGCCGATGGGCGGATCGACCGACCCGATACCTCGCGCAGCCCCGTGCGTGAGACGCCGATCACCGGGGCGACCCCCGCCGGGCTCGTCACCTTCCCGGCCAGCCCCGGCGACTATCAGGTCGACACCAATGCCAATGGCCTGTCCGACCAGAGCGGCTGGGGCGTCGCGCTCACCTCACGCTTTTTCGTGAATGATACGGTGACGCTGGAATCGATCACGTCTTACCGGGAATTCGATTTCGATCTCAATCTCGACACGGATGGTTCGCGCCTGCCGGTGCTCGACATCCTGCTGCTACAGGATCAGCGCCAGTTCAGCCAGGAATTGCGCCTCACCTATGATGATCCGGGCAAGCTGACCTTCACCGGCGGCCTGTATTATTTCTACGATGACGATACGACCTTCTCGGGCGTCGATAATGGCGCGGCAACGATTTTCGGCTTTCCCGTGACGCTGTTCGGCTTTGCCTCGTCGAGCCTTGCGGAAACCCAACAGGAAACCAACAGCTACGCCATTTTCGGGGACGCGACCTATCAGCTGACCGACCGCCTGAGCCTGTCCGCCGGGCTGCGCTACACCACCGAGGATCGTAGCTCGGCCCGGTTGTTCGAGAATTTCTTCGATCCGGCGGTCTCGGTGATCGAAGATACGCCGCCGTTTCTGCAAGGCGTGGGCGTGGCCGGAACGCCGATCAGCGGGGAGGCGAGCTTCGATGCCTTCACCCCGCGCGGGTCGCTGTCCTACAAGGCGAGCGATGACGTGCTGCTCTATGTCTCGGCGTCGCGCGGGTTCAAGAGCGGCGGGTTCGATGGCCGCGCCTCGACCGATTTCGCGTTCCAGCCGTTCCGCCCGGAATTCGTCTGGTCCTATGAAGGCGGGGCCAAGACCAGCTGGCTCGATGGGCGGCTGACGCTCAATGGCTCGGTGTTCTACAATGACTATACCGATGTGCAGGTCACATCCTTCGGCTCGGACCCGGTGACGGGCGTGTTTGTCAGCCTGTTCACCAATGCCGCATCCGCCAGCGCCTGGGGCGCGGAGTTGGAACTGTTGGCCCAGCCGACCGAGGGGCTGACGATTACCGGATCGCTCGGCCTGCTCGACGCGAACTATGACAGCTTCGACATTCTGGTGGGCGGGGCAGTGACCGATGTCAGCGACCGGCGGGTGGTGAACGCGCCCGATTTCAACGCCAGCCTCGGCGCGACCTACAGCGTGCCGCTGAACGACAGTCTGGCCGCTACCTTCCACCTCGATGGCTCCTACCGTTCGACCGTGGCGACCGAGATCACCGATTCGCCGCTGCTGCGGCAGGAGGGCTACGAACGCATCAACGCCTTCGTCGCGCTGGGAAGCCCCGATCAACGCTGGCAGCTGCGCGCAGGGGTTGAGAACCTGACCGATCAGGCGGTGCGAGTGCAGGGCTTCAATCTTCAAGACTTTCCGGGGGTTCAGGTCGGCTTTTTCAGCGCCCCGCGCACCTATGATCTGCGCCTGATCGTCCGGTTCTGACCATGGCGAGCGAAGTCGCGGCGGCGCAGAGGGACAGGCTCGATCCGCAAAGTCGGGCAGTGCTGCGCGCCTATGAGGCGATGAAGGCGGCGTGGGAGGAGCGGGTTTCCGAAGGCGGCGTGCCTGCGTCGCGCGCCTTTGCCGATGCGGTGTTCGCCGCGTTTCGCGGGTCTGATCGCGATCTGCGTCCCGATCGGATTGTGGATTTGGAGATACCGGGCGGCGACGGCCCCCGCCCGGCCCGGCTCTATCGGCCCGAGCCCAAGGATGGCACCAATCCCGGCGTGGTTCTGTTCCTGCACGGCGGCGGGTGGATGCTGGGCGGGATCGCGGCCTATGATGGTCTCGCCGCATCGCTGGCGGTGCTGAGCGGAGCGGCGGTGCTCAGTCTCGATTATCGCCTTGCACCGGAGCACCCCTTCCCCGCAGGCCTCAGCGATGCGCTCGCCGCTGCTTCGTTCCTCGCCGCGTCAGGCGATCAGATCGGCTGCGATCCCGCTCGGATCGCAGTCATGGGCGACAGTGCGGGCGGCAACCTCGCGGCGGTCGTCGCGCGAGAGGCGGCGCGGACCGGGCTATGCGCGATCCGGGGGCAATTCCTGATCTACCCCATGACGGACGTCAGCGCGGATCATGACCATTACGGATCGCGCCGCGACTATGGCGGCGGCGATTTCTTTCTGGGGAATGCCGGCATCGACATCGCCCGCGACAACTACATTGAGGGGAAGGGTGCCGTGCCCCAAGACCCGCGCATTTCGCCCCTCTTTGGAGACATCCCGACAGGTCTCGCCCCCGCGCTGATCCTTACCGCGGGCCACGACCCGTTGCGCGATGAGGCCTTCGCCTACCACTCGCGACTGACTGAAGCAGGCGTTTCAAGCCGCTATATCTGCGCTGAAACTACAATCCACGCCTTCATGTCATTCGGCATTCTTGATTGCGCTCAGGCAATGCGCCGCAAACTGGCGGCTGCGATTTCGCATACCCTGAATGCCTGTTCGCTTGGTATGGTGATGGTGACTTAACGAGTTTGCCCGCTGTTGAGAAGCGAGCATGACTATTCTTATGAGTGAGATGAGGCCACTTCGCCGACGCGTTGCTTGGACTTACCCTTTCGGCGGCATGTGGCAAAACCAGTCGTTCAACATGTCGCATGGGAACGACCGCAAAGTCCCAGCGCCTGTAGGTCGGCTCCTCGTTGCCAACGAGGAGCCGAGTGCTCAAATTTCCGTGTTCTCTGCGAGGGCAAGCGCGTCTTCGACGTCGATCCCGAGGTAGCGCACCGTATTCTCGATCTTGCTGTGACCAAGAAGGATCTGGACGGCACGCAGGTTGCCGGTCGCCCTGTAGATGATCGATGCTTTGGTACGCCTCAGTGAATGGGTGCCATATTCATTTCGTACCAATCCAATGCCAGTCACCCACTCATCGACAAGCCGAGCATATTGGCGGGTGCTGATGTGCCCATCGCGATCAACCCGGCTCGGGAAGACGTAATCGTCCACAGTGCCACCTCGACGCTCAAGCCATGCCAACAAGCTAGCCCGGGCATCCGGCAAAATCTCGAACTGAACAGGACGGCTTGTTTTCTGCTGCATCACGATTGCGCGCGTTCGGATCTGCCCTCCACTTACGATGTCGCCGATCTTCATACGCACAAGGTCGCATCCACGCAGCTTACTATCGATCGCCAGGTCAAACAGTGCACGATCACGCAATCGGCGGCGATCATTAAGAAGAAATCTAATCTCCCAGATTTGCTTCGGTTTGAGCGCGCGCTTGGCGCCAACACTTCGTCCCGCGTTCCAGACCGGGCGCTTCGTTACATTCACATCCGTTTCGGGAGTCTCCATGATCATTCTCCAGTGACCACAATGGTCATCCGGAGAATGTCAGTCGCCCTGAAGATTGAATTATGCTGGGACGCTTTCCGACCCAGACCCGGTCAATCCGGTGTGGTGCTGAGAGCGACAGCTTACGTCGACACCGGTCATTGCAAGATCATTCATCCATTCGGTAGCGGTCGCCTTAATTGCTGCCGTTCAAATGCATTTACCGAGAACCCTGAATGCGGCCGTCTGTTCAGTTCGACATTTCCGACATACGTTGGCCAGTGACGGGGGCTATTCGCTGCCTTCGCTCAGGAAGATGCTAGTAGAAGGCTTGGATTTTGGAGGGCGCAGTGATGGATGACGACGCGCAACATTTTGTCAGTTGCATTGCCGCTGGGGTTAGCGGTCATTGCCTTCGGCGTCTTGCCAGCGCGAGTAGCGGATGCGGCCCGTCACAGCGAGCTGGTCGCCCTTGGCCTTGTGCTGGCGCAGCGGGAGCCCGAGGCCGTTGAAGACGGTGACCTTGTGGAATTCGGCATCCTTGAGCGGGTAGCCCGTCTCGGGGTCCTTCTGGACCTTTCCATCGCGGATGACGGGACGTTCGGTCACGAGGATGAGTTCGGTGATGCGGGTGTCGCTGCGATCGCGGGCAACGGGATCCTTGGCGAGACGGCCGACGAGGTTGACGATGTTCATTGCAAGAGCCTCCTTGGTGCCGACGGCTCGTCCGCCGGTGCCCTTATCGAGCCTCGGCGGGAGAGCTGGGACACCGCGCGCCTTCGCGCGCGGGAAACCTCGGAAATCGAGGTGGTGCGGGCAGCCCGGCTTGCCGGGCAACACGGCTCGCATTTCTGCAGGTTGGCCCTAAGCTCGACCAGAGAGGCAGGGGCACTGGGCGGCGGACGTGCTGTTGGCACAGGGGCTGATTGCGTGCCTGGACATCAACCTCGCCGCGTCTTGGCTTGCTGTTATCAAGGATGATCGCATGTTTGATCGTCCGTCCTCGCCGATTTCGGTGTGCGAATAGTCCCTTGGCGGCAGTCGTCCGGAACACCTGACCTTGGCTATCTGGTGTGCCGATCCGCAAGGTTGGCGCCACTGGCCTGGCGTTGATGCACAATCGGACAAGGCCCCAAGGGGGCTGCCTGTTTGCACGTTGCGCCAATCAATCCCGATCGACGGGAGCTGTTCTCCAGGCTGCTATGGCATCGATGATCTTTGCCGTGAACCGCGGTGGGAGTCGTCCGGCAATGTACCCGGGCTGCTTCATAAGGGGCCTGATGTCGAACCCGGGCCAGGTGAACCGGTTGAATTCCGAAACGACGATGGCGCTACCGCGAGCAAGGCCAGCTGCGCGCGCAATCTCATCGGGGATCACGATGGCGTTCTTGCGCCCCTCGCCCTTGGTCGTGATCGCGGCGACCAGATAGCGTGACCCCTCCACACCCACGACGACGACAAAGCGTTCCTTGACGCCCTCATCGCGGCCTTGGCGCTGCTCTTCCTCGAAGAGGTAGACGTATCGGAGGATATGGCCTGCGGCGGGGCGGTCAGTCTTCCCAGCGGTCATTGGCGAGTTCGCTTTCCGAGGGCCGTGCATTGGCGAAAGCTTGGCGGTCGGCTTCGGTCATGTCGGACGAAGCGACAGCTTTGATATTCATGTGATCTGCGATCATACCGCGCGCCGCCTGTTCAAGATGGCGGAAATATTCGCTATCTGCGATCACATGCCGCTCGCGGCCATGGCTGGTGAGGACGACCGGCTGTTTGGTTGCAAGGTCGAGGAACTCGCCGGTGTTGTTGTGAAACCGGGTCAGGGGAACCCTGGGGTGCTCATTCGCCGCCGCTGGCATGGTGGTATCTCCTCTTGGCACCCAAAATAGCAATTATTACCAAAATAGCAAGATTTCTGTGGCGACGCTTGCCGCGCTAGCCGTCCACCTCTGTCGCCGGCAGCACCGGCAACAATGGGATGAGGCCCGCATCAATCGTAAAGCCCAGAGTCCTTGCGAGGCGGCAGGCTCGAGCGATTGACCCGTCTGGAACATCGAGCGCCTTTTCAATGTGGCCAAGGGTTTCGCCAGCGCCGGGCTCACAGACCGCATGAAGCTTGCCCGGTTCTGCGGTGATAGCAAAGGGCCAGGTCATCGCGATACCGACAACCCTTTCATCGAGAATGAGCAGAGTATCGCCAGCAGCGATAGTCTCGTCGGTCTGCACGGCGTCGTAGGCATTGCCCGTCGAAGCGAACGCATGGATCCGCCAGGCGCTGAAGGCGAAGCGCTCGCTATCGGTCAGCATGGCAGGCCCCCTTCAGAAAAGGCGCGCTGCGCCGCTTCCGGAAAGGCTGCGGTGAGGTTCCGGTGGAGCGGCCCGGAGGACGCCGGAAAGAATGCGCCGGTGCTGCTCGGACGTGTGATCCGCAGCGCGCTTGCGACGGCATCCACGACGAAACCCGCAAGCTGATCGCTCGCCGTCAGTTTGCCGAATTCAGGCGGTGCAAACCCGGCCTGATGCCAGAAGGCGATGCCGGTCTCGAGGGTTTCGAGATAGCTGGCATGACTGCCATCGTCCCGGTCATTGTCGATGCTCGCCTCGACTGTCCAGTAGGTCCCGAAATCATGAGCGTTAGCCTTGAACCGCAGGGTGACGCCCGGAGGCGGAGGCCCAGCCACCGCGATCAGCGCAGCCCTGTAGAGCATTGCTTCCGCGGTATTCACGAGGTCGAAGTTCGGGGTGTGGCCGATCTGCGCGCAGTCTTCGTTCCACGGAGCCCCGCCAAGATCGAGAGTCCAGTTTGTCTGTGCCATTCAAGCCTCCTTTGCCTGAACGGCACCTCCCCCTTCCCTCTCGCAGGCAGAGTTTCTGCAGCAGGTCTGGTCAGCTTGAAAGCAGCGGGCAAAAGAAAAGGCCCGCCCGCGACAAATGCGCGGACGGGCCTTCTTGGTGTGACCGGCGCGGGTCGCGGCACCGGTCACGGGGGCTGATGTCAATCAGGCATCAACGCTTTCGCGCGCCTTGGTCTTGGCTGCAGGCTTGGGCGCGGTGCTCTCGCCGAGACCGTCGCCGCTGCTCGCGCCGGTGTCAACGCCGCGGTCGCTGGCCGGTTCGTCACCGGTCGCGGTGAGCGGCGGCAGGGCGCCTTCGCTCTCGCTGCCGAAGCCATCGAGCGTGGCCTTGGGCTTCGAACGCCGCCAGGCGACATTGAAGCTGCCGTCGTTCTGCTGGAACATGGCGACCGGGATCGGCGCCGAAAGGCTGGGATCGTCGATCTGGCCCGACAGGAAGCATTCACCGGTTTCGTTCGACGAGTATTCCCACAGCGCGCCGATCTTGACCCAGCTGCGGCGGTCCGCCGAGAGCGCCATGAGGTCGAACTTGGGTGCGCGCTCGTTGCTGGATTCGAAGGCCCGCAGGGCGACGGTCGCGCTGAAGGTCAGGGTGGTGATGCGGCCGATGTGAACGCCTTCTGCGTTGGCCTTGAGGGTGCCGATGTTCATGTCGAAGTTCTCCTGATGCTGTCCGAACCCCTTGTCCGGAACACCTTCTCCCATCCCCCCTCTCCTCCGGGCCCATGGCCCGGCCCGTGCGCCAGCCACCGCAGGCGCGCGTCAATCCGCAAGGCCCCAAGGGGCCGCCGCGTGCCGCTTCATAAGATCTTGAGCGCATGCGAAGTGCCGGGAGCGCCTCAGCGCCAAGAATCGCGATTTTTCGGGAGCAGGCCGTGCTTGTCTTCGGCAACGACATTTGCCCCGCCGGTTTCGTTCCAGTGCCAAAGGACGAGGTTGTGCCCCGCGGCTTGCGTTGACTGGTAGATTAACCCGTCAAAGCCTGCCGCGATGAGCTGCTCGGCTGCTTGCTGGGTGGGCGAGAGCAGTTCTGCAAACTGCGGACCCCACCAGGGCTGACTCATGAGATCGTCTTCCAGAGCATGTTTTTTGCGCAAGTCTGCGTCAGCATAGTCAGCAATCATGCCGCCTGAGACCTGATAACGCACCAGCGTGATGGGAATGAAATCGAGAATTTGCTGATTGGCTTCTTTCACCGCCGTCAGCGGATCGAAAGACAGGTAGAGCGCAGGCCTGCCGCGCGCATTCCACCTGCCACCGTTCTTTGCTGCGCCTGCGCCGCTGGTGGGCATGGACGCCCACTCGGGCGTATGAGCCCGGTAACAGATCGCCGGTTCCATCGTTTCAGTTTAGGCGTAGACGCCGTTATACACATTCTCGAGGTGCCCGTGGACCCAGGCGATATTGCCGTCCTTGACGTGCTCCATTGCTGTCTTGGTGCCCATCGAGACGATCGGAGTGTACTTGAACCAGACCACGGCGCGTTCGAGCGATCCGGCAATTTCGGTGGCATGAGTTAAGAGGCGCACCAGCGGCAGCACGGCTTCGCGTCCTTTCTTGCCGAGCGGCTCGGCAGCCAGCGTGTTGCGGCTCACACCGACCAGCTCGGCCAGCTCGGAAACCGGAATGTGCAGCTGCTCGGCCAGCGCACGCGGATCAATCGATCCGCTGTCGGTCACCAATCGGTTCTGAGCTTTCGGTATCATCAAATGTCTCCTTGACTCCATATAGTGCATTGCTTGCACAAAATCCAGTCAACCTGCTTCAGCATTGGCCGTACCCTATACTTCATGCCCGCGCGACTTTGTCATCTGTGCGAGGCGCGCCATGAAGGCTTTGGCATCGAGCTGATTGGGTCCATCGCGTGTGGCGAGGCAGGCCATCCGGTCGATCTCAAGCTGAGCGGCCAGACTTGCTTCGATATGGCAATAAGGCTCCAACACGCGGATTGCGTCAACCGCGCGGGGCAGCTCGCCGAATGCGGTTCCGACCCATACGAGTTCGATCTCCTCTCCGTCTTCGTCAGGGGCGTTCAGAACCTGTGCGAAATAGGTCTGAAGCGGGCGGTCCCAGCCAACATAGGCACTTGCCGCCGCAATCCCGTCACGAAGCGGTACTTTGTGCCTGCTCATGCGCTCGTTACCTCCCCACCATTTACCGGGCTGATGCCCCGCGGCGCAGTGACATGTCCGCCCCTGACGCTGATCAGTAATCCTCTGGCCGCATCAGCGTGATGACCCTGCGCGTGATGGCAGGATTGGCCGGATCCTCTGACCCGAACGCCAGTTCGGTGTCGTAATAGATCCTATGCAGGCCGGATCGGCTATGCCGTTGTTCCGTCAAACCCCACGGAGAACGCTACATGGAGAACTCGTCGTCAGATTACTGCCCCAAGACTTCTGTCATTGTCAGCGTTGAGCTCAGCAAGCGCAACTG
>LSKF01000088.1 GCA_001556995.1 Erythrobacteraceae bacterium CCH12-C2
CGTCTCGTGGGCTCGGAGATGTGTATAAGAGACAGGTCCCGCGTCCACATCAGCGTCGTACCCCCACCCCAACCCCTCCCCAAGCGGAGGGGAAAGCCGACGCGTGCGTTGGCCTTACGCCATTTCTTTCAGCATCGCGGCGAGGGTTTCACCCAGCAGCGAGGGCGAGGGCGAGACGCGGATTCCCGCATCTTCCATCGCCGCGATCTTGTCTTCCGCGCCGCCCTGACCGCCGCTGACGATCGCGCCCGCGTGGCCCATGCGGCGGCCCGGGGGTGCGGTGCGCCCGGCGATGAAGCCGACCATCGGCTTCGAACGGCCCTTGGCACGCTCGGCCTTGATGAAGGCGGCGGCTTCTTCTTCGGCCGAACCGCCGATCTCGCCGATCATGATGATGCTCTCGGTTTCCGGATCGTCAAGGAACAGGTCGAGCACGTCGATGAAGTTGGTGCCGTTGACCGGGTCGCCGCCGATGCCGACCGCGGTGGTCTGGCCGAGGCCCGCCATGGTGGTCTGGTGCACGGCTTCATAGGTGAGCGTGCCCGAGCGGCTGACGATGCCGACCGAGCCCTTCTTGAAGATGTTGGCCGGCATGATGCCGATCTTGCACTCGTTCGGCGTCAGCACACCGGGGCAGTTGGGGCCGATCAGCCGCGACTTCGAGCCCGCGAGCGCACGCTTGGCGCGGACCATGTCGAGCACCGGAATGCCTTCGGTGATGCAAATGATCAGTTCGATCTCGGCATCGATGGCTTCGCAGATCGCGTCGGCGGCGAACGGCGGCGGCACGTAGATGCACGAGGCGGTCGCGCCGGTCGCGGCCTTGGCATCGCGCACGGTGTCGAACTGCGGCAGGCCGATATGGGTGGTGCCGCCCTTGCCCGGGGTCACGCCCGCGACCATCTGCGTCCCGTAATCGAGCGCGGCCTGGGTGTGGAAGGTGCCGGTGTTGCCGGTCATCCCCTGGGTGATGACCTTGGTGTCTTTGTTTACGAGGATGGACATGGGGTTCTTCCTTGTTCGTCATGCCAGCGAAAGCTGGCACCTAGAGCCCCTAGGCCCCAGCTTTCGCTGGGGTGACGGGGTTGAAAATTAGGCGAGCGAGCTATCCAGCGCCTTGCACGCATCGAGCAGTTCCTTGACCGCATCGACGCTGACCTGGAGGTTGGCCTTCTCTTCGTCCGAGAGGCTGATCTCGATCACCTGCTCAGCGCCGCCTGCGCCGATCACCACCGGAACGCCGACATAGAGGCCGTCAACGCCGTACTGGCCGTTGACCTCGACCGCGCAGGGCAGGATGCGCTTCTGGTCGTAGAGATAGGCTTCCGCCATCGAAATGGCGCTGGTGGCGGGGGCATAGAAGGCCGAGCCGGTCTTGAGCAGCGCGACGATCTCGCCGCCGCCCGAGCGGGTGCGCTGGACAATTTCGCCGAGGCGGTCTTCGGAAATGCCCTTGATCTTGGCCATGTCCTTCACGGGGATACCGTTGATGGTTGAGTAGCTCAGCACCGGCACCATCGTGTCGCCGTGGCCGCCGAGCACGAAGGCGTTCACGTCCTTGACGCTGACGCCGAATTCCCACGCGAGGAAGGTGGCGAAGCGCGCCGAATCCAAGACGCCGGCCATCCCGACAACCTTGTTGGCGGGGAGGCCCGAGAACTCGCGCAGCGCCCAGACCATCGCGTCCAAGGGGTTGGTGATGCAGATCACGAAAGCGTCGGGGCAGTTGGCAGCAATGCCTTCGCCCACCGCCTTCATCACCTTCAAATTGATGCCGAGCAGATCGTCGCGGCTCATGCCGGGCTTGCGCGCCACGCCCGCGGTGACGATCACGACGTCGCTGCCAGCGATGTCGGCATAGTCATTGGTGCCGGTGATTTTCGCATCGAAGCCTTCGACCGGGCCGCATTGCGAGAGGTCGAGCGCCTTGCCCTGCGGCACGCCTTCGACCACGTCGAACAGCACGATGTCGCCAAGGCCCTTCAAGGCGGCGAGGTGAGCGAGGGTACCGCCGATATTGCCAGCGCCGACGAGCGCGATCTTCTTGCGGGCCATGTGGTAGGCTTCCTTCCCTGATCCAGCGGGACGAAGAGACATCTGCAAAAGCGCAAGGTGCCAACCCCCGTCCCAAGCGGCAAGGCACCCGTTACAAGGGGCGCGGTAGGCCGCTCAAAACGCGATTGCAACCGTCAAAAGGTCGGATAGGGCAACTATCTTTGCAAACAGTTCGCAATTGCAATAATGCGCGGCGAAGGCAAAGGTAGCCGCCAGTCTGACCTTGCGTCTTTCAGATTAAGCTGCTGGTGCAGATGTGCTGGCCGCTACGGCGCGGCGACGGTCGAACATGCTGGTGATCGCCAGCCAGTGCGCGCGGGCTTGCGAGTCCCCCGCCAAAGCGGCGGACTCAGCTTCGCTCAGTGCGGCTTCGGCTGAGGCAAGGCCGTGGACGGCGAAGTGCCGTAGCGCTTCGATCAGCATGGGCTCGAATGGGGCAGCGCTGGGGCTCGCGCCGGATATGGCGTCGCCATTGTCGTTCCCTGCCCGCGCGAGGGCCGGGGCAAGGAGCCCGCGCCCCGCCGCCCGCCACCCCAATCGGCGCAGCGGGTGATTGGCGGAGGCAAAGCGGACGGACATGCAGAAGAATTCCCGAGCAAAACAGCACGCCGCGCTCAAGCGCCCGCGTGGGTTACATGGGATAGTCGCAGTGCCGCTAAGGCTTGGTGTGATAACAGAGTTTCTGCGGGCTTAACCCTGTTTGGGCAGGCTGCAGTCCCGCGCGCCTCATTGTGCCGAGGGCATATCCGGGCGGGCTTTCCACTGGCCGGCCTTGGCATATTCAGCCTTGACCGCGCCCGGCCCGGTCACGGCCTCTTTGGGGGCGGCGGCAGGAGGGGGTGAAACCGGGGCGGTGTTCGCCCGTGCCGACCCGGTGCGCTCGGTTGCGACGTCGAGATCATAGGCGATCACGGGCCGGTTTGCGGTTGGCGCTGTTGCTTCGACCCGCTCCATCGGCGCGGTACGACCGCCCACCACCGGCTCAAGTCCGGCATAGGTCGAAGCAAACGCCTCCGCGGTCCCGTTCGCGCCGCGATTGCGGTAGAAACGGTGCGCACCGATGGTGCCGATGTGGTCGAGCGTGCCCGCCCAATAGGGATTGACCCAGAGCGTGTGGTAATGGGTCGCAAGGCCGACGGGGGCATAGACTTGGCCGCTCAATGCCTCGGCGGCGATGCGCTGCGCCCGTGCCCAAGTCGCCCCGCTTGGCCGCCGCGCAAGGCTGCCATCGCAGGTAAAGGTGAACTGGCAGCCGGTGCTCCGCTCCGATCCCTGATAGACCACCCCGCACACGCTCGACGGCCAGGCGGGATGCGCCACACGGTTAAGCACCACCTGCGCCACCGCGCGCTGGCCCGCCTCGCTCTCGCTCGCGGCTTCGTACCACACCGCCTGCGCAAGACATTCTTGCGCGCGGGCGTGGGTGAGGCCGACGCCGGGGGAGAAGAACGGCTTCGCCGGTGCGCCGACATCGATCAGCGCGCCAAGCGCGCGCCCGCTTTCCGCGCCTTGGGCCAGAGGGTCATCGATCGGCAACGCCACCAGTGCAGTGCCAGCGGGGTCCGCCATGTAGAAATAGGCCGAGCCGGGAAAGCTCATGCCCGGGCGTTCAAACGGCAGAGCGGCTTCGGCGGCCTTGCGGGTGGCGAGTGCGGCGGTGCTTTCGAGCGCGGGGCCGGGCAGGGTGGTAAGGCCTCCCGGGGCAGCCATGGCGGGCACCGTGATCGCCGCCAGCAACACCGCCAACCGCTTGCGCCAGCTTTTGCGCGGAGCAGGAGCGGTGAGTTTGGGGGCGGGGCGGCGGGTCATGACTGGGACTTGCCTCTACGCCGAATGCCCGAGGTCGGCGAGCATCGCACAGGCCCACGTCCCGAAACCGGACAGGTGCGCGCCGCGCCTTAACCGCTGGCTCAGCCGCTTGCACGGACCATGGCGCGGCCCTATCGCCGCCGGTGGACATGGCGCGGGATCGCATCTCTTCAGGCAAGCGCGGCGCGGGGCTGGCGGGGGCGCTCGCCGCGCTGCTGTGCACCGCCTGCGCGCCCGTGGCGCCTGCCAAGCGGAGCGCCGGTGAGGTGCCCACGATCGTCAGCCTCAACCCCTGTCTCGATGCGATTCTTGTGGAGGTCGCCGCGCCGGGGCAAGTGCTGGCGCTCTCGCACTACAGCCGCGACCCCGGATCAAGCTCGATCCCGGCCGAGGTCGCGGCGCGCTTCCCGGTTACAGGCGGCACGGCGGAAGAGGTGATCGCGCTTGAGCCCGATCTGGTGCTGGCCTCGACCTTCCTGCCGCAGCCGACTCGCTATGCGCTGGAGCGTGCGGGGCTGAAGGTAGAGACGTTCGGCAGCCCCAAGACCATCGCCGAGAGCATCGCACAGGTGCGTGAGGTCGCCGATCTGGCTGAACGCGGGCGCGCGGGCGCAGCGCTCGCCGCGCGCCTTGCCCGCGCGCCCGTGCCCGCTGGTCCGCCCGTCAGCGCCCTGCTGTGGCAACCGGGCGAAATCGTCGCAGGCGAGCAGACCTTGATCGCCGAGCTGCTGCGCGAGGCCGGGTTCACCAGTCACGCCGCCGCGCGTGGGTTGGGGCAGGCCGATGCGGTGCGGCTCGAAGGCGTGCTCGCCGATCCGCCACAGGTGTTGCTGGTGGCAGGCGACGCGCCGGGGCAGCGCCATCCGCTGCTGGCGCGCGGCCTCGGCGGGATGAAGATCGCCAAATTCGACCCCTCGCTGATCTATTGCGGCGGGCCGACCATTCCCAAGGCCCGCGCACGGCTCGCTGAAATCCGGGCGCAGCTGCCATGAACCGCGCGTCGCTGGTGTTTGCCGCGCTGCTGGCGGTGCTGGTGCCGCTCTCGCTGCTGGCGGGGCGGGTGTGGATTTCGCCGCTGGGCGAGGGGCCGCAGAACGCCGCGCTGATCCTCGCCGAACTGCGCCTGCCGCGCGCGGTGCTGGCGGTGGTGATCGGCGCAGGGCTGGGCGCGGCGGGAGCGGCGATGCAGGGATACCTGCGCAATCCGCTCGCCGATCCCGGCCTGTTCGGCATCGCGCCGATGGCGGCATTGGGCGCGGTGGCGAGCTTCTGGTTCGGGAGCGTTCTTCCGCCCGCCTTCGCCGCGTGGAGCCTGCCGGTGATGGCGCTTAGCGGCGCGGGGCTCGGCATGGCGCTGCTCGCGCTGATCGCCGGGCGCACGAGCTCGGACGCGGCAGGCGGCGCGGGGGGCGGAATTGCGCTGTTCACGCTGGCAGGCCTGATGCTCGCCAGCCTTGCGGGCGCGCTGACCGCACTCGCCATCACGCTTGCTCCCAATCCCTTTGCCCTGTCCGAGATCGTGCTGTGGCTCAACGGCGCCCTCACCGACCGGTCGTGGCGCGAGGTCGCGATTGCCGCGCCGCTCACTGCTATCGGGATTGCGGTGCTGGCGCTGGCCGCGCGCAGCCTCGACGCGCTGACGCTGGGGGAGGAAGCCGCACGCTCGATGGGGCTCGATCCGCGCCGGCTGCTGGGGCTGCTGGTGGTGGGCGTCGGGCTGACGGTCGGGGCGGGAGTCGCAGTGGCGGGGATCATCGGCTTTGTCGGGCTGGTGGTGCCGCATCTGGTCCGCCCCTTGACCAACCGCCTACCGTCAAGCCTGATCCTGCCGAGCGCGCTTGCAGGCGCGTGCCTCGTGCTGGCGGCGGACTCGATCGTGCGCGTGCTGCCTTTCGTCACCGAACTCAGGCTGGGCATCGCTCTCTCCCTCATCGGCGCGCCGTTCTTCGGCTGGCTGCTGCTGCGGATGCGTCGGGGGCAGCTATGATCCTGACGGCAGAGAACCTCACGCTTGCTCGCGGCGGGCGGGCCGTGGTGGAGGGCTTGTCCGCTAACCTTGCGCCTGGTCAGATCACCGCGATTGTCGGCCCCAATGGTGCGGGCAAATCAAGCCTGCTGCTGGGGCTGGCGGGGCTTTTGGCGCCTGCTGAGGGGCAGGTCGCGCTGGACGCCACGGCGCTCGCGGCGCTGGCGCCACTGGAACGGGCCAAGGTCATCGGCTATCTCCCGCAGGCTCCCGAAATCGCTTGGGATGTGGCGGTCGAAAACCTTGTCGCGCTCGGCCGCCTGCCATGGCGCGATCGTGGAACCGAAGCGGTCGAGGCGGCCATTGCCGCGCTGGCGCTCGAACCGCTGCGTCATCGCCCCGCCAGCCAGCTCTCGGGCGGCGAGCGCGCGCGGGTGCTGCTCGCGCGCGTGCTCGTCGGAGAGCCGCGCTGGATTCTCGCCGACGAGCCGCTCGCCGCGCTTGATCTGGCGCATCAGCTCAGCCTGATCGCGCATCTGGGCGCGTGTGCGCGGGCGGGCCAGGGCGTGGTCGTGGTGCTCCACGATCTCGCCATGGCGATGAACCATGCAGACCGGGTGCTGGTGCTGAAAGGGGGACGCCTCATCGCCGATGGCCCGCCTCAAACCGCGCTCGCGCCCGATATCATTGCGGCTGTGTGGGGCGTCCGCGCCGCATGGCTCGGCGCGCCAGGACATCAGGGGTTGGTGACACAATAGAGACCGGGGCAGTGCAGGGCGAGCATCAGGTTGCCCCTGCGCACCGTCACCCGGTCTCCAGTTTCCTCTGCAAGACTATGGCCAGGTTGCGACCCTCGAAGGACCCGGCAGGGGCAGCAGAGACGTGCGCAACATGGCCAAAGAAACAGGGGGTGGCGACTTCATATTTTCTGTAGGTTGCCCGGAATGCGCCCAAGGCGGCAACCGTTCCGGCCGCAAAGCAGGAAACCGGGGCAAGGATCAGGCGTTGCAACATCTGACCCGCGCCGCCATCTGTTGACAGCGCGCAGCCCGCCTTCGCCCGCCCCTTGACCCACGCGAACATTTCCGGAACACACCCCTTCCATGAGCCTTACCAAAATCTCCGTGCGCGGTGCGCGCGAGCACAACCTCAAGGGTATCGACATTGATTTGCCGCGCGATGCGCTGATCGTGGTCACGGGCCTGTCAGGCAGCGGCAAGTCCAGCCTCGCCTTCGACACGATCTATGCCGAAGGGCAGCGCCGCTATGTCGAGAGCTTGTCGGCGTATGCGCGCCAGTTCCTCGAAATGATGCAGAAGCCCGATGTGGAGCATATCGACGGGCTCAGCCCCGCAATCAGCATCGAGCAGAAGACCACCAGCCGCAACCCGCGCTCGACCGTCGCGACGGTGACCGAAATCTACGACTACATGCGGCTGTTATGGGCGCGGGTCGGCACACCCTATTCGCCCGCCACCGGCCTGCCGATTTCCGCGCAGACCGTCAGCCAGATGGTCGACCGGGTGATGGCTCTGCCCGAAGGCACCCGCCTGTTCCTGCTCGCGCCCGTCGTGCGCGGGCGCAAGGGCGAGTACCGCAAGGAGCTGGCCGAATGGCAGCGCGCCGGCTTCACCCGCGTGCGGATCGACGGGGAGATCTACCCGATCGAGGAAGCCCCTGCGCTCGACAAGAAGTTCAAGCATGACATCGAAGTGGTGGTCGACCGGATCGCGGTGAAAGAGGGGATCGAAACGCGCCTCGCTGAAAGCTTCGAACAGGCGCTGAAGCTGGCCGAGGGGCTGGCCTATGTCGATCTCGCGGATACGACCGTGGCGGAAGCTTTGCCCGCTTCTCCCTTCCCCTCGGGGGAAGGGCGGGGGATGGGGGGTGCCACGTCAGCGGAGTCGAACACCCATCCCCAACCCCTTCCCTCAAGGGAAGGGGCTCAGAAAATGAAAGGCGCAGGCCTCCCGCCCAACCGCATCGTCTTCAGCGAGAAGTTCGCCTGCCCCGTCAGCGGCTTCACCATCGAGGAAATCGAACCGCGCCTGTTCTCCTTCAACGCGCCGCAGGGGGCCTGCCCGGCCTGCGACGGGATCGGCGAGAAGCAGCTGTTCGATCCGCAGCTGGTGGTGCCGAACGAAGCGCTCACCCTGAAACAGGGCGCGGTGGTGCCTTGGGCCAAGTCCAACCCGCCATCGCCCTATTACATGCAGGTGCTGGCGTCGCTGGCGAAGGCATACGGCTTCACGCTGACCACCCCGTGGAAGGACCTCGAGCCCGACCAAAAGCTGATCATCCTCCACGGCACGGGCGGGATGCCGGTGCCGCTGACCTTTAAGGATGGCCGCCGCGAATACACCGTCAACAAGGCCTTCGAAGGCGTCATCGGCAACCTCAACCGCCGCCTGCTCCAGACCGAAAGCGCGTGGATGCGCGAGGAGCTGTCGAAGTATCAGACCGCGCAGCCCTGCGAGACCTGCGGCGGCAAGCGGCTCAATGAGAAGGCGCTCAGCGTCAAGGTCGCCGCCACCGACATCGCCACCCCCGTCGCCATGAGCGTCGCCGATGCCAAGGCGTGGTTCCTCGCCCTCGACGCCCAGCTCACCCCGCAGCAGTCGCAGATCGCCAAGGCCATCCTCAAGGAGATCAACGAGCGCCTCGGCTTCCTCGACAACGTGGGCCTCGACTACCTCAACCTCGACCGCACCTCGGGCACCCTCTCCGGGGGCGAGAGTCAGCGCATCCGGCTCGCCTCGCAGATCGGCTCCGGCCTCTCCGGCGTGCTCTACGTGCTCGATGAACCCAGCATCGGCCTCCACCAGCGCGACAATGACCGCCTGCTCGAAACCCTCAAACGCCTGCGCGATCTCGGCAACACCGTGATCGTAGTCGAGCATGACGAGGACGCCATCCGCGCCGCGGACCACATCGTCGACCTCGGCCCCGGCGCAGGGGTGCATGGCGGGCAGGTCGTGGCCGAAGGCAGCCTCAAGGACATCCTCAAGGCCAAGGGCAGCCTCACCGCCGACTACCTCACCGGCCGCCGCAAGATCGACGTGCCGGCCAAGCGCCGCAAGGGCAACGGCCACCACATCGTGGTCAAGAACGCCCGCGCCAACAACCTCAAGGGCGTCACCGCCAAGATCCCGCTCGGCACCTTCACCTGCATCACCGGCGTCAGCGGCAGCGGCAAATCCTCGCTCACCATCGACACCTTGCAGGCGGGCGCGGCGCGGGTGCTCAACGGCGCGCGGGTGATCGCGGGCGCGCATGACGCCATCACCGGGCTCGAATATTGCGACAAGGTCATCGAGATCGACCAGTCCCCCATCGGCCGCACCCCGCGCTCCAACCCCGCCACCTACACCGGCGCCTTCACCCAGATCCGCGACTGGTTCGCCGGCCTCCCCGAAAGCCTCGCCCGCGGGTACAAGCCGGGGCGCTTCTCCTTCAACGTCAAGGGCGGCCGCTGCGAGAAGTGCCAGGGCGACGGCCTCATCAAGATCGAGATGCACTTCCTCCCCGACGTCTACGTCACCTGCGAGGAGTGCCATGGCAAGCGCTACAACCGCGAAACATTGGAGGTGAAGTTCAAGGGCCTCAGCATCGCCGACGTGCTCGACATGACGATCGAGGACGCCGAGGAGTTCTTCAAGGCCGTGCCATCGATCCGCGAGAAGATGCGGATGCTGAACGAGGTGGGGCTGGGCTACGTGAAAGTCGGCCAGCAGGCGACGACCCTCTCGGGCGGCGAGGCGCAGCGGGTGAAACTCGCCAAGGAACTCGCGCGCCGCTCAACCGGGCAGACGCTCTACATCCTCGACGAGCCGACCACCGGCTTGCATTTCGAGGATGTGCGGAAATTGCTCGAAGTGCTGCACCGGCTGGTGGAGGGCGGCAATTCCGTCGTGGTGATCGAGCACAACCTCGACGTGATCAAGACCGCGGACTGGATTATTGACCTCGGGCCTGAGGGCGGGGTGCGCGGGGGGGAGGTGGTTGCCGTTGGTACTCCCGAGCAGGTGGTGAAGGAGGCTCGGTCGTTTACGGGGCGGTATCTGGCACCTTTGTTGGGGCGATAGCGGCCACGCCTGCTTCACGAGTAGTCTGAACGCCAGATTTGAGCAGCGGCTTTAGCCAAGTGGAATTGCCGCTGGTCTAAATGGGCAGGCGTCCATTCTTCAGGCGCGTACTCTGCAACTTTCTGGGTTAATGTATACTTGCTTGTTGGGTAGATCGCGACCTTTTCGCGATAAGGCTTGTTACCAATTGATCGGTTCTTGTCGACTTCAAGAAAAGTTAGATTGCCGAGGCGATAGATCGACTGTTCCCAAAGCTCTTCTGGGAAGTCGGCAGCCCAGTCAGTGGAGGGGTTCTCTGGCAAAATGTGCTCAATGGTTCCATTATCGGTTTCGTAGTCGCAGCTCTTTCCTGATGCACGCGCCTCAAGCTTGGCAAGAATATAGCGTACCAACTTCTTGCCCGGACCACTACTACTCACTGAAAAAATGCTGAAATCAGATTTAAATTTCTCATCATCCACATAAACTATGCGCAAATCTTTAAAGCTATCGCTGGCTTTTGTTGATTTTTGGTCAAGAATGTTTTTTGCAGCATCGTGATAAACTGGCTCTAGGGCATTTGTATTGAGGTCGCTGATAACGTTATAGCGGAAAGAAATTACACTCAACAACTTCAACAGCTTTACGAATTCTTCTTTGGAATACACCTCCCAAGCAGCAAAGAGTATCGGAGTAATCTGGCGAACCCGAAAAAGCCGGAATTCTTGAATAAACGGCTTTGCTGCAGGAAGTTCTTGCCAAAAACCATGGGTAGGATCTCGGAGTGCGGCAAATATCTCTGCACGAGGTTCGAGTTCGTCAAGGAGACCAAAGACATCGTTTGGGGTGTCGATCTGATCCCGAAAAATCTTAAAGAGCCTTTGTGTGCGCACTTTTGGATATTGAGTGAGTAAGTGGTATCGCAAAAATTCCGGGAAACTCGGAGCAGTCACCTTCCCGATCAAGGCTTGCCATCGGCGGTGCAATACATCGCGATCCGATTTAAGCTTTATTCGCGAGAACATATAGTTCTTGAGGAGGTCTGTGGACGTTAGTTCAAGACCGCGTGCGTTCAGTGTTTCGAATACCGTATATGCATTTAGCTCATCGTCTACGGTAATTCTTATGAACATGAGTTGTCGACCAATGGTCTCGGAAAGAAGTGAAGCGAGTTTTTCTCCATCCTTGCAAAAAGGAGTCTCAGCTATTTTCCTTCCGAAATACTGAAAGCAATCCCAAAGTTTTTTGTTGGAGTTGTCTAGTCCTCTAGGATTTATCGGCTGACGTATCTGGACCAAGTAATCTTGGTAGAATGAATTATTGGTCTCATTTAAATATAATTTGCTAGCCTCAATCAGTGAGGCGGGGTCTTTTTGTCCAATGAAAATTGAGCGTAGAGCTTTGGAGCGCTCTTTATTTTTTTCAGATTCAATACCCTGCGATGCTAGAGTGTCTAAATTAGAGATGATCGCCAACGCCAACAAACTCAAGGTGGCAAGCCTTTGTTGTCCGTCGATAATCTCAAATTCCCTGTCCGACTTTGCCTCTACGACAAGCGCTCCGAGATAGTGCTTGTCGTCAGGTTTGCTCACCAATTCGAGTACGTCAGACCAGAGGTCCTCCCACTGCTCTTCCCCCCAAGAATAATCACGTTGGTAGGGTGGCACCCGAAAGATGCGACCGTTTCCGATTAGCTCGACTACGTTCGCGGTGTTTGTGTCAAGGAGGTTTGCCTTTGCCATATCTGCAACATAGCTTTCTTGGCACTGGCCACAATCCTAAACCGTCCCCTTTCCTACACCCCCGCACCCCCTCTACCCTAGCGTCCGGCGCAGCGCTCGCGCTTGGGCGCGGGTGGGCGGCGCTGGGTTCTTCCTCTTGTGCCAAGGAGCGCGCTATGGCTTTTCCTCCTCCGCCCCATCCGAACACCCGTCCGATGAAGGAGGCCGCGCCCTTCGATCCCGCAGGCGACCGCGCGTTCCTCAAGGGCTGGCTCGCGCATGTGGAGGCCGGGCGGATCGGCAAGAGTCGTTGTCGGCCTACCGCTGCGCTACTTGAGGCCGGACCCCCCATGTCCGAAGAAACCAGCGCCGCTATCCCTGAGAATGAGCGGGTGATCCGGGGGGACAGGGGCTAGGGGATTGGGTGAGGGGGGCTCGGGCCCACCTCTAACCCCGATACCCGCCCCGGCGAAAGCCGGGGGCAGCCGGGAGGGGGATTTTTGGCGCTGCTCCCCCCTCCCGCTGGCGGGAGGGGTGCGAGACT
>LSKF01000089.1 GCA_001556995.1 Erythrobacteraceae bacterium CCH12-C2
TTTTGGGGCAGACCACCCACCCCGCCTCCCCACCCGGCCACCATAGCCTAATGGTATCATTGGTGGCCGGGTGGGGAGGCGGGGTGGGTGGTCTGCGTCGCGCGCCAGCGCGACTGCTGATCAACGCTCCAGCAGATTGCGTGCCTGCGCGGCGATCTGCGCCAGCATCGCCGGGCCGACCGGGGGGCGGGCCTGCGCGCGGGCGATCATGCTGCGGAACTGCGCCACGGCGGCGCTGTTGCGCGTCGCCCATGCCGCCACCGCGCCCAGCGGATCATCCTTCCCCGCCTTGCTGCGCATCAGCCGCCGCAGGAACTCGATCCGCATCTGCTGGAGATCGCGCGCGAGGCCCGAGACCAGCAGCCGCTCCCACACGTCGGAGGGCGACATATGCGCCGCAATCCCCTGCGCCCAATCGAGCCCCAGCCGGGTGCCGACATCAGTGAAGGCGTGGGTCAGCAGCTTGGCATCGATCCCGGTTTCGCCTGCGGCATGGGCAAGGCCCACCGCGCCGTCGAAATCGAACAGATTGGCGACCTTGGCCGCCAATGCCTCGGGCGCGGCGGCGGCGATGAAGCCCCTGCGCAGCTCCTGCGAGCGCGCGCGCGGTTCTGCGGTGAGCAGCTCCTCGCGCGCGGCGGTGAGCACCGCGACACCTTCGCCAAGCGCGCTGACCATGCTGCCCGCAGCGACCCGGCCCGAGGCGGTGCGCAGCACATCGCTCATGAGATTGCCGACCGCTGCCGCCAACCGGTCGAACAGCGCGAGGCGCGCCGCCTCGGGAATGGCGGCCGCATCGAGCTCAGCCCATAGCCTATCCAGACCGAACAGGCGTTCGGTGACCACAAAGGCGGCGACGACTTCAGCAAGGCCTACGCCCTCTTCCTCGGCAAGTTCAAACGGATGGACCATGCCCAGCCGGTTGACGATGCGGTTCGAGAGGCTGGTGGCGATCATTTCGCGCCGCAGCCGGTGGCCACCGATCGCGCTCGCATAAGGTTTGCGCATCGCAGTCGGGAAGCGCGCGATCAGCACGTCGTCCAGCACCGGATCATCGGGCAGCTGGCTTGCCTCGATCGCGGATTGCAGCGCCAGCTTGGCCGAGGACAGCAGCACCGCGAGTTCGGGCCGGGTTAGCCCCTGCCCGTCCGCCGCGCGCCGCAGCAGGGTATCGCCATCGGCGAGGCCTTCGGTGCGGCGGTCGAAATCGCTCACTTCCTCCAGCCGCTCGATCAGCCGGACATAGGCGGGGATCGCCCCCGGCC
>LSKF01000090.1 GCA_001556995.1 Erythrobacteraceae bacterium CCH12-C2
GGCGGATGCGGTGGAACCCGCGTGGCAGGCAGTGCAGCAGGAAGCGGCGGATGAACTCGTCGGCGCTGAGCGTCATGACCTGCTGCCGGTCTGGCGTAGAACGGCGATAGTCCTTGTAGCGGAACGTGACCCCATGCTCGTCGAGCCGCAGGAGGCGACTGTTCGAGATGGCGACCCGGTGGGTGTAGCGCGAGAGATAGGCGAGCACGGCCTCGGGACCGGCGAAGGGCGGCTTGGCGTAGACCACCCAGCGCTTTTTGCGCACCGGCGCGAGGTGGCGCAGGAATGCGCGACGATCGGCGAGATGAGCGAGCCGACCGAAGAAGGCGAGCTTGCCGGCATCGTAAAGCGCCAGCAGCCGAGTGAGGAACAGGCGGCGGAACAAGGCGCCCAGCACGCGCACCGGCAGGAGGAAGGCCGGGCGGGATGATATCCATCGCTCCCCATCCGGCGCGATACCGCCGCCCGGCACGATCATGTGGATATGCGGGTGGTGGGTCATGGCCGAGCCCCAGGTGTGGAGCACGGCGGTGATGCCGATGCGGGCACCGAGATGCTTCGGGTCGGCGGCGATGGTGAGCGTGGTCTCGGACGCAGTCTTGAACAGCAGGTCGTAGAGCAGCGCCTTGTTGTGGAACGCGATATCCGCGATCTCGGCAGGCAGCGTGAAGACGACATGGAAGTATCCCACCGGCAGCAGGTCGGCCTCGCGCGAGGCGAGCCAGGTGCGCGCGGCGGTGCCCTGGCACTTGGGGCAATGGCGGTTGCGGCAGGAGTTGTAGGCGATCCGCCAATGTCCGCAGTCGGTGCAGGCCTCGACATGCCCGCCCAGCGCGGCGGTGCGGCAGTGCTCGATCGCCGACATGACCTTGAGCTGATGCAGGCTCAGGTGCCCGGCATGGGCGAGCCGATAGGCTGGCCCGGCAGCGCAGAAAACGTCGGCGACCTCGAGTGCGGCGCGCACCGGTCCTCAGCCGCTCGGCGCCTCCTTGTCCGGTGCCGCCAGTGCGAGCCGGTCAAGCGGGCTGACCACGGCGCGCACCGTCTTGGTTGCCACTTGCGTGTAAAAGGCGGTGGTGTTCAGCTTGGCATGACCGAGCAGCGCCTGAATGACGCGGATATCGACCCCGTCCTCGAGGAGGTGCGTAGCAAAACTGTGACGCAGCGTGTGCGGTCCTACCCGCTTGGCGATGTCGGCTGCCTCGGCAGCTTCGACGACGACACGGTGGAGCTGGCGTGTGCTGATCGGCAGCATGGCGCCTCGTCCCGGGAAGAGCCAGCCATCAGCGTGGAGCACACCCTGCTGACGCCCCGCGCGCCACCAGTCACGCAGCAGCACGAGCAAGCCCTCTGGCAGCATGGCATTGCGGTATCGCCCGCCTTTGCCACGCTCGATCCTGAGCAGCATGCGCTTGCTGTCGATATCGCGCACCTTGAGCGCCGCGACCTCGCCGACGCGCAGACCCGCACCATAGGCGACCGACAATGCGGCCTGATGCTTGAGGCTGGTGGTCGCATCGAGCAGGCGCTTCACCTCGCTCTGGGTCAGCACCACCGGGATCTTGCGAGCGTGCGCGGTGCGGACCAGCTTGCGTGCAAGATCGGGCCGGTCGAGGGTGTGGGTGAAGAGGAACCGCAGCGCCGCCACGATGCTGTTCATGGTCGGCGCCGGCACCCCGGCTTCCCGTTGCTCAATCTGGAACCGGCGGACATCCTCGGCGGTCGCGGTATGCGGCGAGCGCCCCAGCCAGGTCGCGAACCGTCCCACATCGCGCTGGTAGTTGCGTTGCGTCTCCGGCCCGAACCGGCGCAGTGACATATCCTCGATCAGCCGCTGGCGAAGCGGGCTGACCGGCCCAATCGGAATAATCTCGTTCATCGTTCGACTCCTTGGTTGAAGGAGCCACAATCGTCTGCCTCTCTCGGATCAGGCGCTACGCCTGTCGTTCTACATCACCCTCGCCGCCAGCGACACTCCCGCGAAGCGGGTTCGTGCAACGACCCCTGTGTGGACGGCTCTCCGTTGGCAAGGGTATTTCTGCGCTGCGCTG
>LSKF01000091.1 GCA_001556995.1 Erythrobacteraceae bacterium CCH12-C2
TCCACGGCGACGATACCACCGTGCCGGTCATGGCCAAGGGCAAGACCGATGTGGCTCGATTATGGGTCTATGTCCGCGACGATCGCCCGTTCGCCGGGACCGATCCACCGGCCGCGCTGTTCCACTACTCGCGCGATCGGCGCGGCGAGCACCCGCAGGCCCATCTCGCGGCTTGGCTCGAGTTATGCTCACCTCGCCATAACTTGAGTAATCGCGAGGTATCGATA
>LSKF01000092.1 GCA_001556995.1 Erythrobacteraceae bacterium CCH12-C2
ATCAGCCCCTCAACCGTCAGGCCGAGCGGTTCGCCCGCGAAGGCGTGCCGCTCAGCCTCTCGACCCTTGCCGATCAGGTTGGCGCTGCGGCGCACGCGCTGATGCCGATCTACAAGCTCATCGAGGCGCACGTTCTCGCCGCAACCCGTATCCACGGCGACGATACGACGGTGCCGGTCATGGCCAGAGGCAAGACCGATACGGCCCGATTATGGGTCTACGTCCGCGATGATCGCCCCTTTGCTGGGGCCGATCCACCCGCCGCTCTGTTCCACTACTCGCGCGACCGGCGCGGCGAGCACCCGCAAGCTCATCTCGCGCCATGGTCCGGCATCCTGCAGGCCGATGCCTATAGCGGCTACAACGAGCTCTACCGCGAAGGACGCAACCCCGGTCCCGTGCTCGAGGCGGGCTGCTTTGCCCATGCCAGGCGCAAGTTCTTCGAGCTCGCCGATGTCGTCAGCTCGGCCCGCAAGAAGAGCCGCGGCCAGCGCAGCAGCATGGTCTATCCGATCGCGCTGGAAGCCGTGCAACGTCTCGATGCCCTGTTCGACATCGAGCGCGGCATCAACGGCAAGAGCCCCGCCGAGCGGCTTGCCACCCGCCAGGAACTCAGCGCGCAGCTGATGGCCGACCTGCACGCTTGGCTCACCGAGCAGGTCGCCAAGCTGTCGCGCGGCCATGATCTGACCAAGGCCTGCCTCTACATGCTGAAGCGCTGGGATGCGTTCACCCGGTTCCTCGACAATGGGCGCATCTGCTTGACGAACAACGCTGCCGAACGCGCCCTTCGCTGCATCCCGCTCGGTCGCAAGGCATGGCTGTTCTGCGGATCTGATCGCGGCGGCCAGCGTGCCGCCATCATCTACACCCTGATCCAGACCGCGAAGCTCAACGATGTCGATCCGCAGGCTTGGCTCGCCGATGTCTTCGCCCGCATTGCGGACCACCCCGCCACCCGGCTCGATCAGTTGCTGCCTTGGAACTGGGCGCCGCTCCCCGACGCAATCGCCGCCTAAACCCGGCTACGCGCCGGCCAGCATCATGCGGCCTTCACCGGATGGATAC